>CAYXZW010000004.1:17896-123037 GCA_964469905.1 uncultured Smithella sp.
AAAACGGTATCGAATATTCATAATTACCCTTCCCCACCATATCCTTCGCGCTTACTCCGGTCATTTTCTCCATTGCCCGGTTCCAGGCAATTGCTTCCCCTTCTCGATTGATCACGACTGTTGCATCGGGAAGAAATTCGATGATATCGGCCAGACGCCTCTCCGATTCGCGTAGGGCGTCCTCCGCCAGCTTGCGTGCCGTAATGTCGCGCAGGACCGCTATAGCTCCGACAATATTACCATTATTATCATAAAGAGGACTAGCTTTACCCCATACATAAGCTTTTATACCCGGCACCCATGTCTCAACCACCAATTCGTACTTCTGTCGGTCAAAGCCTGAATATTTCTTTTCCAACTCCTCATTCGGTTTCAGTACAAGATCTACGATGACGGGCCGTCGGTCCCCATAAAACGGTATCGAATATTCATAATTACCCTTCCCCACCATATCCTTCGCGCTTACCCCGGTCATTTTCTCCATTGCCCGGTTCCAGGCAATCGCTTCCCCTTCACAATTGATCACGACGGTTGCATCGGGAAGAAATTCGATGATATCGGCCAGACGCCTCTCCGATTCGCGGAGGGCTTCTTCCGCCAGCTTGCGCTTGGTGACGTCGCGCATGACCTCGATGGCACCTACAATATTCCTGTTGTTGTCGTAAAGGGGCCCCGCTTTAGCCCAGACATGGGTATTTAAGCCCGGCAACCATGTCTCGACAACCAATTCGTTCTTGTGTCTATCAAAACCCGAATATTCTTCTTCCAACGCCACATTCGGTTTCAATACAAGATCTACGATGACGGGCCGTCGGTCTCCATAAAACGGTATGGAATATTCATAATTACCCTTACCCACCATATCTTTTGCGCCAACCCCGGTCATTTTCTCCATTGCCCGGTTCCAGGCAATCACTTCGCCTTCACAATTGATCACGACGATTGCATCGGGAAGGAATTCAATGATATCGGACAGACGCCTTTCCGATTCACGACGGGCGTCCTTATCAAGATTACGCTCGGTTATGTCCATTGAGTTGCCCAGAATTGCCGGCTTCCCCTCATACAAAATCGGAGTCACCGTTTCCATCATCCAGCGTATTTGTCCTCCTCGTGTTACGACCCGAAATTCATACGGCGCTGTTCTTTCCCCGCGGAGCATAGCTCGAGCATTCGCTTTAACAAAGTCTCTGTCTTCCGGATGAATCAAACTGTCTGCTTTTTCCCCGTATAGGTCTTTAACGGTATATCCGGCAAATGAAAAGGTATTCCAACTCCCAAACTTAAATTGACCATCTTGCGATACATAGGCCCCGGCAAAAGATTTTTCCGCCATGATGTTCAGCAATTGCTCGCGCTGCTGTAACTTTTTCATCTCCTGGTCAAGATCAGTGATCGTCTGTTCCAGGCTGGCTATCTTTCGTTTGAGTTTTTTATTCTCGGATTCTTCGGACATATGGAATCTCCTGTCAAATAAAGTATTTCACTATGCCACTCGGATGGGATCTCTACCGCAGACCAATATAGCACCACCCCCTGAGCATTTTAAACCCCGCCGATCCGGGCAGACCGGATGACCTTACACGGCCTTCTTGGGATAAGGAAGGAAATTATACAGGGAATTTCTGGGGGAAAGACCATTCTTTTGATTTCCCTTGACAGCCATTCCCTGTCATCAGGAGGGGCAAGGAAGATAAGAGCACCCACCCGTTAATAAACACTATTGACAAGAACCTGCTTTTTCAGAAAAGGAATATAGGAAAATTGCAATCTTATGTCAATGAAAACTAATCAGACTGGTGTCTGACCAATTGGCAATTGACAATATTAACAAGAACAGAAAGAATTAGTCGAACTGCCGACTACGTGTAATGTTTTCCTGAATTGTTTTATGGATCGCGGCTTGGCATGGTAAATGCTCATATGCAAACAAGAATGAAAAAATGATATTAAAGTGAAATAATTTTCCTATCGTGGCATAGATAATGGCAAAATTTACCCACATTATAATATTTGGCATTTATAAAATATTAGATATTAACGCTTCGTTAACAAATGCATGATGCAGCAACAATCATAGAAGCCAATGACCGAGGTGTGTAAATGAAAAAAATATCTTTCTTAATAATAACGTTCGTTTTACTTATTGGTTGTGCGACATCCCCAACGCGAATTCCCCAGGGAAAAACAGAGGCCGATTGGCAATTCGACAATAAAGCCTGTGTTGTTAAATCAGGGAAAGTTGACGGATACTTATTGAACAATCCTGTAGACCTTACCTTGAATATAGAACGCGACAAAGCATACAAAGCCTGTCTCCAGGAACTGGGTTGGATAAAATAATTTGCTCCCCTGTGAATTAATCTTTTAGCTTCTCCATTTCCAATTATAACTCAAAACCTTGATTGAATTCTACCCGCCATTGCAACTGCGACAGCCTTTTTTCTTCATTCCGCCTGTAGGTAAGCCTGGGGTAACTGCCTAGCTCTCGCCATATTGCCTCTAATTTGGAATCATCTACCGGCGTAAAGAAAAATATTGCCGCAGTAAGACGGGTCAATAAATTTTCATAGGGAAGTTCCCACTCTTTAACCATACCTCTTTGCTTAAGTTGATTAAAAAGCTGTTTTATCTTGATAATTTCCGGCACATTCCCGGCCTGGGCTGCAATTACAATGTTGCCCGCCGTATTATCTCTATCTGTATTTTCTCCGGCGCTGCTGCTACCGCATAGAACAAACACTAAAAAGCCCGCTAAAATTAGACTGAATCTATTGATCTTCATTCTGTTAATCCCTTTCAATGATACAACATAAGCAATTCATTGCTTTCTAATGATAGGAATATAAAAGAAGCCTGAAGGACTGTCAATGAGATTAAAGGACCCGAAAATAGACATTCCGAATTCAGAACTTGGCTACCCCCGAATATACCTGATAGGATGTCCCCATTTTTTTCTAAGATTTAATCCCGGTTTGGCGTGGAAGTTAATAGCGTTGAAATGCTTTTTATGTCCCTTGAATTCGCACGAATTCGGGCTTGTCCCCTATAAATTTATCAGATGCTCTCCGCATAGGCAAAGACGGCATTGACGTAGGCTTTTTCATGGTTGTAACGATAAACCGCCCGGCGCATTCTTTTCTCGTGGCCGTTTTTCCAACCCACCCGGCGGAGGTAATTGGCTACACTGGCAAAAGCATCGGGATAGTCATACAGGTCGATTATCCCGTCATTATTGTGATCCACGGCAAAAATAACATACGATGAAGGCATAAACTGGGGGATGCCAAAAGCGCCGGCCCAGGACCCTTTCACGGTAAACGGATCCATGCCCCTTTGCTTGCAAGTCTTAACCCAGGTAACCAGTTCTCTGCTGGCCATGCGAACACGCTTTGTTCTTTTACTGAGCATGGCCATCGTATAAAGGGAATTGAAAACAGCATATTTGCCGAGATTCTCCTTGAAATTCGTCTCTACCCTGATAATCGCCACAATATAATTGGCAGGCACACCATAGAGACTTTCCAGCCTCGCAAAAAGTTCTTTGTTTTCCGCCACGATTCTTTTTCCGGATTCAATAGACTCCGGCTTGAGCAGGCCGAACTCCTCGTCGAAGTAACTCAGCTTCTTCTTTTTTTTCTCACCTTCTTTTGGTGCCGCGGACGCATATATATTGTGGTAGATCTCCAGCCGCTCGTCGGAAAATATTGCTTCAATCTCAGTGGAGCTGATGCCGGCCCTTCGGAAAGACGCCTGCAAAGCGGCTCTCCGTTTTTCAATACTTCCCGTAATCACCGCTTTTTCTTTTTTTTCGCCACGCTTCTTTTTTACCGCGGTTTGTTTTCCCGTTTCTTTGTCTTGGATTTCTTTGCCGGTAATTTCTTCTGCCGGGGCAACTTTATTCTCCGCAATCGCAACACCACAGAAAAGACATACAAAAGAAAATAACGCCACAACAACCACAACGCCTGTTTTCAAACTATTCATCTGCCTCCACACCGGTTCTTCAGAATGTATTCCCGCACTACTTCAGCACACAGTAAGCGTTAGGTTGTAATTTACACGATTTTTCTTATACGTTCCAGAAATAAATCGTTATTCCCGGCCTGCAATCCCCCCTGTTCTTCCTTTAATTTCTTAAGCGAGCCGCAGCACAAAAAACAAAAACGACGCTTAAATAATAAATCGCCAAACCGCCGGAATTACAGCAATGACGTAGCTTTGCTGTCATGACAAGGAATAAGTTGATAAGTTAACAGCGACCCTCTGTTTGCTGTTCATTGAAAATTCGGATTGTCAATCCGATATTTCAATGAACTATATTGTGTGAATCATCATGCAATAATGACCCACCTATAGACAAAATCGGCATCCAAAATTGACCCAGGTGAATCATATTATTTTTAATACTATTTATGCAATAGCTTACGTAAGGGTGCGGGGCCGGAATCGAACTGATTGCTTATGTATATATAATTACAATGTTTATCTGTAGTGTAATTTTACTCATACCCCCAAATATACCCCCATGCTATATAAAGCCATTACTAATTTAGCCATATGTAGAAATTAAACTGGCAGAATGTATAGAATTTAGTTCCCCTCCCCCACTTTTTCATTAACCTTCGAGCCAATATACATGCAGCTGGGGATAATGAAGATTACCAATCAAAAGAGGGCAACAACAATTGCATAACCGAGAGTGGCCCGACAGGGCCGCGATCCGGTTTATGCGGTTGTTGGCCTTTCCCGTCCTCAGTTTTTGATGCTTTTGTTACATAGCTGGCCACGTTCTTTTATTGCCCTTCAATAGCTTATCTATTGGCAATTTATTCTCTTCGCTTAAGATCTTATTGAGTGGAATTTCTTTAGTGTCTGATACCTTGGGTGCATATTCACGTTTGGAGAGAATTGCACCGGTGAGTTGCTTTAGTGCATGCTCTTCTCCCTGCTCCAAATTGCCGAGAGTGACCTCGTCGGTTAATCTCCCAAGCATATCTCCAAGATAGAAAGACCTTGGGTGTAAGAGATTAATATGATCGATTATCGCTTCATACCAACCTATAGGACGAACAGTGGTAACGAATAATGCCATCATATGTTTCTGAAGTTTGGATTCCGTTCCACGAAAGCATTCACATATTAGTGGACCTATCTTCTTCGATGCCAGATCGCCTCCCAGTATCTTGACGCTGTTATACGGATTCGCGATTATAATCTCTTTGAAACGCTGATCTAAATCAGATGAAAACCCCTCAGCGAGCCTTAATGATAAACCGTCGTGCACTGCCCGACCTCTAGTTGCGAGCAAGGGGGTAAGCCAAAAGATCACTCTTGAAATCTCTTCCCAACCTCGGAGTATTGTGGTGATTAGTTTCCGCCTCAATTCAACGTCAACGAAGGGACTACTCCGCAGTGCTCGAGATGCAGCTTTAATGCTATATATGAGACTCAATACTGAATAGTCTTTCATAAATCTCCTTATACTCTGATCATAAGGTGCTGTTGACTGATAGTGCGTGTCTGCATGTTTATCCTTGATATCCGCTGGAAGGTTGGACGACTCTATTTTCTCGGCAATCTGGGTTCTAGCCTTTTGAATGTACTCATCAGTCGGATTCCAGAGTAACGGGGATATCGGATCGAAAGAGCTTTTAATACCGATTTTGTTGTCGACTTGATCAATCAGTGAAGTCAAGTCATTGAGAAGTATTTCTATTGCGTCTGCACGCTTTCCATCTATCCCTGAGTAAAACTCTATCATTTCTGGGTAGTTTACATAATTGCGGTTCAACAGAATGAATTGCCTGAACTGGTCATCATGACGCATCCATTCTGCTGCAAAATAGAAAATCCAATATCTGTGTCGAAACTCCATCTGATTCCCGTACCTAACAAGGATGTTGTTTTCAAGAAGCACATCGAGCATTGCTTCAATATTAAGCGTTATACAAGCCGACTTACATATTTCATTTAGTTTTGGAGCGAACGTGGTAGCATCAAAGCTGCGCGTCTCATCATTGACAAGGTCCTTACAGAAACGTCCCAATACGTATGTGCACTCATCCACATCCGGCTTGTTGCTTAAATACGAAAAACTGTCTGAGTCAGTGAAGAGTATAAACAAAATTGCCTTCAACAGTTTGGTCTTATTGAGAAGTTTTTCATTATAATTGCTGTCCAAGACGCGCAAGAGGGTATGGCAATTGAGTGGAGTACGGTGGACATTGATAGTTTCCAAGTGGTCAGCCAAGCCGGTTAGCAAGATGTCTTCTGTACCAATTTGTTTAGATACGTTGTAACCAACGACTAATTGCCGCATTGAGTTTCTGCTAAGAGCTTGGAGATGTAATAGTTTAAAGTTCTTGTTCAGCTTGGATAGATTTCCTGAGGTGTCGAGGTCTAGAGAATCTTCAGCGAGAATAACCAGAGGCATATCCGGGAGTTTAGAGGTGATATTCTTTACCATTGTGATGTGGTCAATACTGACGGCATCCCAACTATCCAGAACAATACATTTGAGGTCAGATAAACTTTGGTTGTAATGCAGAAGTTCCTCGTCGATAAAATCGGAGATTTTCCTAGCTTTTGTGTGTACTGCATCAATGTATATCCAAAAGTTGTTCTTTTTAAATGCCTCTAGTCGCATATGCAGGCCGAGACATGTTAATCCGAACTCTCGGGGGGCAACAATCAGCGTGTCGCAAGGTGATTCGATCAATGGCCGGAGTTCATTTGGGTCGTCAGTGAACTCCCGTTTCTTTGAAAGCGTTGGTTCAACGAATACAATCGGTTGCCCTTTGAAAGCCTCAAGTGCATGTTGGAGTTGTAGTTCCATCTCTCGGAGATACCGTAGGTAAGGGTTTCCCAATTCAACCCTGCCGTTGTCGGTTTTAGCGAGGCGGCAGCTTGGGAAGAATGTGCCACCAGAGTACTCACGGTAGAGAATGGCGGATGGCGCATTGTTCTCAATAAGAATAATGGAATATGCCAAAGAGGTTTCCTTGCCACAAAAAAGCGGCGGAGCTGTGCATATTAGCGCTTTTTGCGGAACGTGACTGTAGAATAATTCAGGGAGGTGATTGTGGCCGGAGAGACATATTGTGAAATTATTCTCGATGATGTGCTGAAGTTCAGTCTGACTCCAAGAATTGAGGTGATCCAAAGGATGGTGGTGCAGTAAGATTCTTACAGGATAAGTCGTATTTCTACACCACTCGACTAAGCCCCGTGTGTAGCATGCCAACCTCCCCTCGTCTTTGATATCTCTTAAACCACCAAACGAGCAGAGGGCTGTGTTTAGGCAGTATACCCCAATGTCTTCATTTAATTTACACCCCCAACCC
This sequence comes from uncultured Smithella sp., assembly GCA_964469905.1. Classification (GTDB taxonomy): domain Bacteria; phylum Desulfobacterota; class Syntrophia; order Syntrophales; family Smithellaceae; genus MVRV01. Next base: position 25,243 of record CAYXZW010000004.1, read on the forward strand.
CATGCATTAAAGGACTCATCACATCGTGCAAATTGACGGACAAATTTTTCGTAGTTTGAGAAGTGCCCCGTCAGTAAAGTTGATTTATTGATGAAATCATTAAATTTTTCTTCTTCTCCAGTGTGATCTTTATGCGCCTGCGTGCACTGGTCAAACGCATCCTCTACAGCGCGACGGTTAAGATCGTGGTTTCCAGGAGCAATAATCCTGACATCTCTTTTCAGCCCTATGGTGTCTAATTGGCCATCTATCTCGCGAATAAAGGCCTCGAAAGCGCTGTTGTCCTCTCCTTCTCGAACAATATCACCGGCGAAAGCGATGTAGAATTGGTGATTAGGCAAGGCTTTCGTCTGCTTACCCAAGTCTTCCAGAAACGCCTTCATTATACTTGATGCACCTTCAGGTGCGTCTTTGCGATAGTGAATGTCTGCCGCGTGAATGAATGCGTAGTTCATATATTACTATTCCTCCTCTGAATGTCTTAGATAGTCTGTGGTTCTCATTGCTAGTGAAGCGCACTGGCCATCAATGGTCAATGATTTCATCCCGTGTGCCTTTTTCTATGGCCAACAATTAATATGTCTTGGTTGGCTTTTTCCGAATTTTGCCTGCAATGTTAAACTATTCGGGGCAGAAAGAAAAGCAATAAATCCTTTAAAAACAACGTTGTTGAAAATACAGATTTTGGGTTTTCATGGGAAATTTGTCCGCTGTAAAGAAAACATACGGTCCTTTAGAGTTGATGTCATAATGAATACCGTTTGGAACAGAGTATTATTTTGAAAGCTATCGACCGCTCACTTTCAGCTACAAATACCTCACATTTACCCGCTGCGGATTCTCTTGAGGTAGCCTTGGCTGACAATTAGTACCATTATCGATTTTGTCCTTCACGGTTGAGCAGCGACGCGCCAAACGCTGAACTTGCGACACCAATAAGCTGGTATTCAAGAAACGTTAGCCTTGTTGGACCTAATTCCTCCAACGCTCCCACCTCACTGCCAGACCATGCTCTGGCCCAAAAGTAAACTGGCCGTCGTAGCATGGCTGTTTCTGACGGATAATCCTTGAATAGTGCGTCTGCCCATGCTCTATATTTGCGCTCGATATGCTTTGGATCATGCCCAGGGAGCACGACTGCACTTAGGTCACCAATGTGATAAGCATAGTTATCACCCCAGCGTGCGAACTTGGACGTGTCTTTTTCAAGGCCTTTTATATTGGCAGATAAATTACCATCACCTTTGCCAAACGTTTCGGTCTTGCCTATATATAGAGGCACAACATGACCAGCTTCTTCAACAGCCATGAGGTAAATAAGTCCATCGTATTTCCGAGTCTTCGCTTTCCAATCTGCAATTAACTTGGCACACTCGATGCGCACTAGTTGTTCCATTGCATCGCTCCGGCAAAGAACTGATCGCTGTTTGAGTTTGCCGATACACTTAGTCATGACGATACCGTCAATTGAAGTCGCAAACAGTTGTACCCAAGAGCTCTGTACATTATGACACTCACAAAAGCGATCCCAAATCTGACGATGCTGATTAACCATGATAATATTCCGTTACTATCATTATATTGCTTCTCTCTTTAGTAATATTGCGTTTAGCCATATATCGTCACGTTCGATGCGCTTATCTTTTGTTGTCCATATGCTATCGATAGAAATATCCACAAGCTGCTTCAATATTAATCTTAATCTTTTTTCATCAAGGTCAGTAAAGTGTCTTCCATCTTTCTCTCGCTCATCATGACCGTACTTAAAAGACAGATACCAAACACCCTTATTTTTAAGTGAACTAGCAAGGCACTGCATTATTTTTGGTAAATTGGATAAAGGAATATGCAACAGAGAAGCACAAGACCAAATGCCGTCATAAACATTAATTTCATTCACCTGGTCAAATCTTCTACACTGTATATCACAGCCTGTCAGTTGACGTGCACGGTTGACTATCTGCTCAGAGGCATCAAATGCTGTGACCTTGTATCCCAATCCTGCAAAGAATTTACTATCCCTACCTGAACCGCAGCCTGCATCCAAAATATGCGCACTTGGGACTAATCGTGACAAAAAAGGTTCATAGATACTGGTCATATCTATATCGAAAGTATCATCGCAAAACTTGTCGGCATTCTGTTCGTAATAATCAATACTCATTCTAAAACTCTATTATTCCTCTAATCGCTGGTTGCCATGAATGAATAAGCATGTGCTTGGCAATATTATACTGGGTCTGAAGAAAAGACCGACGAGCAGACTCATTATTTCCGCTTTGTTGGATCATAGTCTCACGTAAAGGTAATTGACTTTCTATAAAATATTCATTTCGTTTATGCAAACGCATAAGTAAATCCAAAGAAGGCACTCTTGCAAATTTACCATCCAAGCCTCTGTTACATTCTTGACAAGCTAGCACTAAATTCCAGACACCATTCACATTGGGAAGTGCATCTTTGAGCATCCAAGGAAGAAAATGATCAACATCTGTAAAATTATCATCACCGGCATTGATAGTAATAGGTTGGAAGCAATAGAAACACCTACCTTTCTGATAACCATTCAGGCTATCACGGCACGAAGTAATATTCACTCTGCGTTCTTTTCTACCAGTGAACAGCATCTGCAAATCTTTATCATATTCAATCGAAATAAGGCTTCGAGATAAACCTGCCTTCCAACCCTCTTCAACGAGTCGCCATCTTGCCTCTGTTTCTCGTGTAAAAAAACTAAACTCGTTACTCTCTGCCAAGCGGAAAAAACTATCTGTTATACGGATGCCACCATTGTTTTTTCGCTCATCAAGAAAAAACCGTTTGGGAACATCCTTTTGATTAACGAAATGGAAAGCATCAATGACATTATTGAATCCAAGTCTGATAGTAATTGCAATTAGCTCGTCCTTCGTCATCTGGTTTTGGCTATATTGGGAACAGGCATCAAGGAACTTACTCGATCTTGATGTTACTTGCTTGGGAGAATGTTGTAAGTGTTCACAAAGGTTGCGGCTAAATGGTTCAGCCAAACGCTCTAGTGAAATTAAATCATCAGGGTTGTCTTTGAACTCATACATTGCTTTGGCAAGAGCAAACTTGTATGAGGCGACATTGCGACCAAAGAGGATTATAGCTCGCCAATAATTTTCTAATGTAGGTTCTACTTCATAAAAATCTGACATTACGAACTATTCCTTAATATTCTGTTTGATATAATGCAGCAAAAGCATCCGTGCGTTAAACAGTCATCTAGGTTGACTTACAGGGTGTTCAGTTTTCAGGTAGCAGGCCTACCAAAAGCACAGGTACATTGATGGGTAGCACGGTCAAATAATTATCTGCCGAATCATATTCTGCCATATTCTGAACGCTTTTTGGTCTTGTGGAAAAAAACGTACTTGATCTTGTTGGAACAATAAGCACTGCTAAAGATAGGAGTCCATTAGCCAAACCGTACTGGAATTTGTAGTAGTCCCTGTATAACGTAGAGCTGTTCCCGAATTGGATTTCAACAAAGACAAGTCCTTTTCGGAAATCACCAATCAATTTGGGGTTTACTCGAAGCAGGGGTTGGGGTTCCCAATTGAGATTATTAAACTGTGCGGATAATGCTTTGTTATATGCAGTCTGATGTTCATAAGTGTTGCCATTTTCGCTATATTGGAATGAAGGAAGCCACTGCACTTTGCTGATAACCAATTCGACTTCATTGATTTCTCTTGCAAGCGTCTTTTGCAACTGCTCCCCGCAGTGAAAATATTTTATCCTGGTTTTCATTTCGCTATATGTTTGTTTGTAATATATAATAATTTATTAAATTATCTATTGTTATAGGAATACCAAAATCTCTTAATTTGTTTTCTCTCTCTTGATGAAACTTTCTTATTAACTTTACCTTCTCATCATTTTTTGCATGGTGAAATAATCTATGACAATTTGGACATAAGGCAACAATATTTCCTGGGACATCTAAACTATTTTGGAAGCTGTCCTGATTTTTCATAGGTATTAAATGGTGACATTCAACGTAATTCATGCCTGTTACATCAGATGTAAATGTATTATGATTCCTATTAACTTCACATTGATAATTTTTCTCTTCAAGGACTCTCTTTCCTATTCCCGGTTTTGTAGCCCAACCTGTGGCACCACCTCTTGATGATAAAGACGGTTTTGGCTGTGGTATATTTGGTATTGATAAAGCTTCTGCCCTTTCAACATCTTTTTGATATTTTGCCTCATTAAGCAGTTCATCCTCTTCTTTTATTATATTAACAATGTTTGTTGTTTGCGTAATTGGGAGATTATATTGCAACAACAAACGCTTTAAATTATCATATACGCTCATCAAGTTTCTTAAATCATTGATTAAGATATTGTCTGGGGGAATATTATTGGAAGGATACAACTTTCCGCATATATGTCCCAATTCATACCCCAAAGCCAAAGTAGTATCAGCGTCTAAATCCATATTAAATGTATTAAAAGATGACGAAGATAAATCAACTAAGTTACGGTAATTTAATGCAGTATTTTTTATCTCAATTTTGCCTTGTCTAGTTCCATAGTTATTTTCGTAATCAGTCCAGCCTTGATTCAAAGATATGTATACACCTCTATTTTCAGCATTAAACAAATAGACTATGTAGTATCCTCTCTGTGCAGAAGTGGTGACACTTGTATCGCAAATTACAATCCATGGCACACGAGCAATATTCCCTTTCCCGTAACCGCCGTAAATTTTATAGTCATTTGATATGTGTCCAAGCGTTTTTATGACATTTGGTCCTTCTTGCGTGATTAAGTGAAAGACATTAGGCGAGGTATAGGTATATTTATAATCTTGACTTATTGTTTCTAGTATTTCTTTTAGCATTTTAACTTTCCTCATCTGCAGTATGTTTTTCTGTTTTACCTTTAGCTAATCCAAGCTTTAATTTTTGAGCGGTTATTTGATTATCAGCCATAGGTAACATTTAACTTTCGATTCGCGATCTAAAATAACTCTCTGTGTTTTTGTCGCAAAAATAAACATAGCAGCCTTTTTGCCCACGTGTCATGAGCGTTCGATAAGTATTTTTGATAATCATATCCAAACGCATCATCGTAGAGACCGGATTTTCTTGAAAAAGAGATTTCCATCCGTGTATTGATTTATCCGTGCCAGCTCTTTCTTTTGGTTGTGTAATGATTTTACCATCTCGAGCCAATAAATCAGGACCAACTATGACACCAATGTAATCTAATTCTAGTCCCTGACAAGTATGTATACAACCAACTTCACTAACTGAATCAGGTTTGATAATCCATGCTTGCCCGTCAGTGTCAAGATTCCACGTCGCCCTATAACCATCAATGACAATATCTTTGAGTTGGTGGTTACGTTTACTTATCCATTTCCAGCAGTAACCTGCGACCAATCTAGCTTTATTCTTTTCTTTGTTCTTCTCGCTTATAATATTGTGCAGTTCAAGTGGGCTATCAATAATGTGAAAATCATAGTCATCAATTTTAAGAGTATTGTTTGCCGTTTCTCGAATCTGAAGTGTATTGTCAAGCCAGGCAAGGTATCCATCTGAACCATTACATCGAAACTGTGACTCAAGTTTAAGTTCGGCAACATTTGCTTTTAGTTTATTTGCCCAGCGGCGGATTTCTTCCTTATCTCCAATGTCTTTGAGGGTTACTTTTTGGTCTTCATCGATAAAAAATACGCTAAACTTACTGGCAGTTATTATCTCCTTAATCTGATTTTCTCCAAGATTGCTAAACATACCCGATTTTGCATTGAGCCTGTGTGCTTCATCAACAATCAAACAATCAAAACTGTTTGCCGCAATGGAATGATAAGAGCCCGAACCATTAAACATATTTGAAATATGTGATTTTTTAAATGAGTTGGTGAGCATGGCCTCATAAACTAATCGAGGTGCTGAGTTACGGGTAATATATTGAGCAACGAGTTCTTGCTTTGTTAGTTCAACAAGCAGATTAATTGCAACTACTGACTTTCCTGTCCCCGGGCCACCCTCAACGATCAATACGTTTTTGTTTTTTGCAGAAGATTCCTTGGCGTGTTTGATTGCAGTTTCATAGACGACTTTTTGGTCATCTATCATAACGAACTCTTCGTTACCTTGCAGCATTGATGCGAGATGATCAGCAAGGTTCTTTGATGGTCTTATCTTGCCATGATCAATTCGATACATTATTTTGGCTTTATCACCGTATTTAACGTTAGTTTTTATAAACTCTCGTAGTTTCAGAGCATCGTTTTTAAGAAAAATGGGGGCTTTTTGAATGTACTCACTATAAAATTCGTTGGTAATAACATCGTCCTGCTCATAATTATGAAGATAGGCGCAGGGGTAAAGCTGTATTTTTTCTTGTTGTACAGTCTGGTTGAAATCTTCTAAAAGCCGTTTGTAGGACCAAGCTTGATATGATGGGTGGGGTCTTTCTGTTTCTCCGTATTGAAAACGTGTGCTAACTATAGCGTCTTTTGTTGTCAAAGTTGCATGTTGCCACTGTTTGAGTTCTATGAGAATTACTGATTCTCGATTTTGCTCATCTGTTCCCGTCAATATAAAGTCGATGCGTTTGGAAGACTGCGGAATGTGATACTCAATCGCAACACCTGACTCCATCGGAATATCTTTATCGTTTAAAACACGATCCATGTATTGTAGTGAATTGATCCAAGAACTTATCTCTGACTTACTTGTCTTCCTCTTTGTCGCAGCTTTGTAAGCATCGTAAATAATATTACCGATGTCATTTGTCATAACGTCTTCTTGAAATTTTGCTTTCGTAGAAGAATAAACAATCACCAGCTTAGCTCCGAGTGAAGTAGATTATTGAGACGCTGTTATCATTTGTAAATGTTTTAAAGTACAAAGTATCTATAAGTTGTTATATTTATTTGCATTACCTTTCGCTTTTTTAACAGGGTATTTTTTTGAATTTTTAGAAATCTTTTCTAAAATGATTTTTTCGACATCAAAACCGTGCTTATGTGTCAGCAATAGGGAGTAAATCATAATGTCTGCCAATTCTTCTTTAAGTTTTACCTTATCAACCTGTTCAGACTCTTCCACTGTTTTCCAAAGAAACAATTCATTTAGCTCTGCAGCTTCAATGGAAATTGCTGTGGCCAAGTTTTTTGAATCGTGAAATTGCTTCCAGTCGCGTTCATCTCTGAACTTTATGATTTCTTCGATTATTTCGTTTAAATTATCCATGATTCATTCCAATATTTATATGGATCCTGTATAGAGATATAAAGACTTTATAATTTGCCACTAATGCATTAACAATTATTATTTCTATCACGATTCCCATAAGAAATCCACATTGAAACCCATAAATACATAGACAACACAACAGAAGTTACCAGCTCTGTCAATTCTTTTATCATCATAATTCATCCGTCCAACCCGATACTTACCTACTTTATAATGCTGCTGGGAAATTAATCGCTTCTCCGTGTCCAAACGCTTGGACACTATAGCTATTATCTTGAATTTGATTTGACCTGTGAAACCTGCACCCATTGACATTAGCAATGGCCAGCCTTATAATATGATCAAGACCATGAAGGTGCTGCAATGCACGAGTTGAATTGTGTATCCCGATTTTAATGGAAGTTACATCATTTCACTTGGAGGTAAAACAAAGAACATTGCGAAATATTGACAGTGATCGTGAACTGCCGAAAAAAGCATTTTAATGAGCTGACTACAGCTTATAAACAAGCATTGCAGCACTTTTTTTGTTATATTTAAGTTCTTTGAAAGATATGCAAAAGCAGTCGAGATTCTGCGATGTACGTATTGAGTCTATTCTACTGGATGTTAACGACAAATAATACAGGTCTTTGTGGTGCTTGTCACCCTTTATAGACCAGATCTTAAATGATGGACTCCAGTTAAAAGACAAGACGGCATATGTGGATCTCGTTAGCCCCTCTGAATAGATATTATTCTTCGAGGGGCTTTTTTGTATCTTTATAATTGTTTCCATTCAGCCGTAGTTTCAAGTGAAGAAGACCGTCCCTTTCTCCCAGAAATCCTATGATTATTTACTTGCAGCATTGGCGGCATATACTCACCAAATATAAGAAACATACATACCTATTGCAATAACTAATGTGTATGAGAACTGTAAAGGAATTTATCCTGATTCATGTATAGGATGTTCGTTTTGGCATAGGAAAGATAGGTACGGATCAGGTACGGAAAGGTTTGGATTAAAATGGGTTTTACAAGACGAAAAACAGCAGCAGGAATAGCTACACCACAAGAGATTATGTTTGTGGCAGAGTACTTATCAAACGGCCATAATGCAACACAGGTATATGCCAAAGTGTATAAGAATACAAATCTTACCAGTGCATGTACATTAGGTGGTAGGATACTGGACAGGCCGCATGTACAAAAAGAGATAGAACGGCAAGCAAAGCTTTATTCCAATAGATGTGTTTATAACAAGGGAAAGATAATGCAGAATCTTAATATGATCGCTGATAGTAACATAGCAGATTATATTTATGTGGTGGAAGGGAAGACGTATATTAAATCGTTGTCATGTGCTGAGGAAATGCACATATTTCGTGAATAAAGGCACTTTAAAGCCCACTTTTTAATACCGCTGCAAATAATATAGGGCATCCAAAATCGACCCACCCCTGAAAGCATTCTATTCTGTCATTAATACAATGAATCAATAAAAAGATGATTTGGGTATTAAAGGACAGAGAAATAGATGTTTGATAATCTGGCAACACCGCTAGAATTAAGAAAACGATTAAGTGAAGAGGCATACGATTTAATGCTTAATTTCGTGTAAATTTACACAAAATATATAAATAGTATTATTACAGCATAAAAACTGTCTGGAATGCTTGCTGGATAAGGAATAGAGCCTCATTGTAATAGGTTAAGAATAGGTTTGGAAAGGTTAAGGTTAAGATGGTGTTTACAAGAAAATAATACAGCAATAAAGTGTGCAAGTGCATTACGTAAAAAAGAACGTTTAATCCTATTTTAAAACACCGGTGATAAGTATTTATATTACTACCCCGTGTCCAAGCGTTTGGACACGTAAACGCATTCATGAAAATATAATACAGTCCGCCATAAACGAAAATACTGACAGGCACCGTCTGGAAGCATTAGTGGCTGGGGTTTTTGAAGTCTGTTGCTGTTTCAATATTATTTTCTTGCTATTTTATTCAGGCTGCCGTAATATGTTTTTAAAGCGGTGAGTTAATAGGTTACTTGCTCCGCTATATAAATGTGCTAAAGGCTGGCAGAATGAAGATCGATATTCGTAGCCCGTGTCCCTAAGCATGGGCTTTTTTTATTTTGGCAATAAGTTTAGCGTGCCACGACGGGATTTGGTACTTGCAACCGTCGTAAAACAATATGCTAAAACCCAACAGCTCTGGCGCTATGGATTTTAGCCCAGAGCTTTTTTATTGGAAAATGGAGGAAAGAGAAATCTATGAAAACACCGGATCATTATATTGGAAAGCAAATCAAAACTGATGCAGACACTTTACCTGTGAAAGTTATCAATAAAGATACGGACAATAAAATTGTTTATTGCCAAAGGTATGAACCCCTAGAAATAGGCGGTGAAGAGCATAGATTGTTTTTTGAAGCCGGTGCAGCAGCTTATGAAATATATGTGATTTGCTGCGACAATAAGATCGACATCATCAACTACAGAATTGAGCAACTGCAATGTTGTCATCATTCTTACGCACCCAATGCTGCTCCGGCATGGATTTTCCCCGAAGGCGCGATGTTCGATATAGAATGGGAAGAAATAATTCCATCCGTGCGTAAACGAATGTTGAAGTTTTTGGATTCTTTTCCAGCTAAACCCAAGAAAAGATCCGTTAAGTGGACAACAAAAGCTTCAAAGGGATAAGTATCTTTTTATCATATGGTACTGAGTCGATAAGCTTTATTAGTAAAAGCAGAAAGTCATGGCTGTGATAAATAATACAATTTATTCTTTTATTCCAAATCATTTGGAAATTGAAGATTGGCCGGAATTGCGTGTGTTCCCCAACAGGGTTGTCTATATGAGCTTTGATGATAACAAATTAATAGCCGGTGTCAGTTCGTATGTTCCCGTTCTGGAGACATTGGAGCAAACAATTGGTCAATGGGAAATGAGATATACAAACGAGTTTAGCAATCAATGTTGGCTCACAATAATTTATTACTCTGCAAAGAAAGGCTACTGCGCCGAAAAGTACATACGGGGAGAACTTAAAGCTAAAACAGATGGGGATGCTGATTGGGAAGCATTTTTCACTCATGTAACAATGGTCGGTCTTCAGAAAGGTGAAAGATGCCGGTTCATAACTACGCAGGAAGATATACCGGCATTAATATTGCCGCAACATGATGAAACAAAGACAAGAGACGCTGATAAAGATGATTGGGCAATATTTAATTTAACAGAACCTATACTTCAAAAGTATACAGAAAAAGCAGCTCAAGAAAGGCAAAATAAACGTAAGAAGAGATAATGTCGCAGGTATTAAACATATATTTCCGGAAGGGCGTGTCCAAGTGCTTGGACACGGTAAATTGCATTGAAAAATTAGATAGCATGAAAGTATCCAGAGTGCGTGCAAAGCATAGGAGGTATTAGAATGTGGGAAGCAACAATAAACAGAAGAGATTTAATACGTAACTCATTAGTTCTCGCGTCATGTGCTGTAATTCCAATAAGTATAAATCATAAACCGAATACTGATGCCCTGGAGCGGCTCATCGCCGCAATAAGTCACCAATGTGCAATAAATGACACTTTGCTTACTGAAGAGGATATACAGGCCATGACATATGCCTTTAATAAAATCAAACCACAGAATCATGTTGAATATGCGGTTGTCACTGCCTGTGCTTCCAGATATTTATATAACACTGGATTAATAGACGAATATGTTCGGAGAAAGAACGGTAATACTCCAGAGCTTTTCTATCACCCAGTATTCGATTTGGAGAAGCGATGTTTGCCAAACACCTATGGCATATTGTTTTTCCGAGATCAGGCAATATGTATTCTGCAGGAACTTACATCCACTGTCACGACAAAAGCTACAGCGTATTGGTCGGAACTCATAAAATGGAAATTAGGATTCGATGATTTTGTTAAAGTTGTTATCGATAAATATAAAAAGGAGCTCGGCGCAAAGGGTCTGCAAGATACGTATAATTTCATTCGTACCTGTTCGCCGTATACGCCCTATTTCTGGAATTCAAACATAGTATCCAAAGCTGGGCTTTAACATTAAGATGATATTATAGGGGCAGATCTTTGATGTTTATTAGTAAAAAGATTCCTCCTGCCTTATAGAAGGAATTAAAGATAAAAATGAATTCTATAATAATTATTGATTTAATGCAAATATTGTCCTATAATTAAGAGGTTAAAGATTAACGTCCTTCATTAAATATTATTTGTTTTCATAATAGTCGTATGAGTATCGGAGTTAGTTAATACGTCATCAATTACTATACATTGGATGCAAATACATTGTCAGATTGTTTATATCGCATCGGGTAATAAAAATAGTTTATCATTTCAAGGAGGTTTTATGAAAAAATTTGTTCCATATCTTATAGTATTTTTAATTTTGATATTATCCTCTTTGGCTGTCGCAAAACAGGATCACTCTGTTACTGGTTCGGCCTGCTACCAGTTCGGTGACAATGAAACACCTCTTTCCGCGAAGAAGATGGCAACCGAATTGGCTAAACGCAATGCTATGGAAAACTATATTACATATGTCGCATCCACGACCAGAGTGGAGAATTTCGAACTGAAGAAGGATTCGATCATTTCAGCAAGTAGGGGGTATCTTCATAACATGAAGGTCACCAAAGAAGAGAAAAAAGAGAGGGAATACTGTGTGTCTGTCGCCGCGACAATCCAACCTGATGAAGTAGAAAATCTTATCAAAATGCAATCGAAGGGGAACCAACCAGAAAGAGAAGACGGAAAAGTATCTCTAAATGAATGGAATAAGAGAACTGATGCCAAAGCAGCGGATGCGATTGAGAAGGTCAAAGGCGGAGAAATTGACTGGGGTAAACGGATTATTCGTGTCAGTGGATTCGGTGCTGCTAATAAGTCCTTTCCTAAACACATATGGAAGAAAGACGCTGAAGATAATGCCATCATGGATGCACAGGTAAAGATTCTCGAGATTACAAAGGGAGTAGATTTGGAAGCGAAAAAGTATATCGAAAATTATCAAACCCGTGAGCAGAGCGTAAAGAAATCAGTACAAGGCCTAGTGAAAAAAGCCTACCAAGTTGGCAAAACAAAATTCTCCACTGAAGAAGATACAGCAGAAATAATTATGGAAGCAAAGCTACCGGAAGAATAGAAATGCCTATTCAGAAACATTACAGTATGAATATTACCTTAATGAGAATTACACTGACCATCTTCTTGCTTATGCTATTGGTTCCTAATATTGCCTTTTCGGAAACAAAAACATTTATTAAGGAATACACCTACCAAGCAAGTGAGGTGGACAGTAAGCAAACATGTCGTATATTAGCAATGGAACAAGTTAAACGATTACTTTTAGAGGAATTAGGGACATATTTGGAAAGTTATAGAGAAGTTGTTAATTATCAACTGAAGAAAAGTGAAATAACATCGTTAACAGCGGGTATTGTAAAAACTGAGATTGTAGATGAGAAATGGAATGGTCAAACATATTGGATAAAAACAAAAATAGCGGCAGACCCGGATGATGTCGTCAAGTCAATTGATAATCTTCGTAAAGACCGTGATAAATCGAGAAAGCTTTTAGAACTTAATCAAAGAGCAACTGCTATACTAGAGGAAAACAATAAGCTAAGAGAAGATTTAAAACTCTCAAAAGGGGAGGAAAGACAAAAACAAAAACAAAAATACGATATAGCAATAAATGAACTATCAACAATAGATTCGTTGCAGAAGAATGTAATAAATGAACTGTCAACAATAGATTCATTGCATAGTGGAGATATGTATTATGCAGTGAAAGAATACAATTCAGCAATAAATCATTATAGCAAGGCAATTAAACTGAATCCCCAATATGCGAGATCGTTCAATTCTCGTGGAGCCACATATGCCATGCTTAGCAAATATAGTGAAGCAATTATTGATTATAATAAAGCAATTGAACTGAATCCAGAATTTGGAGATGCTTATTTTAATCGTGGCGTTACATATTTCAAAATTCATAAATATAGTGAAGCAAATAGTGATTTCAGTAAAGCAATTGAACTAGATCCAGACCTTGCAGATGCTTATTGCAACCGTGGAGACACATATGCCAAGCTTAGCAAATATAGTGAAGCAATCTCTGATTATAATAAGGCAATTGAAATAAATCCGCAATTGGCAATTGCTTATTACAACCGTGCTTGCATATATTCGCTTTATAAAAATATTACAAAATCTATACAAGACTTATCTAAAGCAATACAAATAAATCCCGATTTACAAGATGATGCAAAAGATGACAGGGATTTTGATAATATAAGGAATACCCCTGACTTCAAAAAATTGACACACCGCTTTCGTCAAAAAGTTAAGTGGCCACCAGAAGGTGTAAGGATCAAATAGTGACTTTTAATAAATATTAAAGGTTCATTGAATCGATAATAAATACTCATCGATTTGTAGTTTGTGTCAGTGAACTTCTCCCTCAAAAATGCAAACCTTGCTTAACGTGTAGTGCAACTATAAGGGTCAGAAAATAATTATGGAAGCCAAACTGCTGGAAGAATAGAAATACCTATGAAGTAAAATACTACAGACTGAAGGCGGTTATGGATGATAATGTTTAATTATTTTGTTCATAGGAGTACCTAACATGAAATCTACCCTCACACGAATTATAATGAATATTTTTTTGCTAATACTATTGATTCCTAATCTTACCTTTGCGGAAACAAAAACCTTCATTAAGGAATACACCTACCAGGCAAGTGAGGTGGATAGTAAACAAACATGTCGTATATTGGCATTGGAGCAGGTTAAAAGATTGCTACTGGAGGAAATGGGAACATACATGGAAAGTAATAGGGAAGTTGTTAATTATCAACTTAAAAAAAGCGAAATAACATCATTATCAGCTGGTGTTGTTCAGGCTAAGGTTTTACGTGAGAAGTGGGATGGTGAAAAATATTGGATGGAAGCGAGCATAACTGCAGATCCTGACGATGTTGCCAAAAGGATTAATGAACTGCTAAATAATAGGGAAAAGAGACAAGCAGTTGAGAATGAAAGAAAAAAAGTTGATGAAACCATTAAACAAACAACACAATTAAGAAATGAATTAATGAATGATAAAGACAATCAAGCAAAAATTAAAGAATATAATGAAAAAGTACAAGCCATTAAAATGATGTCAACTTTTAGCAACGCTATGCAAAAAATGGTATCTAACAAACCGGAAGAAGCGATCGGTTCTATGATGCAGGGTATGATGGAGGTGATTAAAAATTCAGGCAGTGATACGCCGTTAAATACTCAAGCAGCAGAAAATTAATTTATTAATTTTGTTTAGATGACCATCTATGCAATATTGGAACAGAACGCTAGGTTTCTACAATTTAGGACAGTAACACGAGAATAAGATGGATCAAGAACAGAGAGCAATAACGGGCAATATCAAATTAATTTTCTTCTAATGACTTCAAGAAGAGTTCCGGCAGTGCTTTGCCCGCCGCATCTCGGATCGCTTCATCATAAAGGAATGACATGTCATTCGCCTCGGGATTAATTTCGATGCATCGGGCATTATTCTCTTTTGCGAATCGTGGGAACCCTGCAGCCGGATAGACAACTCCGGAGGTTCCGATGCTTATAAAAAGGTCACAACGCCGGATCGCGGAAACCGCTTCGTTTATTACACTTTGATCGAGTGCGTCCCCAAACCAGATAATATCTGGTCTGAGCCAATGTCCGCACTTTTCGCATCGATAGCTTTTATATTTTTCGCCAATATCTTCTAATGTGCCATCACAATGGCAACGCAAACGCCAGAGGCTTCCGTGCAGCTCGATAACGTTCCTACTACCAGCCCTCTGATGAATTCCGTCAATATTCTGCGTCACCACTGTGATCCGATTGTACTTCTTCTCCAATGCGGCGATTGTAACATGTCCGGCATGAGGTTTACAGGCGAGGACTGCCGCCCGTCTCAGTTCGTGGAATTTCAGAACCTTTTCGGGATCGGCGTCAAATGCTTCCTGACAGGCATACTCCTCCCAGCGATACTTGTTCCATATGCCGCCGTGTCCACGGTAGGTAGGAACACCGCTTTCCGCAGACATCCCTGCGCCGGTAAAAAAGACGATATGATTATACTGTCGAGGATTAATAGTTATCATGCTTTGAAACCCTGGAGAAGACATTACCATGATCATTGAGGTATCACAATAATAAATGCAATTCACACCAGGCAATAAACGTAACTAGAATCCAACACATTTTATGGTCAGTTCTTCATTGACAACTAGTGATGCCTTTCCTATACTCCCTTCCAGGAAAAGCAAATTCTTAATTGTCAAGGTTGCCAAGGTGTTTCATGACCAATACTTCATTGTTACTACTCCGGATAAAAAATAATATTTGCAGCAGAGCGTGCATTATTAGAGAAAATGATAATTTAATTGGATAATAGAAAACGAACTGGGGTGCGTTTAATATTTGCATGACTTTCATTAAGGCAATATTATGAATATACAGATTGATATAGACGGAACAATTGATAAGGCGCCTGATTTTTTCCAATGGTTGACTAAGAGCTTGCAAGCAAGCAAACACAAGGTATTTATAGTTTCCTCCCGAACTTGTTCACCCCAAAATGATATCGAAACGGCCAGAGAATTGTGGGATTATGGCGTAACGTATAACAAACTTATTTTAAGTCCGGAGCTAAATAATTTAGATTTAAAACGAATTCCGCCTGATATGAATCCCGGTGCAAAACTCTATATTTACAAGTTGTTCACAGCGGAAGATAATAACATTGATATCCTTTTTGATGACTGCGGCATAACCACCGAGCTGTTCCGCAAATATCTTCCCAATATAAAAGTATTTCGTCTCCTACCCTAGTGGGTAGCAATGTATCAAGTTTAAGACAGGAAATATCATAAAATAGAAATCTTATAGAATAGCATACATAACGGATTAATATGCAGAAAGGTGATGATATGAAAATGCCAAAGCCAGAGATGTAAATATCTTACTTCTTCGTAGCCGTTACCACTGCCAGTTCATTCTTCACATTGTATCTTTCAAATCACAATTATCAATATTTGCAATTATCAAAGATAAGTATTTGTAGGTGACAAATGCAATTTTTGCTTCCTGAAAGTGATCCTCCATTATTTTTCGATGATATGCACTGTTTCACATGGTACTCATTAAAGCCGGTTTTCTTTACAGTGGACAAATCTCCCATAAATTACCCGCCGGGCTTTTGGTCTTTATTATCACAAAATACCCGGTGAGGAAAATTCAATTATGTTGATTTCATGATACATTTTAACTTTTCATTTTTTTTGAAATGAAGTAGTCTTGCACAAAATATCGGAAAATACCCGGTGGGTATATTAAACGTTCGGCTGAAACGAAAAGACAAAAGACTGTTTCAGCCGAATAGAGCGGCGACAATAATCAAGATAGTGAAGCATTTATTATTAACCAAAAAAATGAGGAGTCTTCTATATGAGGTTTAAACGTGCTGCAAGTGTAATGTTATGCGTGGCCTTTGTTTTCGGATGTGCAAGTACTGTGGTATTGAAGACAAGCCGTTATAACCCAGCGCTGAACAGTGAGGATTTTTCTGAATATTCAGGAAAATCAGTCTTTATCAGTTCCTTTGTCAATAATGACAATTCAACAACAAATTACGTTTTTAGCAGTCGTGATAAAACAGTAAAATTCCGAACTGATGATGTCGCGGAATTTCTTAAAGATTGTTTTGTAAAAAATTTTAACGCGATCGGAGTCACTACTCAAGAAGAAGAAGGTAGATCATTCGGCTCATTTTGGGCTCCGCACAATAAGGTCAAAGTAATTGTCACCAAAACCAAAGTAGGTGATACCGACGACGAAGGGATGAAGATCAAAAGTCCAAAAGGAATGCCAGCTTTAAAAATTGTATTCTATGAAATATGTAATTCGGAACTTTCCTTTAAAGCGGAAGTTTATCGAGATGGTATTATTGCAGCTCAAAAACATTTTACTGTGACCACAAGCCCGGTAACGCAACATTCTGAATCAGCATACGAAGGTCAAGTTGGCGAGTTGATCACTAAAGCTTTTAGAGCAATGGTAACTGACCAGCAGTTCAAAAAAGCTCTTACAACTAAATAGTTAACCGACAGTCATTTGATGCTAAATTTTAAATAAACGATTCAAATACGCCACCCAACAAAACGGTTGAAGCCTAACGGGAGTGTTTTTGATATAAGGCAATGACTTTAAAAGGGAACCAAAATCGCTAAAATACGAGTCTGCGTCAAGCACGTCGGCGTAACCGCGCGTTGTACCTTTCAAATAGTTATCAATAAATTCTATCTGATCAAATTTTATTGATAAGTAGATGTACCGATTATCAAGACAAGGCTTAATTTGACACTATCTGTCAAGTCAAATATAGGTCAGGACAAATCAAGGCCCTACTGAAATGAGTTCTCTGTGCAAGCGCACGAGAAATTCAGACTGCACTGCACCCTCCAGAGCACATAACCATCATGTTGTTTTTCTATCCTCTTGCCGCGATATCAAGGCGATTCTTTGAGATCCAATTATAGAGATTTACAACGGACGTCCCGTATTTTTTCGCCACCCTCGTCTTCGGCACCCCGTCTCTGAGCAATGCGATGATTTCCTCCTGATCCCGATCCAGTTTGCTTTTCCCCGGACCTTTCGGTCTGCCCAGCTGGACACCTGCTGCTTTTCTTACTCGCAAAGCCTCCGTTGTCCTTGAGCTGATAAGATCCCGCTCGATCTCGGACGCCATTGAAAACACCATCAACAGGATCTTGCTTTCGATACTGCCATTGAGTGTCCAGTTATTTTTGATCGCATGGATGTTGATCTCCTGCCGCTTCGCTTCGCCGATGATCTCCATAATTTCCAGCATCGAACGCCCGAGCCTACTTAGTTCCGCAACAATCAGCCAATCGTCCTTCCCCAGCGAGTCAATCACCTCTTTGATCTTGCGTGCCTTCCACGATACTTTCCCCGAGACAACCTCCTCAACAAAATCGACGTTACCCAGCTTGTTGTCGTTGGCATATTTCAAAATGTCCGTTTTGTTTTTTTCAAGATCTTGACTGACCGTGCTCACTCGGAGATAGCCGATCACCTTGCTCTGAGTTCTTTCCCTGTTGATCGCCTTTTTGCTCATGACACCTTCCCTCTTTTCGTCAGTTTTTACTCATAGTAAAATGAATACGCTTAAAACTGATTTAAGCTTTATAATAATATAATATGTATGTCAAACATATTTATATGTCATTAGTGCCACACTATAAACGTTCGTATTCATATTATGAAATAAGAATGTGGATCAGAGTAAATTTATGGCCGGAAAGTAAAGAATGAAAAGAATGACTGTTTGTAACATCTACCACTACACACATTTGAGCCTGGAATTGCAGTGAGGATTGCCACTTCAAATCTTTAAATATGACTAAGCTATGGGGACGGGTACTTAAAGTCTTACAAACCCGATAAAACGAACTGCACGATGCAAAAATGGACAGCAATTGAAGACAATATTGTACCGTTAGATACCGCTGGAAAGGTAGGATCGGTGTGAATTTGCCGAAGTCTAAAATTAATTAGGAGAGCCATACGCAATATTTCGCGGGATTCTATAAACTGTTCCCCCTGCCTTAGTCATTTGGCATATAGATGTGTTTATAATGTCGTGAAGCCCCCGTGTTCTTTTTATGTATATTATTTTGCGATACATTGTTTTAACGAAGTCTCAATATCAATGATCTCATTATCTTCTTTGAAATACATGTAGTGTAAATGAAAGCTATCCTGATCATTTTTAATTATTGTGCCTGCAATAGATTTGTCATTATTAGTTATTGAAGGCATTACGCAAGCGACATATAATTCAATTTCTTTGGATGGTTTCCCTTTAAAACCAAATATATTCCACCATTTTTCACCGCTACCGCTTCTTAAAAGTTCTCTTATGAAAGTAGCGTAAGCCAAACCTTGTTGGATTGCCTTTGCCGGTGGTTCTTTTGAAATATTTTCATCCTTAAGTTCCATAATACAAAGTTTTGTCTGCTTCCCCCCCAATCCAATGCGGGACATAATATCAACATGACCATCATGATCCTTACGATATTCCACTTTTTTTATTTTGTTGGCGCTTAAAGGAATGGGCATTTGAAAGCGGGCAATCTCTGCAATCCTAACGGGCTGGATGTGGCTTAAAATTTTATTTTTACTGCTCCTTTTTGAAAACTCGGTTAATAATAAACTTTCAATTCTATGTTCGTCATTTTTTTTCCCGGAAATGTTTGTTCTTTTGGAACAAGCAGAAAAATATTTTCTGAAATCTTTTGCCTCATTTGACTTCCATTCAACATCGTTTCCTAATTGAACATTACATTTAAAATCTCTGTTATTTTTTTCATCATAATCTTTTGTTGAAATAGTTATTTTATCTTTACCCACTTTAAGCTTTGCGACATCTTGACCTAAATAGCGCAAACTAAATTTCATGCCACGTTTGGCCTCTGTCACATTCATGTATAAATATAAAGGCGCCCATTCATGGAATTTTTTTTTGTAAGTTCTGATTGTTTCCAAGTTGGCATTTATTTCTTTTGCATACGTCAAATATCTTGTTTGCCACTCCGTATTTTGTTTTAAGAGCTCCTGTACTTTGGAAATTGTATTTTGGCAGTCATCGATAAAAACGCTCATAGTTAAACCTCCCAATATTCGCCATTGGAGTGTAATTGAACATTTCTAAATATTTCACTATATTTTTCCGGCATGAAAGTATGGATTGGAACAATTTTGGTTGGTTTCAATGCTTCGGCAAATAGATTCAAATCATCAATGCTCGCATGTCCTGAGGTATGAATGCTCACTTTGGGTATATTATGTTTTGCTAACCATTCTCGCAAATAAGAGAAAGATTCTTGTTCCCAATAACCTTCCCATTGAGAATAGACATATACAGAATCTTTGCACAAATCCGCTTTTTCAAGATCCCGCATATGTAGTGGCCGAAAAAGTAAGACGTATTTGGTTGATATTTCTTTCAGGTTATCAATAAAGATTCGGTTTTGAGAGTGTTTTTTTAAAAGATCAAACCATTGATTATTTTTTATTTGAACCCGTTGCGATTGCGGAATATAAAGAGCTATCTTTGGCCAAAATGATTGCGGGATATTCTTATTCCCAGTAGCCTCAAGAATGATGGCAGTATAAAGGTCAATAACCAAGGTTTTTCCGGTTCTCTTGCTAGCCTTGAAAATGGAAACAATGCGGTCAATATTTTGGGAGGAGGTATGCACAAGAGTAAGGCCGCTTGCATTTGTAAGAGTATTTACAAACTTCTGCTCAATGTCTTCTTCACGTGGGAAAGATTCATGCTTTTTTAATCTACCGAGAGTAGAGCCCTCTAATAATAAAACATCAATGCACTCCGGTGGATTGGCGATTAATCTTTCTGTCAGTTTAGCCTTTCGACCATGCATCCTGAAATCACCGCTATATAATAAACGTTTTCCATCTGCTTCAATCAAGAGCGAATAAGCATCATATCCGGAATGGTCAATTAAAAAAGGTGTAACTTTGAAAGGTCCAAGTTCAATGGGTATTTCAGATTTCAGATTCAAGCCATCGGCAGGTATTGGCCAATTACTTGGTAAAAAACGGGATGCTTGTGTTAATATTCTTCGAGCATTAGCACCCATTATTATAGGTATCTTGCTGCTGATATGAGCAAGTAACCCAAAATGATCTAAATG
Source organism: uncultured Smithella sp. (assembly GCA_964469905.1). Lineage (GTDB taxonomy): Bacteria > Desulfobacterota > Syntrophia > Syntrophales > Smithellaceae > MVRV01. The sequence goes on from CAYXZW010000004.1 coordinate 46,305, forward strand.
AGGATGTGAAATCAGTATTGCCAAAAGCGAATCATCGTTGCCATCAAAACCAGAAATATCAGGCAAATATTTAGCATCATTCTTTTTGGCATCAAGCGGTAAGCCAAGATCAATGATCAGCCGTTGACCATTAGAAATAATTTCAACGCAACTTCCTCCAATCTCTTTAGCACCACGGTGAATGCATACTTGCATTAGAAATCCTGTCAAACTTACTTACCAAGGGTCTAAATACCTAGGAGTAACTCCATTAGCTTTTCATGCAACTTATCTTAGCATCCCTGTGTTTGTTGCTACGCTAACACAACGATCATCCCAAAGCTCAACCATATCAAAGTCTTTTACATTGGTAACTTCAAGTTTCGGCAAACCATGTGCAACAAGCCATTCATGGATATATCGTATTGCTTCATCCCCATGTGTCACTCTGGCTGTAAATATCTTGACGCATTTCCCTTCGGCAATCCAACTTTTCACTCGGTCCAGCATTGGTAGTATAGGTTTACCGATGTGTTCAATACCTATCCAATCATTGTATTCAGCCAGCGTCCCATCAAGATCAACACCTATCCACTGATTACCCTTGTTCATTTGCTATATGTCTCCATACTTTTTAAGGGATCTTCTTTGATAGCACTGTCATGTAAACTTGTATAACTTCTCTACGATATCAACCATACCCATGGTATCTAATCCACAATATTCTTCCAGTAACTTTCTGACCTTGGCCCTATCTTCATTATCTTCTGAAAATGTAACCCTTAAATATTCGCTACTAGCTGTCCCACCATCACCAATCTCCATATCATCATATGACTTACCTGTAAGTACCGGCAATACTTTCTTGAGCGAACAACTGCCATCCTGCTTGGGATGATAATAAGCAAAATCCCTGAAAGGCTGAAGTAAATCAACAATTCTTTCTTCTATAGATGCCACCCATTTTTTATATTCGGGAAGGACATCGGTACATCTTTTAAGAATACCTATCTCAAAACCAGCATTATATGCAATTACAGAACCTTTGGCGCCCATAACTTCGTTTAGCTTTGCCATAAACTCCGGACGCGGATCATTAGTTCCATCTGCCAGAAATGAAAAATGTTCTGGTCTGGCCCCTTTTTCTTTAACAACATGCACGGAGAATTGGAAGGGGATTTGCTGATAAGGTTTGGAATCATCGAACATCGGAATACCTGAAGAACATGTCTCAAAATCCATGTAATAAGCAGGATATTGAATTGTATCTAAAAACCCTTTTACCATCTCCAAATCAACATAAGGTTTCTTCGATTTTTCACAATCAACCTGTATTTGATTCTTTTCGTTTAGCTTAATTTTGTCAGGTATTTTAACTAAATCAAGGATGTCATCTTTAATCAAGGCTAGGGGAAGGTTCTTGTTTCTGTAAAGCAAGAATACATTTCTTTCCGGCAGGAATGACCAGCATATATCTATTATTGGGCACTCGTATGGATCATTGCAATGTGTGCCAATGCCTATCTCGGGACATGTTTCAGCGGTAATAGCTTTAACCATTTCTACAACATCATTTTCAATTGCCTTACTGTATGATGTTTTTATTTCTTTAGTAACATCAATCTTTTTAAATAATTTATAAGGATCTATATCTCCCTTGCGAACATAAGTATTATCAATGCACATTAAATAACATTTATCTATCTTTATCCCGGCTCCGGAATAAACATAATATTGAAAACCAATATCAGCGTAATTAACATCCTTCAAGTCTGTCGAACTTTTAACTTCAATCAAGTTCCACTTGCCCCAGCCAGTCGGTTCTAAAATATCCGCCCTTGCATAGCAATTCTTATATGCCAAAGCCGCTTCAAATATTGGGACTCTTTTTAGTATAAGTTCCCTGGTTGATTTCAGGCCTTCTTCAAATGATTTGCTATGATCAACTTCTATACCTTCTGGAAATAATTTCTTTGAATAGTCGCCTACGAGATGTCCCTGTGAAAATATGGCTTGAGTGGATTCATCCGGTTCAGGAATGGATTCCGATTCATTATAAATATACCAAAGCAGCTTTTTACACTGTAACCCGTTAAGATATTTTGTTTTGGATAGTCTTATGCTCATAGGGTTATTTTGTCATTTTCTGCTTTAATCATAAGAGAATGAACATCATTTAAGTGAATTCTGTATCTTTTCAAATATACTTTCACAACAATACTTTGAAGTAAGGATATGATACAATAAGAAGTCCAAATATAATCGTATATGCAATTAAAGTTAATGCTTTTGATTCGACTACTAATTTTAGGGCAGATCCCAGTGATTTTTTAGGTGACCAGAAAATTAGAAATTTAAAATAAAAAAGCGAGCTGCCTTCATCAAGCACGAGATGACTTAGATAACCTGCGCCTAGGGCAATGGCTATATAAAACCTCAACCTCATACCTAAATCGACTACCTGTAAAGCAAGGAATGATCCAAGCGTTATAATAACCGCAGCTGGTATTGAATGCCAAATTCCCCTATGAGTGGTCATCTTTTTTATAATAGGACTAATCACGAACTTAACTGCCAGCACAGCAATTATAACTCGCAATATAATTTCACCGTTATCGGATAGTATAGCTTTGAAATAGCTGTATGTTAATGCACCTACGGCCAATGAAAGCAATGATGAGGCAACGTGAAAAGGCACGGAAGTGTCCGAGTCCAAATCTGGTAAAATCGAGCCGATTGCTATGGCCACGGTGATTAAAAATGCTTTGGGCTGAGGGAGAAGCCCGTTAGATAAGATGAATATCAAAGCTGCACCACCTAAAACTACGCCGGCAGAAATGTGCGTATTGAAGCTGGCCATTAAATTTTTCCCTTTATCTATTATACTGAGGTAAAATAATTATTCCGGTTTAAGCTAACTTTATTATTTATATGCCCCTAGGACGATCTTCTCTTTCAAATTCTACTGCTAAAGTAATGGACAATCTTCACCATGGCTAATGTATTTTGACCACAGTAATTCAGCATATGCTTGCGCAATGTTTCCTTACGTTTTGTTGCTGTATCTGGATGTATCGCTTCAAAAAACGCTGCCTGTGCTTCCATTCCATCGTGTACCTCTTCAAGTTATTCATAATTAAATTCAGGCGAAACTGTTTGCAGTACTGCCTTAATAGACCATGAACCATTCATATCTTGATGGTAATAGCAGCTACGTAGAAGTGGAAGCAGGTCACATATTCTACCCTGAATTGCTGTCAAAGCACCCCCTATATTGGAAAGAGCTCAATTAAAACACCAATAACCATTCTTTCAAAATGACCATAGGTGATAATTGACCCTTCTTTTTCAAGGTCAAGGATCATTTGTTCTGCATGGTTCCGCACAGCAAGCCCCTTTAACAGTTTTTTCAAGAAAACCTATAGAAAACAAATGCCAGCAATTCCATTTCCCTAATTTCAAAGAGAATCTTAAACGGGAGATGCATAATCATCTGTTTTTCGGTTTCAGACACTGACAGAAGAGTTAAATCGACCAATGTCTTCAATTGTTTTATTTCTTCGGCAAGCTTCTTGGTCCCTTTGAAAACACTCTGTCGATAATAATCAGCCTTCTCCCAGATCTGTTTATTGCCCGCATTGCCGATGTTGATCGTGTGCTCCAGAAGAGCAATATTGCCAATCTTCCATATCCAGTCGTCATAGTTCTCATTTGTCGACTTCAGCCAGACATCCTTCAATTCCTGATAATTCACGGCGTTCTGTGAAAATACGTGTTCACGCTGTATCTGGATGCCGTCATCCTCATCTATGTCATAGTCGAAAATCCTACTCAATTCTTCATCTGAGTAGTCATAAACCATGCGTTCATATTCATAGAGGACATACTTGAAGTTTCCATACCCCAGATCTCAGACAAGATATTCCTTTTTATATCCAAAGGAAAAATTGCGGACATGGTCGACAATTTTATCCACATAGTTAGATTCCCAGACGAAGCTACCGACCGGACGCTTTCCGATAGTCCAGATTGCGAGCTCGTTTTCTTCAATAAGATTGAAGATCGTTACCGGCTTCGAGGCAAACTGACTGAATTCGTCAATTTGTCCAATGCACATTCCATATCGGTCTTTCAAAAATCCGAATAGGTCCCTATATGGTCTAATCAGCTCAATGTCCCGTGAAACCCCAGATTCAGCTGTCAGTGCAGCAAGCTTGGCATTTGCTCCCTTGATCCGGTCAATCTCCTCAAACAGATTGATGGCGGCCATCTCCCCCGTCTTGGGAATACTCTGTCCCGGTTCAAGCATGGACATGGTTTGTGGAGGTGTATTTTTATATATCTCAACCAGCAGCGCCTTGCTAAATACCGACAGCCCCAGGATGCTGAAAAGCTGTTTGAATGGATACCAGGTCTTGGCAATATAAGGGTCTTTGTGACTATAAGCCAATTCACAGGGGACTGCCGTGTCAGCAACATAGCGCAGGAAAGATATGATGCTACGGATCTTGTCCGCCAGATATGGGATAATGACTTTGATGTTGTCATTCTGCAGCACCAACGTTTCGCGGAACACCTTATTAATGGACTCGTAAATCCTGTCTTCGCCGGATTCGTACCAAACCTCTACCTTGCGTTTATTGTCTCCTTCATCATTGAGCAGGTCGTTCAGGTACTTCCGGTAGAAGCCTTCCCGGAGCAGCATGAAGTTTAGAATCCGTATGACGTCGGCCTCGGCGCTCTCCGGCTTAGGATAGATTTTGAGCGAACAGAGAAGCTCTATGGTTTCAAAAAGTCCGCCGAACATGTTATCAATATCACGGTCCAGGTCAATATCCTTTTCAACCTTCTGTGCGTAGAACATCAGGGTGCTCTTGAGCTTTTCCGTATTGGTCAATCGCTTGCCCCGATCGGTTTGAGAAACGAACAGGGTTCCCGCCAGTTCTAGGTTATCCTCGACCAATATCTGTACGACTTGAAGATTCTGCTGAACAAACCGCTTTAAGTCGTCCCGGCGCGGAAAATCCGCCAGCCGGCGGCGGAAATAGTCGTAAGTTACCCTGATGCGACGATTGCTTTTCGTCTTCGGCTCTATCGCTGTGCCACTAACAAGATGCAGGAAATACTCGTGGTCCACCTTGCCGGGGATCAGTTTGGGAATAGCGGCATTGAAGATATGCGACACGATGGCGGCATCCTGAAAGGCGAGGAGAAAGAGAAAAAAGGTTATGGTGCGCTGCTGGCCATCGATGACAAAATAGAAGTCGTTGCCTGTGTCCAACTGCGCCAGCAGCTCGTGGCGCAGGATGTCCTGATTTACATATTCATCCAGCTGGGCATAACTGACCTTGGCAAGATAGATGCTACCCAACAAGTAGGGCAGGTATTCCGCTTCTTCAATGGCAAATACCAAGTCGTTCCAGAAGTCCTCGATGTGCTTCTCCTCCCAGGAGAATGGACGCTGGTACTTGGGCATCAACAACTGCCTTTTGCCGCCGAACATTTCCGTATAGTAGTTACAGATGGAAACCTTGATCTTGTCAGTGGTCAAGCCGGCATAACCTCACTGCTTTCTTCTTTTGTTTTTTTCTCAGAATTATCTGCAAGTAATTCATCTATCAATGGAGTTACTTGCTCTTTCATGATTTTGAACTTTTCCTTAAAATACGACTGCATCTCATATTGGTTTTTTTCATCTATTACCTTCTTTTCCGTTCCAGCAGTATTCCTAAACTGTGCATCAGCATACTGCCACCACGGCCACCCCCTTTCTGATCTTCCAGATAAAAATATTTTTTTTATTTTCTCACTGAAATCGGTGTTTTGAGCATTTATTGTGCTGTCGCATGATTGGATACCATAGAAGAGATTATCAAAATCATTAGTTCCAGCCTGAAGTGTAAGACAATATGTGCTTTTATCCTGGTCTGGTTTTTTCCAGGCTTCTTTATAGAAAGATATCCCCGCATACTTTTCCATGGTTTTTGCATTGGTATACATCTTCCATCCATCTTTCTCAGGGAAAAGCGTTTTTAGTGTATTGGTCAGCCCATCTATCAAGTTTTGAAGTTCTCCAATGAAATGAACCTGGTAGTTGTGATCATTGCACAGTTTCTTAATCAGGGGCTCCATTTTTAAAATATTTTTGGCTAGCCCTTCCATTGTCTCATCAAAAAATATACACCTTTCACCTGCAATAAGAGGCCAGGAACCATCGTTAATCCAATCAAAGTTACTTCCCCCTGTTTTTGTAAAGTTAGCCAAATTTGCACTCCAGATTCCGTAAAGATTCCCCGTGTCATGACTTTTTCCGAATGCGAATTCGCAGGCGCCGCATAACATCCCCAGCTGATGCTCGAATTTCGGGTCAATTTGCTCGTTTTGCTTCAGGGAGACAACGAGGCCATCAAAGCATGGTTCCGTCGGAATAATCTGCAGCATGACGGGGGGGAGGTCATCGTCGTTTGCGCCACTTTTGCGCCATGTCGAATGCCAGATTGAAATGGGAGCCATTTTTTCCAGTGAAATGGCTTTATTTTCAACTTTCCATACTCCTGTTTCACTCACAAGAAACTGCTCCAATACTTTGCATGCATGCGTCACAAGGTTTTTAACCGCTTCCAGATGGTTTCTGAGCATAATAAATTCAGGCAGGATCTTGTCAATTTCTTCGGTTACGAAAGATTCGTAACGAGCAAGCCATTCTGCTATACTTTTTCCTTCAAAATCATCAGATACTGTTATATTCTTAGGTATTGTGTATAGGCCACGATTTTTAATAAACGCCTTGATAATCTCCGTTTCAAAATCAGGCGGCTCTAAGTTCTTGAACATAACTGCCATATTTTTTTTCGTGCATGTAAATGCAGCAACTGCATCAAATTCTTCAACCTTAAAAGTTAAATAAGTTTCTAACGTAATCCACTCACAATCAAGATTCCTGGACATAAACGAAAATGTCATCCCTGCTTCACTTGCCTTTTGATTGCATTTTTCAGTAATCATTCTGAGATAATTATAGATATAAAGACCGTTATTCCAGGTTCTTCTTTCTTCCTCCATTACAAGGGGATTTGCTAATTGCATTCTTGGGATGTCATTACAGGCATCACCAATTATCACTTCCAAATCCTTCAATTTTTTAAATTTCCCCACACAATATTCAATGAAACCGTCAAGGTCATCTTGCCAGTCAAATGAAATATCGGCAATTCCACTATTGCGCCATTTTCCATCAAGTAGTTGCCACCACGGCCAATATGGTTCCGGCTTTTCCGTCTGTTCCATTATTTTTATTGCCCTATCTGTAATGCGTGACTCCCAATCACCTAATGTCATCCAACTTTCATATTTGAGGATGCCGATATACAAGCCGTTCAAAAAATGTCCTCCGCTTTCCAGGGTGAAAGACAACAAGCCGCGCCCCCGGTAGTTATCTGACTGCGGCTGCCAATCCTTTTTGAAGACGTTAAGTTTGCCATACTGCCTAAAACCGCTTAATCGTTCCCCCTCCGGAGCGCCTACCATCCAGTCTTCTGTTTCGGGAAAGATTTCTTTCAGCTTTTCTTCCAGCCGACTGATGGTTTTCTCCACCTTTCCTGCATAGTCAATCCAGTCGAGCAGTCCGGGGAAAATTTTATCAGAAAAAGCTTCAATATTATCTTTGAATAAATCAAAACATTTTTCCAAGGAATGGCCAGCAAGTTTGTTTGTTAATGGTTCTTCCTTCAATAAAGCGACAAAATTCCAGCGCCTTGCCCCGGGAATCCTCTTGACATCTTTAAATGTTTCGCTTTTTTCTTTTTGAAAAAATGTTACAAAGGGATATTTGAGGGGATCTCCATCTGATGCTGAATCTGCATATATATCTATTGTTTTTTTCTGTGTGCTAAATTTGAATATCAGATCAACACCTGTGGCGCCTATTCTAATGGGAAAAAAGAGGACAACATCTTGAGTCGCTCCCTTCTGAATAGAAAACATGGCATTGATGGTATCCAGACGCAGCCTATATTTGCCGTTTAAATTGTTTGCCAATAGTCGAGCAGCTCCTGATATGCCGCCGTCCATATCTCCTTTATCAACGGATTCCTTGTTCAGCATGACAAGAATGGCATCGACAGCCGCTTGAAAACGCTCGCTGCCTTCCCCTTCTAAAGCATCGACCCATTGCTTATCAGAAAGATGGTATTTGAACGCCTCTTTTAACGGTGAATCTTCAATGCGTATCGGAAGCAACATCTTTTTATCGCTATTGGCAATATCCACTTCTTTAGCGCACTCCGCCGATCCCATAGATGCCTCAGAAACAAGCAGGGCAAGAATGTCCGTTTCGCTAATTCCTGCCATGATGGCGTTAGCCCACTGTTGGCCTGCTCCGATATCTCGCGGGGCAATCCAACAGGAAATACCTGCGCCCTCAAGCAGATTGCATAAATACTGGGCATCATTCTTATTCTTTTCTGTTCTTGTTGTATAACTAATAAATACTTCCTTTTTTTCTGTTCTAGCCATAGTGCCTCCGTCAACAGATTAGTTCTGCTTTTCACTATCGTTCATGAATTGTCTTTGCTTCTGCCATCCGGGACTGGCCAGAAGGTTCCTGATATTTTCAAGCATGTCCTTGTCCTTTTGCTTCTCGCTTTCAGAGAGTTGTGCATAAGGGATGATCATTGGATGGATTTTTTTCTCGTTGTTTCTTACCAGACCATAACGCCACCCATCCATAAGTCTTTCAGCCATCCACCGCCTGTGTTCCATCTCTGACAGCATTTCAAAAAAAACATGGTTGTGAGCAATATTAGCTAGAGGAGTCAAATCTTGACCATCACAACCGATAGCGCGAAGCTTGACCGAAAGATGATCAGCCGGCCAGCGATTCGCGTCCTTCATGACTTCGTTGAGTTCCTCCCATACTACCAACGAAATATTATCTCTCTTTTTCTGGGGATAATGCATCGGGTAGGCTGCATCAAGCAAGGATGCATTCAGCCGGAATAACTGTGTCTGTTCCGTAATGGTGAGCTCATGGAAAAGTTTGCTCCTTATTGAAGACGTCCGAGTTGCCAGCTTTTCAAACCTCGGTGCCAAAACCGTGCCGCGTTTCTTAAAGATTCGATCATAGAGACTTGGCATCTTCAGGATTCGATTGAGAGAGGCTATGGGATCTTGTTCCTTGAAGTCCGTCAATTCGGGGATGTCCTTTAACACGGCATGAATAAAATCAAGAGGTTTGCTTTCTTTGAAGTCGTTTTCATTGAAAGGAATCTGAGTATTGACGTATGCTGAGTGGATTGTTCGCGCCAACTCATCTGTTACCTCGTCCATTAGGACCTGATAACCACAAGCAGCATCATAAATATTGAAACCCTGTATATTCAGGTCTAATGTATATTGCGATTCGTTTCCCTCCATGAGTTCAGACAAAGAAGATCTCATGCAGACTACAATCGGTATGTCGTCTGAGGGAAGAAGAGATCGAATCCGCATAGCAAGAGAAACACCAGTCGAATCATCATCTAACGCAATATATACAGCAGCCGGTTTTGAACAGGTAATCTCTTCTATCGACAGAAGGCATTCGGGATCATGATCGATAAAACGGATATTAACACCAGGGACAATAAAAGATGGAGGTTTCGCCCCATCACCATAAACCGCAAGAAACTTCTCAGAGTTTGTTTTGATATTTCGATCAACGACGTTAATTTCCAGTCGCTGCCACTCGGCGTAATGCCCGATTCGTGCAGCCTGTTTAATGATGTGCTCTCCCATCCTGCTGAATCCAATTATGACAAAAGAGATGGTTTTATCTGACAGTCCTTGTTTTCTGGCATACAGGTCAGGAGGGTATTTTTCCAAGATAACACGGGCAGATGTTTCGTAGATGTTGAAGATACTGGCATCGAATTCGTTATAGGTTCTTGCAAAGAGATCATGGTGGGCGAAAATTGATCGCAAACTTGAACTGGTAATATGGGTATAACAGCGCAAATTAACCGTCGAATCATTTCTGTAAGCGGTTTCTGCCAGCAGCTTTCCCTCACTTGCTATTTTAATATTGGCATTGTCACTCCCTGTGACGGCAAAAAGATATTTTGCTTTTGCAGTATTTGCTTCATCCAGCATGACCTGGTCCGAAGCGTCACCTATCAAAACTAATACACCACGTTCCCTGCAGCCCGGAATGTCGGGATGATCTTTCTTGGACTCTATAACAACCACACGGTATCCTTTTACTAGAAAACTGCTCATCAGGCGCATTCCCTTGTCTCCGAGACCGCTGATGACCACATGGCCAGAAGTCTGCTGAAGGCGGATCAGTTCGTATTTTTCCCGAATTTGCTTCCAGAATGCCTGAATAGAACCTAGTGCTGTTCCCCCCGCCCCTAAAAACTTGGCAATAGTAAACAAGAGCTTTTGCTGCTCTGGTTTACCGACAATAATTAATATAACGCCAGTAATAACCAGAATTACAGCCGTCACCAACAGACCGATGACCAACCACCAGGAGTATTTACGATTCCAGCGCCCAAAGGCAGTAAATGAAGAGACACTATGTTTTTTCATAAAGTTACCCCTGTGGAACCTCAATAGGACGTTCGCGGTGCATCAATAGCCAGTCCCCATTTTCGGCGATGGCTTCCTTACCGAGCTTGAGTAATACATCACGGCTCTGTAATTCATTGTCAGGATTTGACTCCAGGAGCTTAAGCGCCTTATTAAAGAGCGCCCCCATCCGTATGTATTGTTTCGCTTGTGCAGAAAAGAGCATTTTATCATTGTAATAATTTATGGCACCGGCAATGACGAATGAGGCAGGTGTGGCAACTTGCATCCAATTGTCTAACAAATCGCCACCAAGCTTAAACTTGTGAATAATAAGCATTGCGGGTGTTAAAACAAACATAGCAATGCTGAAGAATACTTTAGAAATTAAGTTTAATCTTTCCATTTTTTTCTTCTGTTTAATGGCAGCATTTCTATAGTAGTGTGATTGTCCTTGCACCCAGTATGTTTTAACTGCTTGAAGAGCTTCTATATGGATGGGCTTGTTACAATCGTTGACAAAACCAGTTAAAAGATTCCAATTCCTGATGGCTTGACGAATCCAATCAAGCTCACTCTGTTGCTTGCCCAGATAGTCAGAAGCGACAGATTCGCGCAATCCAGCCAGTCTCCAAAAAAATTGAACGCGTAATCCTTCTGCAAGCGCCCGGTAATCGAGGAATTTTTCTTGATTTTTGCGTTGCTTTGACCAGTAGTAAACACCATAGGCGCACGCCATTGGTGCAAGATATCCTAAAATGACAATCAGTGCCGAAGAAATGCTCAGGTACATTTCAAAAAAGAAGACTATAAGCGGTACAAAACATGCGATGGCATATAGGGCGGCATAGGTATCCTTTTGAAAATGGATTGCCATAGCATCCGCAATTGCAAATCGCTCAAGCAATTCCTTCTGTGGTCCGGAAAGATCCTCCTTTGTGAACTTACTATCTGTATGCTGCCCGGGAGATGACGTTGGAATCGACATAAGCCATTCCACCGACTGCTTTGATTGTGTCGCAAGTTCATTGGCAAGCGTGATCGCATCGCAGTTAAATGCATCAATACATGTAAAGACTCGCTGCTGCTCTTCTTCTCGAGATCCCGTGTTGTCTTCATTGAGTGGATATAGAATGTTTACTGCAAATTGATTAAATGACGGGAATGTATCGTGCGACAGGAATTGCTGAAAAAAGCCTGTATCAGGCCTTATGGATCCATTTTCCGATTTGCGACGAGTTACAATATGATAGACAGGACCGGTCTGGATGGGATTAAATATGATATCCTCGTTGTCAGCCCTTGTCGTATCGCCCGATAACTGAAGTTCTACGATGTCTGCTGTACCACCGAGTTTCTCATTGAGAATACCATCCCACAAGGCAATCAGAATCTGGCAATGCTCAACCATGAACTGGCCTGCTGCGAAATACTGTCGATCACGGGCAGGTCCGTAGTCCTTGATTGAATTAATGGTGTTTCCTTGAACGATGGGAATTACAAATGATGAAAATGCTTTGGAAAGAAGCTTTGTAAAATTTTCTTTTGATGAACTGGATTCAAAGTCTCTTTCGTATTCATCTTGGGGGAGCGGCAACGGGACAATAAGTTGCATACTATTCTCGATAGCTACTTCCGCAGCAATACGGTCGGCACCTTCTGCAAGAGAGGATATTAATGAGAGGGGCGTAAATGGATACTTAGCTTTAAGATCAGCAAAAATAGATTGTACCCGCCTCTTTAACTCCTGATAATCTTCTTCGTAAATGTCACGATGCCCTGTGACACCTATCATAATGGGTACAGACGCCATTGATCTGCCTTTAATATTCATCTAACGTTTCTGTTATGATAGATATGTTCACATTCTTGAGTCTTTATTATAGGAGTTTTTTGCTCGCGACACTCCAAATCAAATTTATAAATGTCACAAGTTGTTCGGCAACATATTTAGCGAACCCAAGATCAGCCAATTCCGCAAATGACACTCTTTTTATGGTTTCAAAGCCAAGGTTTCCTATTTCTTCAGAGTTCAATTCATAATAATGATCTTTAACATGAAAACCACCTTTTGAATCAAGCGCCTCTGGGATCAGGTTAAATTCATCACAAGTCTGTCTGAACAGTGGATCTCTTTTTTCGCTTTCTGAATAGATTCCCCATACAACATTTATCCTATCCAGGCGTCTCTTGGTCAGAGAGACTGAAATGAAATATTTTTCATTGATCTGCCAATAGACCCAATTCTCTTCTGCAATATCATCATCCTGCGCAATTTCATTTGGGATGAATGGCAATCGAGCAGGATCCATTGTTTCTCTAACTAATTTTAAGAATTTAATGCCCACATTGGGCCATGCATTATCTCCAACGACAACAGGGTCACTTTGAACTATAGTCCCTTTAAAACTAATGTTTGCTTCATCTATCTCACTCTTTACCCTCGCCTCTAAGTCCTTTGCTCGGTCAATAGAAATGCAAAGATCCCTTGTTAGGTTATTTATTGTATCTCGTTCAATATCCGTTATTTGACCATCTTCATACGCCATACGTAGAACTTTTAATAGTGCTTCCTCATTAGATCTGTTTTCAGATTCAGTTACTTTTGTCTCCTTTTTTTCTCGTTGGCTAAATAAATCAACTTGTTCTTTAATCCTCTCAGCGACAGAATTAAGATGATCGACTTGACTGTCTAAAATATCAATAACGTTTGGCGTAGCTAAATGATATTTAAAAGCTCGTTCAGGTGCAATGTCTTCAATCCGAACCGGAATTAATAGGCATTTATTTTGTGCAGAGAGCGTTAACTCTTTTAGGACATTTTCGCTATTCTGTGAATTTGAAGAGAATACAAGAATTACAATGGGCACATTATCGATAGCGTCGACAATTTTTTCCGCCCAATTCCCAAGGCCGATGTTATCTTTATCTCGCCAGCAGCGGACTCCATTTTTTTCAAGCAAATCCCTTAAAGTTACAACAAATTTCTCATCCTGCCTCGAGTAGCTTAAAAATACATCATAGCTCATTTGTTATTCCCCTTTCTCATTTTGATCACATATACTTAAACAAAAGTTATACTCTAATTCCGCGACTTGCAAGGGTTCTTTCCGGATTAAATATTCCCTCTTTATTCCTGACAAGAGCAAAAACAATTGGGGATAGGACAAGGAGAAATGCAAAGCCTGTGCGCCGAGAAGAAGCCCTGTTTGAACCTGTTTTACCAGAAGGTGTCACAAAGTTAAGTAGATTAATGATAAATAATACGGAAAGAGAAATCTTTGTGACTAACGCAAATAAAATACCTAGAGGATTTTGATTATCTTGAATGGTTCTGATAACAATCCATAAAAAAAGAACAGATTCAACAATGGCAATAAATATGAAACCTATTTTATGGTTATCCTTTGATGCAAATGAAAAAACATACATGAGAATTATAGGAACCAGACCCAGTAAAAAGACTAGCCCCAAATCATTATAATCCCGAAAGACGGTGATCTTCTGTTTGAAGCCCATAACAACTCCGATTACAACAAAGACAACCCACGCAATCAATGTGTAGATGTTAAATATCCAGTCTGTCCAGACATACACATTAGCTTCCATTGGTGATCCTTTCCTTATTATGTTTGAGTCGAGGTTGGTATAGAAATACGGCGTGCACAGTTTTAAGTGGTGAGCTACAAATTAATGCACTATTTCGGTATTAGAAGTTGGTTCCTGATTCCACAGTAACCAACGTTCCCGCAAGCCCCCCGTTTCATCCACCCGGGAACATCCATGTCGTTTATATCATAATCATGGGAGAAAAGGCATTATTTATTAACGATTGAAATCAAGCATTTTCATCAACGTTAACGTTTTGTGTACTTCAGGAAGCTGTCATCATCCAGCCCTGTTGATATTAGCTTTAAATTAAACACCCAGATACAAAATGCTTAATGCAATGGCATATTGAGCGGCATAATAAAGTATATGGTTAATTGCAATGTACGCACTCGAGTCTTTGTTTTGATAGTATACGCCTATGAGAACAACATCGGACAGCAAAAACAATACAGAGCCAACTGCAAGCAATAAAGTAGCTGCCGCATAGCCCTGAATAACCGCTGCGTAGCATGCCTGTGTCATCATGTACGAAAGGAAGAATGAATAAAGATAGGAATCAATGGTATGTTCTTTGAAATCGACTTTGAGAATATAGATGCTGATTAATATAATTGCCAATGCAATTACAACAGCAAATATTAATGGAATCCAATTGAATCCGAAATACATGATCAATGCGGCCAAATAGAATAAATGGCCTGCAAGAAATGCCACCATTCCACCATGTTGATATAGCGAGGATGATTCTGAATATAATATTTTGAGGTCTAAAACAATATCGCCAATCAGTCCGCAGATAAGGCCCATAGTAATCAGCATAAAAAAAGCAGTTACACCAGGACTTGGGTTGGCAATAAATGAAACAAAGGCTACTGCTATGAACAAAAAGCTGGGAATAATTTTAAGCAATACCGCCTTTACACTACCATTACGGTCTCTGGCGATGAGGAATAGGGTTAGTGCAACAGCGCCTAAAAATATAATCACGTAAGGATATAAATGCATAAACATTACCTCATGTTTTTGATTCAATCATGGTTGCGTGAACTCTTTTCATTTCTTCCAGCAGTTCCTGTTTGCTGATGATGCCTTTTTTGTCCAGAAGATTGATCAGTGCTTCCGATTGAATGACTTCGGACATCAGCAATTCTTTGAAGTTGACGAGTTCTTTTGGATCAAGTTTTTCCGCCATTAAATGTTTTCCTTTCTATATGTTTACCACAGTCCTTGTGCCTTATTCGTCTCGATGATATCCTGATCTTGTTTGTTAATATTGGACAAGAAATCTAGTCCTGTCTTTGATTCTACTTCCCGGATCGTCACAATATAGTTAGGCATGTTCTTCGTTTCTAATTTCTCATTGGGCATGATGAAGGCAATGGCTTCTGCTTTATTTGGATCATATACTATCTTATAGAGATGTGTCGGTACTGCCACTTTGTTATTTCCAATTGTTTCTTTAACTCCGTCTTCATAAATTGGTCCGGTAAAAACATATAACTCATTTCGATCAATTGCCCATCCCCGGATATACTCTTCCAGGTTCTTCCATATCCCTTGATTCATACCTTTGCCGACTTGGGGCACCATATTGGAAAGATAAAAACATTCCACCATCGCCTGTTGATCCCAGCGCATATCAGCAGATGGTGCCATGTGTCCTCTGTCATAACCACTTTTTTTATAATCTGAGAGTTCTGCTCGTTTTCCTTCTTCCAAATCGGGATCAGGTTGAAACTTATTATATCGTGGAATATTGCCTTTTGCTTTTTCCGCTGTCAGATGTTCAATAACCCATATGGGCGTTTTATATTCAGAGCTATGGGCTAAAAGAAAACCTTTTCTACAGAGTAGTTCTCCATTCTTGCCTGGTATGCCAAGCTTGGCATATTCCTCACAATCGTCAATTGGGCCGGCAAGAGCTATGTTTAAACTTAAAATGAAGGCAATGATTGCAAATAAAGCTGTCTTTCTATTCAATACAGTCATTCTTATATCCTTCCAACAATTCCCGGATAATCGGTTTTATATAGATCTCACTGACATCAAATTGCCGTAGTGCTTTAATCATAACATGAATCTTATCTTTGACTGTAGCCTTGGAATTAAGAATCAGAATGTATTTCCCTTCAAAACGGCAGATACCTCCGGTGCTCGATGATTCCTCTAAATTCATATTTTCATCACGAACTAATATTTCAAGTTTTTCTGCCAGTTCTTCAAGTTGATTTAAAAGGACTTCGTCATTCATCATCCGGTTTAAAAACCCTGTTAGTTAGATTGATGATCATTATGTGTAAAATCTAATGCTTATTATGAAGCACATTACCGGTTATGATCTTTTAACTTTGATATTTTCCATCTCGAAGGTTCTGTATTCACCGGTATCTTGATCATAGGCTTCAATATTTGTTTCGTCTAAGGTCTTTACAATGGACATGATTTCAATAGTATGATGATTGCTGTCCTCATTATCATAAATTTGAATAATGACTCCAGAAGCGAGCGAAGATATATCTGAATCATCAATCTCGATGTAATTGCCGGTATCGTAATCAAAGCCGTCCCATGAGAATCCAGATAAAGGGAATATGAGACTTAAGATCATTATAAGGCAGATCATGCTAAGACTTATCTGCGTCCAACTATTAAATCTGCTTTTGTTCATATAGCCTTCGAGTTTATTTGATCATTTGTTATTTGGCGTTTAAGGCATCCTTCAATACCAATGACGGTTTAAATGTAACAACCTTTCTTGCTTCAATCATCATGGGATCACCAGTCTGCGGGTTCCGGCCATTGCGTTCTCTCTTGGACCTGACAGTCCATTTGCCGAATCCAGAGATATTTACTGGATTGCCTTTTTCTAGTTCATCTTTGATTAGATCGAAGACCGACTCGACAGCTGATACAAATATCTTTTTTGATAAAATTGTTTGTTCGGAGTGAAAGTCCATAAGATCTTTTTTAGTCAGTGCCATAATGATGCTCCTTGGTAATCTATAAATAATCTAATCTTGAGGGTAAAATGATTGCAATATATGGAAAAGAGAAAACCCCAGAAAACTTATCTGGGGCCTTCTTTCGAGAATATTAAAACTATTTCTTTTTCGGTGCTTGCTTAGCTATAATCATGTCACTGATCTTGTCGTAAGTTGCACCAGGGATGATCTTCTTGGATTTCAATTGATCCTTTTTTGCATAAGGACGTCCGTCAATGATCTTCTGGGAATAGGCATCACCGATACCGGGAAGTGATGTCAATTCTGCTTTACTGGCTGTGTTGATGTCGATTAAAGCAGCTTTTACATCGGCCTTTTTATCGACAGCTTTTTCTGCAACCGCTTTTACTGCTGGTGGTGTCGGTTTTACCGGTGCTTTAGGATCTGCTGCAAATCCAACTGTGCTGATGAATAACAGCGAAACGACAATGGCAATAATTCTGAACATATTTTTCTTCATAAAAAGTACCTTCCTTCTTTTGTTAGATTGAAAAGCATTATCATGAATATGATTGATGTTGTCAATGAGTAAATCGAGATAACATTTGGCAGGATATATGGACTTATATTTTCTTTAAAAAACAGTATTTTTAAGATAATTGACGATTTCTTAAAAATAATTTCTATGGTTTTTTGCAGAAATTTAATGGATAAAAATAATTGTAAAAATGACTTATTTAGAACGCTTAAAATCAAAAACAGATAAAATCCTTGCTTCAAAACACCTAATCCTTACCGACTTAGAGCCAATCCTTGCCGACTTTTGGCACCTGTTTTTTGCTTCCTGTGGTTAGTACAGGAAATCTGGATATTCACCAAATTTCTCTAAAATAAAAATGTTTTCTTTATAGGATTTCTTGGAAATATTTACTAGCTTACTATTTGTATAAATGGATTTACCTCTTCCATACCGTTTACACAAAATTATCTACACTCCCAACTTAAGCCATTTTTTTAACCTTTCAAATTCATTTTTTGTTCTAATTAAAAAACTAATACCATCCCGCCATTCACTAATTTCAATTTTATCCCCAAATAATTCGATTATCTTATCTGTACCTTCTTGTTTATTATCTATTCCAGTGTAAACATTTATATACTTTTCTCTAAAATTCAAGCTAATCCAATTAAATCCATCAAAACCTTTTTTTATGTTACCAAATCTTCTTCTTTTTGGATCACCTTCGAGATGTTTTCTGCACAGATTAATACCTTCTTCTGCAAAATCATATTTTAAGTGTGATATTATCTCTTCCCAAGTAATATTTTTATCTTGTCTTTTATCATTATTTTTTCTTCTGGGTTCATAAGATTCAGTAAGTTCTTTTAAAGGATATTTTTGTTCTGTATCAAGAATTAACTGATCATTTATTTTATGCAAACTAATCGAAAATGCAGTGATATTCATCTTATATTGTTTGGTTAACCAATCTGCAGTTATAATTACTTCTGGGTCATAATATTCTGCAATTAAAATAATTTTGATTTCTTCGTTTATTTCAGAAGTTTTTTCTATTATGTCTTTCACTTCGCTGGAATTCTCTTGATTAATAGTTTGTATATTTCTTAAAATTCTTTCGGAGTCCCAATTCGAAATCATAGCAGCATATGATAGTGATTGAAGAAGTTGAAATTTATTCTTATCTCTCTTTAATTCAATAATAATTAATGATGCATCATCTTGGTCAAATGCTAATATATCTATCGAATCCTGTACTGTTTCATGAGGTTTAATTTCTTGTCCTACGAAAAGTGCTGTTGGAATTCCGATTTCATTTTTAAATGTTTCCCACGAATTTACAATTAGTTGCTGCAAATCATATCTTTCAAGGATTTTTTCTTGTTTTAATTCTGTTTCTTTTAATTTTTCAAATTTTCTTGACGATAAATCAACTTTTAACAAAATATCCTCCTTCTGTGTCGTTTAACATTTTATTAGGCGAATCGTTATCATTATGTCAAAAAATATTGTACTGAAAATATATTAATTTTCATATCTGCAATATTCATTTACGCCACATATATTGCATCTTGGATTCTTTTCAAGGCAGATTCCACCGTTTTTTAAACCAAATCCTTCTTCGTCTCCCATTTGGCCATATTTAACCATTATAATATCTATGTAACGAATTGGTTCTTGAATTTGGCGTGAAAATTCTTTGCCAACGTTCACTGCTTGTTCTATGTTTTTTTCATCGTTAATCAATCCAAGTCTGAATAATATTCTACAAATTACTCTATCCGGCTTCCATACATTTAGTCCCAAATCCAGCATGAAATGATAAGCTGTAACTGGACCGATATACTCAAATTGCATTAAATCTTTTTTTAATTGATCAAGTGTTTTGTCATCTCGCAAGTCACCAAATCTTTCCAAATAATTTATGAAGGAACCATGCTTTGTTACTAACTTGTGAAATATTTTTGCATTCTGAATGCAGGCTTCAATTTTCCTTTTATAATGAATAGTGTTCGGATCTTTAAGAACAGTGTTTATTTCAGATTGGGAATAATTTATTACTGTTTTGTAGTCATTAAAATATTTTCTAATTGCAGGAAGCTTTGGTGTTACCGTTGCTGCTTTCATTCCCGAATAAAAGGTAACTGGTACCAATAACCAATAGATGTCGTTGTCTGAATAATTCTTGTAATTATACTTCTTGAACTTACCCCAATATTTTTCAAATTCCTCATCAGAAAAGGAACATTCTTTTTTAATTGTTGTCTCTATTCTATAAAATATATCCTTAAAATCTGATGTATTAATATTTTTAGGAACATTTAAATAAGTTCTAAGATCACCTTTGGACTTTGCATTTCTGTTCGTCTCAATTATTTTCTGATTATCTGCATCCAGGTGGTTTTCTGTTTTTATGCCGCACGAGAAACAGTATTTGTCTGTTTGTTTTATCTTCGTACCACAATTAGAACAGAACATAATTATTCTCTTTTTAAGATAATACTCATTACCTTTAAAACTCTAATCAACTTATCTCTGGCCTTATAATGTATGTGGTTATAGCATTCTGTCTATGGTTTATAAATTGGAAATATGGTTGGCTTCAATTCAACATGAATATCTTCCTTGCTCAAATATAAGTTCATCACACCTGGCGCATTAGCATCGTTGTCTGATAGAGGCCACAATAAAATATGATCTCCCACGTAATCTCCATCACAAATATCAAGAGAAATAATCAGACAATCATCTTTCCACTTTCGTGATCTAAATATTTTCTTGCTCTTTCCGATATTACCATGTTTATCGACAGCAGCAGTATCTACGACGGTTTCCTTTTTCCATTCATCACTCATTTTGAACAACCGAACATTCGCTTTGAATTCGGTTAGCTGTTGGATATTATCTACTTCTACTGGCTGTATTATTGTCCGCTCTTTATCTTTTTGATATCTTAATACATTTCTGCATACTTCAAGAAATTCATCTAGCTTTAAATCATTCTTGCAATCGTTCAGACGCCATGAACAAATTCGAAAAGTCGGATGATCATAGTCACCATCAAAGTGGTCAATCGTTGGTAAATTCCCAAATTTCTTTTTGTACTCTCGTTTACCTGCTTTTGAATCTTCGTTGTCGTATTTACTAATTAATGTCCAGTTTAATGGTTCTCCTGTATATGCATCATATTGTCCACCATTTAAAACAGCTTGGTGAATGGCTTGCTTATATGAAGAGCATGAAATATTCTTTATCCTCCTTTTTGAATCTCTTTTGAAATGAGCCATAGCCTTCCGATGTAACCATCTTTTGTATTGTTCAGAAGTACAAACATTAACAAGGAAAGGCGGCAATAAGTATCGTTTTTCTGTTGCATATCGTTCCACCTTATTTACGAGGAACTGCAAGGCTTTATTTGGAACTTTGGTGTAATTATAAAGGCCTTTTATTTTGTAAGAGCCAGATTCAGTAACATTCTCGAAGACTCTATAAAAATCATTCTTCGTCATCTGAAATATTCCGTCAGGTGTTTCGACACAGAAATAGTCGTGCACATCTAACGGTTCGATTAAATCACGTTTGAAAGTAAGTCGTGAATATCCGTAAGTGACTTTAGGTCTATCTGTCGGCATCAAAATACCTCCAAAGTTTTACTCATTACAATAATGTTTCTTTAATTGATATTTTAGCAAAAATAACTACGTTCAGCACATCTTTCGTGTTAAGCGTTCTAGCGTTTTTTGCTTCTGCTTACTCATTTTTTTCAGAATAGTGATTTAGTTAGATCTTGTACTGTTTAATCAATGTTAAATGTAAATCTCATTGTGCAATTTTACTATTAATTTCCTTTAATCTTTCATAAATATTCTGATCGAACTTTATATACTCTAGATTAACGTTTGCTAATTTGCATAATGACTCTTTGCGTTTATCAAGTTCACGCCTATCTCTAAGACCATCTTCTCCTCCAAAAAACACAATCGGATCATAGTGTTGTTGACCATTATACTCAATTGCCAATTTTAATTCTGGAATGAATATGTCTAAGTGCTGTGGGCTTAACCATGATGGGCGCGCATGTCGAATGATTTCTTTGTCCTTGAAGATATCTTTTGCTATGGTGAACATCATAGATTCAGATTTCCAAATGTCTGCACCGATTTCTATTTCCCACCGTTCAGTTAACCACTTATGACAAAGCTTAATCATTTCTTTCCACTCTCTCATATTTCTGGGAGAATCTGGATATCGAAATTCTTCGTGCCACGGAGAATTCTTCACTAGCTGAGCATTTTTACTAATCCATTTGCTGACAATATCACTTAATACCTCTTTGCCATCTGTATCTATCCATTTTTGAAGATTTAGTTCAGCCCAAGAAGATGTATCTGAGATATTTTCATATTTGAGTAGTTTATTATTCTTACCTTCTAAAGAATAGCCAATCGACGAAATATATTGAAATATTCCAGTAAGTAAGTCAAGGCCAGTGATCGGAATGTTATTGCCAATTTTATATGTCAATAAATCAGAAAAAAATAAATTACGGATTACAGGGTGAGAGTAAAATAACTTTTGTAATGAATCTAATTTATTTCCCAATACTTCAAATAAATCTTCCCCTGAAATAATGATCATTATAAATGTTTTTACTATTTTATTTGTGGTACCCAAAGATATCAAATTTATGAAATCTTTTAAATATACATCATCTCTACTTTCAATGTAATTTTTTAATATTATTGACGCTTTGTATACGTTTGATTCCAAATTATTAATAAATAATAGGATATTTCTTGACTTATCGGTATGCCCTAATTGGATAGCAGCATTTATATCAATATGATCTATTGGTATTTTAATTTTAGGTATATTTCTTTTATTAAATGAAGCAATTTCCTTTTCAGATAAAATGAGTGCCTTCTGTATATGGATATTGAATTCATCTATGGATACTTTAAAAGTTTTGCGTATCTTTTCAATTAATTCTTTATCATCTACCTTATTTAATTTAGTAAGAGAAACAGTTGCCATTAATAAAAATGGTGTTAATGATGTAACTTTATTTTCAATTAAAATGAATTCCCCATCTTGAGTGTATATTGTTCCAACATGCAATTTCAATATCAAATCAAGGGTTGATTCCCAATCTGCAAGAAAGAAGTTAAGTTTGATTAACCTATCCCAATCTGTTGCATATCGATATTTAATCCATCCCGACGGATCTGAAGTCTCACTGGGAGGTTGTGAATAATAATATTTTGCCTTTGCATAATCACCTAATATCCATGAAATATGACCAAGCATTGAATAATTTTTAGACTTTTTGAATATTTTAATGGAATCTTCCAAGCAGCCACATAGGAGATATAAATATACGAGATCATTTTCCATGGGAGGAGTATAATGATTTGTTTTCTTAATATCGGAGCATTCAAATATATATAAGCGTTCAAATTGGTTCAATTCGGAATTATATGACTTGAAATTCGTTTCTATAACACTCCAAAACATAAGCACATCTAATGGATAATTTGACTGTAACCTATTACCAAGTCTGAATTTCGTGCCGTTATATATTGCTTCAACTTCCTTTATGTTTAATCGATACAAGTGTTCTCTCCTTTGTGGTGCTATTTTATTACCACTATAGAAGGTAATGCAGCAAATTACGTTTGTTAATGCTGATCTCTTCAACCGTAATTTAATAAGTGAGACTTACAACTAAAAAAGATATGGACGCAAAAATTGTATTTAAGATAATGGACGTAACCTTAATTATTTGACACATACAATATTACTTGGATATGTATACTGCTGTAGAATATTATTCACTTCATCTTTTTTTTCCTTCGGAAAATGTTCGGCAAGAATTTTCTCGTTATGATAAAATATACCGTAATTTCCACAGTCGAGGATGGTAGAAGATAGATTTTTTTGTTTGGCAAGTGGTTTATCCCATTCCTGTAAAGTATCGGCTATCTTAAGTAGCCATGATAGTGGCCTTTTGTTCATATCGAATATTTTTAAATATTTTGTGCAGGCTTTTAAAGCTTCTTCATACTGTTCAAGGTTGTGAAGAGCTACCGCAACAGCAGCTTGTAGAACAGAACTTGTTAAAAACGATGGATGCCATACAACTTTTGTGGATATAAGACATCCATTTTGATTATGCTTTGCATACGCCTCATTCATTAACCGCAATAATATTAAGGCACTAATTATTCCATGATCATAGTATACTTCACCCTTAAGAGGACTTTTACTTTGATAATTCATGTATTCTTTAATTGACACTTCAGGAATAGCACCATCTAACTGATCCAACAGATTAATACCTTCAAACATCCATATGTCTTCTATCTTGCTAATTTTGGTTTCATATAAACACAATACTTTATTAACCATGTCGATAATCTTCTTGGTTCCTTTTTTATTAAGAGATATTAGATAACCTAGGTCGTGCGATAGTGATGACAGACGCCAACGATAAAGAAACTCTCCATATGGTGTTTCTCCGGAATATCTCCAATCCTGATCAATACCTAAATTTAAATCTGTTGTTGTTAATTTCATTTCTTTAGCAATTGAACTTTTGATATCAGGAACAATTTGATATAGGTACAATCCGAGAAGGAATACATTTAGCTGATGTATATAGTGAACACGTTGTTGTTCATAGCTATAATGTCCTCCTAATTCAAAACATTTCAAGAGATCTAATATAGGTTCGACGTATCGGTTTTTTTCATGTTGGCTCAATACAAATTGAATTAACTTCTTAGCGGATTCAACTGCATCATCAAAAATTGATTTATCAAGATATTCAAAAATGATTTGTTTGAATTCATCATTTGCATTCCATGAAAAATCACTTCCGAAAGAATGATCTCTATCAACCAGGGCTTTTATCTGTTGTTTAATATTCATAATTATTTTCACATCCGTATTTATAAGAAAATATGCATTATGGAAACAATATTTTATTTTTAAGATTATGTTAGCATCTAATAACAACTGTCCAGTAATGCGTCATTTTCCAGCCTTTTGATTATTTCGGGGAAGTGTTCCATTTCTGAGACGGTTTTCATAAGACCCCTCCTCCTTGCATCGATTGATAATGGTTGTTTCTTCAATTGGTTCTCCCATCGTCCAGTAAAGTAATCCATCTTCTGCAAAGTATGTGAGAATGTGTTGGTAAAAGCGTCCTTCAAAACCGTGTTGATGGATGTGGCGAACTAATTCGTCGAAAAGCATGCTGTCGACCCGGTCTCGAACGATATATTCGTGGGGCCATTCCAGCATCGTCTTGGCAAACGTCCATTGTGCGGAGGCAATGAACTCCCGTAAAGCATTGGGCAAGGCAACTGAAACACTCATAATTTAAGACTCTGACACTCAGTGTTACGTAGAATGTCATCAGAACTGTGCGATTCATCAGGTAATACCACCACTCGCAGTAATTGCTTTCGTATTTCACTAGCTGTAGCCCCGAGGTCAACGGTTGCAAACCGTATTGCATGCCCTTGTATCACCACAGTTTCATCGACCATCTCATCTATCGAAGGGTGAAGAAGAAGCCCTGACGCATTGGATGCAAGCGGATTTCCATCGTCCTCCTGGGATCGGAGGTAGGCATATATTTGGTAAATGTACCCGCTACGCAAAGTATCTTCCCTGTACCATCCTTTCGTAACAATGGACGTGAATTTCGTGTCGATGACTATGCGTCGTCCGGTGTCGTGATGGTCAAGAATAACATCCGTCCGCATTGTAGGCAGAATCTTGTCTATTCCCGCTGTTTTTCTTTCTATAAGCCAGTTGATTGATTTCCCCGCATCGATATGCCATCCAGAACCGGACAACACAACATCATAGAAACCTGCAACCGCCTTCTCGTAAAGACGCCTGACCCAATTGATTTCCCGGTCCGGAAGAGCCAGGAGTTTACTTCCTTGGGCTTCTGTTGGAAGCGATAGGTCGAAAGCAAGGTGTGCCGCCGCTGTCATACGCTGATCATCAGTATCATGGCACCCCAATCGATCGGCGGACACTTCAGACCGGCTGGGCTTCTCTCCTGTAACGCCGAGCCGTTTTAAACTGACCGCAAGCGCTCGGCATCGGTGCGCAAGGTCGGGGCGGAGAACTATTCCAGCTATTGCGTCAAGTGCTGCGCGAACGAAGCGATTGCGGGGTGTATTGACGGTGAGATCTTCAAATCGGCAGGCAACAAGTCCTCGTGCAAGAAGTTGATGACGCTCGGTGCTCAGAAGATCGATGTGCCCTCGAATTCGGCCAAGCACGGCTACTTTTGATCGGTAGCCAAAACTAAGGTTACGCATGAGCCGACGCTCCACCACACGAGCCAGAAGTTCTGCAACTAGGTCAGGAATGTCATCGGGATTATCCTCTATGGCAATCTTTCCTCGATCAAGTTGCCTGAAGAGCTCTGAGGCATAGAGCATCAGAAGCCATAGATTGCGAACAGGAATCCTGCCGATATGCCCAAGCTCCAAATGGGCAGGAATGTTTTTAATTGATGCCGTCATTGCCACCATCAGATCCATTCTGTCAGCCGCTGCCGGGCTTTTCGGGCCTTATCGAGCGAGTCAAACCAGTATTCGTCCAGGAGTGGGCCGATTTCAGTTTCGACAACTTGCTTAAACCATTCCCGAGCGTCACTGATCGGAATTTTGAAGGGCGGTGTCACATAGCTGTGGCCGATTCGGAACTGGCGACCGAGACCGGTATCCGCTGTTATCTCTTCGTTCAAGGCAAGAATTCTCTGCCTGATCTCTGAAAGTATTTCCGAATCCATGCCGCAATGTTTCTGTACCCATTCAAGCCATGTTTTCCCGAGCTCTGGCTCAAGATTAATAAATGCGAAACGCCGCCTCAGTGCCAAATCAACCAGCGCAATAGAACGATCCGCAATGTTCATCGTGCCAATAACATAAAAATTGTCGGGGATGAAAACACGTTCATCGTCTGCTCGTCGATAGCAAAGCTCCAATGCTTCCGTTGGTGTTCTTTTATCCACTTCAAGCAGCGTCAACATTTCACCGAATATCTGAGCTGGATTGCCTCGGTTGATCTCTTCGATGACAATAACGTGCCGAACCGTGGGCTCTTTTAATGCGGCCTTTACCATTTCCATGAATGGACCGTCGACCAGCGATAACTTCCCTTCTCCGGTAGGCCGCCAACCACGCACAAAATCTTCATACGACAGATTGGGATGGAACTGTAACGCACGCACCTTTCTATCGTTTCTCTGACCTATCAAAGCAAAAGCCAAGCGTCTTGCAAGCCATGTTTTTCCAGTACCGGGAGGCCCCTGGAGTATCAGATTTTTTTTTGTACGGAGCCGCTCAAGCATTTTCTCCAGTTTAGACGGCTCAACGAAACATCCATCAGCAAGAATGTCATCCACCGAGTAAGTCACAATGGGTGAAACTAATACTTCTTCCTCCGATATTGTATGATCTTCGCCGTCCAGCGGATCTGGCGGAGACGTCCCAGGGTCTTCAATCCAGGCAGCCAAGGATAGCTCAGGAAAGGAATGGACCGGGTATGCTTCTTCCTCAAAGCGAGCTTCTAAAGTTTCCAGAACGGTTAGATAGTCATTTGCATTGCAGCGCCCCCTGGAGCCATTCATGCCGATTTTAATTCCCAACTTCATATCAATGTATCTTCGTGACTGACTATCCAGTGTCAGGTAATTCCATGGCCGAATCCAGTAAAGCCCCATTGTCAGATTCCAGCCAACTCCGAACCTGTGAGTCGCATTGTCATAGGCTTTAATAAATGCAGACTGGGCTTCTGTGTCTTCTGATTTGGCAAAGCTAATTGCTTCTGCAAATATTTCCCAGAGAGTATCGATGTCGTCTGGCTGCCGGTCTCTTTCAAAACCAAAAAACCAAGATTTCTGGTTGTTGAGAACAGGTATCCCCTCAAATGAATCAGGAACCGATTCTTTCACGCCCAGAAATTTTGCCAACTCTGCTGCTATATTTTTTCGGTTGGCTTCAGTAATGCCTCGGTTGAAAATTCCCATGGTAGTGAAGGGGCAGATATCCTTAAGTGGGCCTGATGATCCATCTGCGAATTGATCCTGCAGATTCTTAAGTCCATCTACGCGTCCGGCAATATCATGAATTCCGGCAACCAATTCGGCCCTTTTATCGCGGTATTCGAGAAGATGATCGGCGATGGCCTCATAGAATGTTGTCCAGTTGAAT
The DNA here is from genome assembly GCA_964469905.1 of uncultured Smithella sp. Lineage (GTDB taxonomy): Bacteria > Desulfobacterota > Syntrophia > Syntrophales > Smithellaceae > MVRV01. Next base: position 74,147 of record CAYXZW010000004.1, read on the forward strand.
CTAGGCTTATCCACCGCGCTATCACCGAACCGCTCTCGCCAAAAGGGTGAATTCATAAACCGGCTCAGGTCTTGGGGTTTGTCATCAAAAGTAAATCCAATCAGAGCATCGGTAGCCCAATCGCCAGGTAGCACCCTCCAAACCGTTTTTCTAAAAGTGAAGAAGTACCATTCGCGCGGAGTCTTCATCTGATTCCAATCAACTTGAACCTTAAGGCCATCACCAGCATTAGCGGTTATTGTCCCGATTGCTTTGATCGCCATGGTAGAAACCCATTTTCCCCGATTATCGAAAAGCAGGTTGTTCTTGCGTACATAGGTCGACTTTATTGCAATGCGGTCACCGGGTGCCATTGATTTAACCATAGCTTTTTCCTTGTCATTGGGCATCCGTATTTCCCAAGTCCCCTCATCAATAAATCTTTGCGTCTGATCGTCAGTTCCTCCGAAAGCTGCTCCAACAAACCAGCAAGCTCGTGCACCGACTCCCTCTATCTTCGAATTCATAGATTCTCCTCATAATGGTTTTCTGCATCATTGCAAAAGACAAGAGTTATAGAAATTGTCCTAAATTTCATTTATATTATCCATACGCCTATTTTTCTGCAAATGCGATAACGAAAACACGATTAGCCTCAACCTTTCTCCATGGTAGCGGATTCGCATTATTCCCGTAATACGCCTCGGTGATCTATCCATAGACTGCCCCAGTTGTATCTGCATTATCGCCTAGGTTAACGGCCATAGAAAATAAGCTGTTAAACATTTACAGCTTTCATACCGGAGTCAATGATCAGGCCTGCGTATCAAAACAAACGACTTGTATTTGAAGTCTGGAATGCTAGCGCAATGATTAATTCTAAACTTGCCCAGCAGACACCACATTAACCAGTATTTTTAAGAAAATATATTTAAGATTTCATACATTATGGAAACATTTTTTATTTTTAAGAGTATATAACATCCAATACTATGCCATGTTTGTCATTAATTTGATTTAAGAATTACGGCATTAAACAAACATTGAAGGCGTCGCCATAATGTCATACGCATACATAGAAAACTGTGTGGCTATCTAGGTAAGTTAAAACATAGCGAAGAGCCCTTTGTTCTTTATATCGTGTCATTTTGTGGTTACTTTGAGCTGGGATTAATTATAGTAATTCAGGAATTTATACTTCGCATCATTAATGGATGCTTCACCTCCTCTTTTTACATATGCAACATCGGATAATGTTTGGTTCTCTAATAGTGCTTTGAATACTTGACCAAATTGACTTACAGACAATACTGTAGATTGATTTGCCTTCTCGTCTGCACGTGTAATTATACCGACAAAATCTTTTTGTGGTTTTCCTTGTTCAATTAAGAAGACAGGTCCGCCGCTATATCCGCGCAGCAAAGCTTTATTTAAGCTTATAAATTTATCATTAGATACAGAGACAAGTACTCTTTCAACTTGTGGGTTATGCTGTGCTGGAAATCCCCACACTTCAACTTTCATCCCAGAAATATTTTCAAAATTAGTTAACGTCTTTATTGGTAAAGGCGCCTGACGATCTTTGCTGTAGGCTTTTAATACTAGCGGCTTATCTTTGTCGTCTATTGACATAACGCAGAAATCTTCATTCATACTGACAATAATCGTGCTTGGCTGAACGCTCAATCCTCCAATAATGATTTCTGACTGGATGAGTGAAATGTTTTTGAAAGTAATTGGATCACCTTTGTCTGAAATTTTAATCTCCTTTATTTGTGAATTTGGTATTACAACATGCTTAGCTGTTAACACATAAAGTTTACCATTGAATGAAAAAAGCCCCCCTGCACCATGAACAACATAATCAGCTTTGGATTCCTTATCTTTTATATTTGTTCCTAAAAGATAATGACGCGAAAAAATGCGAATCAACCCTTGGTAACCATCTTTTTGTTTGGACGATTGCTGTTGGTCAGCTAGTGCCGAATATCCTTGACTTCTTGCTTTTTCCAATATTTGTGATTGCCGGATTTGCTCTGCTTCTTTGTTGTCTCCGCTACATTTGCTACAACCGTTTATTATTAAGACTGAAAGCAGAAGACTACCAATCACTAATCGTTTTGTAATCATATTGTACCTTCTATTAATTTTTTCGAGAACGTAGATGATACTGTTTTAAACACATCAACTGTCGACTGACGATAGCCTTCCATTAATGGTCCAACTATTTTAGACCTATCTTCAGGTGGTGTTAACGCATAAACGGAAACATTCGTTAAGGACATAAAGGCAATAATAGTTACACCTGCCTTTACCAATATTGGAATAAGAGGCAAAGCTACTTCATGACCAGTAACTGATGGATCAAGTTTTGAAAGATGATCTTGTGCAACAACAAGACCAAGCTGATTATTGCCTTTTGTGTGAAGCGCGAATCTGAGGCGAGCAATTTCCAAATTATCGGGAAGGATTCTTGAGGCCATGTCAGATATTGGTAATGAGTCTTTAATGCTGACAAAAGCAATAGCGCTCGCCTTATTATACAAGGCACCACCTAGCTGTTTAGGCGTTGATGACACTTGAGCTGCAATTTCATAAGCCTCAGCTGCTTTAATGAAATTGCCCGTCCACAAATAACAAGTACCTAAATCAATGTAATCTTCATAAACTCTTTTCGGTTTCAATTCGAGTTCTCTAATTACTAATTCCGATGTAACGTTTTCTCCACGATTTACTAATAGATTGAGTTTTGTAAATTTTTTATTAGTCGGTAAAGATTTATCATCTTTATTGCTCTCGTCTTTTCCTTTCTTTGCACCCACCATTGGTATAACTTTTTTCGTTGTTGAAACTACAGTATCCTTGGAGCTCTGCCAAAAAGACTTACCATCTGACGAACCACAACCTACGCAGATAATGAAACACAACATTGTCAGAATATGAATTAATCTTAGATTTCTCATATGCATATCTTTCCTTTAGCGTTTCGATGACATTGCGTTTTTAGTTAACATATTTAATCCATATAATGGCTATATCCACTCCACGAATTTTCTTAACGTGCTAACAAGAAATTCTTCTTTGTATTTTTCAATGTATTTCAAATTCTCTGCTTTTCTTTGGCTGACAAGATATTGTTTCTAGTGGCTTGAAGTATAAGGAAGTCATTCCTGTATGTCAATACAATATCTTAGATATGAAAATAAAATATGATGGCGATGGCTATCGTTGGATATGAGTATTATTTATTAAGGGGTATCTTGCATTTTCGTCAATTTTAACAATTTGTTTATGAGGAAGAAATACGCACATCAGTAGTTTTAAGAAAATATGCATTATAGGAACAATATTTTATTTTTATGAAAATGTTTTCTCTACGAGAAGGCTGATGTTAGTAAAGAATGCATTTAGCCTATCCTTTACTCACTAAATCCAATGAGATTCTTTACACCTAACTCTTCTTTGCATTGCGGGCAAAGTTCTTTAACGCTTTCGCCCCCACTGATTTTCGAGAAGATGTCAGCCAGTTCTGATGCGGGGCTTTGATATAAATTTTCATCCTCGACAAATTCTTGAAAACATCTTTTACATATTTTCATGTTTTTAAAACCATCAGGAATAATTTACTCAATTTAGCTTTCGCGATTCAACTGCTTCCAATAGATATCGTCAAACTGGACCGGTATGATTCGATTGATGTGCTTGTCTTTTATAAATTGACAAACAATATCCTGCAGCTTGTTATACTTTTCCTCATCAACATCTTCCACGGTTTTTGGCCAAATAATCATTTTACTTTTATAATCCTTTTTAAGCATTCGCATCATTCGGTTATCAATAGCCGCATTGAGTAATGGTATGAGTCTTTTTGCCGTTACACAATCCGGCAGATATGAATAGTAAATCGACACCTTCATAACAACATCCAAAGTCTTTGCAATTTGACCATAGCTTACAGGACCGGATTTTTTTATGACAGTTCCATCCTTTTTTTTCCTTTCAGCCAACATAATATTATCAACGCCCCATTTGCAGAAGGCATTATGGATTGCATCAAATTCGTTCTTGTTTGATGCCTTGAATATTTTATCGATATCTTCCATGATCTTCTTGTGAAGCTTTTCCTTAGTGCCTTCCATGAAATTTCGTATCATGGCCGAAAATCCCAGCCCCATATCTATGATATTATACATTTTGTAATATTCAGGAGGTTTCATTTTACTTATCACTCACAACAATATTGATGGATTATTTAGCTGGTTAGATAACTGAAATTCCTTTGGAGATTTATCTCCGTTTTCTTACTTTTTAAATTTACTGCTGCACAAAATCAGTAAGCGTAATTTTAACCATTTCGGGATCATAGAATGTGTTATCGTTTTGACTATTTATTTCGGAAGCGCAGTAATAACCATTATGATTGATAATTAACCATTCACCATCCTCAAATCCAAACATTCTAGCAATCTCTTCACCTGTAGAAATATTCCAAAGTCTTATTGTACCATCAGCACCGCTCGACAAAGCATGTCCATCAGCATGAGAGAATGCAACTGAATTTACATCACCTAAATGCCCGGTAAGAGTTTTAACTTCCTTATCTTTTGAAATATCCCACACTTTTACAGTTTCATCAAGACTTCCTGACATAACGTAATGACCATTACGGGAAAAAGCGACTGTAATAATAGGTCTAAAATGTCCTTTGAATGTTCTTATCTCTAGCCCTGTAAAAACATCCCAGAGCTTTAGTGTCATATCCCAACTTCCCGATAAGGCATATTTACCATCTGGTGAAAATGCAACCGAGGTAACAGAATCTGAGTGCCCTATGAATGTCTTTGTTTCCTCACCTGTATGGACATCCCATAGTTTAAGCATATTATCTGGATTATTATCTGTATCATTGTATGGAACATCATCTGGATTATCATCAATTTTGTTACTACCTGACAGGATATATTTACCATCTGGCGAAAATGCAACCGCGTTAACTTGCTCATTGTGACCGACAATTTCTTTGATTATTCTCCCCGTAAATGCTTCACAAAACCTGATCCTATCACCCTTGCAATACAATATGTAGTTACCATCTGGTGAAAAGACAGCGTAGGTAATAGTCGCTGGTCCTGATTCAATGATTCTCACTCCCTTAATATCCAATAAATCCCTTCCGTATGTCATTATCTCTTTACCTGTAGAAATATCCCAAAGTTTTAGATACCCATCTCTGCTTCCAGAGAGTGCATACATACCACATGGAGAGAAGGTAACTGAACAAACCTTATCCAGGTGACCTTTAAGTTTTCTGATTTCAACTGGTATTGAGAGATCCCAATGCCTGATAGCATTGTCTACGCCTCCCGACAGAACATAACGTCCATTAGGGGAAATAGATATAGATTTTACGCTCAGAGAACCTCCTTTAAATATTTTTATTTCTTCTCCTTTAGAGACCTCACAGCCTGTTGAAATATCCCAAAGCCTGAGTGTGCCATCATTACTTCCTGACAAGACATATTGACCATCAGGCGAAAAAGCTACTGTATAAACCTGTCCTGAATGACCTTTAAAAGTTCTAACCAATATTCCTTCGCTAATTTTCCATAGTTCAATCTCATAATTCATGCGCCCCGCTAAAAAATGTTGACCATCAGGTGAAAATGCTATGCAGTTCACGCTCCCTGAAAGTCTTCGGAATTTTTTGATTTCCTCACCTGTAGAAATATCCCTAAATCTGATGCTTTCATCTAAACTTCCCGATAAGGCGTATTGACTATCAGGTGAAAATGCAACAGCGTTTATTTCTCTTGAATGTCCTTCAAATGATCTTCTCTCCTCTCCCGTATATAAATCCCAAAGTTTGAGAGTGGTATCCCCACTTCCCGACAATGCATATTTACCATCAGGAGAGACTGCAACCGAAGTAACTTTGTCTAAATGTCCTTCGAATGATCTTGTCTCATGTCCCGTATATAAATCCCAAAGTTTGAGAGTTTTGTCAGCACTCCCTGACAGTGCGAAACGACCATCTGGCGAAAATGCAACGGATGTAACGATATCTGAATGCCCTGTGAATGTTCTTATTTCATTCCCTGTGGAAACATCCCACAACTTTACGCTCATATCCCAGCTTCCCGACAGGGCTGAGCAACCATCTGAAGATAACGCAACCGACGTAATTTTGTGAGAGTGAGAATAAGTACGACGTGAATGTCCTAAAAAAGTTCTGATCTGCCTTCCAGTGTTGATATCCCAAAGTATGAGAGTTTTATCCCAACTCCCCGACAATGCATGTTTACCATCAGGGCAAAATGCAAGGGAATGAACTTGGCGTTTATGACCTTGAAAGACACTAGCCCTTTTTGTCTCCTTATTGGACACATCCCAAAGTTTAATCGTATTATCCCAGCTTCCCGACAATGCATATTGGCCATTTGGAGCAAATTTAACTGAGCTAACATAGCTTAAATGCCCTTCAAATGATCTTAGTTCCTTTCCTGTTGAAACATCCCAAAGTTTGATAGTATTATCATAGCTTCCCGATAGAGCGAAGAGACCGTCGGGGGAAAAATCAACAGAACAAACCGTTCCTTCATGCCCTTTAAGGATCTTAATAATTTCGCCAGTGGTTATGTTCCATAGCTTCAAGGACTGATCATGACCTCCGGATAGGACTAAACTACCGTCAGGAGAGACTGAAACACTATTTATTTCATTATTTTGATAAGGTTTAGGAGATGTGATTTTATCGTAAACATTTTTAGAATTTTTCTTGAAGGTCCTAATTTCTTTTCCTGTCGTTATATTCCATAATTTAATTGTCCAATCATGACTGCCTGATAAGATATTCATCCCGTCTGGTAGAAAGGTGACAGAAGTGACTTCGCTTGAATGTCCTTTAAACGATCCTATCTGCTCACCCGTGGAGATATCCCAAAGTTTGAGAGTTTTGTCAGCACTCCCTGACAGTGCGAAGCGACCATCTGGCGAAAATGCAACGGATGTAACGATATCTGAATGCCCTGTATACGTTTTAACCTCATGCTCGGAAAACACATCCCAAAACTTCAATGTTTTATCATGACTACCGGAAAGAACGTGTCGACCGTCAAGGGAAAATGCAACTGATGTTACATTATCTGAATGTCCTTCCAAATTTTTGATTCCGAGGCCTGTTGAAACATCCCAAAGCTTTAGAGTATTATCCCAGCTTCCTGATAGGGCATATTTGCCATCTGGCGAAAATGCAACCGATGCAACAGAATCTGAGTGATATATTCTGTATCCTGTTGCTTTCTTATTGAAGGTCAACTTCAAATATTCTTCTCGTATTTTTTCTCTCAAAGGCATTTGATATACCTATAATGTCTATGTCTGTCAGTTTGATTCTCCTGATACTATAGAATAAGCATATTTTTACTATCAATACCAAAAATATTTAGGAAATAATATCGTTTATCACCCCTTTAAATCATTTATCTTCGCCGGGGTCTAAGATTTGTGGAAGAATAGAAAAACCCTACATCCGTATTTTTAAGAAAATATGCATTTTCTTAAAAAAGCTTTCTTTCTTCTCTGTGTTCGTTTGTTTCTACTAAAAAATGACTTTGAAAATTCTTGATATGGTGGGTCATCATTTAAAAGGTGCAATATGAATGTAATCCGTTTAAGGGATCTACGGACTGGTTGGAAGCTGGCTTCCGTCACTACGTCGGCGTATACTTAATCTTAATCTCTCCTATGGTTTTACCAATAACTTCAAACTCTTCACTGGAAAAAACATCACTCTTGGCATTGTTACATGGATAACAAGCAAGGACGCAGGTTTCGGGGGAATACGGTTTGGTGCTATCTCTCCTGTCGACTTCCAATCTTAAACCTCGGTTACCTTCTCTAAAGTATTTATTATAATACTTTGTTGTATCGCCTGGTAGATTGCAGTATTTGCATTTTGATTTTTGTGCTTCTTCCGTTTCCCAATACCATTTATAAAATGCTTTAGAATCCTTCCATTCTGGGCAGCAATTCTCTTTCACACGCTGGTATGTTGAATATAATACTTCATTTTTTCTCTTTCTCTCTACCAACCCAACTCTCCCATACAATAAATGTTTCGTTTATATGCCAGTTACCAATAATCATCACGATTTGTATTCAAAATCTATAACAGCCACTAGATTATTTCGCATAAAGCTTTCAGGCAGCCAAATATTAATCTTCGCCGATAAATATCATGATCTACTTCAGCAAGAGAATAACGATCCCTATTAAAGACATTATTAAAATAGCTATAGAAATCATTGAAAAAGTTTTTAGTTGTGAATGCCGTTGAACATTCTTCGATGATTCATCTGAAATCTCTCTCAATATGACCTCAAGTTTTGCCAGTATTTGCGGTGCTCCAATTTCATTAACTGTCTTTATTAATTCATGAGTATTTTTTGCGAGCACTTCTGTACTATTGATAAATTGAATTAATCTTTCCCGAACAAGATTTAGGTCTTCCGTTGCTGTTTTGTAAGAATTTACACTTGTATGTAGATTCTGAAGAGCATTTACAAGCTTTTCTGCTGCTTCCTCGGCCTGTAGAAATTGATCTGTCTCTTGCGTCATGCTACACTCCTTCCTATGAGTCGAATATAATTTTATCAACTTCCTTTCTTATATTGTCCAACATAAACCAAGCAGATATTGATGCGTTAGTTCGTGGCAAAACTTTGATTAATGTTTGTGCAAACATTCTTTCAGGATAATGATTCAATAATATATTTTGTATAAGATCAGATTGTTGCTTATTTCTGATAGCTATCTTAGAAATAGCCCACGCAGCAAATTCAAACATAAGTTTTTTTTCAACTCTATAGTTTTCAATACATGAGAAGATTGAAGCGTATAGGTTTTGTTGAACTAATTGATAGTTATGATCACGGGCATATGCTTCGGACAGAGCTCGAAGCATAAGTAACCCCGGATGATCGGGATAGGATTCCAGATATCTAGATACTTGTCCTCGAAGTTCAGAAGCCTCATTTGGTGAGCGTACATTGTCGAATACTTCAATTGTTTTCACAATGCCGGCATCATTTTCGTGAATTATTGTATCCAATATTTCGGAATACTCAGTAGCCTCCAGATAACGTAATATTCTCTTTCTCACTTCTTCATCATTCGGTGACACCGTGACAGCAAGTAACATCTCCTGAAGAGCCCTTCGCCGCCCTCGTTCGATAATGTCGTAAATAAACCGCAATAGTAAATCTAACATTTGCGTAATGAAATCATAAATTGGCAAGTCCATAAGCTTTTGAGCTTTTTCGAGTTCGGCTTGCTTTCTCCCCCCCAGATACCCAGCTACATAGTTTCCAAAAGATGCAATAATTTTCCCTTTATCGAATCCGGAAAGATTTATTGTGAACTCTGCCGCACTATAATTGATTGTATAGTCAGCAACAACGCCGAGCAATAGCAATCGATGTAACGCTTTTTCATAAATTGCTCGGTCTTCAGAGGGATAGGCTATGATACATTCACGCTTAACAAAAAGATCGCCTATTTTCTTTACAATGTCTAGAACCTTCGATTTCTCAGTTTCTATACCAGGAAATGCCTTAGACTGGAAATAAAGTGCTCGCGTAATATCATCATTGTCCTGCCAGTTAAGATATTTAATTGTTGATGCTACCTCTTCAGCCTTTGTATTCGGGTCTAAGAGCTTCTTCGTACGTTGAGGATCATCATCGGAAACAATAACACAACAATAGGCTTTTTCTCGATTGCGGCCGGCACGTCCAGCCTCTTGATAGAATGCTTCTATGGAAGCCGGAATTCCATAATGAATTGTATAACGGATATTTGGCTTGTCGATACCCATACCAAAAGCTTTTGTACATACCAGCAATGGTATTTTGTTATGCTTGAATTTGTGCGCAACGATTTGTTTTCTAGTCGTCCAAGCTTTAGCTAAATGATGTTTAGGTTGACTTCCGCTATAGAATTCAGCAGGAATACTTATTGATTTTCTAATTTCCTCCGTCTGTTGAACAACTCCATGACTTCCATTGACGTGTGGACAAAAAACCAGACCTGAGTATGTGTTCGTGCCGTTACACTCATAAAATGTATTAAATGGAACCGAAAACTTCCCAGGTAACATTTGACTTAGCATGCCAATAAGTCTTGCCGACTTTTCTGATGTACTGGAGTTGACAACATGGAACTTGAGTTCGGAACGATCAAATGATTTAGGGGTAATGATTGCTTCAAAATCTTCAATTTGAAGTTCTCTTTGTACATCTTTCAAGACCGCCCTTGAAGCAGTTCCTGTCAGTGCAAGAAGTGGAGGAGTGAATTTATTGCTTTCACAGTATTGGCGACTGATTCTTCCAAGATTTAAATAAGCCGTCCTAAAATCGTGTCCCCACTCTGAAACGCAATGTGCTTCATCCACCGCAACAAGAGCGATAGGTGTATGTACAGTTAAAGATCGAAGAGATTCCCGAAATTTAATAGTTTGAAATCTTTCGGGGGCGATATACGCAAACAGGTATTCACCTTGCCCAAGGAGAGTCAAAACACGATTCTTGTCTTCAATATTTTCTATTTCACTCGAGATACCGAAGCATCGATCAACCCCTACTGATCTAAGATTATCAATTTGGTCATCCATGAGAGATATAATTGGATCAATCACCAGAGACCTGCCTGGTAGAAGAAATGAAGCAAGTTGGAACGCTATTGATTTTCCTCCACCAGTGGGCAAGAGGACTATTGAATCTTTTCCTTCCAATGTGCGAGAAATGGCATCATATTGTCCTTCCCAAAAATTCTTCTTTCTAAAAATATATTGAAGAAAATATTCCAACTCCACTATGTTCGGTTTATCTAGAACAGCTGGGCTTGAAACAAATACACTACTAGCAATATCAAACGGAACGGATACAGGTTGTATATAAAAGTTATGTATTCCACCTGAGGAATTACCCGTAAACACAATATTGAAGCCGCCAGTTTGTTTATCTGATGCTGTTCTAGGTTTTCCTTGACATAACTCTATTGAGTAAAGGTGTCCCAAATGCACAATTAGATCTAAAAGGTCCTTCACAGCGATGGATAAAATCTTTCGTGCAATTGCTTCAGTAAAGTATCCCGTTTTATGAAGATCTGTCGTGATAAGCCATGAATCTACATGTTGCAATCTAAGATGACCCGACTGAATCGCCTGCACAAGAGCCATCTGAATCTGGTGTATATATTTGGAAGCGTGAATGATATTGGCAAGTCGCTCATTCACAATATTATTTTTTTTAGCATCCTGTGACAGGTTATTAAGAAGAATATTTAATTTATCTATCTGGGAACCTTGATTTGCTGTAACTTCTTGAGCTGGAATTCGGATAACATTATAGCCATTGCGAATAAGTACTTCGTCACGCTGGCGGTCAGCTTCTATATGATCATTATGCAACTCACCATCTATCTCTACTACTATTGGTGTGATATGCGGATGTACAAGCAAAAAATCAACCCTTCCATTTATTGAGTTGGCAGTATTAGTGCCTATAAGGCTTGAAATCTCGACTTGCGGTAACACCCAGTGTGAGTAGTTTGCTCCCAGAAGCAGAGGTAAACAATTTTTAAAATACCTAGTTTCAGCCGGACTATCAAGCCAAGGAGTAAGGTTGTCAGAGTAGCAGAAAGTAAGTATATAAGTTATAGCTTCTTTAGTAAGTGTATTGCGCTCACCAGGAAATGCCAGTTTTTCTAATGCTTCTTCGACATAAGGAGAACAAATTGTAATTTTACCCCTTGTCAATATTTTTTCTGTTACGGATATTACCTGACTTTCCCTTTCGGACAATGTAAAAGGATTTTCGGCTGGAGGATAGTCTATTCGCCATTGAGAGAAAGCTCTTGTTGTGACCTCGGACACGTCCAATTCTCTCAGTGCATCGTAAATACTTTTTGGTAAAATAGCTGATTCAAAAAACCGTACATGATAGCCTTCTATACGTGATCTTGCGATCAATGTTTGAGGAAGAGATTTGATTCTCACAAGGCTATCTGACTGAGGAGCCTCATTATCAGTACCGCCCTTTGCTGATGTGTTATAATCAAGCGTGCCTTTGCACTTTGGATATTGCGAACACCCGTAGAACCTACCTCCCGCGTTTCTACCACGCCTGGCGGTCCTCAGTTCCATGCTTGAACCACACCTCGGACATTTAGGATCTTCCATCAAGAAAAGCGCACCTCTCTATTACACATTTCAAGACTCAACAAGCTGTATATTTCATACACAGAATATTTTGAAAGCAAATACAAACTGTTCATTCTAAATCGTACAGGTGGTAAATTATTTAAACATTAAAGATAATTATGGCCTTTGTCAATAAAAGAATCGTCTTAAATAACGCATTATTCAGGAATTACCTTATCGGTCAAGACATCGACTAACTTTGATATCTTTACCTATCATGATTTGTTTTAATGTGTTGAAGTCTTCCTGTGAGCATGGCAATGATACTATCTTCTTTTGTATGGTAGAAAGAAACTGATCAACTTGAAAATCACCGGTCTTTTTCAATCTATATTTCATCTCGAACATTTCGTGAGCAATTTCTTTTGCGCTTTCACAAAACAATCCTAAAGTAGATGGCCCACGCCCTGTAAGAATATTTGTATTTCCAATCCGACTTAAAAATCGCATCTCTATCATTCCTTCTTTTTTTGAATATTAAATCAGAGGGAGCATTTTGATGAAATTACGATATTCTTTGTGAGCAGTTTCGAGTAATCTTTTTGGCCTAGAGCCATTCCTAAAATAAACATCAACATTGATTCTATATTTGTATGTTTCGTTTAGTATTCAATGGCTGCTCTGAAAAGCAAACTGGAGCTTTGTATTTGAAGTCTGGGATGTTGTTGAAACTGCTCAACGAACACTACATTAAGCAGTATTTTTAAGAAAATATTTTTAAGATTTCATACATTATCTTAAATCTACACTTTTTTAAGAAAATGTAATCCCATGAAAACCAGTAATAGGCAACTTTGATTCCACGATACGACAATCAATTATTTATCGAAGCCATGTTTTGCGGGAAATGCGAATGTACAGATTCCAACCTGTACTGTGTGAGTAATCGAAATAAATACTATGCATGGAAATTGACTCCACCTGCACAGTATCTGTTGTATGCAGGTATGAATATTATTACCGCAATAGATGGGAGGTGAGCATTGCCAATATTCTGAAAAACCAGCAATATATACTTCAGAAACTGGTATAAATCGAGTCCAAATGTTTGGACACGAGAGTTTATATTAAACTGCAGTTGTTCATCTTAAAAAAGAATTGGCTGAAGAAATAAGAAAGCTTGGGCCATCATGATTAAAATCCAAAACATATTGCTTAATGGTGACAATGAGACTGTCGCCCTTTTAGAAGAATAATAAGTTTCAACAAACACTTAAAAACAATTAAATCTTATGCTATAATAGCAGTAAGGAAAAGGAAAAAATTGGATCAGTACGATGGAGGGAAACATGTTTACAAGAAGACCAGTTAAAATAAATGAACCAAATCCTGATGCTAATGAGGCAAGTCAATATGCGAAGAACTCCATTGATGCGCAGCGAACAAAAAAACTTAAATTGAATCTGAAAGATGGTTTTACAATGGATGATTTAAAGCAGTTGCTTTCTTCGTGTGATGATATGGAAGGTCACCACATTATTTGGGTTGACTGGAATGGTAACATAGACATTGCATTATTACCATCCAACATAACTCCGGCTGGTTGGGCTGAAAAAATGGGAGATAGAATTAAATTTCGGTATGAAACTTTTGTAAGCGGGAATGAATATGTTGGTTTTGAAGCCGCAAGAGATCAAAAATATGTGGGCGAATTATTCGAAGATTTAATGAATGATTGGAAAAAAGATAGAAAAGATTATATTGATTAACTTAATGCCATTTCTTCTTTTTGCAGTTTATCTGTGGTGGCTACTTGGACTTTGCGGATCGACAATGTATCTGGCAATTTTACATTAGCAGCTTCAAGGAGTTTCTTTCTTATACCTTCAGCTTGAGGTATTTTTTCATTGGATGGCGTTCCAATATCCAATATTACACCTCGTATAGATCCCAATTCATCAATGCCCTCGGCAACGGTAACATTTAAATTTTGCCAACAACGATCCAATTCTCTTTCTATGATATAAGCAAGCATCATAATAAGGAGCTGTCCCAAAGTACTGGGTTTTGTGACATCGAAATGATGCTGTACTTCTAAAGGCCCATTCTTGATTGCGGAGAAAGCTTTTTCTGCTTTCGTAAAATAATTATATTGGTTGTCAATAATATTGGTTTGCAATTTATCAGCAGGAACATTTGTTTGAATCACATAACACATTTCATTAAGGAGGAGCTTTTCGGCGTCATTCTGTGGGTCTATCCGAATAATGTAACGTAAACTATTCTCTTTAATTTCACCTAAATGATTATCAAACTGGATCTTTTGTAATAAGTTTTTTTCGTAAAGCTTCTGAACCTGAGTATTCGTCATGGCATTGATATAATGAAATCCTTCATCATTATGAAGTTCACCGTGAGGCGTTTTCAGCAGCTCCCAATCGCCTATCAGGATTAGGTTCTTGATGCTAAAACTCTTGGCAACAATGTCTATCTGCTTTGTCACAGTCTTTACATCTGAGGTATCAAAGAACCGCAAAGATACGGGATAACCATCCTGATCAGCCAATAATCCAATTGCTATTTGGCTACTGTCCCCCTCTCCTTCACATTTATCGCCAAGAGGAGCAAGGACATCTTTTATCCCGGTATAATAGGAACTGGTTAAGTCATATAAATATAATTGCGGACTAGATTTGAATTGTCTGAATTGAAATAATTGCCCCTCTATCTCCTCCTGATTCTTAGATAGCCATTTCAAATTACGGGAAAGGCTATCTTTATCGAATGGACGAAGCCCCAATATATTGTGAGCACTATGGCTTGCGGCTAGATGAACCACACTCAGTTGTGAACCACGATCCAGCACCCTTGCCATTACTTGCCACAAGGCAAGCTTACCATTGGTATCCTCCCCCAATGCATTTGAAATACACATTTTCTCAGCTATGGCATTAAGAAATAATACTGCCCCCACTCGCCTGCCTTCTTCTGGTTTAATTTCTTTGTCAGAAATTAATTCAGCAAGATTTTTCTTATTTCTAAGTGCGAGCTTTATAGCGGCAAGTTCTTCGTCCGTGCAACTCGATAGATTGGCTACATTGCGATGTTTTATCTTTCCGTTTTCTCGGTAGGTTTCTCTGAGAAGATGGCGGACATATGTTTTGCCATTTTTGACGGATTTAGATGCGTCGACATACATAGTGGCTACATATATATCATATATAATTAATATATTAAAGTATTATTTAGGAAAAATTATAATTTTTAGTGGCTACATATTGACATAATAATGCTAATTATCTTGTTATTACATATAGTTAACTAGCTTTGCCGCCATAAATTATATTTTTTGCACACCGTTCGGGAGTATTTTTTAATATTTACAATATGTTGATGATTTATTTTATGCAAAACAGCATATGTAAGAGGGTTGTGTTCTCAATGAGAATAAAGATTTCTAACTAAACATTATGAGAAATAAAAAATGAAAAATAACGAATTGTTAACTTTGACGGAGATGTGTGCTCGATTGAATGTTGAAAAATCGTGGTTATACTCGCGGACAATGCAGAAGGGTGAAGGAGCAATCCCGGTAATCAGGGTCGGCAAGTATTTAAGGTTTAAACCTGATGAAGTCATGGCCTGGATTGAGAAAAATTATGGGGAGACTCACTAATGAATATGCGTAAATCAACTGAGCAAAAAAGAAGACTGCAATATTCTGTTTGTGAAAGTGGTCACAGAAAAAGGACAAAAACCTGCAACAGTGACCGGACAATAAGTTGCTAGGAGGTTTTAATATAATGACATACTTACAGCCAATTTTTGAAAACATCCCTGATGAGATTAAGTCACTTTCTCAATTCGTGAACTGGAAAGAGGAGAAAAGAGAAGGAAAATTTACAAAGACACCGCATAACCCGGGGGGCGGTTATGCCAAGTCTAATGATTCATCGACCTGGTCAACTTTTGACACGTGCAAAAATGCTTCAGATAAATTTAATGGCATTGGATTTGTGTTAACATGTGACGATCCTTTTATTGGTCTGGACTTTGATAAATGCTTTTGCCCGGCCTTTAAATTGATAGACCCAATTGTTGAGCAGCATATCAAAAATTTAAATAGCTATACAGAGCTATCACCTTCTGGACGAGGGATTCGTGTATTAGTCAAAGGTTCTTTGCCTGCAGCTGGAAAGAAAAAAGGATTATTCGAGGTATATTCAGCCGGTCGCTATGTCACATTAACCGGTCATATATTATCCGGCTACCCACAAACAATTGAAAATCGACAAGCAGAAATTAACCGATTCTACAAGGAAGTTTTTCCAGACAAGAGCATAGAAAAAAACGAGCGGGAAAAACACACTTTTCAATCTTCTAATGCAAATGATCGACTAAAGAAGGCATTGGAAAGCAAGAGCGGTGCAGAAATCCAGCGGCTCCTTGAGGGGGATTTTTCCAATTACCCTTCACAATCTGAAGCGGATATGGCTTTGTGTAGTCATTTAGCCTTTTGGTTTAATAGTGATGAAGCAGCTATTGACGCAGTTTTTAGAGAATCAAAACTCTTTCGTGAAAAATGGGATGAAAAACATTATGGCAGCGGTGAGACCTATGGGCAGCATACAATTAATAAAGCTGTCAAAGGCTGTACGAACTTCTATTCAGAACAACCACAAATTGAGTTTACAACGGCTATTACTACTGTGACTGAAAAGACCACTGATATGCTACCTTTCCCAGATATTATATCAGGGCTTGCCGGTGAATTCGTGGAAAAGTATTCATCTTATTTAGAACCACCGAAACATTTTTTTTATCTCTGTTTCTTGGTCTGCTTGGGTTCGTTTTTACCTATAACACTCACAAGCGAACTTGAAACACAGCCGAGGCTTTATATCGTTCTTTTGGGACAAAGTGCTGATGACAGAAAATCGACTGCGATAACAAAGACAATCGATTTTTTTAAAGACGGCTTAACGGACTTTAATGTTTGTTTTGGCGTAGGATCGGCTGAGGGGCTGCAAAAAAAATTAAAGGATTCATGCCGACTCTTGCTGTGTTTCGATGAATTAAAGCAGCTAATAGGAAAATGCAAAATTGACGGTTCTGTCTTATTGCCATTTATCAATACACTTTTTGAGAGCAATAGATTTGAAACACAAACAAAAACGTCTTCTATAAAACTAGATAATGCGCATCTGTCATTATTGGCGGCAAGCACAATACAAACTTATGAGCACACTTGGGATGCTTCATTCACTGACATCGGATTCAATAATCGACTTTTTATAGTGCCAGGATCAGGTGAAAGAAAGCATTCTTTCCCGAAAAAAATCCCTCAGCAAGACAAAGCTCTTTTACGAAAAAAGCTTGGTGAGATTATTAAATTTGTTGGCAGCGGCCTTGAAGTTGGCATTTCGCCTGAAGCAATAATCCTTTATCACAATTGGTATATGAATCTTGACAAGTCAATTCACGCGAAGCGCCTCGATACATATGCGCTAAGATTCATGATGCTCCTAGCTATCAACGAAATGAAAAGCACAATTGATGAAAGCATTGTTCAAAAAGTTATTAAACTTATGGATTGGCAGCTTGCAACCCGACAGCTTTATGATCCAATTGACGCTGATTCTAAAATGGCAACGATGGAAGAAAAGATCAGGCGATCATTAAGAACTAAACCACATTCTAATCGTGATCTTCAAAGAGCTGTTCATGCACAAAGGGCTGGATTATGGATGTATCAGACAGCAATAAAGAATCTTACCAATGCAAGCGAAATCCAGTTTAATAAATCAACAAATTGCTGGGGGTTGTCACCACCTTTGTCACCACATGTTTTTGAGGGAAAAACAAAATGTATGTAAATAATATGATTAAATTATTACAAAGTGTCACCAAAATATATAAGAGAGAGGAACATTATAATTTTAATTATATATATTACAGTGGTGACAGTATCTAACACAATGATTTTATTTCTTATAATACCGTTTTTTATAGTGGTGACAGATTTGGTGACAGATTTTACAGAAATGGAGGGAGAAAAAATGAATGCAGCTAAAACAGTAAAAAAACAACGCGGAATACCGTTTGCCAAAGGCAAAAGCGGTAATCCAACCGGACGTCCGCAGGGCAGCCGAAATAAAGCCACCATTGCAGCCTTGGAACTCTTAGAAGGCGAAGCCGAGAAGTTGACTCGTAAGGCCATTAATCTTGCCTTAAAAGGCGATACAACAGCACTGAAACTGTGTATTAGCCGTATTATTCCGCTATGTCATGAACGACCTCTAAAGATAGACTTACCGGCAATTTTGAGTGCTGAGGACTTACCGAAATTAACGGCAGCTCTACTTGATGCGGTCGGTCAAGGGAAAATAACACCAAGTGAAGCTTCGGCCCTTTCCACGCTGGTCACAACCCATGCCCGAAGTCTTGAAATAATGGATTTTGAAAAACGCCTGACTGCGTTGGAAGCTATTAAAGAGATTTAGATAATGAATAGAAATATAAAAAAACGATTAAACGAACTAGAAAAGCGAAAAGCAGCCCATTTAGTGTCGCTCCTTATAGTCACGATTTACGTAGACATGAAGGATCAAGAACCAAATGTTTGCTACCTTTCAAGAGATGAGGATAGTCTTAAAGTAAGAAGGCTGCCTGATGAAGATTACGACACATTTATTAAAAGAGCAAAGATAGAGCTTTTTGGTGAGGATGTAAAAAAACCTGGTATCAGACATATGTATGCTGAATATGAACAAGAGGAAACTGAACAGTAGTTGAACAATAATTACTAATTATTTTGATATAAAAGGAGTAAATATAAAATGCATGATTTACCGTTTGAAGGATTTTTAAGATTGAATCAGATTGTAGGCGATAAAACGACGCCAGCGATTATTCCCATATCTAAATCAAGTTGGTGGGCAGGAGTCAAAGAAGGAAGATTTCCGCAACCGATCAAACTTGGCAAGCGAACAACCGTTTGGAGGATGTCAGACATTAGGCAATTAATTGAAAATAAGTCACAAAATGAACTAAACTAAAATTAATAATAATTATAGTTTCTTCGTTTTTTTAAATGACAATATTTTTGCTCCTGTCTTTAATCCATCCAGATAATCAGCCCATTGCTGCATCATTTTTCTTCTTTCGTTTAGGTGATGCGTTCGATTGTATGCCCTACCAAGCGGGTCTCTGACTACATGGGCAAGTTGATGTTCGATAAACTCCGGTCTGACCTGTAATACTTCGTCTAGAATCGTTCGCGCCATTGCCCGGAAACCATGTCCTGACATTTCATCTTTCGAATATCCCATGCGTCGTAGGGCCGCTAAAATGGCATTATCTGACATTGGCCGATCAAAAGAGCGGCCAGAAGGAAATAGATAGCGGCCCTCACCAGTTAATTTTTTAAGCTCTTTTAATATTTCGATTGCCTGTTTTGATAGCGGCACAAGATGCGGTTCTTTCATTTTCATCTTACCAGCGGGAATATTCCATTCAGCATTATCAAAATCAATTTCCGACCATTCAGCATGACGGAGTTCTCCAGGACGAACGAAAAATAGCGGAGCTAACCGTAAAGCGCATTGAACGACAAAGCCACCTTGATAACCGTCAATAGCTCTGAGCAATTCACCCACTTTTTTCGGTTCAGTAATAGCAGCTCTGTTAATTGTTTGCACTGGTGGTAGTGCACCTTTCAAATCTCCTGAGGGATCACGCTCACATCGTCCTGTTGCAACTGCGTAACGAAATATTTGACCACATATAGATCTTGCTCGGTGAGCTGTTTCCAGTGCCCCCCTTGATTCAATCCTTCGTAACACCGTGAGCAATTCAGTAGCTTTAATATCTTTGATTGGTCGTGCGCCGATATAAGGGAAAACGTCCCGCTGCAATCTTTTTATGAGACCATCGGCATGGCGCGACTTCCAAGTTGGTGTATATCGGCTGTGCCATTCTCTGGCTATAACTTCAAAGGTCGCCGTTTCTTCAACTTTAGCCTGCTTTTGTGCCTTACGAACCGCACCTGGATCAACATTATTTGCTAATAGCTTTCTGGCATCATCGCGTCTGTGACGAGCATCCATGAGACTTATTTCAGGGTAACTGCCAAAGGCAAGTAACTTTTCCTTCCCTTCAAAGCGATATTTAAATCGCCATAGCTTGCCGCCGGAAGGTGTAACCAAAAGGAATAACCCACCACCGTCAAATAGTGTAACCCGTTTATTCTTTTGTTTTGTTTTTTGAACTTTCATATCCGATAATGGAATTATACGTTTTGGCATAAGCATCCTCCTTTTTGGGTATACGCTAAAAGCTATGAGTATATCCAAGTCGTCTTCATACACCCATAATGAGTGTATTTTGTAAAACAATATAACACGTCTTTGGATTAATGACAATAAAAAACCCGCTATTTATAACGGGTTTTTTACTTCTTGAGACTTTCTTGGATGATGTCTTGGTGCCCGGGGCCGGAATCGAACCGGCACACCCACAAGGAGCGAGAGATTTTAAGTCTCTTGCGTCTACCAGTTCCGCCACCCGGGCAACGATTGACTAACTTGTAGAAACGCTTCGGCTTATATTATTTTTGATACCCGCTGTCAAGGATTTGCTGGAAAAAAATTTGACTGAGGCCGGAAG
Organism: uncultured Smithella sp.; assembly: GCA_964469905.1. Taxonomy (GTDB): domain Bacteria; phylum Desulfobacterota; class Syntrophia; order Syntrophales; family Smithellaceae; genus MVRV01. Next base: position 94,992 of record CAYXZW010000004.1, read on the forward strand.
ACTGAGGGCTGAGGGCGGAAGGATAAAGGCTGAAGACTGAAGGCTAAAATTCACCATCGACCTTTTTACCCTCGGCCCTCGGCCCTCAGCCCTCAGTCTTCGAACCTAAATACCTGTTAATTGATTTGCTCCTTGAAGATATAGCGCCTTGTATGTTAAACATCTCAGGCAAATTATGAAAGGCATATCTAAAATGCAGGATATTGACATATTAATTACCGGCGGCAAGGCTCTTCTCCTCGATTCCAGCAATACAGCAATAGATCAATCGGCCATAGCCATTAATAGCAGCGAAATTATCGCTATAGGTAAAGCTGATGAATTGGCCGGAAAATTCTCTGCTAAAAAAACAATTAATGCCAAAGATTCTCTTGTTATGCCCGGTTTTGTCAACTGCCACACTCACGCCGCTATGACTTGTTTCCGCGGCATTGCCGATGATCTGGAGCTCATGGATTGGCTCAATAATTATATCTTCCCGGCTGAAGCGAAAAACGTCAACAAAGACCTGGCTTACTGGGGTTCGCTCCTTGCTGCCGCTGAAATGATTAAATCAGGCACTACTACTTTCTGTGATATGTATATTTTTGAAGATGAGACAGCCCGGGCGGCAAAACAAGCAGGTTTGCGCTGCCTTCTCGGTGAAGTCCTTTTTGATTTTCCGTCGCCGAATATTAAATCTCCTGAGGACGGTCTGTCCTACACCCAAATGCTCATTGAAAAATGGCAAAACGATCCCCTGGTCAACATTATCGTGGAACCTCACTCATTATATACCTGCTCTCCTGACCTGCTTACCGCAGCCGGGAAACTGGCGGACAGCTATTCTGTACCGCTGGGTATTCATTTGCTTGAAAACAAAGCGGAGAAAGAACAGCTTCAACAGAAATTGGGCAAGAGCGCATCTTCCTTCTTGAAAGATATCGGCTATCTTCATCAACGGCTGATTGCTTTTCACTGTGTATGTCTTTCCGCAGATGATATGCGCATGTTTGCCGAAAATGGTTGCACTGTTTCTCATAATCCGGTCAGTAACATGAAACTGGCCAGCGGGATAGCGCCTGTACCGGATATGCTCAAAGCCGGTGTCACTGTCGGTTTAGGCACCGACGGCTGTGCCAGCAACAACAATCTGGATATGTTCAAAGAAATGTCCACTGCCGCCCTGCTGCATAAGGTTGCGAGGCTAGATCCGACAGTAATGGATGCGCGAACGGTCGCCCGGATGGCAACAATTGAAGGCGCCAAAGCTCTGGGAATGGATAAAATTACCGGCTCTCTGGAAGTGGGCAAAAAAGCGGATATAATTCTTATCGGACTGAACAAGCCCCACCTGACACCGCTTTACAATGAGTATTCACACCTGGTCTATGCCGCAAACGGTGCTGATGTCGATACGGTAATCATTAATGGTCAGGTGGTCATGGAAAACCGTCAGCTCTTAACTATAGATGAAACTGAAGTTATGCAGCAAGTAAGAGAAATTGCCGTCAACATCAAAGAAAGCTTTAAAAGCTGAAGGAGTTAATTAAATTCATGTCTATTAAATCAAATTCTATTCTATTGTCGGCGTTAATATCCTTTTTTTTATCTTTTACTTCTTCCGCCCAGGCCGTTGTAAAAGAAGTAACCATCTTTCCCAATGCTGCCAAAGTAACGGAAACAGCGAAGGTTCAGCCGCAATGCCCCAGCAATGAAAAATGCCGGGCAATTCTAACTATACCGCACCAGGCTGATCCGGAATCACTCATTGTGGCGATGCCATCCAGTAAAATGAAAATAGATGATATACAGATTAAAGCAGTAATCCGTCAGGATGATGCCAGGATTGGCGAACTGCGCAAGTTAATCGACAAAACAAAAATTGAGCGCAAAGAGCTCCAGGCAAAAATGCAGTCCCTCGAGGTTCAGCTGCAATTCTGGCAGATGCAGACAAAAGCTAAAACAAAAAACGTTACCGACGCCGACAATTTGGCTGCGGCCATCGGTAGAAATGTGAAAAAGTCCAGTCTGGAAAAGTTCACTATCGAAACTCAGATAGAGAAGATTGATAAGCAGCTGAAAGAACTTCAGGAGAGCCTGAAGCAGGCCGCCGGAAGCAAAGAAACAGCCTGGGAAGCAACACTTACCTTCTCGGGATTCAGTTCACCTGAAATGGTGCTTTCCTATAATTACAATCTGGGCGGTTGCGGTTGGCTGCCTCTTTACCGGATTGAAGCATTGCCCGCGGAAAACAAAGTTTCCTTTTCCTGGGATGCTCAGTTGTGGCAATCTACAGGTGTTGACTGGAAACAGGTCCAAGTAAATCTGGCCACCCTGCAACCTGCCGTTACCGCCATCCCGCCGGATTTGCCGGACTGGATCATTAAAAAGCGCTCTGTGCGTTATAAATCCATGCGTAAGGAAAGCATGGCTCCGGCCGCCATGATGGAAAAAAGTTCTGCTCCGCCCGAGGAAAATCAGGACGCCGCCGTTGAGGAAACTGTTAAAACTACATACTCGGTATGGTCTATCGGCAAGAAAGACATCCCCGCAGGCAACCGGCAGCGTTTGAAAATCAAAGAAGAAAACTGGCCGGCAGAGTTCCTCTTTCTCGCCCGTCCCAGTCTGGATAAACAAGCTTTCGTTCGTGCTCAGATTAAATTTGCCAATTCAATAGAAATACCTTCCGGCGAGGCTTTATTCCTGATTGATGGGGCAGTTCTGGGTAAGCGTAATTTCGCTTTAGCCGGTGTGGAAGGATTACTTTACTTCGGCAGCAGCCCGTCGATTTCCGTGATAAGCACTACACTGGCCGACAAGTCCGGTGCAAAAACCGTTTTTCAAAACAAACAGACTCAACTCTGGCAATGGTCAATCGAAGCAAATAATTCGAGCAACAACAATATCAAACTTCGGATTGAAGAACCGGTGCCGCAAGCGCGCGACGAAAGAATCCGCCTGACATTTAAACAGAATCCCGAACCATCGGAAAAAGATAATTCCAAATTTGTCTGGATTATTGATGTACCCGCCAGGCAGAAAGCAACTATTCAAAACGCGATAGAACTGGAAGCACCGAAAGAATTGGATCTGGATTTAGGGTGGCGCCGCTGATTTTTTGCCGGCATTGGCCGACCTCGCATAAAACTGAATACTGGACGTTTTTTACGGGGTCGTTAGCATTTGAGTCACCATATTCTTCGTGCGCTCAATTATTTTTTCATAATAGATATTGTTTCTCTGGATGTAATAATGCGTTTCCAGATTAGTGGAATGGGCACCTACATTGCCCAGAAATACCTTCATCTTTTCTATTGAAGTAAACCGGCGTACAAAAAGTTCTTCCCAGTTGTTTTTATAGATAATGCAGAAATCACTAACATCCATATTCATCCGGGGATTTTCAAAGCTGACAATCAGCAGCATTTTGGTAATGGTTTCTTTTTGCAGGAAGTTGCCAAAATGTACACTGGATATATCGAAACTGCCAAATACATCTCTGATCTTTTTTCCGAGATTGATAATTTCCTGTATAGTAACGGCAGTTTGATTAGGCAGCATCCTTGTCTGCACCGGATCAAAAATACCATTCCAGACAATATAGGCTAAACAAAATACTATGTTTTCATTGGTAACAACCGGTAATGCGCCTTCATCCGACGATTTTACCTGCCATGTTTTGCCGACTGGCGAAAATGTAATCACCGGTAATTTGATATTTTCCGTCGGTACATGCAATACAGTAATTTTAAATTTCTTTTCTTCCAGAGAAGATGATAATTTTCGTCCAATGATTGTTAAATCATGCGGTGCAATTTCTCCGCCTTTACCCTTCTGTATCCGGACAATATCCTTATATATGTCAATGAGGAATCCGAACATCAGCTCGCCAAAATCAATCTTCTCCTTCAATTGCCAGAGTTCAAATTCATTCAACCGGTAAATATCACGGCGTTCAATCTTGTATTTTTTGAAAGTATCCCCGGCCATTTCTTCTTTCAGTGTCTGTGTTTTCGACAGCAGTTTCAGATCGTACCGCAGATAAAAACATTGTTTGATAAATTCAAAATATTCAACTTTGGTATGTTGCGAATAATGATCAAGCACTGCGTTCATTGTGAACAAACTGGGATCGGGAAATGCCGCCTTATCTTTACCTTCTAAAACGACCTGCCGGAATTTATGGCATAAGAGATCATCTTTCGGCGCTTCCAGAAACATTTTCAATTGCAGCATTTTGATGATTGATTTCAAGGGGTGGGTTAGAGATTTATTAAATTGCCAAAGTGAAGCCCCAAAGTATTCATCCGGCCTGACCTCTTTCAGATCGCCCATATCAATAAATTCGGCCCCGCCAATATCGCTTCCGGCAACTTGTGTTAAAGACTGATTATAATCAACAGGTTCATCTGACTCAAAACAAACCCACCAGAAAGGTATTTTCCCTTCGATGAGAATTGTCGTGCGGTAAAATTCTTCTTTCAAAACATTCTTTTGTGCCGAACCGCTGCTCTCATAATCCATGTTACCAAAATTACATTGCCTTATGTCGTTGACATCGCTTAAGAAAAAGTAAACAGGAATTTTCAGTCTGCTATCGAGCCAATCTTTAATTAAATTAATTTTTTCATTGAGATACTGCAGTGTTTTGCTCGTAAAAGTTGATTTATCAATGCAAATCCAGATGTCGCAATCCGAACGATATGTCTGGCTGATCGTGCCGACAGATCCAATTGTATAAATTCCCTGTATTTGGTTTACCGGTGAAGGAAAGCGGACTAATGATTTCTCTTCCTTAATCCCGAATTGTTTTTTATAGAAACTTTCCTGTTTGATAATTTCATTATTGTTTTCGATATTAAATACATGAAATGGTTCTTTTAACTCCTTAATAAATCCGGGAACGGAAAGCCGGTTAACGCTCAACAACCAGGGCAACATATGGAGAATTACCGGAGCATCTTTCGGTGAATTTGTCAGAAATATCTTTTTGCGAAAGATATTATATTCCAGATAACGTTTCTTATTATTTTGTAATGTAATGTGCTGCACGCCAACATCCCTCTCCAGTTTCAATCTACTTTTATCCTATAACAGAGGAGCGGCGAAGTCAATTATCCTCTATCCATTTATCTCATAACTGAGGTTGACAGCGCTGCTATTCATATGAAATAACGCAAATACTTTGAGAGTACCGAGGGGTTAATTTTTTGCCTTCCATAAAACAGCATATTCATCAAATTAATAAAGATATCAACCAGGCAATGGCAGCGGATTATTACGCCATCAGCCGTGCTATGGAAGAAATTAACCGCAATTTAAATATCGCTAAGCCGGCCGTATCCTTTAAAAAATTACTTTATCTGCAAAATAAAGTTCAACATTCACAGAGACGTTTCCAGCTTCGCGCAGGAAGTGTTCCGCCTTTGCGTTTTCCAAAAGATTTGCCCATTTCCGGCAAAAAAAATGAAATAATTGCGGCAATTCAAAAAAACCAGGTGGTAATCATCACCGGGGAAACCGGGTCCGGCAAAACAACGCAAATTCCTAAAATGTGTCTGGCGGCAGGATGCGGATTGCGCGGGATGATCGGCCTTACCCAACCGCGAAGGATTGCCGCAACCAGCATTGCCGCACGGATAGCCGCCGAGGTGGGCGAGCCCTGCGGTAAATCCATTGCCTATAAAATCCGGTTTGAAGAAAAAACATCCGCCGAACCGCTAATAAAAGTTATGACTGATGGCATACTTCTGGCGGAGACTGTCAGCGACCAGCTCTTGCTGGCTTACGATACAATCATTGTCGACGAAGCTCATGAACGCAGTCTCAACATTGATTTTATTCTGGGATTCTTGCGGACGCTGCTCGTCCGCAGAAAAGATTTAAAGCTGATTATTACCTCCGCGACTATCGATACAGCCAAGTTTTCCGGAGCATTTTCTAATGCCCCGATCATCGAAGTCTCCGGACGTATGTTCCCGGTGGACGTTCGCTATTCACCTGTTGATCCGGTAGCCGAAGAAAACGGTGAAGCCACATATGTCGATGAAGCAATTGCCTGTGTCGAGAAATTGCAGATGGAAAGGCGCTATGATGATATCCTGATTTTCCTGCCTACAGAACAGGATATCCGGGAGGCTTGCGAACGTTTATCCAGAAGATGCTCCGGCATGATTCTGCCTCTGTATGCAAGACTTTCCGGCAACCAGCAAAGACTTGTTTTTGAAAAGATTGATCAGCAAAAAATTATTGTTGCCACGAATATTGCAGAAACATCTCTGACCATTCCCGGTATTAAATACGTCATTGATTCGGGACTCGCGAGGCAGTTGGAATATAATCCCCGCAGCCAGACAACGGGCCTGCCGATAAAGCCGATTTCCCGCAGCAGCGCCGAGCAGCGCAAGGGACGTTGCGGTCGGGTACAAAACGGTATCTGCATCCGCCTGTACTCAGCCGACGATTATGACGGGCGTCAGCTTTATACGGCGCCGGAAATAATGCGTTCCAATCTCGCCGGTGTTATTTTGCGGATGCTGTCGCTAAAACTCGGATCTGTCCACAGTTTTCCCTTTATCGATGCTCCTCATCCCAAAAGCATCCGTGACGGACTGGATATTCTGGATGATTTGGGAGCTATTGAAAAGTCTTCCGACTCAAACGAAACAAGCTCATACAAGTTGACTGCTATCGGCCTTAAGATGGCGCAGTTGCCACTCGACCCTCGTATTTCCCGTATATTAATTGCCGCACAAGAAGAAGGATGCATTAATGAAGTAGCTATAATTGCCGCGGCATTGAGCATCCAGGACCCCCGCGAGCGCCCCTATGAAAAAGCCGATCAGGCAGCCAGGGCTCATGCTCTTTTTCAGCATCCCGAATCAGACTTTCTTACTTATCTGAACATCTGGAATAATTACCACGATATCTGGGAAAAATTACAGACGCAAAACAAGCTCAGAAAATTCTGCCACGAACATTTCCTTTCCTATAAACGGATGATGGAATGGCGCGATATTTATCAGCAAATTATCAGTATAATTGAGGGAGACAAAGCACCGACCAAAACGAAAAAACATGTCAAGATAGAAATTGATCAAATACTTTACGACAAAATTCATAAATGTATCCTCAGCGGTTATCTTTCCCACATTGCCCTGAGGAAAGAAAAAAACTTCTTCACAGCAGCGAAAAGCCGGGAAGTCATGATTCATCCGGGCTCCGGCCTTTTCAATCGCGCCGGCTCCTGGGTTGTTGCCGCAGAAATTACGCAAACTTCCCGCTTGTTTGCCCGTAACGTCGCCAATATAAAACAAGAATGGCTCGAAGAGGTGGGCAAAGACAATTGTCGCTATACCTATGCTGCGGCACATTGGGAAAAAAACCGCGGCCAGGTTGTTGCTCTGGAAAAAGTAACGCTTTTCGGCCTGACAATTGTGGAAAAAAGAACGGTTGCCTATGAAAGAATAAATCCGGCCCAAGCCAAATCAATTTTCATTCGGGAAGCTCTGGTAAACGGCGAAGTCAACCGGAAGATTCCTTTTCTGGAACATAATCTGGCACTGGGGCAAAACGCGCTTACTATTGAGGATAAACTGCGCAAGCGGGGATTTGCCGCAGATGAGGAAGCAATTGCCCAACTTTATGAAAAACGACTCCCTGATATTTCCGATATTCGTACACTGTTAAAGCTGATTAGAGATAAAGGTAGTGATGAGTTTCTGCGCTTTCGCGAAGAAGATTTTATAGCCGTTGCCCCGGATGAAGATGAAATATCGAAGTACCCGGATAAGATTAAAATCGGCGATGCTGCCTTCCCCTGCCATTACTCTTTTGCTCCCGGGAAGATTAATGACGGTGTAACAATGAAAATACCTCTGGGACTGATTTCTCAGGCAGCCCAGGAAAATGTCGAGCGCTTCCTGCCCAGCTTATTGCGCGAAAAAACAATGCATTTGTTAAAGTCTTTACCGAAAGCGCTGCGTCAGAAATTACCTGCTGCGGCTCAAATTGCCGACTTGTTCATCGCCCGGATATCCGATTACCGGATTGCCCTGCCCCAGGCCTTAAGCAAATTCATCCAGGACAAATACCGGATTACCATCCCGCCGGAATCATGGAATATGGAAATACTGCCGGCGCATTTAAATGTGCTCTATAGTGTGATTGATGAAAAGGGTGAAGAAGTTAAGCTGAGCCGGAATATAGTGCAACTCAAGAATGAGTTGGCCGATTCGGTTAATCTCGGTGCCATTGACAAAATCCGTTCGCAATGGGAAAAAGAAAATATTACAAACTGGGATTTCGGGACTCTGCCGGAAAAGATACCTCTTACCAATCAACATGGTCTGGTGGGCTATGCTTATCCTGCTTTGCAAATTACCGACGATGTTATCAATCTGCGACTTTTTTCCGATCAAAGAGAGAGTGAAACTAATCATATCCGTGGCGTTGCCGCGCTTTACAGTATTCATTTTGCCGACAAACTCAAACAGCTTAAAAAAAATATTATTCTGGCCGGTAATTTGAAATTACTGGCGGCAAAAATCGGTAATCCTAAACTCCTGGAGCAATCATTGTTGCAAAGAGTTAAAAATGATTTATTTGGCTTTGCCTTTCGCACACAGAGTCAATTCTTCAATTATGCCGATACGGTTGATGCTAAAATCCTGCCGGCAGGCCAGCACATTCTCTCTTCTATTGAGTATGTATTAAAATCATTCAGCGACACACAGGAGCTATTACAAAAACTGGCAGCGAAAAATTCCGGAAGCAAACCTCTGCTTACTTTCCTCAAAGATACTCAGTCGGAGTTGCAGCGGCTGGTTCCCGTTCATTTTCCGGAGTTGTATTCTCCGGAGCGCATGAAAGAAATACCCCGCTATCTGAAGGCACTGTCTATGCGCGCCGAACGCGGCAGTCTGAATCTGGCAGCGGCTCAGAAAAAAATCGAAAGCATTGATATTTACACCAAACAGCTTCAGGAAATAATAATTGATACAAAAAAAAGTCACTTTTCAAATCGTCATACCGGCCCAAAGCCCGGCGACTGCCGGGAGTATCCAGAAATCATGCCGGTAAAGGGAGGAAACCAATTTAATAATGTTCCTGGATTCCGGGTCGCGCTTCGCTTGCCCGGAATGACAATTAATGATTGCGACACATCTATGAAGTTTTCGGAAGAAAAGAAGAAAAAAATAGAAGAATTATTCTGGATGATCGAGGAATACAAGGTATCACTGTTTGCCCAGGAACTCAAAACCCCCTACCCCGTCTCACCAAAAAAACTGGATCAGTTGATTAAAGAGATTGAGGAACTTTAAGAGTATTCATCCAGATACCGCTCGATATACTCGCGGACTCTTTCTTGAGGTTGAAAAATACCGAAGTGGCCTTCACAGAGGATGTCGGCATTGAGATCAAGCAACAGCTGCATCGATTTTTTCCAGGCTTCAATATCCGAACCAAATGCTTTGTGAAAGGGGCCATGGATATCCTGGCCGAAGAGAACTCGCTTTCCTTCTCGGTCAAGATAGACGGCAATCGAACCGGGTGTATGCCCGGGCGTGTGCAGGCAATGTAGTTGCTCGGCACCGAATTGTAATGCCTCCTGCGAACCTTTAAGTTTCCTGTCGACTTTTGTTGGGGGAAAGGTCGTATCGTACCAATTGGCCGCAGTACGGATGGAATCACCTTTTTCCACGGGTGGCGCATCCAGTTCATGAATAACAATTTTTGTGTTGTAATGTTTTTGAAAATACGGCGCTGATCCGATATGGTCGATATGGCAGTGAGTTAAAATCAAGTGGGAAATATTGGCGGGACTGAATCCCAGCATTTCAATATTATGAATAATTTGCGTCGTGCTGCGCCCTGCTCCGGCATCGATTAATACAAGTTCGCCTGCAAAATCGATCAGATAAATTGCCGCATCATTGGAGGCAGTAATATTCGGCCCGCCTACTAAATAAACGCCACGAATAATTTCTTCAGTTTTCACTCTCATGGCAGTGTTTTTATTGTCACCGTGCTCTCATAAAAAGATTCCGCAGGCTTGCTTCCGGCCGTTTTTTCTTTCAGTTGTATACCGCGGGTTTTGACACCAACATCCTCAACATCTGTTTTTACTTCATAAACTGCGCCAGCTGTCTGAACATTAATTTTGCCCAATTCGGTGGAGCTGGCATAGACGAGAATTTTTTCTTCACCGAATGGCGGGCTCACTTCCAGCTCGAAACGGTCGTTGCCGGAAGGAATTTCGTATATAACTCCGCCGTTAAAATAGTTATCGCTGCGTGACGGGTTAGGCAGGAGCTGGAGAGATTCACCCTTGACATTCACATACAGCACGCGGGCATAAAATGGTTTATTGCCTTTTAAGAATATTTTAATCTGTTCTTTATTTTTATATTGTTTCTTATCCGTCCAGACTTTAACGGAAAGCGGCAGCGCCGGATCATCAGCCGCGGCCTGATTGGCCGCCAAACTGATCATTGCCTTTTCATCGGGAATAACTTCCGCTTTGATTTTTATCTTGTAGCAATCGCCGGAACGTTCGTCCTTATACCAACCACGTTCTTTAATCTCGATTACCTTTACCGTTGCGTTGGAATATGCATCGACTACGTCTTTTTCCACCTGATAATCTTTAATTTTAGTTTCACTTTTAACATAAGAGACCGCATATTCGACCGCAATGCGCTTGGCCTCGGCCATTGCAGAGACCTCCGTCTGTTTCCTGGATTTATCATCACCGGCACAGGAATATCCTTCAGCTTCGGTTATTGTCGATTGGGCGGCATAGAGATTCTGGGAAAAAGTAAACAAGCAAAATATTACCGCAAGTATTATCCTGATCATGAAGAGCCTCCTTCTTTAAATGTCCCGATCATAGCATTAATATCTTTAATATTATTATTCTGAAGATAGTTCTGCATTCCTTCAATTATCTCCATTGTGGCGTAGGGATTGATAAAATTAGCAGTACCAACCTGTACTGCTTTTGCTCCCAGCAACAGAAATTCCAGAGCATCGCCCGCGTCCATGATTCCGCCAATGCCGATAACAGGAATGGATACGCGCTTTATCACCTGCCAGACCATGCGCAGCGCAACCGGTTTAATTGCCGGGCCGGAAAGTCCACCTGTTATGTTTTTCAAATGCGGCGCTCTGTTTTTTAAATCAACAGACATACCGGTTAACGTGTTTATCAGGGACACGGCATCCGCTCCCGCTTTTTCTACCGCTACGGCGATCGCAGCAATGTCTGTGACATTGGGAGTAAGTTTGATGATAACCGGCAGATCCGTTTCTTCCTTAACTTTACGCGTCACCTGAGCTGCAACTTCCGGATCGGCGCCAAAACTTAAACCGCCTTTTTTTACATTGGGACAGGATACATTAACTTCGAGGGCGTGAACCCCTTTTGCAGCACTCAACTTTTTAGCTACCTTTTGATATTCGGCATAGGATTCACCATAGATATTGGCAATTACCGCCACATCATATTTTCTTAAATATGGCAGTTTTTCTTCGATAAAGACATCAACACCGATATTCTGCAAACCTATGGCATTGAGCATGCCACCGGTGGTTTCCATAATCCGCGGCGGCGGGTTGCCCAAGCGGGGCTTAAGCGATAAACCTTTTACAACGATTGCCCCCAATTTGTTTAAATCTACATAATCGGCGTATTCTTCACCATAGCCGAACGTGCCGGATGCCGTCATGACGGGATTCTTCAGCCTGAGATTGCCTAATTGCACCGCCATATTCGGAATTGTCTTTGTTTTCATGTGCGCCAACTACTCCCAGATAACATCTTCCAGATTAAACACCGGCCCATCCGAACAAACTCGTCTATAGGCAACATCGCCGGACTTGTCCTTGATGGCTACTGCACATCCCATGCAGGCTCCCGTTCCGCAAGCCATCCTCTCTTCGAGCGACACCTGGCAATGGAAATCGGTTTTGCCGATTATTCCGGCAAGTGCTTTCAGCATCCCCTTGGGGCCACAGGCATAAACAACAGTATTTACAGGATTATATTTTTTAATATCATCGGCAAAAGCTTGAGTAACAAACGATTTGCGGCCCTTCGATCCATCATCAGTGCATATTTGCATATTGTAACAAAGCGAACTCAATTTATCCAAGCCGACAATTTCTTTAGCAGTTTGCGCACCCAGGTAAAAGCTCATCCTCACTGGCTCAATACAGACGTTTTTAGACAAATATTGTGCCAGCAGTGATAAGGGAGCCACGCCAATACCGCCCGCAATAAAAACAATATTTTCTTTTTCCGGAAACACTGCATAGCTTCCACCCAAAGGACCATGAACTTCCACCTGTGACCCTTTGATTAAACCGGCCATTATTTGCGTTCCCTTGCCGACAATACGATAGAGAAGTTCCATTTCAGCTGATGATTTACTCCGGCGAAAAGAATAGATGCTGATTGGCCGGCCTAATAACGGTTCGGCGAGCCCGGCAATTCGAATCATCACAAACTGGCCAGGCGCAGGTTCGTCAAAAGCATCCGGCAATTTCACCTTCATCAGGAAATAATTGGGCCTGATTTCTTCATTTTTCAGAATTTCACCGATATAAATATTTTTACCCATCTTAACCTATAATAAATTCTAAAATATTCAAACAATTAACAAGGACGACCGCGTAAAAAGCTCCATAGGCAAGGCGCGCAAGACCTTCGGAATGAGGCGTATCTTTGACATACGCCGCAATGACGAAAGGTTGCAGCGCAACGCAGCATATGGACTTTTTACACGGTCGCTACACATCCGCCCACATTATTAATGCATCTTCCTGCGTATCGCTATAATAAAGCGGCCTTCTTCCTTTTACTACAAAACCGCATTTCCGGTAAAGCTTTATTGCTTCTTCATTTGATTCACGGACTTCGAGCGTTTGAGTCTTCACTCCTGCCTGTCTGGATATTTCTTTCATCACATTCATAAAACCATGCGCCAGCCCCTGCCTGCGAAATTCTTTTTTTACGGCCAGGTTATGTAAATGAGCTTCATCTGTAACTATCCAGAATATCAGATAACCGCCGATCATGCTTTTCTTGTCTGAAGATAATCTGGCGACAAGACATTGGGATTGCCTGACTTTAAGTTCATCGGCAAACATTCGCTCCGTCCAGGGCGATATAAATGACTCCTGCTCAATAGCCAGAATTTCCGGCAGATCATTTTTCCCCATCAAGTCAATGGTAACTGTAATGGCATCATCAGGACACATAAAAATATTCCCAGGCAACAACCAGAATTAATAGTATCGCACAAAATATTGAAACGGCACCACGCAGTTTAATTGTATTAATCGCTACGGCAATTCCTAACAAAGGCAGAAAATTGTAAATAAGCAAAAGCATATTCAGTATTGGCAAGCTAAGCTTTGGATAAATCCAGATGACCGCAGGAATTAAAATGATTTGCGCAATTAACAGATATAATGCCGTGATTAAAAATACTTTTATTAAAGCCAAGTAATTTTTTTGTTCAATTGCTTTAATATTGCCTGTCTTCGCATCCTCGAGTGCCTCATCAGACATAGCATTATTGGATTTGATAATGAATATTTCCATATATTTGGCAATTATTCCCAAGGGTACGGCAAGCAGTATGGACAGAGCAATGAGCTCCCGATTTGATCCACCCAGATTTTGACCGGCCAGGACAGCAATGGATGTTGCCAATACAGCTACTATTGTATCGTTAGGAGGGATGTAAGTACCAACAGGAATGCGATCAATCCAGAAAAGTTCCACTAAAGCGCCAATAATCAAACCGGCATAAGGATTATCCAAGAGCAACCCGATAACCGGAGCAGCAACAACCGGTCGGGAAATCATGACCTGAATGAAGATTCGATCAAGACAAAAAAGGCCGCCGCAAAAAGATAATAAAATGATTTTCGTCAGCAATAAAATACCACTTTTATGGCGTTATTTCGCAATAATCTTTAAACACGTCTTTAACATTTACAGCCCGTTCCCGCGGGATACGTCTGATTCCTATCTCTACTCCATCATTCTCTAATAGTTTCAGAAGATCTCTTATTTCATTATCACACAAGAAAACCGATGTGCCCTGACACAGTTTATAGTCTTCGTTATAAATATTACCGATGTTGAGTTTATCGAAGTGAAAGCCCATATCGTATGCCCTGCAGGCATCCGCAACTGTGGCAAATAAAACAATCGTCTTTTTCACACCCTTGCCGCCATAGGTATAATTTCTGACAAAATCTTCGACCGAGGTGATGATCACTTCGATTTCGCTGGGAACTGCCATCCGGATTACTGTTTCACAATAGAAATCACTGGCAGCGCTGTCATTAACAACTATGATGCACTGCGCCTTGATAAATGGCACCCATGCTTCCAGAATCTGACCGTGGACAAGCCTGTTGTCAATGCGAACTAAAGCTATATCATAGGCGCTGTCTGTCAATTGATCACCCGAGAGCTTTTTTACTTAATATTTCGCTGGCCAGAGAGATGTTCTTTTTACCGTATTCTTTAACCATACAGGCATATTCGTTTAAAGTCGTTTCAGCTTTTACGTCAGACAATTTCATCAACATCGGCAAATTAACCCCGGTAACTACTTCCACTTTTCCTTCTTTCAGGAACGATAGCGAGATATTAGAGGGTGTCCCGCCAAAAAGATCGGTAAGAATCAAAACCCCCTTACCTTTATCCAGTTTTTTTATGGCATTGCCGATTTCCTTTTTCAAATCTTCAACACCTTTTGACTCATCTGTCGAAACATGCAGCACCCCGGTGAGAGGGCCCTTGATCAACTCAGCCGCTTTGATCAGTTCATTACCCAAACTACCGTGCGTCGTTATAAGTACACCAATCATTAATATCTCCCTTTTTAAAAGCGCCTGACCGATTCTTTTATGATACACGTCTTAATTGTGCAAATTTAAGGTGGTAAGCTAATGGATTGCCATATAATTGTCAAGAGTTATAACGATTAATTTAAGAACATTTTGCCAGAGCTATGTTTATCGTATCTACTAGTTATTATTGATTTTTATAATTTATTTATCTGGCTGCAATACCTTAACGTATCAGTCATTCGTGCAAGACGGAAAACGCGCCTCCGGATAAGCGCTCATGATTTATTTAACAATGATTAATTATCATTTAAAGATCGATTGATAAAATATAATACTCGATCTTTCTTTGCGGATAAAGAGACTGCATAATGCGGGTATAGCGCTTAAGTTGCTCATCGTACTTTTGCTTGAGCCCACGCATTGAGCCGGATTTGTAATCAATGATTGTGATCAGATCATCGGATATGATCATTCTATCTACGATACCAAAATTACTTCTGTCCGATATCTGCTGCTCTAAATAGAATTTCCCCGGCCGAAAAATTACATTCGTGACGTCGCTTCTTCGAACAAAACGAATCGCCGTATCGTAGTCCTCATCACTCAGCTCGCCGGCAGGTGGCAATTGCTCCTGATCAGCAACCTTTGCCAGCCAGCGATGCAGGCGTTCGCCGCGCATAATACCAGCCTTGATATAGGCAGATATCAGTGTCGGGTCAATCTCACCATAACTATCCGGTTCATCATTTTGCCTTTCCGGAACGTTACATTTTGTGATGCCTTCAGCCTCTTTGGCGAGCCGCGATGAAGAGCAAATATCTTTTTTTGCACCATCGGGCGCAAACTGCATGAATGTATTCAACACCGCCTGATGAACTTCCTTGTAGTTCTCATCTTTTTTCATGGGCAGAAATACCGTAAGCGTTTGTATAGCCCTTGTCGCGGCGACATAGAAAACATTTGCCTTCTCGCTGCGCAACCTTGTCAGATTTGCTTCACGATTTTCAGCAATTTCACGGGCAATGGGCGCTTCGCTGGCCGCCCAGAAATCAATTTCTTTTCCGGAAAATTGCACATGGCATTTCTCGGAAGGAAGAATGAATGGCGGCTCTTTTTCTTCCTCGTTCCAGAAAATAAATACGTGCTTGAACTGCAGTCCTTTTGTTCCGTGGATGGTGTCGACTTTTATATTGTCCCTGTTCTCCGCCTCCGGCACCTTCACGCTAAACCTTATCTTGAACATCCGCAACAGAAATGCGTCGGCGTCAACGCCGCCTGCACTGAAGAATTCCTGCGCCTCTTCCTGCCATATATCCAGTATTGTTGCCGGCAGTTTTCCGCGCAATAATTCTATCGCACAACTTACAGCCATTATTCCGCAAGGTCGGGGAAATTTCCGGGCAAACTCGGCCCGGATGTCCTCTATATTTCCGAACAGCTCCTTCCATAAGGGCGACTGCGCTACTGTTTTAGCAAATTGAGCATCACCTTCCCGGGAAAGAACACCTGTCAGAAAAAGCATTACTGCGACTCCATCCGGGGTCGAAAGAAGTTGCCTACCCTTGACTTCCGCAACACCGATACCGTCTTTGATAAGCTCCGCTGCTATCTTCTGGACATAGTTGTTGGTAGCGGCAAGCACTGCCATATCACCCCACGAACAGTCGTACTCCGACTTTTTCGCTTTCAATACTTCCAGGATTGCCGGATAGAAAGGGGCTTCCGAATTGCCATCCTTGGCAAGCTGCACAAGACTCACCTCGGTTACACCATCAAATCCATCGTTTTTTTGAGGCGGCTTCTGTGTTTCCGATCGCTCTTTTCCCGTGAAGAGATTTCCCACCAGTTGATTAAAAAAAGATATCAAAAGCGGTGTGCTGCGGTAATTGTATTCAAGCGATTCCTCTAATATTTCAGAACTTTCCAGATAGCTCCCAATCGCCTCTTCCAGCGCTTCGCGGTTGGCGCCACGCCACCCGTAAATCATCTGTTTCCAATCGCCCACAGCAAAGAAAGACCTTGCGCCACGTTCACCATGGCCGGATAAAATCTCGTCAATGAGGGGAAGCAATATCGCAATATCACCTTTCGAGGTATCCTGAAATTCGTCAATCAGCAGATGCTCCGTCCGGTCCAACCCAAGGGAAAAGTAGTTGCTCATGAGCTTCGGTCTTTCGATCGAAGCGATACCGTCCAGAGCCAGGAGGGATTTGCGCACATCGGAGAAAAATATCAACCCCTTTTCCTTTTTCACCGCATCTGCGGCATCAAGATATATCTCGCAAATATAGGCAACTGCCAGCTCCCGGAGGAGAGCTTTGTTGATGGACAGCTTCTCGGCAGCATTTCTGTACTCCTGGAAAATTCCGTTAAGATCAGAGTACGGGCTCTTGTCCCAATCTATTTTTTTGCCCAGGCTTTTGTAGTTTTCCAGATCTGAATGGGTGGCGACTGTTTTGGAAATAAAACTGTCATAACCGGCCAGGGCATTGATAACCCTGTTTTGAACATTACCGGGAGGAATAAATTCCGACAATGCCTTCGCCTTTTTACTCCAGGCATCAAGACTATTCTTTAACAGGCCATTCTCTTTAATAATATCATCAATATCTCCCAGCCTGTCCATATCCAGCAGACAGCGCTCGATAGTTTGTTCATCCGCAAGAGAACCCCTGAGTGTATCAATATCAGTTCTCAATATTCTGGCAGCGATTATGAGCTTATTTCCCTTGCCACAATGGATTAAACTATTGCGGAAGATGCTTTCTATCGCACCGGATAGTTCGATCTGGGCCTTCTCATCCGCCATCTCCGGCGCATAGCCGGATGCGGCATACAGCCGGTAAAAGAATGAATCAATCGTTGAATACCCTACCCTGCCCGCCTCCATTACAAGGCTCAATCTGTCGAGCAGGGGTAACTCATTTTTTAGAGCTATCTTTTCCATGATCCGGGAGCGCATTTCCGCAGTGGCAGCCCGCGTAAACGTTAATGCAGAGATGAATTTTCCCCGGGAAGATATCCTGTCCAGCACCTCGCTGGTGAGCCTTGTTGTTTTTCCCGAACCTGCGGACGCTTTCAGAAGAATATTTTGCATTATCTATTCCTCCGTAAAGCCTTATAATAGCCTTCTCTGCCGCATAATGCCGGAAATTGGCAGAATTCACATTCCGCAGAGTCATAATCCGGCACCAGTTCGTTTGCGCCGATGATGGCATCGAGGCGCTCCTTGATAGCCGCCAGCAAATCCGCCGCCGCAATAATCAGCTCCTCCGGTAGGGTCATAACCCGCTCTTCTGATGATTCTTTTAAAAAATAGAAAAAAGCGCCATCCGCTCCCCCAATAAAGTGTTGATAAATAATAAGCTGGGCTGCGGGATGCAGGATACCATTTTCTTTAAACTGCTCCAGCACGGTTTTTCTTGCCGGAAGATTATATCTGGTTTTTCTTTTTGAATACTTGAAGTCAATGACCTCGGTGCGCCCCGATATCCTGGCCAGCCTGTCCGAACGTCCGGTGATCTTGTAGCATCCGGCTATTGTGTCGCTGAATTTTTCCTCACAGGACAGGGCATTATCGGCAAATATTATTCGCCGACCTGATGCCAGTTCATCAGCATATATTTCCTCTAACAATATTTTTGCATTCAACATGTAGAGATTAATTCCCTCAATATCCCGTATTGCCGCATTCTCCTCGCCGGCCCACAGTTCATCAAAAAGCTGCTCCCAATTATCCAGCATATCCTTTTTATCAGTTGCGAGCCGTTGAAGAAACATATGAATAAAATTTCCCATTTGCATATTTATCTTCTCGTCATCATCCATAAATGCAGGGGGTTCCAACCGAAGTATATATTGCTGGTAGAACAAAAACGGGCACGCCAGAATCTTCAAAAGGCTAGTAAAAGAATAGGTAATTTCTTTGAGCCTGCTCCTCAGTTTATCATCAAGGGGAACTACCGGTTTTTTCCTGCCTGGCCTTTCCGTCAGTACTTCCTTAAACGATGTTGTGGTAATCTGCCTCCCGAATTCCTGCGCAAGAAGACTCATGTAGTAGCTCGGTGTTCTATCTCTTATTTTATCTTCCACCGCTGCTATTTTAATTTTGTCTCCCTGGGCCAGGATCTGCCGGAAAAGGAGATCTTCGCATTCAAATATGCTTTTTCGCAGCTGAGGAACATGGACCGGATTTATAAAAGGGCCTTCAAAGGGTTGAGTCGGCATGATGCCGCTATCCAGGGAAAGTATCAAGCCGCGACTGAATTTCTCTCCTGAGACATGTCCGAAGCCGACAACCTGTATCGGAGCCGATCTGCTTCCCGTGATACGGAATTTTTTTGCTGCAATCATTATTTTCGCAGCAGCGGGCAGATCATGACCCAGTGTCTCTTTCCAATTTTCCAGGAGGGAGGAAAACGATATAGCAGTCTCCAGAGCTTCACACTCCTCGCGGATATAATTCTCTCTATTCTTTGATAATTCTACCGCGCAGGTCGTGGCATATCTCTTAAAATCGGGCAGAAGTCCGGAGCGTTCGGCCTTTTCGATCTCGGCCAGAAGCATTCTTCCTGCCGAAGTTGTGGCAAATGGCAGCCAGACAGCAAGATTGACGGCATTGCCGAAGAGCCGTAGCGATCTGTTCCAGAGCATTGTTGTGAGTGACTCATCGAGCAGGTATATCATCAGTTGATCGTTATCCGACCGTTCTTTAAGAAAACCGGATACCTCTGTGGTCACGAGATCAACAAGGGCATGAAGCGAGGTCAACCTGATCAACTCGATACCTGCGCCGTCAGAATGTTCCACGCCGCTGCCGAAGGACTCAACCAGATTTTTCGCCGAATCAAAAGGCAGCCTATCATGCCCGGCCAACTCCCGCCCGAAAAGCGGCTTATCAAGAAATAGCCTGTCTTTGTTAATCTTTCTGTATAACCGCTCCTTCACCGGTGTCATCTCGGGAAGGCCGATAAATATCTCCTTTTCTCCCGGGGCAACCTCATCAAGTCGCGCCAGTTCGAAATCGGGCAAGAAGAGATTCATTCCGGAGAGCCACTCCCGAAAAGCCTGCGCTGTTTCCAGGTATTCCTCAAGTTTATTCCACTCCTCCTCGGTGAAACGCTCTGTTCCTGAAATGGTATTTCTGCCGATGTTATATGCCGACAGTTTAGTAATAAGAGGCAAAAGGGCTGCGGCGCAGCGCGCGGGATATAGCTCCTTTGGATATCTCTGTGCAATAAACCGGATAAATGAAAGTAGCTTCTCATCAGCCGGCAGAGGTTGAAGATTTAATACAGCACCGATCTTTCTTGTTATATATGAGTTCAGGCCTTCGATCCTGGGAAGAATACCGCCGAGCTCGCCATGTACAAGATACTGCACAGGATCAACAGCTCTTTCATTGGCACAGATTATTGTCCAACCGGAAAGATCGGGATAGTCATTGCGTAGAAACTGAATTAACTTTTCCGAATATTGTGCCATGTTGACTCCCGCCGAACATTATATTCCTGGTTGCTTTTTCCGCTTTTTTAAATTATTAAAACGGTATCCTGAATATCATAATTTTCACAATACCAATAATTTAATTTTTACCATACACATGAGTTATTTTTTAAACACAACGGATGAGTATTACCTGCACGACAAGGATTCCCTGAACTGGGAATTGACGGTATGTAATGCCCTGCAGCCGGAGAAAAGCCCCTGCCGCAAAGTCCTGCAGAACGACCTTCCTTTCGGTTGCCAGCTATATTATTTTCTCAATGATTTATTTCCATTCTCCGATCTGAAAAACATTCTCGAGATCGGTGGCGGTTTCGGTTATCTGATGAGAGATATTCTGAATCTGGCTCCGGATTTGAGAGCTACTATGCTCGATATTTCTCCTTACCTTCTCGAAAAGCAGAAAAGCTGTTTAGCTGACCGTAATGTCTCATTCCTGAAACGTGATATTCTGAGCATGAAAATCAGCGAATTACAGCATTATGATCTGGCTATCCTGAACGAAAATCTTGGCGATTTCCCCACTCTGGTTGCTCAATTGCCGGATGTGGAATCCGAAAATTTCGCTGCACAGCATTATCTAGACAAGGTGTCTTATTTCCGAAAAGCATATAATCTGACATTACCACCCGAAGAGAATATTAATATCGGCGCACTGGAAGTTCTGGACAATCTTTGTCTGGCCGGAATCCCGTATATCTATTTGAGTGAGCACAGCTGTGAAGCAACGCTGCCTCCTTCATTAAAGCCTTTTATCCATTTTGCATCAACAGTCACACCGGAAAGAATTCCTCTTAAAAATCATGATGAATATACCATTAAGTTTTCCCACCTTGAGACGCTCGCCCGGTCACATAATTACCAGGTTATCCGCGGCCAGTTTATTGATTTTTTACCGCTAAATTGCAGCGATCGTGTGCGCACCGCACTGCGTTTATCAACCCCTTTCAGTGACGAGCAGGAAATCATCCAGCAGTTTGTTTATGATCTCTATAAATACGAATATCTCGTTTTAATTAAAGGAGGGAAATAATGAAGAAAAACATTACAATTATTTTTTTTACGGCGTTGACATTTTTATTTCTTTCGGCGGTAAACAGTTGGGCGTTTCGTTGCGGTTCCGGCCTGGTAAGCTCGGGCGACAGCAAAACCCAAGTCCAGGTCACCTGCGGAAAACCAACATCTAAAGAAACTTCCTGTGAAAACCGACAGGAATATACGACCACAGATAAATCCGGCAAGATCAAAAAAGTCAAAAAGTGCGGCAAGAAACTGGAAGTATGGCATTACAACTGCGGCGATAATGACTTTATTTATAAACTTACCTTTGAAAACGGCATACTGAAAAAAGAAGATACCGAGGGACGAGGGAAAGGCAAGTCCGATTGCTTAGGAAAGTAAAGGAGAAACCAGTCTATAACCTTTTGACGGTCTAAGCTTAACTTAGGGCGTCAGGGATTACTATAGCGTCCCCTTCCAGTAAAGCCAGCCTGTGGTCGGGTCATAGCTTTTGCCCTGGCTTGATAAGTAGCTTCGTGCCTTGTCGTTCTGGATGAAGGATAATAGTAAGACGTCGCTGGGGGTACGCTTTTGGCCAAAATTCCCGCCTATGCCGCCACACATATAAGTGGAGCCTACTCCAACGCACAGACACGTGTTACCGGCGAAGGCCAGCGTGGAAGACAGCAGGGCAATTAGCAGCAGTGCGACAACAAGCAATCTTTTCATGTGGGATTATCCTTCGGGGTTTTATTTTTATATTTTATAAGACATTGCTTTTCGATGGCGGAAGTATTCATCTACCAGGTCGTTCAGCGTGTCAGCGTGAACTTGTACACCTTGGAGGAGAACACTCCCGGGGCCGTCTGGATGAGGGTCTCGGGCGACCATTTTTTCCACTTGAGAATCAGCCTCTTCCCATCATAGAACCAGGTACCCGAGTCGCCGCCGGTGGCACGCTTGAAGGTTCCATCGACGTTAATTATAACCTTGTCGTTCCAATTCTTGTGCACACCCTGATACTCACCTGCTATCTGCTTGGCGACTGAGGTGTCTGCTTTTTCAGCAGCCAGCGAGAAAGTGGACGCACTGGAGGATAACACCGGATACCCGCCATTTGTTCCGTCAATTTTCCATTTGCGGTATAATCGGTCGCTTTTGTCTTCTACCATCTGATTTAGATTATCAAGCAGCGTGCCGTTCAAATTCGCTCTCTTGCCCGTACCATCATCGGTTCGTGTCATAACCGCTGCCGTGACCGAATCAAAGGAATAGACTGGTCCGAAGGAATCCTCGATCATGGTATTGGAGTCGGCGTTCTTTTTATCCAGCAAAGCAATGACATCAAGCACCTCACCGAGGCCGTCTTTTTTTACATCCTTTTTATTTTTATAATAATAAGAACCTTTGCCGTATTTGATATCGCTGTTGATGCCGCCCGCCTTCGGCTGCTTTAGCCAGAAGCCGTTTAATACGGCATACAATGTCTTATCGGTTTCTCCCCAGCGCACGTCGGCCCGCCCCATAATGCCGCCCACGACGTTGGTCCCGGAACCTTTTCCGCTTACCGCACCGATATTGTAGCTGTTTTGAACATACACACTTGCGCCGCCAAGACCGCCCAATTGAAGATTGGTTTCCGCTCCTGAACTGCCGCTGATGCCCCCGGTATTGTAGCTGTTAATAATCATGCTTCCGTACCCGGCAATACCTCCGGCGCTAAGACCGCCGACCTTTCCTGTTGACGAAACAGAAATCGAACCGTTATTATACGTATTGATGAATCCGTAGACTCCCCCGAAATATACAGTATTGCCATTGAATCCAATTTTCCCGCCGCCACCGATACCGCCGACACTTATAAACTTACCCGTCTGTATCGTAACGTCAACATTCCCTTTATTGTATATATACCCGGAATCAACGTATCTGATCGGTTTTCCGATAAGGCCCCGATATGTTAATCCATACCCCAGCACGCCACCGATAAACGCGTTTTTGATATCGCCGGTAGCGATTACGCTTATTTTGCCTGTATTATAAAGATCCGCACAATCGCTGTTATTCGGTTCTGCGGCAACTCCGCCGATTTTCAGATCTTCGGCTGATGCCTTGATGGTAATGGAACCGGTATTGTAACAGCCGGAAATTTTTTTATCCGGTTCCGCGCAGACGCCGCCGACTTTCAGAGCTCCCGGCGTAATAGTTCCCCGCCGGTTTTTTGTCCGGGAATCGATTACATTGCCCTCAAAATAAATGGCGCCGCGGTTATAGGAATTGGTGATTTTCCCGGCTCTTACTGCAACGCCTCCGATCACGGCATCGCCGTTTCCCTTCACCGTGACGGTGGCATCGCTGAAACAGTTTTCGATCTCATAGGCGCCAACGGCGATGGCGGCCGCGTACACCTTGAGCGTCAGTCTCTTTTCGACTCCCTGATAGGTGATGGACGATCCCTTGCCGATGCCGAGATTCTTGATGACGGCGCCGTCCTGAAAAAGTGCCAGCGATATTTCGGCATCACCTGTATCGGAATTGATATAGGGCGGCGTTGTTTTGTCGCTGATCCGCAGATTGGTGAGCACATGGCCGCCGCCGTCAAAAGTTGCGGCGGTATCCGGTATGGGGATAAACTCAAACTTGGAACCGTTCATATCAAGATCTGCGGTAAGTTTCACAAAATTATCTTTAAAAGCGTGTTGCAGCCCTTTGAGCCCGTTTTTCTGGCCGTATGCTACCATGTCCATATTCGATTTCGCGAGCCAGGAAAAATACGCTAGTTTTCCCGCCGTATCGATGATAAACGGATTGCTCTCACTGTTCGTTTGCGCTGGATCAAGAAGTTGGAACGGATATTTCTTTCCATCCCATTTTTTTCCGTCGGCAGCAGTAACAGGGGAAACGTTGATGAGAAGTATTGCCAATAGAATGCTAAGGAATACTACACAGGATCGCAATATGGAATTTTTCATTAATAATCTCCAATGCTTAATAATTTAATGTGGTGCTGTCCTCAATGTCCGGCAATTCTTAACTTTTGAGGGAGTAAGTTAAAAGGGGAGAAACGGTACCCGTAGCAACGATTTTTGCGACAGTACCAGCTCTCGACTGATAATGTTTTGATATGACATTACTTCTGTCTGGCTGAACTATAAAAATTTTGGCTCTGTATGTCAAGGGAATAGACTGCATGTGGCGTAGTGTCAATTTTTGCCGTCAGGTGTGGATTGTGTTTAATACGGATTGAAGTCTTGCATCTTCTTTGATGTGGTTGATTTGCGGATAGCAGGAATGAGCTAATTGAAATGCACCTGCGAAGCATCAACTATTTTATCTAAAATTTCCATGGTCATGCCGAATACGTCATTATTTTATCGACCAGCCGTATAAGCAAAAAGCCACGGTCAAAGCATGGATTCCGGTTCGATATCACATAATTCTTCGGGAAGTTCTGGTGGTTAACTCAGCAAGCACTCCTTCCTGCTATAGACATTGGCAGAGTCATGAATAGTTGCTGATTTGAAGTGATAATCATTATCTGACGGCAGATAATAATATTGACTTTAATCCTGAGAATATTGTAGGCATTAACTCACAAACGGTTGTAATTCTCATAATTTTTCATCAACTTGTCATATTAGGTTGTTAATGTTTAAGGAAATCCATGACATGATCAGAGCAGTTGCTTAGCTAGGCATTCTCAGCATGACGGCAACAACAAAAACCGACATGGATCCAATTATTTTATATGAAGATAAACCTGAAAAAAAAGATTATTCTTTATTTGTTCATCATTGATCTGGTAGTTGCGGTATCAATCGGCGGTGCGATTTATAAGTATGCCGGCGATTTGTATTATCAGTCATTTCTCGACAGCAAGGAGTCTTTAGCACGGTCAATCGCGCTGTCTATTGATGGCGAAAAGCATAAAACTCTCACCACCCTTGCCTCCAGCAAAGACAGTGAATATAAAAAGTATCTGAATTACATGAATAAAATCAAGCTACAGGAAAAGTATATCAGCTATCTTTTTACAATAAATTACGACCGGGAAAAAGATAAATTAACTTACATCGTCGATTCAGATATTATGAAGACAGATACTATCTGGATTACAACTGAATTTTTCGGTCTTGCCCTTTCGATCGGGAAAGATAATGAAATCGCTATTAAATATAACGAAATTATTTATACGAAAGACTTCAATCTCCGCATCGGGGATAATAAAATTACCCTGAAAATAAGTGAGAACGGTATTCTTTACCTTGGAGATAAGGAGCTGGTAAAAATTGTTTCCAGATCTCCTCTTGTGCTGGAAACATCCGGAAAAAAACTCAGCATCAATGATCGCGAACTTTATTCAGAAGCGTACATCAAAGATAAACCGGTTAAATTATACTGCTCTTTCACCGCAAAGGGTGAATCTCAAAGTATGCCCGGAGAGCTTTATACTGAATCTAAAGATGTTGTTGAACGATGTAAAAAGATAATTGACAGTCAGAAAACTACCGTTGTCAGGAGAGATTCTCAGACAAGTATATATGGGAATAACACCTCGACTGTTTACGGTGTAATAACAAATAGCAAAGGTGTTGCCAACGGGCTTGTAGTTATTGAGCTTTTCGAGAATGAGGTGGCAAATTTCAAAAAATCAATTGTTATGATTTCTTTGATCGTATCCTTTGTGGCTTTTCTTTTGACTATATTACTTACCTATCTGCTCGCGGAATATATTATTGTTCCAATTAAAAAACTTATAAAAGGAGCGGAAAAAGTCGGCGAAGGTAATCTGGATTGGGAAATCAGAATTCAGAGAACTGATGAGTTTGGTTTACTCGCAAACACCTTTAACAGCATGGTGGGCAATCTTAAAACTGCATACATGAAAATTACATCGACAAATGAAGAGCTGAATGTATATAAAAACAATCTTGAATTCCTTGTGGAAGAGAGAACAAAGGAGTTGAAAAGTTCAAACAGGGAATTGAGCATTGCGCTTTCCGAGGTAACAACCCTTAAAGGGCTCCTTCCGATTTGTTCATCATGCAAAAATATTCGTGATGACAAAGGTTACTGGAGTAAAATTGAAAGTTATATAAGCACCCACTCTCAGGTGGAATTCACTCACAGCATCTGCCCTGTCTGCACAAAAAAATTATATCCTGATATTTATAAAGAATTATATCCTGATATTTAGAGAATTATGGGAAAGGATAAGGTTCTGAAATGACAGTTTTATCTAAAGCCCGCCATCCCTGCCCGTTGCATTCTCCATCTTTGAAGAGTTAAAGTGGTCATCACTACAATACCAAATCGAAAACCGTTGACTCGTAGGTGGCAACATCAACATGCCTTCCTGTTATCAGTAAAAATGATATTACCTTCCTTATGCAATCTTACAATCGCTAATCAGCAGAATTAATCCATTGCCAACTAAGTTGGCACCCCTGCCCACAAAGTTGGCAGGCAGGAACTTCCCCAGAGAAAATAAATCTTGCCAACGTCGGACAATGCTGGTTATTAGCAAATGGCATATAGATTGCTTTATGATGTAGTCGTAAAGATAAAAAAGATAAAGGAGAGAGCATCATGAAAAGGATTCTGGTTTTGGTTTGTATGGTATTGTTTTTGGCGACTTTAGTTTCTGTAGAGTATGCGGCAGCGGATCGTTTTGTAAACAACAACGACGGCACGGTTACGGACACGCAAACGGGGCTGATGTGGGCGGATCACGACAACGGTTCGGAGGTTAACTGGTTTACTGCCAAGAGCTATTGTGAGGGGTATAGCGGAGGCGGGAAATCCGGCTGGCGGATGCCGACTACTGATGAGTTGGGGCAACTGCGTAACAGCGGAGCCTATGGATCTGTAATAAAGAAAACCGCAGAGTATGTTTGGGCATCGGAAACACGCGGTTCCGATGCTGCCTACTTCACTTTCTTCAATGGCACTCGGTATTGGCGTTCCCAGTCCTACAGCAGCAGCTTCTCCCGGGCACTCCCGGTGCGTTCAGGCAAATAGGCTATTTGGTCATTTGATATTTTTATATTTATCAGGAGAGTGAATATGAAAACAGCGATTACAGCACTAATGGCAGCGATACTTTTTGGGGTCTTGTAGCTCCTTTAACAGCTAAAGCCAATGATTGTCACGACCTAGCGCTAAGTGTTGCATCACCCTATTACATTAGCAGCATATCTTGTACTAGCGGTGTAATGTCTTATTTGTTGCCAAATGGTGCTTACTTTCGACAGGAAAATGGGCATGGACCTACCTGCCAAGTCTTTGTATGTAAAACTGGCATAGATTGTCATTCTTGGTATTCAAAATTTATCTTGCACCAGAACCTCTGCGTTATGAAGGCCGGGAATATAAAGGTAACCTATGAAGCTGGGCACCCACCGACCTATACGGCAAAGGAAGGAAGTTTTCTCCACAGTCGACAAGGAAAGATTGATGTAACGGGGTTTCAGGAATATTGAATTCCAGTTCAAAGCTCGCCTCGTGTAACTAATGACCGTCTATTCTTAACCGGGGCGCAAGGGTAAAAGCAAGGGGTCTACATCGGATATAGTGCTGTAGAACTTCCTGTAGTCAATAAAAATGATATATCCTTCAATATGCATTCTTTCAATCGCTAATCAGCAGAATTAATCCACTGCCAACTAAGTTGGCACCCCTGCCCA
>CAYXZW010000005.1:0-24798 GCA_964469905.1 uncultured Smithella sp.
CATTACATGCTTTGGGCTTTTTAGTGATCTTCGCTTTCTTCTTCGTCCATCTGTATCTGGGCACCATCGGCAACCCCGGTACCGTTCAGGCGATGATCAGCGGCTGGGTAACTCGTAACTGGCTCAAAAAGCAGCATCCCAAATGGCTCAAGGAAATGGAACACGAGGGAACCCTGATAGTCTCCGACGGGAAAAAGTAATTGATTTTTTAGATACAGAAACATAGCATTGGCAAAAGCGGCGTTCATCAAAGCGGTGTACGCCGCTTTCTGCTGAATCAACCACCGCGCAGCAGGCTGTTGAGGTATGAAATGAACGTCATTATATCGCGAGCCCACTGCGGAGAATTAACGCTCGTCCCGCGTGAGCGGGATTACAGTTGTCACAGGAAGGTATATATTTATGATGTCCAAAAGTCAGGAATCATCCGTTATGGATCAAATTATTGAACGTGCCATCGAACAAAATCCACACTCCAGGGAACTATTAAAAGCTTTCGGGCCGGTTATCAGCAAACAAAGACAACTGTCGGCCTCTATTGTTTTACCAAAATTGGATTATTCATCCGTGAACAAAGAAAAGCTCTCTGCTGGCGTTCCGGTCAGCCAGCAGATCAACTTGTTTTCACCTTCCGACCCGCTGGCGAAAATTGCTTTATCTCTTTCGGCAGCAGTGCAAGAAGGTATGCCCGCATTAGCCGGCGATTTCGATCGTCTGTCTGACCTTATTTCTCAGGGCAAGCTGCGTCTCGCTGATTATTTTGAGGTGCATGCGGGGAATGAAAACAAAACAACCAATAGCTGGATTAAAGATCTGAAAATATCTCCGTCCAACGCTTCATTTTTAATGAGTTTAATTGCCCGTGTACTATTGCAGAAGCGGGCAAACGAAATAGCCGAAGCGCTGGGCGAGTTTGCCTGGGAAAAAGGCTATTGTCCGGTCTGCGGCGAGTTTCCCTCAGTTGCTTTGATTGAGGAAGAAGGCGGCAAGCGGTTTTTACATTGCAGTTCATGCGGTCATGCCTGGCGTTTTACACGGGTGCTCTGCCCATACTGTGACAATGAAGCCCAACAGGGGATGGATTATTTTTACAATGAAAACAAGACGCAGGAGTCGGCCTTTGTCTGTGAAAAATGCAAAAAATATCTGGTCACACTTTACCGCGCCGGCCATCTGCACGACCGTGACATGGATATTTCCGCAATCAGCCTGGTTCATCTGGATATGATTATGCAGGAAAAAGGCTACGCGCCGATGACCATTTGTCTCTGGAATATTTTTGCCTGAAGCAATTGATTAATATCTTCTTGAATTTTTCCTCCGGGATTTTTCCGGAGATGAATTTTTAGATAAACATTTTTTCAGTATTGACATTTCGACGGTCAATATTGTATTAACGCTTCAATTAATTATGCCATTTATGACATATATCGGTTTTTTTCTAACTGATTTACAGGAGAAATGAGCATGGACAACACATTTATTTTAAACTCGAAAGAGACCGGATTTAAACCAGGACAAATGATTCTGGAAGCAGCACGCAACGGCGGAATTGAAATTCCTACTCTTTGCTACCTGAAGGGTGCGGCGCCGTCCGGCGCGTGCCGGATCTGTCTGGTCGAGGTTAAAGGCGCACGATCGCTGATGGCGGCATGTTCCACACCGGTATCGCCGGGTATGGAAGTGTTTACCGACACTGATCTTGTCCATCGTGCCAGAAAAATGAATGTTGAGTTGCTCCTAGCCGCTGGCAAGCATAACTGCCTGCTGTGCGAAGCCAACGGCAATTGCCGCCTGCAGGATCTGGCCTATTTCTATAAAATCACTCAACTGCGATTTAAAGAAAAGGATGAAAAGGATATTTATCCGACGGAGGATCAAAATCCCTTTATCGTCCGCGATTTCAGCCGTTGCATTCTCTGCGGACGTTGTGTGCAGGCCTGTAATGAACTGGTTGTCAACCGGGCAATCTCCCAGGGCTATCGCGGTGCGAAAAGCAAAATTGTCACCGGCGGCGATAATCCCTATGATGAAAGCGAATGCGTTTTCTGCGGCCAGTGCGTGGAAGTCTGTCCGGTCGGTGCGCTGACGGAAAAGAAAGCTAAAGGCCTGGGCCGCCCCTGGGAAACAAAGAAAATCCGCACCACCTGCCCCTACTGCGGCGTTGGTTGCCAACAGTGGCTGCATGTCCATGACGGCAAAATTGTCAAAGTCACCGCTGTCGAAGACGCCCAGCCCAATCAGGGCCGTTTGTGCGTGAAAGGCCGTTTCGCCTACGACTTTATTTATTCCGCAGAAAGGCTTAAAACACCGCTGATTCGTGAGGCCAATGGAGAGTTCCGCGAGGCCTCCTGGGATGAAGCCCTCAATCTGGTCGCCAAAAAATTCAAAGAGATTATTAAAAAAGACGGCCCGGACGCCATTGCCGGTGTCAGCTGCGCCCGCAGCATCAACGAAGATTCCTATCAAATGCAGAA
The DNA here is from genome assembly GCA_964469905.1 of uncultured Smithella sp. GTDB lineage: Bacteria > Desulfobacterota > Syntrophia > Syntrophales > Smithellaceae > MVRV01. Next base: position 2,478 of record CAYXZW010000005.1, read on the forward strand.
ACTTTTCCGCGCGGCGATCGGGACGAACAACATCGATCACTGCGCCCGTACCTGACACGCTCCCACTGTCGCGGGTCTCGCGACCTCATTCGGGTCCGGTGCAATGACCAATTCTTTTGCTGATTTTATGAAGGCCAAGATGATCCTGGTCATCGGTTCCAATATGACCGAAGCGCATCCGGTTGCGGCAACATTTGTGAAAGACGCAGCCGTTGGCGGCGCCCAGTTGATCGTTGTCGATCCTAGACGTACTGATCTTGTTGATTTTGCTCAGCTTCATGTGCAAATTCAAGTCGGCTCCGATGTGGCTCTGATCAATGGCGTCATGAATGTCCTCATCAGCGAAAATCTTTATGATAAAAATTATGTGGACTCCTGCACTGTCGGTTTTGAAGACCTCAAAAAGAAAGTGCTGGAATATCCGCCCGAGCGGGCCGCACAAATCAGCGGCGTTTCCGCCGATACTATTCGTGATCTGGCCCGGAGGCTGGCCGCAGTTAAACCGGCAATGCTAATGTACACCTTGGGTATCACCGAACATATCTGTGGCGTAAACAACGTCATGTCCTGCGCCAATCTCCAGATGCTTTTGGGCAACGTCGGGTTTGAGTGCGGCGGCGTCAACCCGCTGCGCGGCCAGAACAACGTACAGGGAGCCTGCGATATGGGCGCGCTGCCCAATGTTTTCCCTAGCTATCAAAAGGTTGACAACCCGCAGGCACAAGAGAAATTCATGAAGGCCTGGAAAGTCAAATCGCTTCCCGAAAAGCCCGGCCTGATGATGCCTACAATGATGGAAGGTTTGACCACCGGAAAAATTAAAGCATTTTATGTCTTCGGTGAAAATCTGGCCAATACCGAGCCGGATATTCACCATGTCGAACATTGTCTGGAATCGGCGGAATTTCTGGTCTGTCAGGATATATTCCCGACGGAAACAACGCGTTTTGCGCACGTCATCCTGCCGGCGGCCGCCTGGAGCGAAAATGACGGCACCTTTACCAGTTCGGAGCGGCGCGTCAACCGCGTACGCACGGTAAGTCAACCGCCGGGCGAGGCTAAACCCAACTGGTGGATATTCAAAGAACTAGCCAAAAGAATGGGACACAAATGGAAGTCCAACAGCGCGCAGGAAATTTGGGATAACGAAGTATCTTTGCTCGCGCCGTCGCTGGCCGGAATAAAATATGCCCGACTGGAAAATGACGGACTCCAGTGGCCAGCTCCCAGTGAAGATCATCCCGGCACCGCTACTCTGCATAAGGATGGTTGCTTTACCTGTGGTTTGGGTGTGCTCAAACCCATCGACTGGATACCACCTGCGGAAGTTCCCGATCAAGAATATCCGCTGGTACTTTCCACCGGCCGTCGTCTGTACCATTACCACACCCGGACACAGACGGGACGTTGCCAGGGCATCAATGATTTGCTCGGCGAAGAGACAGCCGACATCTCCGCAGCCGATGCCGAGTCCAAAGGCATTGCCGACGGAGAGATGATTTCCGTGAAATCCCGGCGGGGCGAGGTCACAGTCAAGGCTCGTGTAACCTCGCAGGTACCGCAGGGACTGGTCTGGATGGCCTTCCATTTCCGGGAAACCTGCGCCAATTGGCTCACCAATCCGGTCTATGACCCGATTACCCAGACAGCGGAATACAAAGCTTGCGCCGTGAGGATTGAGAAACTTAGATAGAAGAGATCAAAACATCCCGCGAAAATAGCGGGATGTTTTTTGCAAACTTATATGCTATTAATAACACACAGAAAAACATTTAAAGCAAGATAGCAACTATGAAAAATTACCGGATTGTTATTGCGCTTATTCTGATTACCCTACTGAGTCCCTTTTCCGCCTTGGCCCAAGGAAAAATTTCCGTGGCGGTAGCGGCAAACTATATTTCCGCCTTCAAAGAAATCGCAGTTGATTTTGAAGCGAAAACTAAGATTAAAGTTGAGGGTACTTTTTCTTCAACGGGTAATTTTTACAGCCAGATAATCAACGGAGCGCCTTACGATTTATTTCTATCCGCTGATGAGGCAAGGCCGGCCAAGCTTAGCAAGGATGGAGTGGCGGATGCGCCTTTTATTTACGCCAAAGGACAGGTGATTTTATGGTCGGCCAATAAAAATTTCTGCAAAGCAGCAACCTGGCAGGACGCTTTGAAAAATAACCAGATCAGAAAGGTTGCCATAGCCAATCCGCTGACCGCTCCCTACGGAGCCGCTGCTAAAGAAGCGCTGCAAAAAGCCGGATTATGGGATGTTCTGCAAAGCAAACTGGTTAACGCCCAGGACATTGCTCAGTCTTTTCAATATGCGACCACGTCGGCGGTTGATGCCGGATTCTGCGCGATGTCGGCCACTGTGAGTACTGAAGGCAAAAAAGGCTGTTTTTTCGTTATCAATGAAGCGCCGGAAATTATTCAGTCTGCCTGTGTTTTAAAAAGAACAACAAACCGCGCCGCTGTGGAGAAGTTCGTGGAATATCTAAGCTCTCCCGCCGCAAAAGAAATAAAAATTAAGTACGGTTATCATTAAATGGATTATCTCGCGCTTTATGTCACGTTAAAACTTGCTTTCGTCACGACCATCTTTCTGATGGTGATTGCAGCTCCTATTGCTTATCTGCTGGCCTACACCAGTTTCCCTGGAAAGTCGCTGCTGGAGGCATTGATCTATCTGCCGATGGCTTTACCTCCCACTGTGATCGGATTTTATCTGATTATTCTTATGGGGCCGAAAGGTTTTGTCGGTCAGGCCTGGGAAACAATCACGGGAGGATCGCTGCTTTTCACCTTCCTGGGAATCACTATCGCTTCGATTATTTACTCTATTCCCTTTGCTGTCCAGCCGATGAAAGCGGCTTTCCAGAAAATCGACAAGCGCCTTCTGGATGCCGCTTATGTCCTTGGTTTGTCCAAAAAAGCGGTATTTTTACGGGTAATAATTCCCAATTCTCTCGGCGGCATTGCCGCCGCCGCTATTTTAGTTTTTCTGCACAGTATCGGAGCATTCGGAGTTCTCTTGATGGTCGGCGGGAGTATTCCCGGAGAAACCAAGGTTGCCTCCATCGCCATCTACGAAGCAGTGGAAACCATGAATTATTCGGCCGCAGGCCTGATCGCGCTCAGCTTCATTCCGGTTAGTTACGCCTTTTTAATATTGATTAATAAACTCAACGAGGATTCCCGCCCATGACCATCTCCGCTTCTCTCAAGAAAAGATTGCAATACTTTGATCTGGATATATCGTTTACCTGCGCGACGGAAAGCATGATGGTGATGATCGGTCCCTCCGGCGGCGGCAAAACAACCATCATCCGCATGCTGGCGGGGCTGACAACACCGGATGAAGGCCGGGTTACCTTTGGCGATGAAGTGTGGTTTGATTCTGCAGACCGCATTAATATTGCACCGCAGAAACGCCGTTTGGGTTATGTTTTTCAGGATTATACGCTTTTCCCTCATCTCAACCTTTATGAAAACGCCGCGTTTGCCGCAACAGACAAAAAAGAAGTCGATGACCTCTTTGACCTGTTCAAAATTAGTCATTTGCGAAAACGCAAACCTCACATGGTTTCCGGCGGCGAGCGCCAGCGCTGCGCGCTTTGCCAGGCGCTGGCCAGGCACCCCCGGCTGCTGTTGCTGGATGAACCGTTTTCCGCCCTTGATGTAATCACACGCCGCGGCTTGCGCGAAGAAATCAAGAACCTGAAAGGCACGCTTTCTTGCCCCATTGTTTATGTGACGCATGATATTACGGAGGCCTTATATCTGGCTGATGAAATTATGCCTGTCGTTGACGGTAAAAATGACGACCAGTGGATGCAGCGGAGCATTACCCGCGAGCCGGCGGCGGGAGGCTCTGCACGCGCAGCGCGTGAACCACGCCTGGCATTAGCATATTAGGTTACCATTTTCGCCTTAGGCGATGGCGATTAAAGTTGTCTGATTGAAACCGATTATTTTGTCATACCGGACTCGATCCGGCATCAAGAAATACTAGGGCATGTACAACTTGCCATAAGGAAGTCCAAACAAGCGTTTCTGTTTTGTTAGTTACTGGATTCCGGCTCGATGGCCGGAATGACACGACGTTGTGAAGCAATCAGCTTCTCGCCTCACAATAAGATTTGAAGCATTTCCGAAAGAAAAACTTAAGGAGTTAAATATTTTATGAACATCTGTACCTATTCCTATGAAGAGTATCTCCATCTGGTTAAATCTTTTCACGGCAATCTTGCGCCAGGCCTGATTATCGGCGGTTTCATTGTCGATCTGGCGATGAAAAATCTTCCGGCAGGAGAATTTTTTGATGCAATCTGCGAAACGCCGGTTTGTCTTCCCGACGCCGTCCAGATTTTAACCCCGTGCACCATCGGCAACGGTTGGCTCTCCATTATTCCTTTCGGCCGGTTTGCCGTCACCCTGTATGAAAAATACACAGGCCATGGCGTACGGGTTTATCTGGATACTCAAAAGCTGGATGCCTGGCCGGAAGTGCGGGACTGGTATCTGAAGAAGAAAAAAAAGAGCGAACAGAATCCTGATCTTCTCCTGGCGCAAATCAAGGAGGCAGGACACGGACTGCTGGGCATTCAACACTTACAGGTCGAACCGGAGAAAGTCCGCCGCAAGAAAATGGGTCCGTCAGGCATTTGTCCGGTCTGCGGTGAGGCTTATCCCTCACGCGACGGTGATGCCTGCCGCAATTGCCAGGGAGAAACACCCTATCAGAACGTGGTTCCCATCTCTAAATGATAACTATGCTCAAACCAGGCGACATCCTGAAACGTCTTTATAAAAAAACCGAATCCTTGGCAAAAAAAAGGCGGGTCGCTGATCTGCGCGTGGGATTGAGTTATGTCGGGGTGAAACTGGATAATAATGAGACTGGTATAGCCGCAATCCTCCCGGACATTGCATCCCGGGACCACAACTTTTTGCCGGACAGCAGCCGCTATGACGGTACTGATGTGTCCGATTTGTTGAAACATCTTATTGCCGGCAAAAACTCCCTACATCTGGCCATCGGCCTAGCTACGGCCAACTCCCTCATTAAGTGCTCTGCCGACAGCACGGAAGACCGGGAGGCGACCACATTTTTGAATCTTCAGTCCGGCGAAAAAGTAGCCATGGTCGGACTATTCGCGCCGCTTACGGAACGAATCCGCGCCACCGGCGCCATGCTGACGGTGATCGAAAAAAATCCGGAACGTCTGGAATTGCTCTCGGCGGCGGAAAAACAACAAGCACTCCGGGAATGCGACGTCGCAATCATCACCGCCACAACACTTCTGAACAACTCCTTTGAGGAAACAATCAGTTTCCTGGGTAAACCGCGCTCAGTCATTCTTATGGGACCATCTACGCCGCTTGCTCCAGACATTTTCCGGGATACACCGATTACACATCTGGGCGGTGCTGTCGTCGCCGATTCTGCACGGGCTATGCAGATTATTTCCGATGGCGGCGGAACGCCGGCGCTGCGTCCTTATCTGCGCTTTGTGAATCTGATATTGTGACCTTGTTTTTTATCATCGCTGGTAAATGCTGAATCCCCCATGGGCCTCGATTATCCCTATGTCCTGTAAATGACTGTGCCAACAGGCTTGCCATTAAGAGCCTTGGTAAGATTTCCTTTCTCCAGACCATTGATGATTTGAATCTTATTCAGCACCTCGCTGTTTTGCAGGATTTCCAGGCAAGGCCGTTCGATGACCAGATCATCCAGTTCCATTGCCAGAAGATCTTTCACGCTTATTTCAGGAATAAACGATGCCTTGCTGTTTTTCTTCGGATCATCCGTATAAAGCCCCGTCTCGTCTTTGACGAAAATGCAGCTGCGGGCGCCGATTAAATTGGCGATTATCAGCGTACCCACATCAGTGCGATGAATGGGAATGCGAGACTTTGTAACGGGCAGAGCAAAATAATCGTAAGGCGGCATACCGTGCATCACAGGAATACAATCCTGTGCAAAGTAATTGGATAACTTTGTGACTTCGTCATGTCCGATCTTAATGCCGCCCCAGGGAGCAAGGAGTGTCGAAACCAGCAGGGCGTTCTGTTCAGAAACGGAACTTCCGAATTTCGCAATGATGCCGGTCGGCATACCCAACTCAAGCCCGATCGAGTAGATATGACGACTACGGGTGCCGCCGCCCGTCGTCAGAAGGATTTTGTGTTTTTTCTTATTTGATACAACCTCCTTCATGATAGCGGGCAGCGCTTTAATACCGCGATCGCAGATGGATTGCCCTCCAATCTTGACTATATTGACATCAGGGAAAAGCCTTTGCTGGGGTGCAATCTTAAGGTTTTCCATAAATGTTTTGCCCACTAGACTCTCACCCATGAGCTTGCTTTTCACATGCAACCTTCGTCCGTCTCGTTCTCTATACAGTGCCATAGTTTTTATTCCTTCACCTCAATCTCATCTTCCTTAACCTTGCCGTCTTTGGGTGCTTTGATCAGCACCAGATCAGCGCCGACGGAAGCGGCGATTTCTTCCAGTTCTTTTTTTCTTAGATGATCGGCATAAAATGTGATGTTCAAATCAGCAACAGCCACCAGCTTGAAGCGTGGTTTCTTTTCTTTGGTTCCCACTTTATGCCGCTCACGGTAAAAAATCTTCCCTGCCATAGTGACACCTCCCTAATTTTTTTGTTTGTCAGGGTTTCGTTTTTCTCCCAGGCTTTCCCACAGACCAGCACCTGTAGGTTTTACGGGGAGTACTACCTCATGCCCCCAAAGCCTTGGCCTCAACCAACATCTTGTATCCACTATATCTTCCGGACGAGGACAACAGGCATCCCGATCCAGAGAAACCACCCGGATACCAGTTTGACTTAGCTGGTTGACGGTTACCCGGCTGGGAATCTCTCTTAAGTTTGCATACTCAATAAAGCGGCCGCTCCAGCCCGATGCCGTAAGGCCGACTGCCGCTGCGGCTCCAATTATGCCGTCGTTTGTCCCACCGTGGCCAGATAGATGGGCTGCACCCACTGCTTGCCTGGCGTCGCTCTGGGAGACGACTTTAGCCGTGCACAAGAGGCCGAAGGATATAAGCGCAGACAGGGCCGGATGACCTTCGCCAACCAAACAAATACCGGGATCACTTCCCGGTGAAGACATTTTTTCCAGATGAGTAATAGCTGATCTTTTCAACGCTTCGACAAAAGACACGTCGGGACATTCTACCACAACACAGGCCGAACTGTTATGGGATGTATAAGGTATACCCGGGTCAATAAGCAACTGCTGTCTGACAACACCCCACATTTTACATTCCGGAGGGAGGAACTGTTCATATCGTCGGGCCAGCTTTCCGGTCCCCATCTCCGATCCCAAAACATCCGTATCATCAAAGCCGATATAAATTCGCATTTTCCTTTTCCTTAGGGGCCGTTAAGAAATAACTATTACAATACTAACTATTGCGTTACGGCCCCTTATGCCGATTACGTTATTAAATGTTACAGTTTTTGTTGAACAACGGCTTAGTGTCAGTGGTTGAACTATAAAGTTGGGTGTTTTGTATGTCAACCACTTAATAATGACTTTTAATATTATGTTGGCATTTATTGATTAATCTCCCTAGTGTAAAGCGTATTTTCTAACCAGTACGCAGGCACTTATCAAAACGGTGCGTTTGGCCTGGTGACCATGGTCAAATTGAACTCTTTTACACTTTTTATTTTTATGACCAAAAGTCATTTATCTTAATTTGGACACTCCCTCAACTCGGCATGTATTCGATCTCATTGTCATTTACATTATGTCATAATTGACATAAACCGATGAAATTACTCATTATTTACCGTTGACATTAGTCCTCATTAAATATATATGCTTTGACCTAGTTAAAGAGTTAATTTCGGGAAAAAGGCCTTGTTCTTTATCCTTGGTTTTTCCCAAACAGCTTTATGGCTGAAAGCTATTTGCAGTTTGGGGAGCAACTTTCTTACAAAGGATAAAGATCATTAAAAAGAATATATAAATTATAGTGAAAGGAGAAGGATTTCATGAACGTCAGCAGAAGAGGTTTCTTGAAGATTTCCGGAGCTGTGGTGGCGACAAGCGGATTAGGCATCAGCCTTAAGCCGGTAGCCGCGCATGCCCAGCCCTTGAAAATCAAATACGCCAAAGAAACCACAACCGTTTGTCCTTACTGCTCTGTCGGATGCAGTATTATCGTATCCGTGCGCGACGGCAAGGTTATCAACACCGAGGGGGACCCCGATAGTCCCATCAACAGAGGTGCTCTTTGCAGCAAGGGCGGTTCGATCTATCAAATGGCCGTCAACGAGAATCGTCTGGGTAAACCGCTTTACCGTGCTCCTTTCGCGACTGCGTGGAAAGAAGTTGAGTGGGAATGGGCCCTGGACAAAATTGCCAAAAACGTCAAGAAAAGCAGAGATGCCAGCTTCAAAAAAACAAACGATAAAGGAGAAGTCGTCAATCGCACAGAGGGTATTGCTTCTGTCGGCAGCGCGGCGATGGACCTCGAAGAATGCTTTACGTACCAAAAATTCCTGAGGGGGTTGGGCCTTGTTTATATTGAACATCAGGCCCGTATCTGACACAGCCCAACTGTACCGGCTCTGGCAGAGTCGTTCGGACGCGGCGCAATGACCAACCACTGGAATGATTTTAAAAACAGTGACGTAATTCTGATTATGGGAAGCAATCCGGCTTCCAACCATCCCGTTGCTTTCAAGTGGATACAGGAGGCTATCGACAAGAGAGGCGCAAAACTGATCTGTGTGGACCCGCGGTTCACTCAATCGGCAGCTAAAGCTCACCTCTATGCCCCCTTACGATCAGGCACCGATATCGCTTTCTTAGGCGGTATGATCAAATTTATCCTCGATAAAAATCTGATTCACCATGAATATGTAGTCAACTACACCAACGCTTCTTTCCTGGTAAATCCAGCTTTTAAAATGCCGGGAGATAATAAAGGTGTGTTCTCCGGATTGGTGTCCGGCAAGTATGAAAAAGACACCTGGTCGTATCAGACAGATGCAGAAGGCGTCATTAAAAAAGATAAGACGCTTAAAGATCCCAACTGTGTTTTCCAGCTGATGAAAAAACACTATTCCCGTTATAACACGAAAATTGTTTCGCGGATTACCGGGACACCCGAAGACAAACTTCTGGAAGTTTACAAAATTTACAGTTCCACGGGAAAACCGGACAAGGCCGGTGTTGAGCTTTACGCTATGGGCTGGACACAGCATACCGTAGGTGTACAAAACATCCGGACTATGTGCATCATCCAGCTGCTTTTGGGCAACATGGGTATTGCCGGCGGCGGAGTCGCTGCCATGAGAGGTGAATCCAACGTTCAGGGCTCTACTGATCACGGGCTTCTGTTCCATATCTGGCCCGGCTATCTGGGAGCGCCGACGGCATCACTAAAGACACTTAAAGATTTTAATGAAAAGCGGACTCCGAAAACCAAGGAGAAAGACAGCCTTAACTGGTGGAAGAATACTCCCAAATATTCGGCCAGCTTCCTGCGTTCCATGTACGGAACAAATCTGACCATTGATGACGCCTATCAAGTCATGCCCAAACTCGACGACGGCGGCAATTATTCCTGGCTGACGATCTTCGACCAGATGTATAAAGGCAAGTTCACCGGCTTCTTTGCCTGGGGAATGAATCCCGCCTGCAGCGGCGCTCATTCCAATAAAACCCGCCAGGCCATGACCAAACTCGACTGGATGGTCAACGTCAATTTGTTTGACAACGAAACCGGCTCTTTCTGGCGCGGTCCGGGAATGGACCCCACTAAAATAAAGACGGAAGTCTTCATGCTTCCCGCCGCTTCTTCCATTGAAAAGGAAGGCAGCATCGCCAACAGCGGCCGTTTAATGCAGTGGCGTTATAAGGCCATCAATCCGGTTGGTTTATCCAAACCAGACGGGGATATTATGAGCGAAATTTTCTTCAAAATTCGTGATCTTTACGCCGCTCAGGGCGGTCCGCTGAAAGAAGCAATCACGAAACTTACCTGGCCCTACGGCAAAAAAGTAGGTCATGAATTCCATTATGAACCCCGCACAGTAGCCAAGGAGATTAATGGCTACTTCCTGGAAAACAAGAAACTGGAAAATCCGACGAAAAAAGGTGAGTTCAAGGAATTTAAAAAGGGCGACCTTGTTCCGACTTTCGCCTGGCTCCAGGCTGACGGTTCCACTTCTTCGGGCTGCTGGGTTTACTGCGGTTCCGTTAATGAAAAAGCTAATCTCGCCATGCGCAGAATTTCCAAAGACACCTCGGGCATCGGTCTGCATTCCGAGTGGGCATGGTGCTGGCCGATTAACCGCCGCATCATTTACAATGGCGCTTCGGTTGATCCTAAAGGCAACCCCTGGGATCCTAAACGGGCGGTTATCAAATGGGATGGTGAAAAATGGACCGGTGACGTTCCCGATGGTGTCGGCAATCCCGGTTCCGGCCGGCCGCCGTTCATAATGAAACCGGACGGTGTGGCCAGTCTCTATGGTCCGGGCTTAGCCGACGGTCCTTTCTCCGAACACTATGAACCTCTGGAGTGTCCGGTGGAGAAAAATCTTATGTCGCCGCAGAAGAACAATCCGGCCATTAAGCGTTTCGACACCAGCGGCGTCGGCTCCGATATGGACGTTTATTCCGGTGTCGCCACTTGCGATCCGCGTTTCCCATTCATCGGCACAACTTATCGTGTCAGTGAACATTGGCAAACCGGTGTTCTCACCCGCTGGTGTCCGTGGCTGGCGGAAATGCAGCCGGGCATGTTTGTAGAGATAAGTCAGGAACTGGCCAAAGAAAGAGGTATTGTCAACGGCGATAAGTGTGTAGTTAAATCCGCACGTGGTGAAGTGGAAGCAACAGCAATAGTCACTCCCCGTTTCAAGCCATTTAACATTGATGGAAGCACAATTCATGAGGTGGGCATTCCCTGGCATTATGGCTGGATCACGACAGCCGACAGGAAGTATGAACCAAATGACAAGAAACCGGAAGTACACACCTTCGGTGATGCCGCAAATATTTTAACATCGACCATCGGTGACGCTAACACCATGATCCCGGAGAGCAAAGCTTTCATGGTCAATGTTGCGAAGAAGGGGGTGAAGTAATATGGCCGAGAAAATTAAATTATACGATGACTCCAAATGTACCGCTTGTCGCGGCTGCCAGCTGGCCTGCAAACAGTGGAACGGCCTGAAAGCCGGACAAACGATGAACACCGGCACATACCAGAATCCGCCTTCTCTGCAGCCTAACACCTATATGATGATCCATTATCAGGATTATGTTGACCCCAAGGGTGATGTAAAATGGCTTTTCCGCAAAGAAGCTTGTATGCATTGTACCGACGCGGCTTGTGTCACGGTTTGCCCCAGTGGCGCTCTTTACTACAATAAAGAATTTAAGACCGTCGGGTTAAACCATGAAAAGTGCATTGGCTGTAAGGAATGCGTTGCCGCATGTCCGTTTGAAGTTCCCCGTTATGATTCCAAAACGGAGAAAGTTTATAAATGCGATATGTGTGAAAGTCGCATTACTAATGGTCTGGATCCGGCTTGTGTCAAGGCTTGTCCCACCGGAGCCCTTAAATGGGGAGACAAAGAAGCAATACTGGGCGCAGCTACCAAACGTAAACAGGATTTAGGAGTCCTCGCCTCCACTTATGGTGACAAGTTTGTGGGCGGAACTCATTTTATGTACGTCTTGAAAGAAAATCAGGCCGTTTACGCAGGGCTCATGAAGGACCCCAAAGTGCCTTTCTCAGTTAGTGTCTGGAAGAGCTGGTTAAAGCCGCTTAGTCTGCTGGCCGCAGGAGGAGTTCTGGCAGGTTCGTTCCTCCACTATATTCTGCATGGGCCGAAGAGACCCGATCCGGAAACAAATGATGAAAAGACGGAAGGAGGAAAGTAAAATGAAAAAAGGAATGATTTTAGTCACTTCCGGCTACGAAAGATTTGTGCACTGGATGCTGGCCATTTCCTGCCTGCTTTTATGCTACACAGGAATGGGGATGATGTATCAAGAACTGAACTTTTTCGGCGCCATTATGGGTGGATTAAAGGGTTTGAAAGTTGTGCATAACATTACGGGTGTGGTTTTTGGAGTGGCGCTTCTTCTGGCCATCCAGATGTGGTGGAAAGAAGCCGGCGTGTTTGTTTTCCCGGAAGATCTCGACTGGATTCTAACGGCGGGCGGTTATCTGTGGCATGTGGACAAAGTACCGGAAACTGGTAAATACAACCCCGGCCAGAAGATGTTTTTTCTGACCGTGGCGGCCTTTGGCCTGCTCATGTTGGTCACCGGATTCTTTATGTGGTTTCCGGAATACTTTCCTTTAGGGATAGAAATGCTGCGCTGGCTGTATCCATTACATGCTTTGGGCTTTTTAGTGATCTTCGCTTTCTTCTTCGTCCATCTGTACCTGGGTACCATTGGTAACCCCGGTACCGTTCAGGCGATGATCAGCGGCTGGGTAACCCGTAACTGGCTCAAAAAGCAGCATCCCAAATGGCTCAAGGAAATGGAACATGAGGGAACACTGATAGTTTTCGACGGGAAAAAGTAACTCTGGAAGTCACTGAGTTACTTTTTTTAAAGGCCTGGAGTGTTTTGCTCCAGGCCTTTTTAGTGAGACTCCAAGTCCACAAGCAAAGCGAAGCGGGACAAGTGACACCATTAACGCAAGTGCTGCGCCGTGAACTGCCTTTACAAATTGTTTTCCAGAATAGCCTTTAATCCTTCTCTGTTAAACGGTTTCGTCAGAGCACCCCGGAAACCATAATGGCTGTAATTCTCGATTGCCGGGTCATCCGTGTAGCCGCTGAAGATGATCGCTTTGACCTCGGGATCAATTTCTAGGAGTCTTTTCATGGTCTTCAGACCGCCCAGCCCGCCTTTAACCGTCAGGTCAAGTATCACCATGTCATACGATTGATCTGCTGTCCTGGCCTTTATATAAAGGTCAATAGCCGAGAGACCATCCTGCGCTGTCGTCACCTGGCAGCCCAGAGTTTTTAATAGCTCCTCCATCATCTCCCGTATTACTTCTTCATCATCCATAACCAGGATTCTCTTCTGGACACCCGGTATTCCTTCCTGGCGGGGCATTCTTTCTAAGGATTTCTCTCTGATAACCGCGGGAAGATAGATGTAAAAGGAGCTTCCCTGGCCCGGTGCCGATTCGACAGTGATATAACCGCCGTGTTTGCTGACAATAGAGTGGCAGACTGACAGCCCCAGCCCCATTCCTTTTTGGGTTCCCCTCTGTTTTTTCGAAAAATAGGGATCGAAAATTAGGGGCAAATCCTTCGCAGCAATACCTTTACCCGTATCGATTATAGCTAACCTCACATATGACCCCTCCGATACAGGGAGTTGGTTGGGGCCGGACACTTTTAAATTCTGGGCGCGGACAGTAAGCAATCCGCCGCTGGGCATTGCTTCCACAGCATTGGCTATAATGTTTGTTATTACCTGGCACATCTGAGCTTCATCGACTTCCACCGGCCAGAGATTCTCCGTTATAATGACTTTCTTTTCTACCGGTATCTCTATCAAAGACCTTTGGACAGCATCTTTGATAAATTCGCCCATATCACATTGTTTTCTTACCGGCTCTTCACCGCGCGAAAATGTAATCAGGCGCCTGGTCAACCCTGCCGCCTGCTTTGCTGATCGTTCGGCGGCAAGCAGGTAATCATGAGTACGGCTATCCGCAGGAATATCGATTTTCGCCATTTCAATATAACCATGAATACCCGCCAGAAGATTATTAAAATCATGGGCAATTCCTCCGGCCAGAGTAGCCACGGACTCCAGTTTCCGGGCTTTGAGCAATTCCGCTTCCATGCGCTTGCCTTCGGTAATGTCCACAACCGAAACTATGCCGGCAGGACTTCCCTTGAGGAAGATGGTAGCACTGGAAAGATCAATCCATTTGACGGTGCCGTCTTTACGAATAATTCTGACTTCATAACGAAGATTTGTTTTTATTTCACCCTTTTGACGTTTTTGAGCCCTATCCTGAAGAATATCTTTATCATCGGGATGAGCAAAATGCGCGAAAGACATATCCCGTAGTTCCTGGCCCGTGTAACCCGTTAGCTCCATTGCAGCGGGGTTAGCATATATCCACGTATTGTTCTGGTACAGCAGGAAGGCTGTAGGGGAAGATTCCATGAGTATACGGAACTTCTCCTCGCTTTCCTTCAATTTATCTTCCATCAGCTTGCGCTCGGTGACATCGCGCGCAATACCCTGAAAACCTGTCGGCCGGCCTTCCTTGTCGAGTTTAAGCGAAATAGAATTCTCAATAAAAAGTTCGGCGCCTTCTTTCGTAATTAGTTTCCAGGGCAATGCCTTGGCGGACTTTCCGGTTTTGTACACTCTGCTAAATGTCTGGAACACCTCCCGGGAATTTTCCTTATGCATGAACTGCCTGTAGTTCATGCCCAGCGCTTCATCCCGGGAATATCCGAGTATTCTACATAAAGAATCATTAAAGAAGGCAAGGGTGCCGGTATTATCAATCTCATAGTAACCATCTTCAATTCTTTCCAGAATATTACGATATTTTTCTTCACTCTTCCGCAGTGCCTCTTCAGCCTGTCGGCGGGAAGTGATGTCCGCCATCACTGTCAGCAGATATTTTTCATTGTTGAGAGTCATCATCACTGCATTGAATAATCCGTCTCTCAACTCTCCGCCTTTTGTTTTAACTTGCAGCTCCAGGTTTTCCACCCGGCCCTTCGAGTTCAATTCATTAACAAATATTGCTTTTTGTTCTGCAGTAATTAATTCCAATTCCGCAGCAGTGCTCCCGATAACCTCGCTGCGCTTAAGTCCGAGAAATCTCAGAAAAGCCTCGCTGACGTCAACATATCGTCCGTTTCTTAACAGGGTAATGTCCATGGGAATCGAGTTTTGCAGGAATGCTTTAACAAACTTTTCATTACTCTCCTTCAGCTGTTGGAATTCCGCTTCCAAACTCTGCACATGGGCCAACTGCCGACGCAATTCCTCAAGCTCACTGATCAGCTGTTTTTTTGTCTTGGAGGCATCTTTCATTTGCAAATACTCCAGCGAATATTGTTACCCGAAAACGGCAAAACCCCGCTCTCTTTTGAAAAACAGGGTTTTAGTAATCTCACCATGATATCGTTCCCCCAAAAGAGGGTTTAAAATTGTTGTTAACCGAACGACGATTCCTTAGGCGTATTTTCTTGCTGCACGCTTTTCCAGGTATTAATAAGTATAACTAACCGCAGCTCCCACAGAAAACCGTTCGGCATATTGTCCTTCAATATTCAGACGGAATCCCTTGGCCAGAGGCATATCTGCTCCGACAAAACCTCCGGCATTTGTCTTGTTCTTTAGTAAAATTTTTTCTCTGCCCAATCCGATTCCCGGAATATCAGCCGACAGGCAGGCTTGAGCCTCCGAATAATAGACATACGGTCCTGCATATAACCTTATGCCATGGGGAACGGTCGCCTGAAAACCGATGCCGAAATTCACATCCCACATATTGAACACCTTGAGATCGGCTGTAAAAGGCGCCCCGGAATTGGTACCGGTAACATCTCCGGAAAAGTTATTAAAATAGTATGTTCCCTGAAGAAAGGCACCGATTCCCAATATGCTATTAATCGGCAGAAATCCTTTTGCTCCCAGAGTGCTGAAAAATTTCCAGTTTTCGGTAAAATCATTTTGGGAAGTTATGGTTGCGGCATTGGTAGATCTGTAAGCATCGGATATTTTTAAATCTGATACGCCGATTCGGCCATATATTTCCCAGCGATTATTGCCGCCGTAAGATACCTGCGAATAAACTTCATTTTGTCGTATTATATATTCCGAGCCATTTTTAATTTTATCTTCATGATACCAGTAACCGACGGACGTATTTAATCCTCCGGATTCCCGGGAAATAGTCTGCGGCGCACCAAACATCCCGGAAGCTATAGCCGCCGGAGTAATTGATAAAAATAATAATGCAGATATTGTAATATAAAATAATTTTTTCGTAATAATTACCCTTTCCGCTGGATTTATTGCTTCGGCAACGAAAGATCTGAAGGTGAATTGTCGGCAGCCGGGGCTTTAAATAGCAATGACTTCGCCCTGCGCGCTTTTATTGCCTTGACACGATACTGTACATAGGCATCACGCATCGATACATAGGGATCGATTGCTGCGCCCTTAAACGATTCATATTCCCCGATCCTCAGAGATGCAGAATTTACTTTTTCGTATGACCAGACCCCCAACCAGGCATACCAGGGAGTAATATAAGAAACGGGGTACATGAAATTATCACCGGCTATGGTTAACGTATCCCGTGGACTCGATGGTCCGTAGACCGGCCAGACGATATAGAAGCCATGTCCCACACCATAAACGCCCAGGGTTTGCCCCAGATCTGCATCTTGTTTCTGCAGATCCAGTTCTTTACTGGCAGAAGGGTCCAGCAGTCCGCCAATGCCCCAAACGGTATTGATTGTAAAGCGGCCGAATTCCGTAGCGGCACCGCTGAAATCAGCCTGGAGCAGGCAACTGATAAAACGTGCCGGAAAGCCGAGGTTGGAAAAGAAATTCTTCACACTTACCCTTGCCGGTTCCGGAACAACTTTATTGTAACCCTGCGCCACAGGCTTGAGCATCCAGAAGTATAATTTATCATTGAAATGATACATGGCCCGGTTGAATGGTTCCAGCGGATCGGCAATTGTCGCTACCTGTTCTTCCTTTATATCGTCAGGATATTCTTCATCGCCATTGCTTTTATTATCTGCTTTGTCAGTTACTGCCGCTGGGTTGGGAGAAGTCTCCTGCGCCATTTCGGCTTGCTGTTGCGGTGAAGACACATCTCCGGCCGTCACCGCAGTATTAGTCTGAACAGGGCTATGGGCACAACCTGTTGTTACAAAAATGATAAACACGGCCAGCCAGACAAAATGCTTTACGTTAAAGATAACTTTCATTATTTTTCGATTAACTACCCTGTCGGTGTTGTATGGTTATGCAGACCAGCCTTGCCATTCATCCTTCAGCCCTCAGCCTTCAGCCTATTTCTTAATGTTCCTTCACTTTTTTCCGCAGAATCTCCAGTAGTTGTTCGGGTGTATTCTTGCTGAGGATATCATTGAACTGAGTACGATAGTTCTGTACCAGACTTACGTTCTCTACAACAACATCATATACTTTCCATTTGCCGTCTTTCAGGATCATGCGGTAAAAGATGGGAATTTCCTTAGAAGAAGTGATTATTTTGGACTGAATCTCCGCTTGATTCTCCGCCAACACATTTTCCTTATAAAAAATTACTTTTTCGTTAGAGTAATCCAGAATTTTATCAATATATGATTTTTCCAGCACCTTCTCAAAGAGATTGACAAACTCCACACGCTGATCGGGAGAAAACTTATTCCAGTTGCGCGTCAGTGTGCGGCGGGAAAATTCCATTTCATCAAACATGTCTTTGTAAATGACCCGGAGCTTATCCTTTTTTATTTCTTTGGCAGACGGAGATTTAAGCTTGGGATCACGTAGAACATCGAGCACCCTGTTGACTGTGGCTTCGACGGTGTTCATCGGAACTCCGGCGGACACCGGAAGGGATAATATAAAAATAATAATCAATATACTTAATGTTGCAAACAGCTTCTTCATTATTTCAGTCTCCCGCACCTATTTCTTTTCCTCTTTCTTTTCCTTTTTCACTTCACCAAATGCATATTTACTGATGAGCTCCTCGATATCCATAGCCGCCTGCGTGTCCTTGATCACTCCGTTTGGCTGGAGCAGTTCGCCTCCTCCTCCCGGGTCAATGCTTAGATACTTGTCGCCAATAAGTCCTTCGGTTTTGATGGAGGCAATGGCGTCATCATATACTTTGATGTCTTTTTTGATTCTTATTTCCACCGCCGCTTTGAGGTTTTCCTGATCCATGGTGATTCTTTCTACGCGGCCTACTTCAATACCTAAAACATTCACCGGACT
Source organism: uncultured Smithella sp. (assembly GCA_964469905.1). Taxonomy (GTDB): domain Bacteria; phylum Desulfobacterota; class Syntrophia; order Syntrophales; family Smithellaceae; genus MVRV01. The sequence goes on from CAYXZW010000005.1 coordinate 20,504, forward strand.
GCCGATTCTTAAGCCCGTAACCGTTGTGAATTTGGCAAAAAGCGAGTAGGAATTATCTCCCAGAATATTAACTTTGCCTAATTTTACGGTCATATATCCGACACAGATCAGCCCAAAAACAACAAAAATGCCGACGATGGTCTCCATATTATACTTTTTCATTTATTTCACTCCCCCGCGGCACAATGAAGCCGCCCGATTTCTGTTTGTCTTGATTTTGCCGAATTGATGACGGAGTCTATTTCGTCAACAGGCTGCCCCTGAGCAATTCCGGCATGGACTACAAAGTCAACGCACTTATCCGAAGACGCCTGATTCTGAGTATCGACCCAAATATCGCGTAACCCATGTTTCCGGAAATCGTCAACAAAATTCTTCAAGATACTGCCGGCTTCCTCAAGATTGGAAAAAGGCAGTACCGTAATAATTTCATTTGACTTGTGGCGCATGGAAAATCCGCCTATGGTGCCAAAATTTCTGTCAATATATACTCCCATCGAATGAATGGCTTCCTGCGCCACATCGTAACCCAGGGTGGAAATAATTGCCTGCAGATCGGATAGGGTAAAAACCACAACACAATAACTTTCACCTGATTTTCTGCGCTCAACCTGAACAGGTCTTACATTTTTGGGCTTTCCCCGACGCTCCATCTGAACATGATTTAAGATTTTAAACTGCCTTTTAGAGTAAAAACCAGTTAATTCTTTTTGTAATGATTCCAGGCTGCTGATGACTTCATCCATAAAAGGGTGATCAAAATTTTCCAGTTCTTCCGGTGTTCCCTGAAAAACAATTTGCCGATCATAGAGGGCAAGTACGCGATTGGAGATAAAATAAACATCCGGAATTTCATGGCTGACGAGTATAGCGGTAAAGTTAAATTTTCTCTGATACTGGGCAATCATGCTCAAAATCGCATTTTTCCGGACGGGATCCTGACCGGTCGTCGGTTCGTCAAAAAGGACAATTTGCGGATCCGTGATCAACGCACGGGCCAGTGCGGCACGCTTTTGCATCCCTCCCGAGAGCTCCGACGGATATTTGTAAATCGCCTCAGTGAGCTCTGTCTGTTCGATTCTGTCCATTACCCGCCGATCTATTTCCTCTTTCTTCAAATTGGTTGTTTCCCGAAGGGGGAGTGCAATATTTTCATAAACAGTTAATGAATCAAACAGGGCATTGCCCTGAAACATATAGCTGATCTGCGCGAAGGATGCGGCAATTTCCGATTTTTTCATCTGGGCTATCGGTTTGCCCCGGAAATATATAGCACCTTCGTCAGGCTGGATCAGTCCGATGATGTGCTTGAGCATGACGCTTTTACCGGAGCCGGAAAGTCCGATGATGGTCGTAATCTGCCCTTCGTAGATCTGTAAATTAACCCGTTCCAGTACCGTTTTCGTACCAAAGCGTTTTGTCACATTTCTAAATTCTATGAGTGGTGTATCCATAAAAAGTCTTTCTATGCCAATAACGAAGTCACAACGTAGTCCGAAACCAGAATCAGCACACAGGAAGTTACTACCGCCGAAGTCGTCGCCAGGCCGACAGCCTGTGCACCGTGACTGTCCTTGCGCATATGGGCAAAATAGCCCTGATAACAGCAAACGGTGGCAACAATCACAGCAAAAACAATCGATTTAATAAATCCATTGGTTATATCGCTCATGACCACATAAGTATTGATGCTGTGCAGGTAAACACCGCCATTTAAACCCAAAAGCACAACTGCGGAAATATAGCCACCTAAAATACCGATGAGGTCAAACACAGACGTCAGCAGGGGAAAACTGATGATAGCCGCAGTAATTTTGGGGCTGATAAGATACCGGATGGGATTGATCCGCATGGTGTGCAGAGCGTCGATCTGCTCGCTGATGCGCTGGATGCCGATCTCGGCAGTGATGGCCGAACCGGCCCGGGCTGTAATCATGATGGCTGTAAGAACCGGTCCCAGTTCCATGATCAGAGAAAGGGAAACCAGAGAACCGACTGCCCCGGACGCGCCGAATTTGAGCAGTGCATGGTAAGATTGCAGCCCCAGAACCATACCGGTGAACAAACTCACCAGCATAATAATAGTAATTGATCTCGCACCAACATAATATATCTGTTGTACCGTTTTAGAAAGTTGTTTATGTCCGATAGTGTTCAGGAGTGCCCTACAAAGAAAAATGGCCGCCGCGCCCAGACGATTGATCCAGCCAAAGACGTTATGGCCGATAAAGGCGAATGGCCGGTAAACGAGCGCGCCCAATCCACCTTTTATTTTATTTTCAGATCCGCCCTGAATGTCTGCTGTAAGCGCCATTAACAGTTTCCCTTTGTTAAATAATTATTGAACCGCCGCGGATACTAGCATCGGCAACTTCTTTTGACAAGAACTTCCTTTTGCCGGGCGGGAGTGTAAAATCACACTTTTTTATGTCAATTAAATTTTGACTCTGGAGATAGCTATTTTGAAAATAGTAAATTATTATAACATGTTATGCGGCCAGGCGTCGTTTTCTGTGCCGTCAGGTCGCCGACGGCTTGACTTTGTGGTCATACGCCAAAAGCAAGTACATTGCCGGAACGACAAAAAGTGTAAATACTGTGCCGATGGAAATACCGGTGGTAATAACCAAACCCATATTATAGCGGCCGGCGGCGCCGGCGCCCGAGGCAAAAACCAGGGGCAGCACGCCCAGTACCATTGCCGCAGTAGTCATGAGGATTGGCCGCAGGCGAACGGCAGCGGCCTGCTCAATTGCTTCGCGCTTGCCTTTCCCCTCGCGTTGCAGATCATTGGCGAACTGAACTATAAGTATGCCATGTTTACTGATAAGACCTATGAGTGTTATCAGGCCTACTTCGGTATAGATGTTTAAGCTGGCATCGCCGATACCGAGGCTGATGAAAATAAGTGCCCCGCAGATAGACATGGGCACACTGATCAAAACGATGACCGGGTCGCGAAAACTTTCAAACAACGCCGCCAGCACAAGAAAGATGATAATCAGGGCAAAAACAAATGTTATGAGCAGTGAGCTGGACTCCTGCATGTACTGCCGCGACTCGCCCCCGTAATCCACACTGTAACCGGCGGGCAAAACCTGACGGGCAATTTTTTTGAGTTCATCGAGGGCCTGTCCCAGTGTGACGCCGGGCATCATTACTGCCGATATGGTGGCGGAATTGAGCTGCTGAAAGTGGTTTATGGACTTGGGCACAACTTTTGTTTTCAGGCTCGCAATAGTGGAGACCGCAACAGATTGACCAGTGGCGGTATTGATGTGGTAGTTATTCAACTGATCGGCGGTCAGCCGTTCACTTTGTTTAACCTGGGGAATCACCTTGTAGGAGCGGCCGGACATGCTGAAGTAGTTGACATAGCCCCCGCCCAGCATGGAAGACAGGGAACTGCCTACATCCTGCATCGTCAAGCCCATCTGCGCCATTTTGTCCCGGTCGAATTCCATAACGTTCTGCGGCTTGTCGATTTTGAGATCCGTATCTATGTAAATGAACATACCGCTTAAGCGCGCTTTGTCCAGAAATGCCTGGGACACATCATTGAGCCGGGCGAAAGATTCAGTAGTGCCGATGACAAATTGTACGGGCAGTCCATGTCCGGTTCCGGGCAGAGGTGGAGGTTGGAATATAACCGCATTAGCTCCGGCTATCTCGCCCAACCTGTTTTGAATCTCCGGCTGGAGCACATGGGTCGTGCGTTCCCGTTTATCCCAGGGCTTGAGCACCAGACCGGCAAATCCCGAATTGAGACCGCTCCATCCCTCGACCTGGAAAAGATGATCGATCTCCGGTATCGGTGCCAGAATTTTGGCTAATTGCTGCGAATAGAGCTGGGTTTGTTGCAGGGTGGCATCGGGAGCCGCCGTCAGCATAGTCATCATAAAACCCTGATCATCCTGAGGCGCGAGTTCACTTTTGGAGCTGGCAAACAGAAAGTAATTGCTGCCCAGAATAATCACGGCAAAGACAACTACTACAGGCAGAGAGTTGAGGGAATTGTGCAAAATTACCGCATAAACGTTCCGCAGGCGGTTAAATTGACGGTCGATGAACTCGGTAAAGCGATGCCGTTCATTTGGATTCGGTTCTTTAAGAAAGCGTGAGCACATCATGGGAGATAGAGTCAAGGCAATGATGGCAGAGACAAGCACGGCACCGGCCAGGGCATAGGCAAACCCGGTAAAGAGCGCACCGGTGCGACCGCCAATGAAACCGATCGGCAACTATACAGCAATTAGTAGCAACGACACAGCACCAACCGGTTCAACCGACAACTC
>CAYXZW010000005.1:24808-113166 GCA_964469905.1 uncultured Smithella sp.
CGCCCATGAAACCGATGGGCACATATACAGCAATTAATACAACAGTCATGGCGACAACCGGTCCACCCAGTTCCCGGGCGCCGCGCAGACAGGCCTCCAGAAGAGGAACTCCCTCCTCCAGATGGCGATGCACATTTTCCACGACAATGATGGCATCATCCACAACCAGACCGATAGCTAGCACCAGAGCCAGCAAGGTCATCAGGTTGATAGTGTAACCAAGAGCCATCATAATAAAAAATGCCCCGACCAGCGACAGGGGGATGGCCACAGTGGGAATGATCACCGAGCGCGCCGAACCCAGGGAAAGAAAAATAACCAGGGTTACTATGAACAACGCCTCGACCAGAGTAATAACAACTTCTTTAATGGAGCTGTCCACATAATCCGTGGCATCATAAACAATGCGGCCTTCCAGCCCCTGGGGCAGACTCTGTTGGATGGATGGAAAAACAGCGGCAACAGCGTCGGCGACAGTAAGCAGATTAGCATTGGGTGCAACCTTGATGCTTATGAATACGGCTGACTTACCGTCGAAGCGAACTGCAGAATCGTAGTTTTCCGCACCGAGCGTCACATTGGCAATATCCCCGATGCGGACGATTGCCCCGCCGGCCGATTTGATGACCAGTTTACGGAACTCATCTGTCGAGTGCAGACCGGTCGCCGCGGTAAGATCCACTGTAACCATTTGTCCCTGAGTCCGTCCCAGAGCAGAAATAAAATTATTGGCCGCCAGTGCATTGCTTACATCAGCAGCGGTTACGCTGTGGGCAGCCATTTTTTCCGGATCAAGCCAAGCCCGCAGGGCAAATTCCTGCTTGCCTAAGATCTCGGCAGTTTGAACTCCTTCCACGGCCTGCAGTTTGGGCTGGACAACCCGAATTAAATAATCCGTAATGTTGTTTGTGGGCAGGTCTTTGCTGTAAAAACCGATGATCATGGAACCAATGTTCTCGCCGGTGGAAATGGTTATTACCGGCTGTTGTGATCCCTTGGGCAATTGATTGATCACCGCGTTTACCTTAGTATTAATCTCGGTAAGCGCTTTGTTAGCATCATAATTAAGGCGCATGTTGGCGGTAATGGTGCTCATGCCTTGTGAGCTCGATGAGGTAAGGTAACCGATGCCGTTAGCCTGGGCGATGGAGTTTTCCAGTGGTGTGGTAATGAAACCGGACACCAGTTCGGGGTCGGCGCCGGTGTAGACAGTTGTTACAGTCACCACCGCATTCTGGGTTTCCGGATATTCCCGGACGGGAAGGAGATTAATGGAGCGCAGACCCAAAACCAGAATCAGCAGACTGACCACGGTAGCGAGAACGGGACGGCGGATAAAAATATCGGTAAAATTCATTTTTCTTGTTTCTCCATTTACTTATCTGCAGGAACAGGATTGGCATCATTGGCAGGCTGCACCTGATTATTGATGATTATCTGGCTGCCGCTGCGCAGCTTGAGTTGTCCGCTGGTAACGATAAGGTCACCTTCCTTGATGCCTTTTGTGATCGCCACCTGATCACCTCGCGCGGGACCCAGAGTGACAAAGGTTTGCCGGACAAATAAAGACGGCTTCCCGTCCTTAGCTGTTCCTTTGGCCTCCGCGATGTAAACGGTCTCGCCGTAAGGATTAAATGTCACTGCCGTCCGGGGAACGGTCAGATAGCGCATAGCTTTGCCTGCCCGAACCTTGATTGTTGCATACATGCCCGGCAGCAATTCGTGGCGCGGATTGGCTACAATGGCCTCAATCTGGACATTGCGCGTTTGCTGATCAACTTTCGGACTGATGGCGGATATCTTGCCTTTAAATGTTTTATCGGGATATGTATCGGTGACCACGGCTACATCCTGACGGGGCAGCAAACGGGAGAGCTCCTGCTGAGGCAGGAAGAAGTCAATAAAGATGGAATCCAGCGCCTGCAAAGTAACGATCTTGTCACCCGGATTTAAATATTGCCCGGCATTCACAGAGCTGATTCCGAGGCGGCCGGCAAAGGGCGCCCGAATGGTTTTTTTGTTAACCTGAGCTGACTGCTGGGCAACCTGGGCCTGCTTGCCTTTGAGATCAGCGGCATCAACATCCAGCGATGCCTGGCTTACAGCCTGGGCCAGAAATTGCTTTTTATTACGATCATAAACACTTTGTGCCAGATCCGCCGCCGCCGCAAGCGTGCGCAACTGGGCAAGGTCAGCGTCAGCATTGAGTTTCAGTAAAACTTGTCCGGCACTCACATTATCTCCGGACTTGAAATGGATACTTTGCACCAGGCCGGATATTTCACTGGCCAAATCGACACCGCGCACTGCCCGCAGTGTCCCCACAGCCTGAATTTGTGTCTCCCACTCTTCCGTCGCAGCCTTGATTGCCGACACCTGAACGGCCGGCTCCGGACCGGCAGACATGTATTTTTTCATCATATAGGCCTGAAATCCCTGATATCCGAAAATACCACCAAAAATCACGGCGACAATTATCAGCATTATTATCATTCGTTTGGTCATTCTCTATCTCTCCTCTTTTTAGCAAAAGCACCAGCCGGGCGTTTAATCTCCCGCCTTATCTGCGGGGGGGATAGCGGAGGCCGTCTTGCGGTTCCACCAGCCACCGCCTAAGGCCTGGAAAAGAGCCGCAGTGTCGGCATAGCGCTGTGCCTGAGCCGTAATTACGTTAATTCGCGTTTTCTGATAATCCCGTCCGGCAATCACCAGCGCCAGATAACTCACGGCACCGAGCTCATATTGTTTTTCGACTAACTCGAGCGTTGTCTTAGCGGCATTCTGAGCTGCCGTTTGCGCTTGTAAAGTCCGGGCATCCGTTTCCAGGGCGCGTAAAACATCTGCAACATCCTGAAAAGCTTTCAGGACTGTCTGCCTGTATTGAGCCGTTGCCTGATCATAGGCAGCCATAGCGCTCTTGCGCTTGGCGGCAAGTTCCCCGCCACGGAAGATCGGTTGTAAAAGACCGGCCCCCAGATTCCAGACAACACTCTGCCCATTGAACAGCAAATCTGTAGCTGTTGCTTGAAATCCATAACCGGCGCTCAGCGTAATCTGCGGGTAGAGATTGGCCGTCGCCACGCCGACCGCCGCACAGGCCTGGTGCAACAATGCTTCGGAGGCGCGGATATCGGGACGCTGGCGTGCCAGAAGCGAGGTCAGACTTACCGGCAATGTTTCCGGCAAATGTAGTGAAGCAAGATCGAATTCCGGCAGTTTTCCTTCACCGGGAAACTGTCCGATCAGCGCCGCCAGGGCATGACGGGTGGAATTGAGTTGCTTTTCGAGAGGGGGTAGCGTTGCGCGCGTCATGGCCAGTTCTGTTTCCTGCGAAAGCACCGCCGCAAGAGATACCGCACCCAGTTCCAATTGTTTTTTCAACACGTCGCGTTGCTTCTGCTGTGCCTCAATAATCTCCTGAGTGGCACTAATCTGCCCCCGGAGCGACGCTTCCGAAATTGCCGTCGTCACGATATTGGCGGTAAGAGTCAGATAGGTTGCTTCAAATATGTAACGCTGATAATCGACCTGCGCCTGATATGCTTCGATCTGGCGGCGTCCGGCGCCGAAAAGATCAAGGGTATAGGAAACACTGACGGAAGTGTTATAGAGATTATAGGTATTGCTTGCTCCCGTATTCACATTACCAGAGGTTTGTTGGCGTGTGGCCTGCAACCCGGCATTTACTGCCGGATACATGGTCGATCCGCTCGTCGCGCGCAGATCTTCCTCGGCCTTGCGCAGCGCCGCCTGGGCAGCAGTCAAGGTCGGACTGTCCGCCAGTCCCTTTCTGATCAGCTCGTCCAGTTCCGGCGAGCGAAAGAGCTTCCACCACTCACCGGGCAGATCTGCGGCAAAGGAAAAATGCTGGGAGGCTCCACCAGCTTTCACGACACTGGCCGTCTGCGTGGGCATAGGCACTGCCGTGTAATGCGCCGGCGTATTGAGTTCCGGAGAACGAAAATCCGGTCCGACGGCACAACCAGTCCAGACAAATACTGATATCACGATCAGGAACACGCGCACACAAAATAGCTTCATGACTTTTTGCTCTTTTTTAACGTTGTTTTCTGCTTGGCCGGAAGGCGCGGCGCAAGACCGATTGACAGGGTCCCGATTGCCTCACGAATATCCTTACGCTTTCTGGATATATCTCTTTCCAGCCCCATGAGCAGGTCTTCCATCGCTAGTTGAAAAGATATCTCCCAGAGAATTTTTGCTGCGGACAAAGGAATGACCTCCCGGGCAATCCTTCCTAATCTTTGCTCGGCAGCCAGATACAAAGCAATTGTTTCAATGGGCATTTGCGGTCCGAGCTCGTGCTCCTTAATTATTTCCCTGATCCTGATTAGTAGTTGATGGTCGGCGAAAACAGAACAAATGATCGGCATGGTCTGATAATGGGAACTATAGGCTACTTGTAGCACGTCCTCCAGATTTTCGTTTACTTCGCGTAACCCCACCTGCAAAGGCAGCTTTTCCAGAATATTTTTAGCACCATCCATACGCTGCTCAACTACTGCAAAAACCAGTTCGGCCTTGTCCTTGAAGTGGTGATAAATCAAACCTTCAGCCACCCCTGCCTCATAAGCAATGTTCCGCGTGGTCATCTGGGCCAGACCCTTCGTCTGCAGCAAACGCTCGGTTGCACAAATGAGTTTATTTTGAGTTTCGTTCATACTTTTAACACCACTTTCTGGTCTCTCTGCATCCCTGTTGATCCAACGTCTCCGGCAGCATAACAATGCCATCCGATATTTGAACATTTGCTCAACAATGTTAAGCGATCGCTCAGATTATGTCAAGCTAATTGTGTTTTTACAATATCCTGAACCGTACCAACTATGAATAAAAATATAATAATATCATTTGCTTTATCCGTGAAATTCTTGATTGTATACCCGGCAAACTTGTTAGAACAACTTATCAATCCTGGAAATTATTTGTCAGTGTTATAAAGGCGGGCAACAATTATTCCGGTATAATTTTTATTCTGCATTAAATAGGCGGGTAATGTTTTTTTCGAAACAACCACTGCGCCTTCTTTACTGGAAGCATGCAGAAGATGTAATTTCTTTCCCTGCCACAGGGCAAATCCTACATGGGCAACATCCAATCCTTCCTTAGCGGCAGAAAAGGCAAGAATATCGCCATTTTTAATTTTTCCCTGATGCCGGTTGATTTTATCGCGGGAAATGATCCGCATAATTCTGGAGGAGATTTTTTTCTCTGCAAGTTGCATTTTCTTAAATTCATTTTCATTCTGCAAGGCACTGTATTCTTCGCGGTGAGTTGTCATATAATTTATTTTTTTTCGCTGATTAACCGCTCCGAAATTACGGGAAATATCCCTTATTATTTTCTTGTGTTCGTTATCCCACAGCCAGTCGGTAAAGTAATGCAAGCGTGAAGAATATCCATCAATTATGCCCTGACGATAACGGATTAATTGTAATACCCGCCGGAATTCGGAATTTGATATTTGCCCGCTGGCAACACATCCGGTCAGCGCCAGCACTGTTTCCACAAAAGTAAAACAATCAAATTGCGCAACGTTAGCAATTAATTTTTCTTTACCATCTGCCTCCAGGGTTGCCGGCAAATAAGGAGCACCCAGGAAGAAACATCCGATTGCGCATACCAGATCACTTCGGGACAGATTACTGCCCCTGAACGATTGTCGCAGGTGAGACAGAGTAAACTGAAAATCATTTGCTTGCTTCATATACTATCTTTGATTACCGTACCACTTCCAGACACCATTTTCTTTAATCATCAGGGAATTATCAGCGAAAGGCACGGTCATTGGTCCCAGATCAACCGAACCATCAATAAGAAAGATTGCCGTATTGATTTTATCGGCTTCCAGTTTTGTCAACTTAACATCATATTTGGTAATAAAGTTGACTGTTCTATTTAATACCTCGAGAAATGCTCTCCTGTCATAACCGTCTTGTTTAAAATTATCAGCATAATGCAGGCTGATTTTTTTCATATCATAAGTCAGGATATCTTTCCGGTATTGATCAAGAAAAGACTGCACATCTTCCGGAATTCTAATGTCCGGTGATTGGTAATTATCGACATCTTCCAACGGGCCACTGACCTTCGATTGCAGGACAAAACTAACCACGTCCTGAGCATACAGGTCGGGAAAATCAGTATGAATAAAATGGCCGGCGCCGGAATATACTTTAACCAATGGCGGATTACCCGCTTTCTTTAAGTCCTCATAGAAGGGCTTTATTAATTCCCAGCGCAAATTGCTCTTCGAACCTAGCGGTGACGGTATAATTGGATCCTTTTCGCCATAAGTCAAGAATATGGGCACCTTGATAGTCTTTAATCTCTTGTAGAGGCTTCCCGGATCTTCCCTGCGCACTTCGATGCCCAGCGAATAAAGATCCCGCGCATCCTCCGCACAGTAATTGTAGTGCTCTCTCCTATTACCGTAATTCAGAGCAATTCGTACTTCGGTGAAGTATCTTGCATACTCCGTATCATTAATAAAAAAACCTGTTTTTGCCGGTTCAATCTTGCCGGTTTTCGGATTCTTATGCTTGAAATAAGCAAAATTTCTCCAGTATTCTTCATCCTGCATTAATCCCTGCTTCAAACGATCTCCCCAGACAATTTCCCAGGACTTCATGTCCTTTAGCGAATCATCAAACAGGAGTATTTCTTTGTCGCCCATCTTAATTATTGTCGGATATTCCTCCAGTCCGGCAGAAGATTCCAGAATTATTTTTTCCACTGCTTCCGGATAAGTTAAAGCGTAACCCAGAACCCATTGACCGCCCAGCGAGTGCCCTAAATAAGTAGCTTCCTTCACTCCCAACTGCTTAACAATGATATCGTAAAGAACCTCCCTTGTATCTTGCAGACTGCGGGAAAGCGGTTTATCCAGATTACCGGGAATGGATTTGCCAAAATGAGGCAAATCGGGCACAATCACCCGCAGCCCGTTTTCCAGGGCAACTTTCATTACGTGGCCGAAATACGCTCCGAAAGCGCCTTTTCCGTGAATGAGCACAAGAACCTTTGGATGGGGATTAATACCGTAATACTCATCCATATAGGCAACTTCCCAGACAATGCCTTTGGAATCTTTTGCTTTGGTGTATTTAACAGCAAAAGGATAAGTCACCTGATCGCGCCAGAAACTTTTTTCCGGCGAACCCTTTTCGACATTTACGGGATTGACTCTAAAAGATTTAACCTGCGGTGCGCCGGCACAACCGGCGAGCAGCAAGGCAACAAGCAATGCGCCGATTACATTCCCCGTGCTCAAGTTACTTAGTTTCATGCAATAAATCCTCCCCAAAACATAATCAGAAACAATTGAAGCCAGTTTTCAAATGGACTGTTTATTCCGTTTCCAAATCAATGCTGGTAGTGAAGCCGGGAGGAGGTGACAACCCGGGCATTGCCCGTGCTTTTCCGGGCAACACGGATAGCAAAAATGGAGAATAGGAATGATATCTTTTTACAAATAGCCGATACAGCTGCGAATATCAATAAAAAGATATCCTCTGGTTGGGAATATGCAACATCTTCGAGAATATCAGTATCGCTGGCACTGATTTATACACGCAGATATTTGCTCGTTATTGGAAGTATAGTCGTCTTTTAAAGAATTAGCCGGCCGGTCCTTAAACTGTCAGGATGGGAAATAAACTGCGGCAGAAAGCAATCTAATCACTAACTAATTAATTTCGCACGGATTTAAGAGAAAGAAGCTACCTGACATTAAAGCCTGGCAGCTTCATTACTAATTAGCCTTGAAGAGCGTTGATTTTTTTGGTCAGCCGGGAAATTTTACGCGAGGCATTATTCTTGTGAATCACACCTTTAACTGCGGCTTTATCGAGCACCGGAATTGCGGCTTTAAGTGCACTGATGGATGCTTCTTTATTCTTAGTCTCTACAGCGCTAAGTACTGATTTAATTCTTGTTTTGATCGCGGATTTGTCGGCGACATTACGCTCGCGGCGTTTTACGCTTTGACGATCCCGTTTTTCTGCTGATTTATGTGTTGCCAAAAGATTCCTCCTACGGTTTTTATTGATAAGGCGGCATTGTTTAGCCCAATTAAGAGGAGCTGTCAAGTGCAATTTACAGGTAAATTATCTGCATTAATTGATATTTTCCTACCCACCTCATCATCTTGCTCCAACTACAGGTTTATTACGCATAATCAGTTGGAGTTATTTTTGCAATGCGACCAAAACATCCGTTGTTTTTTTAAGACGCAAGGCCAATGTTTTGAGAATCAACTGAAAATTTCCGGACAACTTATTGAATTCCTGATCAAAAGATTCCCGGTCAATTACTCCGATCGTTGTATTCCCTACCGCTGTAGCCGTAGCCGATCGTTCCACCTTCGCAATATAGGCCACTTCCCCGAATATTTCCCCTTCCTGAAAAGTTGCAATCAATATTTTATTATTATTCACTATCCGTGATATTTCCACACCACCTTCTTCCACTATATACAACCAATCACCGTGAGTTCCCTCTTTAAATATTACCTGTCCATCGGTATATTTTTCGTATGTCGCAATTTGGAACATCTCGCCTCCTTCTCAGCAAAAGCTACGTAAGTTACCAGCAACTTTAACACATTCATACAAGACGGTCAACAGGGAGGTCGTGGAGGGTGATGGAACCTTTTCCAACGGCAGAATAACAACGCAGTAGAGATGATGATGTAGATTCTGTCACCAGTTTTAATTTCCTTTAATTTGACATTTTCTCCTTTCCTTCTTATACTTCTCGGCAATCAGGAGATTGCAGAGATGGATAAAATTAAGATTATCGAAGTCGGTCCACGGGATGGATTGCAGAACATAGATTTTTTCGTGCCGACAAACAAGAAGATCCAATTCATCAAACGGCTGGCCGCCTGCGGAATTAAGGAAATCCAGATCGGCTCTTTTGTCGATCCGCAGGCAATTCCGCAATTTCAAGATATCAAGAAAATGGTCACGGGTCTTAATACCCTGCAAGACATTGTTCTTTCCGCCCTTATTCCCAATATCCGCGGAGCGGAAAATGCCGCCTCCAGCGGGATCCGCAAATTTATCTTTTTCTTTTCAGTAAGCCCTTCACATAATTACTGCAATGTACGGCAAACACCGCAGGAATCAATACAGGAATTGAATAAAATTTGCCGGTCATATCTTTGTGATTCCGGTATAACTATACAAGTAGCGCTGGCCACGGCTTTCGGTTGTCCTTTTGAAGGCAGCATTAAAACGGATGACGTCCTCCGGGCAGTAGATAAGGCGGCCGCCTGCGGTGTCCAGGAAGTCACTCTATGTGATACAGTTGGTTTCGGTAATCCCACTGAGGTTGAAGAAAAATTCAGCGCCTGCCGGAAACGTTTTCCGGAAATTATTTTTGGAGCGCACTTTCATAACACGCGCGGTCTGGCTTTAGCCAACACCTTGCGTGCCTATGAAACCGGAATTCGCTGCTTCGATGCTGCCGCAGGAGGCCTGGGCGGTTGTCCATTTGCCCCAAAATCTTCCGGCAATGCCGCAACTGAAGAAACCGTTTTCCTGTTTGAAGAAATGGGAATCAAAACAGGTATCGATTTAAAAAAACTACTCGGCGTCTGCCGATTTTTACTAAAGACAATCCCGCAGGCTAAAATTTCCAGCTCGCTTTTTCTGGCCGGCCTGCCGGAGAAACACATTTTCGTTGCCGGCAAAAAAGGAGGAAAGCAAAATGATCAACCGCAATGAAGCAGTATTAATTGTTATCGATATTCAGGGCAGTCTTTTTCAGGCCATGCAGGACAAGGAAAATCTTCTTACCAATGCCGCAAAGGTGATCAGGGGAGCAAAGATATTCAACCTGCCGATAATCGTTACGGAACAGATTCCCGAAAAATTAGGGCAAACAATACCCGCTCTGGCCGGAGAACTAGATGACATAGAGCACATTGGCAAGGAAAGTTTCAGCTGCTGGGGGAACAATCATTTCCGGGAAAAGCTGGAATCGTACAATCGCCGGAAAGCGATCATCATGGGAATTGAAAGCCACGTTTGCGTTTACCAGACAGCGATCGATTTAATTGACAATGGTTACAGCGTTCATGTTGTTGCCGATGCCGTATCTTCCCGCACAAAAGAGAATAGTGATATCGGGCTTGCTGCCATGAAGAGTGCCGGCGCTCAGATTGCCAGCGCCGAAATGATTCTTTTCGAGCTTCTGCGTTCGGCAGGTGATGCCCAATTTAAGGATATTTATAAAATCGTTAAATAAACATTAACCGAGGGGATAAATATGCAGAAAGGCAAAAAGACGTTTTTGATTGCAATTGGATTGCCAGTCGGCATCTTAATCCTTCTCGTAGCGGCCATAGGGCTTAAATTCAAAGCTGAAGTAAGCAAAATGCACCCTCTGGAAACAAAGGAAATTACTTCCGGCGTTTATGCCATCAAAGATGGTATTGCCAACATGTTCCTAGTGCAGGGTAAAGATGGGTTTATTGCCATAGATGCCGGCGATGAGACGAAAAACATTCAAGCAGGAATGAAGAACTTAAATATTGATCCTCAAAAAGTTACCGCTGTTTTTCTAACTCACTCTGATCGAGATCATGTGGCGGCAGTAGCAATTTTTAAAAATGCAAAAATCTATCTTCCCCGCAAAGAAGAACAAATGATTAACGGCACAACTGCGAGATTTTATGTAAGCAGGAACAAGATAGATTTTCCCTATACTACTATTTCTGGCGATGAAGCAATTAATACAGCTGACTTTAAAATTCAGGGGATAGAAACACCCGGCCATACTCCCGGCGCAATGTGTTATCTGGTGGACGACAAATTCCTCTTTACCGGCGATTCGCTGAGTTTGCAATCAGGCAAAGTCGGATTATTCAGCAAGTTTATCAACATGGATAATGAAACCCAGATGCAATCATTAAAAAAGCTCACCCGTATGCAGGGCATTAAATATATTTTCACGGCTCATCATGGCTTCAGTGACAATTATGAAAAAGCATTTGCGGATATAAAATAATTTCTTCACATAACCTGCAAGTGAACCGTCAGTCCAGCCATTGGAAGCGTTAAAATCCGACGGACATAATTGCTTCAGCAATGGCAAAAGGCAGCCGGCACCAGGCATTAAACAGCCTGGCTAAGACTATCAATATACCAATTAAAACCGGAACCAGACTGATTCCGGCTTTCTTTCAGTCCTGCAATGAAAATACTCAAACTGTCTTTCACCATGGAATGCATTCTGGTTGGCCGTTCTGACGGTTCACCGGTAAAGAGATAAAGCGCAATAATCCCGTTGAGCAAACCCCAGATTGCATTTTGTCCTTGTCGGATATTGATATCGGAGGGAAACTCACCGGAATCGACTCCCTTGCGGATGATTTCGGCAATAATCTGAATGTTGTCATTAGTAATGCACAGCAGACTTTGATTATGCTCTGCAGTCAGCGTAGTTTGATTATCTCTGATCATAAAAGCCATAAATATTCTGAACAATTCTTTTTCATGCAGAAAAAAATCAACGTAAAGCTTCGCAAACTCCAGCAGCAGGTCTGATGCCGAAGCTTCTTTTTGCAAAGAATTTATTATCCTTTTATGGAAATCGATAATATCCATAATCAATATCTGAACATATATTTCTTCCTTGCTCTCAAAATACAAATATATTGAACCTTTGCTGAGCTCGGCGCTGGCAGCTATGTTGTCAACGGTTACCGATTTAAAACCTTTTTCAAAAAACAATTTCCGTGCTGCTTTTAAAATTATGTTTTTGCGATTTTCTTTTTCTTTTTTTCTTCTTTCTCCTGAGCTCAATTCTTAATCTCCTCCTTGTTTAACCTGCTGTTAGACCTTCAAATTAAATCACGACACAATAATTATATTTCGAAATTTAAGAACCTTCCAGCTTTTTAGATCCTGATCATTTCTTCAGAAATTCACCCCGAATAATATAAATGCAATCGTAAAAACGCAATAATAGGCAATGGATAATTGCTTATGATTTTTTACGGAGACATCAAGATCAATTACGGGACATTAAATGCTGCACAGCTTTTTCCAATCCATCCAAAGTAAGTTCATACATCGGAAATATTTTTCGAATATGATGAACTGTCCAGTCATGTTGCCATGCATCCTGCGACATAGGATTCAGCCAGACGGCATGCCGGAATGTTTTGGCCAGAATTTTCAGATACTCGATGCTGGGCTTGGAATTGTTCTGATTAATATAAATGGCGCCATTGGCATTAGTAAGCTCATACGGCGCCATTGAGGCATCGCCGACAATAATCAGCCTTGTTTCCGGATCGCTGCGGACAAAATCTTCCACCGGCAGCGGTTTTCGGAAGCGTTCGGGATCCTGCCAGACACTTTTATAAATGGTATTATGAAAGTAATAAATATCCAATTCTTTAAACTGAAAACCAGCATAATGAAAAAGAACCTGGACCAGCTCCACATAGGGATCCATCGACCAGCCGCCATTATCAATAAATAGTTTCACTTTCAGGCGATCCGCTAACCGGCGGTCAAAGACAATCTCGATTTCACCGGCATTGCGCATTGTCTGATTAATGGTCTTGTCGATATTGACAACATCCCACGGTCCGGATGATTTTAAATATTTTAACCTTTTCAGCGCTTCGCCTATTTGCGAAGCGGTAATCGGCCCTTCCTGCGAATAATCCCGATAGCGGCGCTCCAGCGCCACCTTTATTGCCGACTTGTTTTGCGAGCTGCCGCCCACGCGCATGCCGCCGGGATGATTGCCGGAATGGCCAACAGGTGAAGTGCCTTTGGTTCCAATCCATTTACTGCCCCCGTGATGCGCTTCCGTTTGGTCTTTTAAGCGCTGCTGGAAATAATCCAGTAACTCTTCCGGCGTCATTTTCTTTAACGCCTCTTCCGGTAGACCGAGCGCTTTGGCCATATCTGCCGGACTTTTTAACCATTCATTAAGCAGCGCTTTGGCCATTTCGGTCAGTTCGGCTTCAGTGGGATCAACGTCAACAATTCCGCGAAAGGCCACTGCAAAGGCCGTATCATAAACATCAAAATAGCGTTCGCTTTTAACCAGTAAAGAGCGGGCGGCAATATAAAAATCTTCCAGAGACCGGATCAAACCCATACCCAGTGCTTTTTGCAGTAGCAAAAAAGACTTGGGAGAAACAGGAATTCCTTTGTCGCGCAGCATAAAGAAAAAATTTACAAACATAATTATTTATCTCAAAATATTTTTAAATTAGTAATTTTCAACGACTTCGTAAAAAGCTTCAAAGGCAAGGCGCGCAAATCCCGAGGAGTGAGTCGTACATTAAACGTACGTCGCAACGACGAGGGATGCAGCGCCAACGTCACCTAAAGGTGATAAACAGCATATGGACTCTCGCGCCCTTTAGGGTATTTTACGAGGTTGTCATCTCATCTGGACCCGGATGACTGATGCAAAGCCATATAAAGATCATTGCTCTTTTTAAACAGTACACCCAGGTAAGGAACTTTCCCCGCTTTCAGACTCTTTAACTGGAAATCCGGATCTGCCTGCAGGGCCCGAATCCAGTTAATCAATTCCCTGGTAGCCGGTTTTTTCTCTACTCCACGAACATCGCGCAGACGGTAAAAGGCATCCAGACAAGCGCCGGCCATATCACTATTCAGATCAGGAAAATGCACCCCTATAATCTGGCGCATCAAATCGCGGTCAGGGAAAGCGATGTGATGGAAATTGCAACGACCGAGGAAGGGATCGGACAAATCCTTTTTTGCATTGGAAGTGATTATTATTACCGGACGGTGTCTGGCGGAAATAGTTTTATCGGTTTCCATAATATCAAATTGCATTTGATCGAGAATATCCAGCATATCGTCCTGAAAATCAGTATCGGCTTTGTCAATCTCATCAATTAAAAGAACAACTTTCTTTTCGGCAACAAAGGCCTGACCGATTTTCCCCATCCGGAGATATTCTTCAATATTACTCACATTGCGGGCCGAATCGCCGAAGCGGCTGTCATTGAGGCGCGTTAATGTATCATATTGATAAAGTGCATCCACCAGCTTCATACTGGATTTAACATTAAGAACAATCAGCGGCATATGCAAACTTTCCGTAATTGCATGAGCCAACATTGTCTTACCTGTCCCCGGTTCTCCTTTGAGCAAAAGAGGCATTTCCAATGCCATAGAAATATTTACTATTTTTGCTAATTCCTCATCCAGAACGTAGCGGGAAGCGCCACGGAATTTTACGGGTTGATGATCTGCTACCATAAAGATACTCCTTATTTATTATTTTTCGTCTTTTAATATACAAACACCATATAAGCATTTTCGGATCGCTGTAGTAATATACATCTGTCAAAACTTTGTCAATAACCGGAATGAAATAATTTCTACTGCGCATTATTGTTCCGAACACACAAGACTTTGTCATAACTATCATTTATTCCTTTTTGTAGCACAACATCCATGAGTCGTTTGTCGCACAAAACCTCTCTGCCGGACGAAAAAGAATTATTCGGGGTTCCTCCTCCTGCCACAGCCGAATTTGGCATACTTTTTTATATCAATGTGACCACAAAATCATCCACCCATTTTCCAAATAAGCCTTGACAAACACGCGCGCATGCTACTAATAAAAATTACGTAACACAACAGGAGCTCAGACATGAACTTGTGCAGGTTAGTGGCCGGAATTTTATTATCTGCTGTTTTAGCCGTCCCCGGATTATCCCGGGCAGCCCACCCCTTGATTACCGATGACGCCGGGACGATGGGTAAAGGCAAGTTCCAGTTGGAATTCAATGCTCAATACGACTTGGACAAGGAAGATGTTGGAGGCGTGTCAGTAAAAACCACGAGAGGAGAAGTGGCAACCACTCTATCCTACGGTATAGTTGAAAATGTCGATCTGGTCTTAAGCCTTCCCTATTCGTGGGGCAAGATCGAAGAAGACGAATCAATCACCTATAATGAAAAGGGCATCTCCGACATGGTTTTCGAAACCAAATGGCGCCTCTGGGAAAAAGAAGGTTACAGTCTGGCAGTGAAGCCCGGCATCCGTATCCCCACCGGTGACGATAAAAAAGGTCTGGGAGCCGGAGAAATAGGCTATCAAGCCTTTCTAATCGGGTCAAAAGAAATAGCTTCCTGGTCATTTCATACAAATATTGGATATATTCACAATGAAAACAAAGTTGCCGAGCAAAGAAATATCTGGCATGCCTCTCTGGCAACAACCTGGGAAGCTCTTAAAAATCTGAGATTCGTTACCAATATTGGAATCGAACGCAATCCCGATGACACTGCGAAGAACCACCCTGCCTTCCTCATCGCAGGGGCTATTTATTCAATTGATGAAAATATTGATCTGGACTGCGGCGTGAAATACGGGTTGAATTCATCAGAAACGGATTGGTCGCTCCTGGCGGGAATAGCCATCCGCTTCTAGTCAATTCATTGAACACTATAAAATGTTGAAAGGAATAGATCATGCACATGGCCGATGCTTTACTCTCTCCGGCAGTGGGTGCAACAATGTGGGCCGGATCGCTGGCTGCACTGGGTTATTCTTCAAGGAAACTGCAAGAAAATATCGACAACAAAACCATTCCCCTGATGGGAGTTATGGGTGCCTTTCTTTTTGCCGCCCAGATGATTAATTTCACTATCCCCGGTACAGGTTCCAGCGGACACCTGGGCGGGGGCATGCTCCTGGCTGCCCTTCTGGGACCATATGCGGCCTTCCTCGTCATGTCCTCGATTCTGACCGTACAAGCTCTCTTTTTCGCCGACGGCGGCTTGCTGGCTCTGGGCTGCAACATCTGGAATCTGGGCATCTACCCATGTTTTATCGCCTATCCGCTTATCTATAAACCCCTTGCCGGGAATGGAACAAGTGGCCGGCGACTGTCCATTGCCGCTATCCTGAGCACGCTGATCGCTCTGCAACTGGGCGCTTTCTCAGTTGTGCTAGAAACACTCCTTTCGGGCAAGAGCGAATTGCCCTTTGCCACCTTTGCTCTCCTCATGCAGCCGATTCACCTGGCCATCGGTCTGGTGGAAGGATTTGTCACGGCCGGGATTATCAGTTATGTGCAAAACGCCCGACCGGAGTTCCTGGAAAACAGTGCACCTTCGCGTCCGCAGGCCTACGGCATCCCGGTCAAAAGAATTCTGATTGTCTTTGCGGTCCTGACTATATTTACAGGCGGGGTATTATCCTGGTTTGCATCAACCAATCCGGACGGTCTGGAATGGTCTATTAAAAGCATTACCGGAAAGAGAGAGCTGGCCGAGCATGAGAAGGGTATCGCTTCCGTTCTCAGGAGAATTCAGGAAAAGACGGCTTTTCTCCCGGATTACAATTTCCAGTCAGCATCCGTCACGGAAGGCAAAGAGGGTAAATCTTCCTCCTGGCCGGGAGCCGAAGCGGGTACATCGATGGCCGGTTTGCTGGGCAGCGCAATTGTTCTGGGGCTGGTTTTGTTAATCGGATTCGGCATTCGATCCTTCAAGAAAGGGCAAAGCTGATAATGGCCTTTGACAAGGAATATTATAATATCGGTTATCTGGACAGGCTCTCTTATTCGGATACATTCGTGCATGGGCTCGACCCCCGGATTAAACTGATCACCACCTTGCTTTTTCTCTTTACCGTCATATCCTTCTCCAAGTATGCAGTGGCAGAACTTTTACCTTTCTTTCTCTTCCCAGTGATTTTGTTGACTGCCGGAGAGATTCCCTTGTGGTTTATCCTCAAGAAGGTCGCGATTGTTTCACCCTTCGCGATCTTTATCGGCATTTTCAATCCTCTATTGGATGGCGCGCCGGTGGCTGTTTTCCCGGGATTAACTATTGCGGCTGGCTGGTTTTCTTTTGCTTCGATTCTGCTTAAGTTTATTCTGACCGTCAGCACGGCGCTGCTGCTCGTCGCCACGACTTCTTTCCCGACGGTCTGTCATGGCCTCCGTAAGCTGGGTGTACCGTCCGTTTTCGTATCACAGCTCCTCTTCCTGTATCGGTATATTTTTGTCCTCGCCGAAGAGACCATGCGCATCGTCCGCGCTCGCGACATGAGGTCATTTGGCCACAGGGGAACGGACGTTAAAGTTTTTATCCGTATTGCGGGGGTCCTTTTTCTCCGGACGATTGAGCGAGCAGAACGGATATACTTTGCCATGCTGGCCCGGGGCTTTCATGGTGATATGCCGACTCGCAAGCGATACTCTATCGGGCCGCGAGACCTGGTCTTCGCAGCAGCGGTTGCAATCGGTCTGTTTGTCCTGCGGTTTTATCCGGTCACAGAAATACTCGGCCGTTTTTTTCAGGAGCTGTTATAATGAGCCATCATATTGTTGATTTTAAAAATGTGTTTTTCCGTTATCCCGACAAAACAGAGGCGCTCCGGGATATTTCCTTCCGCATCACTCATGGCGAAGCTGTCGGCATCATCGGGGCAAACGGTTCCGGTAAGTCTACTCTGCTTTTGCACATGAACGGTCACCTGCTCCCCGCATCAGGAACGGTGACAATCGGCGATCTTCATCTGAACCGCAAAACCCGCCAGGAAATCCGGAAAAAGGTGGGCATCGTCTTTCAGAATCCCGACGATCAACTATTTATGCCTACCGTTTACGATGATGTTGCCTTCGGTCCACTCAACCTCGGCATGGATGAAGATGTTGTTCGGAAGCGGGTTCACAGCGCGTTGAGCCTGGTAAACAGTTTTAATCTGCGCGACAAACCGCCGCATCATCTTTCCTGCGGTCAGAAAAGCGCTGTGGCAATTGCTGCGGTCATGGCCATGGAACCTGACATCCTGGCAATGGATGAACCGGCAGCCAACCTTGATCCAAAATCAAGGCGCTTGCTCATCAACCTGCTGAAGACATTTACTCACTCCAAGATTATCGCCTCCCACGACCTTGACCTGATTCTGGATGTCTGTTCGCGCTGCATCGTAATCAGAGAAGGCACCGTGGCGGCGGATGGACCGGCAAGAGAAATACTCTCGGACAGAAAACTGCTCGAAGAAAACAATTTGGAGTTGCCTTTGTCACTCCAGAGAGGCTGATCAGGCTTTTAAAACACTGCACCTTCACTTAACATCCGGCACAAAAACAGGGGTTTGGTCTTTTGATCTGATTGTCCTCCTCCCTTTTTGTTCTTGCCCTTCTTAGGAGATTCCGGCGGTAAAATGAAGTAGATTCCGACCAGGAGAAATGCATCAAAAACAATTGGTTTCCAAAAATTTTTTTTCTGCTCTTCTTCTTTCAGGGGAGATAAAATATTTTTAGCATATCCATCTTCTGATTCCATCGTTATCAAATAATCGGCAACAACGTTAAAAAAAGCACTTTCCACTTTTAAGATCTTTTTATTATTAATGAGATCTATATTGCCTGTATTTTTAGAAATGTTTGATAAAAAATGATCTTTAAACCAGGAATGGGTGGAGTGAGATAGTTCATAAATTACAAAAGTGGCAATCTTTATTTTTAAATTTGTTTGTTCTTCTTCCTCTAATTTCATCTTGGCAATTAATGATTTTCTTGCGGCTTCGTAATAATCCTTAAGATTTTTCACAGCATCCTTTTTGTCGTTCATTTTGCTTACCTCAACATTTTATGCCATAAGACAATTTCATTAACAGTAATTTCTTGTTCATTATAAATACCATGTTCTTTGGCAATATCGAACAAATTTTCCGCACTAATGGTATTTTTTTCCCGTAATAAGCATAAATCAGAAAATTATTGCTTACTCAATAATGTATTTTGCTATTATTCATGAGAACTGCATTTCCCATACCAAATGGACAAGAGAGCCTCTCCAAAGCCAAAAAAATTTCTCCTCTGTAATAATGACCGGATAAAAAAGAGGAAATACTTCCCCAACCAGTATTTTACTGTTTACTAACATTCAACTACACCTGCGATTACCTAGCGGGCGGAAGCGCTGATCGGCATAGCCCATACCCAGTTCCACGATGAGCTCACAAAGCAGGCCCGCGAGATGAAAATCCGGTTCGATTAAGCCTGGGAAAACAGGCCATTTTCACTGCTGGTAATTATCTTCTCGACATTTACGGACAATTCCATATAAATGTAAGGCGATGAGGGATTTTAATGGGCCAAATATTTTCAGCTTGTCATAAACAGGAAATTTGACACATAGTGTCCGGATATTTCATATTGAGGAGATAGACCATGAAAACATTAGAGCATCTGCTGGCGCCAATTCGGATAAGAAATCTGGAAATTGCCAACCGGCTGGTTATGCCGGCGATGGGAACGATGCTCGGCAATGATGACAGCACCGTCAGCGAGGCGAACCTTGCCTATATTGACCGCCGGGCTGCCAGCGGCGCCGGTCTGATCATCAACGAGATCACGGAAGTTCATCCCCTGGGCGCGGCCTCGCCGCGCTGCCTGGGAGTATGGGACGATAAGTTTATTCCGGGACTGACCAAATTTGCCGCTGTTGTGCATGCCCGGGGAAGCAAGATCGCCATGCAATTGCACCATACGGGCCGCGAAAACTTCCTGCTGCAGCGAAAAAAGAAGGCTGTCGGACCATCGGCGATACCCAGCCATATCTTCGGCTTCCTGGGTGCGCCGCGCGAGATGACTCTTGAAGATATCGAAGAAACCATCGCCGCTTTCGGCAGTGCGGCAGTGCGCGCCCGCAATGCCGGGTTTGACGCCGTAGAACTCCACGGCGCCCACGGCTATCTGCTCATGCAGTTTCTGGCGGCTCATTCCAATCAGCGCACCGACAAATACGGTGGCGATTTCCGCGGACGATCCCGCTTCATGCTCGATTGCCTGAAGGAGGTGCGCAAGCAGGTTGGACAGGATTACCCTATATCTATCAGGCTTTCCGGTGAGGAGTGCATTAAAGACGGTTATACCATCTCCGACATACAGACCATTATCCCCGATCTTGTGGAGGCCGGTGCGGACATCATCAATGTGTCCTTCGGCACTCATGGCAATCCGGAAGTGAACATCGATACCCCTAATCCCAGCGCTCCTGTGGAATACGGCCAGGGTTTCAAGGCGCACCTGGCCCGGAAAATAAAAGAAGTAACGGCCGTGCCCGTCATCTCCGTAGGACGCTATAATGATCCCTATTTGATGGATGAAGTAATCGCCAGGGGTGATGCCGATTTCATTGCTGTGGCCCGGCAGCATCTGGCCGACCCCGATTTTCTTCTGCACGCCCGCGCCGGACATCCCGAAAACACACTGGAATGTCTGGCCTGCAATCAGGGGTGTATTGAACGTCTGTCCCTGGAGGCGCTGCCGATTCGTTGCGCCATCAACCCGCAGACAGGTCAAGAACTGCTCTACCCGTCAGCCCCGGCGGCAACAAGCCGCAATGTCTGGGTTGTCGGTGGCGGACCTGCCGGTCTTACAGCGGCATTTGAGGCCGCACGCCTTGGACATCACGTAACCCTCTTCGAACAGGAAAAAGAAACAGGCGGTAATGTCCGTTATGCCGCGAAGGCGCCGCACAAAGAAGTCTACAGTAAATATATCCGGACTCTCACGGAAAGTTGTCGCCGGAAAAACGTGAAAATAAAGGAAAACACCACAGTAACCGAAGACATGATCGAGAAAGATAAACCGGATGTCGTCATTCTCGCTACCGGAGCCGGCAAATCATCCTGCACCGCGGAGGGCATTAACTCAACGATAGTTTGTGACGCCTGGCAAATTCTGGATGGCGAAGTTACACCCCAAAATAATGCAGTCATCATTGGCGGCGGCCTTGTGGGAATGGAAACGGCTGATTACCTCTGCGAAAAGGGCATCAAAGATATTACCCTGGTGGAGATGCTGCCCACTTCACCCGTTCTGGCCTGGGCTGCCCACGGCTTCATGCTGCATCAGCGTCTGCGGGCAGCCGGAATCAAACTGCGGTTCGGCGCAACCGTAAAACTAATTACAGAAAGATCAGTGGTAGTAACGCAGAACGGTGAGGAGCAGAAAATCGAACCAGTCGGCCAGGTTATTGTTGCCATCGGCGTGACACCCAGAAACGCACTCAAAGACCTGCTGGTAAAAAAAGGCATTCGCCATTTTATCGTCGGTGATGCTGCAGCTCCCCGGCGCATTATCGAAGCGACAACAGAAGGAGCAAAAGCCGCCTGGGAGATTTGATGCCCAAACGGGCGAACATCCTGTTGTTTTGCGTTGCAATTATTTATTCGGGTCTTGCATCCCTGATTCTATGTCCGGGAAATAAAACGGATCTCTTTTAAGCAAAACGGGATTGTTTTTTGCCTCATTGTATCAGCCCAATCACCTGATAAATTTATGAACTCCAACTATTGACAACAAGTTATTTTCTGGATAATACCCAATCATTAATCATCGAAAGGAGACCATAAATGAAAAAAACATTGACGAAAATTTTTATTATTGCCGCCACTCTAATTTTTGTAAGCACAATTGGATTTGCCGCAGACACAAAAGATGCAGCTAAAAATGTTCCGCAGGCCAAATCAGCAGTTGAAAAACAGGCGCCCGCCAAACCGGAGGCCAAGAAAGAACTTGTTGACCTGAACACAGCCACAATAGCCCAACTAAAAGCCATTCCCGGCATCGGCGACACTTATGCCCAGAAGATTATTGATGGACGACCTTATGCCAAGAAAGATCAAATGAAAACAAAGAAAATTCTGCCTGATGCTGTCTATGACAAAATCAAAGATATGATTATTGCCAAGCAGGAACCCAAGAAAAAATAATATTACCGCAGATCAGCCAGAAACCCCGGAATAATCCGCCGGGGTTTCTCTTTTTTATTCCGTAATGATAACGCAATCAACCCTGAAAGACTGTTAGCAAATAACGAGAAAGAGGCTACTTTATAGCCTTTTGACCGCTGCCCGTCATGCTGAGTGCGCAGTGCCGGACACCTTTGATGGCCTTCAGGGAATCGGCCAGTTTTATGACCTTCTTCACACGCCCTTTGACCGCAATAATCTCCAGACAATGATGGTGATCGAGGTGAATATGTTGAGTAGAGATGATCACCTCCTGGCTGTCGTGCTGGATATCGGTAATCTTACTCAACAGCTCTCTCGTGTGGTGATCGTAGATGAAGGTAATGGCGCCGGCAACCTCCCCACCCACCTCCCAATCCTGCTTGAGCAGTTCCTGGCGAATCATGTCCCGAATCGCCTCCGAGCGGTTGGTATATTTCCGGCTGTGAATCAGGTCGTCAAAGCTTTCCAGAAGCTCTTTTTCCAGCGATACCCCAAAGCGAACCAGTTCCGACATGTAAACTCACCCTCCCTTTACTTGCTACATATATTTTAAGATTTAACACCAGATGGCGGTTTCTGTCAATGTCCGGCGCTCCAATGTCCAAAGCGCAGGAACAATTGCCCGGAAATATATTTTAACGGTGCAAGGATGTAATCGGCTTAAAATGACTTTATATATTCTAGAGAGAAATAATGATAAATTGCTCATAAAGATTATAGACAATAACCTGTTATTAATATATTTGTACAATCTTCAAGACACTTCTTAGTTCATAAGGTGAGGTGCAATTTGACAACATTTCAGGCGATAGTATTAGGATTGGTTCAAGGTTTGGGAGAGTTTCTGCCCATATCCAGTTCGGCACATTTGATATTGGTCCCCTGGCTTTTCCAATGGGAAGATCCGGGACTTACTTTTGACATCGCCCTGCATTTCGGCACATTGATCGCCGTAGCAATATATTTCTGGCGAGACTGGCTGCGACTATTATCGAAGGGATTCACCGATACAAAAAGCACCGACGGGCGTTTGTTCTGGTATCTCGTGTTGGCCACCATTCCCGGGGCGGCAATCGGCCTGGCGCTGGAGAAACATGCCGAAACAACTTTCCGCGATCCTCTGCTTATCGCCGTCATGCTGATTTTACTGGGTATTATTTTGTATTGGGCTGATCGGAAAAGTGCCAAGAATATTGATGTAAAAAATATAACACTGAAAACAAGTTTTTTAATTGGCCTGTCACAGGCGCTGGCGATAATTCCCGGAGTTTCGCGCTCCGGAATTACAATGACCACGGGCTTGTTGCTGGGCTTGACCCGCGAAGGCGCCGCACGCTTTTCGTTCTTGCTTTCGGCGCCCATTATTTTCGGCGCTGCGGCCGTTAAGCTGCCTTACCTTATTGCCCATCCCTCTCAGATCACAGGCAACTTCGTTATCGGTATGGTGGTTTCTTTTGTTACGGGAATAGCAAGCATAGGATTTCTCCTGCGCTATGTGCAGACCAAAACTTTTCTGCCCTTTGCCTGGTATAGATTTATCCTGGGCGCTGTGGTTATTGTCGCAGCCTTATTTTATCCTTAAGCATACCACCTTTCAATCCCGGCAATAATTTCTATTCTTTGATATTTCTTGACAGAGCCAAATGTTTAGAGTTAGTCATTTTAACTTTAAAAACGGGCAGTCACGATTATGCCCATAAGGGATAAGTCTATAAATATGAAAACAGGCGAGAAAAAAATAGCAACTCCGGCAAAAAAAACGGCCAGCCGAAACAAGCAGCAGAAGCAAGGCTTAGTGATCGTTATCACCGGAAACGGCAAGGGCAAAACGACCTCTGCTTTCGGTCAGGCTCTGCGCGCCATCGGCCAGGGATATAAGGTTTTGGTCGTGCAGTTTATGAAAGGGAGAAAATACGGTGAATTTAAAGCCGCAAAAGATCATCTTCCTAATTTAACTATTCGGTTGTCCGGTTTAGACAGTTTTGTTATGCGCGACAACCCCGCACCCATTGATATTGAACTGGCACAAAAAGGGTTTGCCTATGCCCGGAAGGCCATTGAATCAGGCAAATATGACATGATTATTCTCGATGAAATCAATGTAGCGCTGGATTTTAAACTTCTTGATTTAAAAGAAATTATCGAAGTAATTAAGAATAAACCCGCCGGCGTTGATCTGATCTTGACCGGCCGTTATGCTCCACAGCAAATAATTAAACTTGCCGATACCGTCAGCGAAATAAAAGAAATTAAACATCATTACTCGGCAGGAATCAAAGACCGCGCCGGCATTGAATACTAGCGTAGCGCATCGATGAAACCATGTCAGAACAACAGAGTGTGTCACCATAGAGCCCTTCGCTGCACTCAAGGGCAGGCTTCGCGAAGGGTCCGGGGTCACAAGATTCTTCGTCTCAAGGATCAGAGATTCTTCGGCTGCCGCATCCGAATGAAATTGCGACACAGCCGCCACTTGCCAACCATTCCATTTTGCTTGCTAAATATTGATTATGGAAACAACTTTTTTGTTGACAATCAGAGTAACTTGGAGCATAAAAATCATCATTAATTAATTTTTTTCAGTAATTTATTGCCACTCGATGATAAATTTATTTTTACTATTTACTTTCCCGGCGGAGGCTGCGATGAAAAAAGTTGTTTTAATAATCAGTGTTTTTCTTTTATCGTTTATCTTGAGTTCTGCGGCTTTTTGCCAAACCCAAAATCCCCTCCTGGAAGAAGGCATCAAACAATACCAGTCGGAAAATTATGAAGAAGCCATCGATATCCTGGAAAAGGTAAGAGAGCAGGATCCAAAATCTTCCCTGGCAGCCTTTTTTCTGGGGATGGCCTACAAACAAACAATGACTTACGACAAAGCCGCCGCCAATCTGGAAGATGCTTTAAAACTCAAACCCGCCGTAAAAGAAGCCCTGGTGGAATGTGTCAATGTACTTTTTCAATTAAACAAATTACAGGAAGCAAAGAAATGGATCAAAGTAGCGCAGGAACAAAACATTGATCCCGCCAATATTACTTTTTTAGAGGGAATGGTTTTATCGCGCGAAAGAAAGTATACAGAGGCTGTCGCCGCATTTGAAAAAGCAAAATCACTGGATCAGAGTTTAGCCCAGACCGTGGACTACCAGATTGGTCTGTGTTACATGAACAGCAGAAAATATAAAAATGCCCAGGAACGTTTTAAGGCAACAGCATCCTTTGATCCCAAATCCGATCTGGCCGCCTACGCCCGCCAGTATCTGGAAGCAGTGGAAAACACGATTTTTTATACCCGGCCGGTACGTATTACTATCGGTCTTTCCGGTGCCTATGATGACAATCTGACCTCCAAGCCCCGCCTGCAAAGCGTGGCCGGTTCTAACGACAGTCCCGGAAGCAATGTTTTCTCTCCTACTTTAAGAATTGAATATGCGCCCCTTTTTGACGGCCCCTGGCTTTTTAACGCCCACTATGCAGCAATGGGTAGTTTCAATGAACGTTACGTTCACACCCGTGATTCCATCGTCAATACTTTTTCCGTCATCCCGGGCTATAATTTCGGCCGGTTTTCCTTAAGTATGCTGGGCAGTTATACCTACAGCTCCCTGCGGACGGATTCCGATGTTACGCCGGACGGCAACGCCGGCTATAAACGTTATCAGGATTATTACACCTTCGGGCCGATTGTAAAAATTATGCTATCGGAAAAGCAGATTCTGGAAACATTTGTCGGCTATGACAAGAAAAATTATTATAATCAAGTAATTACATCTACAGCACAATTTGCCGACAACCTGCGTGACGCCGAGGGATTCCGGGCTTATTTAAGCTGGGCCTGGTTTTTTAGCAACAATGCTTTTATTAATTTACGTTATGAAGCGGCCCGGGAAGCAACCAACGGTAGTTATTGGGACAACAGCTTAAACCGTCTATCCGCCAGTATGGTTTTACCGGTTTTGTCGGATGATCTGGTTCAGAAAATCGGTTTCATGTACGTGCAACTTACGGGTGGCTTCACCGCGCAGGATTACACTTACCCGCAGCCATACACTGCTTTCGATGGATCGGCAAGATCAGGCCGCAGAGAAGACAGAATGTATAACGGCTCTGTCGGCTTAAACTGGGACATATCGAAAAACTGGACATGCACTCTGCAATATGCACGTATCATTTCAGACTCCAATATTCCTGTTTATGAATATACCAAAAATCTTTACACAATGGGAGTGGAGTTTAAGTTTTAGACAGTTGGGGACGACAATAAATTAAGATACAATTTTTCTGGGGAGACAAAGTATGAAAAGACAACCCTTGATTAAAGCAAAACATTACATCGCAGCATTGTTAGCCCTATTGCTGCTGATTCCCTGGGCAGCACTGGCGGCGCCGGTGGGTAAAATTACCAATATTGCCGGCAATGTGGATATTACGGTCAAGGGAAAAGCCGCCCGTAGCGTTAATCTGGGCGATGCTGTTAATGTCGGCGACTTTATCCGCACCAAGAGCAAATCCAGAGTGGAAATAACTTTTAAGGAAGACAATGTATTGCGACTGGCGGAAAACAGCCGGGTGGGCATCACGGAATACATGTCCGGCGAAAAACAGAATTCCAGCGTCTTCAATCTTTTTCGGGGGAAAATACAAAACATAGTTAAATCCGTCGGCATACCCGGCGGCCGCTACGAAGTCCACACACCGACATCTGTCTGCGGTGTCCGCGGCACCCATTTCTTTAACTTTTATCTGGCCGGTGCGTCCGGATCAATATTCTCGGAAGGTTCCGGCTACGGTTACAGCAAGAACAATCCCGGTGATGTTAAATCGATAGCTGCCGGTCAGGGCATGTTTGTACCCAGTGCGACACTGGGTGCACAATTAAGAGCTGTTACTAACAAGCAGATCGATGAAATGAAGAATGCCACGGAAATATCGGGAGGCTCCGGTGATTCCGGCGGTGGTTCCGGCGGCTCTGGTTCTTCGGGCGGTTCGGGCGGTTCCGGCGGCACTGGTGATCTCGCTGGTGGAGGCGACCAACCTCCTCCACCGCCACCGCCGCCTACAAATCCACCGGTGACGCCGCCGGTAATAGTGATACCGCCGGTTGTAAATACAGCTGCGCTGAATCTAACCATAACACCAGCCGGCAATTTTACTCATAAAATTGATGAAGGCGGCACAATCACCGGCACAACAACGGACAACACCGTTTATACTCTCACCTTAGCGGGAGGACAATCCCCCAGCGGCAGTGGCTATGATTATCCGGGGGCGGCATTAATCGACGGTACAATCGCATCCGGAACTGCCGTGAGCTCAGGAGTGTCCGGCTATATGATGGGTCTTCCCAATGCTTATGTTTCAGCCACCAGTGCCAGCGCGCTCCTCTCCGCAATTTACGTCAACAGCGACGGGGGGGCAGGCTTTTTGCTGGGCACCGGCTCCGCCAACATTTATCCCACTACCTTTAGCGGCGCCGGCGTCGCCGTTAAATATACTGCATTTGCCTCAACATCTCTCACACCTTCCACGCTGGCGGCGAACATTGTTGTCGATACCGGTGCCCCGCTATTGGGCGATGTCTATTTGACTCCGAATTATGTATATCTAGGTTGCACCACCGGCGGTTGCCAACAAAATAGTCAGAGCGAATCCCGACGCATTGCCGTTAACGGAGGCGGTGTAATCGGCGTTTGGGGCAGCTATGGCATCAACGGTACTTATTACAACAGCGGCGTCACCAGTTTTACCAATAAACAGGTAATATATTACGATTCAGTCAAAAAAATAGTGCGTTACAGCACAAACTATTCCGGTGCGGTGTCCGGGCAAGACGTAAGCATCAGCGGCGACTTCCTCGAAATGAGCACTCTTTTCAAAGGCAATTCGACGCTGAATCATTTTGGCTATTACGCCGGCGCCACATATACATCCATCAGCAGCGGCACTTTCAATCTTTTACCGATGGCTTTTGCCAACGTGATTGAAGACTCACTGAGCGACTTCGGCGGCGGCGTTATGGGATCAACAGCCAGCCTCTGGACCAACGCCTCTGTTACTACAACCATAATGGGGTCAATTTCCGCCCCCTGTTTCGGCGGTGGTTGCGTTTCCCCCCTCAGCAATTATAATGTTCGTTCCGGCCCCTGGCAGAGTTATAATTACCGTGCCGGTTCCGGCTACTTAACCAATGACTCCGGAGGCGCCTATAAAGGTTATGCCAATGCCCAGTTGCTGATGCTCTCCCCCTACACGTTCAGTACGGATGCCCTCGCTCTCTATGCGGACGCATCCGGCAATATCGGCATTTTGCGGGGCAATATTCCCGGCGATTTCTATCAGTATGCCGGCGGCTATAAAGCCGAAGGCGTTTTAAACCGCATTGAAATCGGAACAGGTACAGCAATAGTGGCAAGTACCTTTGTTTCTTCCGGAACCAACAGCGGCGCATATGAGTTAAACATCTCCGGAGGAACGTATGCTAATTTGCTCAGCGGGGGACCGACATTAACCATAAATAATCATAAAACCGGATTAAATTCTCAATGGATTGGTTTCAAGGATTACACCACTCTCGGAGTAGGTAAGAACGTTTTGTCGGGCACTTACGATACTGCGTACAGCCCCCTGGGGGATGCTGTTTTCAGTTATTATCGCCAGTTAGTAGGCGCAGGAGGAGGCGCGGCGGACATTGCAGCATCAGAGAGCTTTGTCTATACACAAATTAATGCCTCTAGCGCTTGGACGGCAGCACTGGGTGGCTATTTCCAGGGCGATATAGCCGGCGCCGCCACTAATTGGCTATCGGCATCAACTTCTGTTTTCGGCGGGGCAGTGAAGGGTGTCTTCAGTCCGTCCGCCGCCGGTACCTGGCAGGCAACCGCTCTGAGCACGATAATCGAAACAGCAAAATTCATCGATATGGCCTCCACAGCCGCAGGGCGGGCCAGTCTGGCCGCTTTAAACATTCCTTATGTGAATGTGGCCTCGGCGGATTTAAGCGGTTCCCGCTTTACCCAAACAGGTGATTCCTTGAGCGTGAACATGACGGGCGTAAAATTCTATGCCTATTCCACCGGCGAGGTGCCGAAAATCTTTGCTACCGGAAATGTTACGGGAAATTACGATGCAATTACCCTCTCCTCCCCCCCCTTACCCGGAGCCGTAACTTTGACAAGCAGTAACAAAACAAACTTGTCGAGCTTGTCCGCTACATTCACGCCCAAGGTTTGGGATACAGGTACCGGAAAATGGGCGGCAACAGTATCAGGTTCAGGTGCGCTTACATCTCCGTCAACCGGTATTTTAATCAATGGTGGCGCCGCTGGTTTACTTAACGGCGGCAGTGGAGGCAGTTCCGGCTCCTATACAGGTACTGCATCCGGAACAGTAAGGCCGGGGGCAATTTAGAACTTCTTATATCTGCCACTTAACGCAAGAAGGCGCGTTTCCTAACGCGCCTTCTTTGTTTGATGTCATTCCGTACTCGATACGGAATCCATTATTATAATGAATGGTTCCCCGCCTTCGCGGGGACGACGTCTGGATACCGTCCTTCGACGTATGACGACTTTTTGCCGGTTTAATATTTTTGTTATTACAGACAAGTTGCCTTGGCGAGAGAGCAAAGCGAACGAAGCAATCTCAAAATCTTTTGAAAATACTGGATTCCCGCCTTTGCGGGAAGGACAATGAAGAGATTTTATTTTTGCGTTTTTAGTCTTTAGTCTTCGGCCTTCAACGGCATTCCCAGGCATGCGCCGGGGTTCCCTTACGGTCTTCTACCTTCTACCTTCTACCTTCTACCTTCAGCCTTCAGTCTTCAGCCGTATTTAATTTACAACAGTCTCTCGGCCCCCACCGTCTTCACCGTCGTCTTAATTACGCCGGCCGGTTCGCGGACAAAAACAATCATAAAAGGTATCATCGCGTTGGGCATAAGCTTGTCGTTGGCATTGTTGCCGCCTTCCGGCCTGGCCAGTTTGGTGATAATGGCCTCTTCCGGCAATGATGTTAATTCTTCATCGGTCAGAACATTGCCGGCATAGGTATCACGTTCGCCCAGCACCACCGAATAAGCATCAACGATTTCACCTTTGATGACTATCCGCGAAATGGGATAGTCGGCCTGATTCACCGCCGTACCTTCGACAATACGTATTGGCCCCAGAATATAGTTATTCACCATCCGCTGCCTGATGTCCTGCAACTTGACTTGACTTACAACAATCTCGGGGCGGGCAGGCTCTTTGATGCCTATATCAACATATTGATTAACAACTTTCAGCAAACGGTCTCCCATTTGCGGAAAAATATAAATATAAATGATTGCCGGTATGACAACAACTGCCGCCAGAATCCAAACGGTAATCGCCAGCACCCTCCAGAAGCCCTTACGCGGAGGCTTATCTGGCTTCTGTTCATCATCTTCCACCGCCAGCTCAAAGGCCAGATTACTTGCATCTTCTCTGTTTTCTTCAGCGAATAGCTTTGCTTCCTCCAACCTCAATTCTCTATCCGGGCCGCTCTTCGCTTTCATGACACCGTCGAGAAAAAGGGCGGCATCTTCATCACTACCGGAACCCGAAGCTCCCGCCGGCATATTTTCCTCTGTCATAAATTGCTGCGGGCCGCGCTTGACATTCTGCGGGCTGTCCTGAAAGAAAACGTGCTGACAATGGCTGCACCGCATCCATACGCCATCCCCTTCCATCAGAGCATCATCAAAACGAAATTTCGTCCGGCATTGTCTGCATTGAATGATCATTCCCTTACCTCTGCCTGTTACTGTTTGAGAATATAAACTTCCGGCAAAAATCTTGCCTGTTCGTCAAAATCAAGTCCATAGCCAACTACAAACACGTCCTCTATGGTAAACCCGACATAATCGGCTTCAAAGGAAACTTTTCTTCTTTTGGGTTTGTCTAAAAAAGCGCAGACGCGAAGTGTGTGCGGATTTCTTTCTTTCAACCAATTGACCAGATAGGTCAAAGTCAGGCCCGTATCAACAATGTCTTCCACAATCAGGACATCCCGGCCCTTGATTGATGTTTCGATGTCTTTGGTCAGGACTACTTTACCTGCGCTTGCCTGCCCTGCGCCATAACTGGCTACCCGGACAAAATCAACCGTACAGGGAATTGCGAGCTCCCGGATTAAGTCAGCCATGAAAATAAACGCGCCCTTAAGAACACCAATAACTATCAATTCACGGCCTTTGTAATCAATTGAAATCTGACCGGCCAGCTCCCTGACCCTCTGCTCAATTGCGTCCCGGGAAAAAAGGATTTCTTTGTTCATCTTGTCCATTAAACAATTCCCTTAGATTAATTGGCGATACATTAGCCAAAATATGAGTTCCCTGTCAACAGGAAATCAAAAATACTTCCGGTAGGTGGCGACAAATTGCCTCACATTGCCCATAACCAGCTCTTCGGCCGCAGCTATTTCCTGAGCATTGGTGAAAGTGGAGGAAAGGCTCAGGAAGATTTTATTCAGGGGGGAAATAGCACTGCCGAATTTTTCGTAGTCAATATAACTGATCATGTAATGGGAGCCGTCAAAATAATACTTGCCCAACCGGTTGGTATCTTCCGACCGGAAAGGCCAGTTAATTTTCCAGTGATAATACTCCCGGGCAATATTTCTCAGCGCTTCATTTTCAAAAACTTCCGGCTTGAGCTCCTCTCCAATTTTATCAGCGATCAGGCGAAAATAATCAACGACCAGATCAATATCCGTCAGGCAAAGACCATAAAGATACCAGTCTTCAATTATTCTGAGTAAAATCTGCGCCTGATTGGCGGGAATAAAATGATGACTCGGACAGAGATGCCCGGCACATGTCTCCTGCCCGTAAAAAGAACCGGCGCGCAAATCCAAACCGGAATTCTGCATAGGGTGCAACAAACAGCCGACTTTCTTTTCCGCCACATCGAGAAAACCAAGATACTCGCAGCAGTAAATCACTTCATATCTTTTCGTACAATCTTCCGCCGCAAGTGTGGCTTCGGCATAGCATTTGATGTCGTCTGAATTTTTCACCATACTGCGGAAACGCTCTGTGCGCGCACGCAATCGCCGCGTAAGCGACTCGCGGGAACTGTCCACATAATTGTAAAGGCCGCAGCAGGCACCACAGGATTTCTGTTCGTCAGGCTGACAAAGAACAACCAAATTATCATTCATAATATATTTTGACTTTTCCTTACATTTTTTCAGATTCGCTATTAATCACGTACAGATCAATACCATTCCGATTTTCCAGGATAACGCGGCGGCAAGGAGGAGGCGCCGGAGGCGTATATGCAAATACGTTGAGGACGCCGACGACGCAGCCAACAAAGTTAGCCGAAAAAAGCGGGATGGTATAGTCCGTCACTCAAAGACGATGGTCTTCGCCCCGTACACCAGTATTTTATTCTCCAGATGCAGGCGCAAAGCGCGCGCAAGCACTATTCTTTCCAGATCTCTGCCTTTGGTTTGAATGTCGGCAATTGTATCGCGATGACTGATTTTAATTACATCCTGTGCAATAATCGGTCCTTCATCAAGAGTTTCCGTTACATAATGTCCGGTAGCACCGATAATCTTCACGCCCCGGTCATAGGCCTGCTGATAGGGATTTCCCCCGGCAAAAGCCGGCAAAAAAGAATGATGAATATTGATGATCTTATGGGGATAAACCTTAAGAAATTTTCCGGTCAGGATTTGCATGTAGCGCGCCAGTACAATCAGGTCTATCTTCATCTCCTGCAACAGCTGAATCTCGAGCTTTTCTAGCCTCGCCTTATTTTGCGCCGTAACAGGAAAATGAAAGAATTTCAGTCCTAATTGTTCCACCGACTCGCGGGCATCAAGATGATTGCTGATTACCAGGGGTATTTTAACGTTAAATTCACCCAGCCGATGCCGTAAAATCAAATCATGCAGACAATGGGGATGTTTGGATACGAAAACAGCCATCCGGGGCACATAATCGGTAAAGTGCAACTCCCATTTCATGGCAAACTGGGCGGCAAGCTCAGCAAATGCCACCGGAATTTCCTCGCGGCCAAGCGAAAAGCCTTGCAGTTCCCACTCAATCCGCATAAAAAATATTTTTCCTCTCTTGGAGGTGTGCTGGTCGGCATGAACTATATTGCCGTTGTTCTGAAAGATGAAATTGGATAATCTGGCTACAAGACCTTTACGATCCGGACAGGACAAAAGCAAAATCGCGTGAACATCACTCATATTATGGCCTTATTTTCACTGGTTAATATCTCTTTCTTGATTTATAGAAGGATTAAGTTTGCAGGTCAAGCTTAAAAATGCTAATAACAGCCCGCTTTCCTTGTCTAACTTCGTTGGCACAGCCTGCCCCGGTGCAGGCCGGGGTCGTCGGCTTCCTCAACGTATTGATAATACGCTTACGGAGCGTCCTCCTTGCTGCCTCGTTATCCTTTGAAAGCGGGCTGGTATAAAACCAAGCCACCTGTTAAGACAAGTGGAGACTGGAAACAAATGAAATCAATTGAGGAAATAGTTCTTCCCAACGGGCTGAAGTTAAACATTTTCGATTTGTCGCGGGAGATTGCCGCCAATACGGTAAAAGTTGAAATAGCTTTTAAAATCGACATCAGCTTGAAGGAATCTTTCTTCTTAACGCCGGCTGATTATCAGCAGGTAAAAAAACACTTCGGCGATAAGCTTGCTTACGAACGTACAATGGAAAGAGCGTACATGAAGAAAGAAAAAGGAGCTGAGGTCCGCGACGAATTGATTAATAACTTTAAAAATAATTCACTCTCTTACGTCGGCGTGGATAATTTTGCCGAAAAGTTTGCTCTATCGCTGCTCAAAGACATCAAAAAAAATCCTTACAAGTATCAATGCAAAGCAGATAACCAAACATGAACAACTATAAATTTGACGAATTATTACTTGCCGCCGACAAGCCCAGCCGCTACATTGGCGCCGAAGTAAATTCCGTTTATAAAGACAATGCCCAAGTAAATTTTCTTCTCGCCTTTCCCGACACATACGAAGTCGGCATGTCGCACCTGGGAATCAAGATTCTCTATGAAATATTAAACGCCATTCCCTATGTGTCCGCGCAAAGGTGTTTTGCTCCCTGGCCGGACCGTGAGAAACAACTGCGGCAAGGCAACCTGTCCCTGACTTCATTGGAAGCACAAATGCCTATTGCGGATTTTGATATTGTCGGATTCTCCCTTCAATATGAATTGTCTTACACCAATGTATTGAACATGCTGGAGTTGGGCGGTGTGCCACTCCGCTGCAGTGATCGTCTTGATAGTCATCCGGTGATAATTGCGGGAGGTCCCTGTTGCTTTAATCCGGCGCCATTGATTGATTTTATTGACGCCTTTGTTATCGGGGAAGGCGAAGAGGTTGTCGGAGAAATTACCGCCCTCATCCGGAACTGCAAGCAAAACAAGGTCTCCCGACAGGAATCGATCAGGCAACTGGCGCAAATTCCCGGCATTTATGTTCCCGCTGTACACATTAACAATACCGTCATTAAAAAAAGAACGGGCGTTGACCTCAATGCATGGCTTTATCCGGCTGCACCCGTTGTCCCCTTAATGCAAACAGTCCATGACCGCATTATCCTGGAAATAGCCCGCGGTTGTACCCGCGGCTGCCGCTTCTGCCAGGCGGGAATGATCTGGCGGCCTTACCGGGAAAGAAACTCGTCTGCCCTCAAAGAGATGGCCGAAAAATTACTGGCCTCCACAGGTCATGATGAAATATCGCTTTTAGCTTTAAGCTCCGGTGATTACAGCTGCCTGGAACCTCTACTGAAAGACCTGATGAACAAGTACTGTGCCCAGCGTGTAGCCCTTGCTCTGCCTTCTTTGCGGGTAGAATCACTGACCGGCACATTGATTGAGGAAATCAAACGGACCCGCAAAACAAGCTTTACACTGGCCCCGGAAGCCGGTACGGACAAAATGCGCCTGGTCATCAACAAAGGAAATACGGCGGATGATCTGCTCGCCACAGTGGACAAGGTTTTTGCCGCCGGCTGGAAATCAATCAAGCTCTATTTCATGATCGGGCTACCGCAGGAGACCGAGGAAGATGTGGAAGGAATTATCGAACTGGCCTATCAGGCATTGCGGGCAGCAAAAAACCGCGGCCAGGTAACCGTCAGCCTTTCCACATTTGTTCCCAAACCACATACGCCGTTCCAATGGCACCGTCAGATTTCACTTGCCGAAACATATGCCAGGCAGGAGCATATCC
Source organism: uncultured Smithella sp. (assembly GCA_964469905.1). Lineage (GTDB taxonomy): Bacteria > Desulfobacterota > Syntrophia > Syntrophales > Smithellaceae > MVRV01. The sequence continues at coordinate 59,858 of CAYXZW010000005.1, forward strand.
GCCAGCGCATCCGTAACCGCAACCTCAGTGTGAAATGGCATGATGGCCGGATGAGTATGCTCGAAGGATTATTTTCCCGGGGTGATGGAAAACTCGGTGGGCTATTAGAGACGGCATTTCGCAAGGGGTGCCGTTTTGACGGCTGGACAGATCTGTTCAATTTCCACTTATGGCAGGAAGCGCTCGCCGAGACCGGAATCAACCCGGATCATTATACACGCGAAAGGGATACGAAGGAAATATTGCCCTGGGATAATATTGACTGCGGTGTAAGCCGCGAATTTCTGCTGGAAGAACTGGTCAAGGCTACCGGTGGTGTGATTACTGCCGATTGCCGTACAGCCGACTGCCAGCAATGCGGTGTTTGTGATTTTACAACCATAAAAAATACGTTTTCCACAACTGCTGACAACATTGACCAGTCGGCATTTGCATCCAGTCGTCCATCTTCCAGTCTCCCGAACATTGACAAACATTATCGTATCACTTTTACCAAAGCCGGCCGGGCGCGTTTCCTTTCCCATCTGGAATTATCTTCTGCTTTAATTCGCTCCCTGCGCCGCAGCAGCCTGTCTTTATGCTATTCCGCAGGCTTCCATCCTCATCCGAAAATATCGTTTGCTACGGCAACCTCTGTCGGCATGGAAAGCCTTCAGGAGTTCGCCGATGTAACCGCTCAAAAATATTCGGCGGATTTATCATTGCTAAAACAGGAAATTAACAGCGCACTGCCCGATGGCGTAAAAGTACTGGAAATCCGAGAGCTTGCATTTGCCGAAAAAGATCTGGCCCAGGCACTGAAGGGATTTTCCTACGAACTGCATCTCTCCGGCAATATTGATTCTGCACATTTAGAAACATTGGCGGATAATATTAAAAATTTTCTGGCCGCACCGGCATTTATAATTGAACGCAAGTCGAAGGGGAAAAACATTTCGAAAGATATCCGTCCTTTTGTAGAGGAAATGACTCTGAACTTTGCAGAAAGGAAGGTGTCTTTAACCATTCGTCATTCCCAGCAGGGAGCGGCCAGGCCGCAGGATATAATTGGGCATGTTCTGGCCGGAAAAGAAGAAGAAAACAATAAAATTCGGGTTGTTAAAACAATGACCATGCTTAACTAACAATATTATCCCCGTTATTTCAGCGGCTTATCCATCAGGCGGCAAATATTTAAAAAAAATTGCCCTGAAAGCTAAATCTTATTGACAAACAAGCACAAATTAACTATAAGCTTCGATCTTAATTACAATATAAGGATAAGCGTATGTATGCAGTAATAAAAACAGGCGGAAAACAGCACAAAGTAAGCGAAGGTGATGTTTTATCCATAGAAAAGCTGGTCGGTGATAAGGGCGCTGAAGTCGTTTTTAACGAAGTCCTGATGGTTGCCGACGAAAAAAACGTTAAAGTAGGCAAACCTTTTGTAGAAGGCGCCTCGGTGACCTGTGAAATCGTCACTCAGAAGAAGGGGCCAAAAATCCATGTCTACCATATGACGCGACGCAAGGGCTTTCACAAGAAAACCGGACATCGCCAGAATTTAACCAGCATGAAAATTAAAAAGATTACGATATAAGCGGAGGAAGTCATGGCACATAAAAAAGGCCAGGGGAGCTCTCGCAACGGTAGAGACAGCAATTCCCAGAGGCGTGGAGTTAAAGTATTCGGCGGCCAGAAGATTAATGCCGGATCGATTATAGTGAGGCAGGTAGGAACGAAAATTCATCCGGGTAACAATGTCGGATTAGGAAAAGATTTTACTATTTTTTCTTTGATTAACGGAATAGTCAAATTCGAAAGACTCGATAAGACCAGAAAAAAAGTAAGTGTTTACGCCGCTTAGAACTTAACAATAATATTACGATTACAAAAGGCGCTTGTTTTAAGCGCCTTTTTTAATGAGGCTCCAATTATACAAGCGTAGCGCAATAGAATTGGCCAGCCGAATTATCCAGCATAGCTGTGGTAATGAGACTCGCTAAAAACGAGTGAAGCGAAGTTTGAAGCGTGAGTCGAGTTATCCCGCGCATGCGGGATTGTGGCAATGATATTCCAAATTAAATTTCTATTACAGCAGAAAATATTTTCGGGCAATAATCATGAAATTTGTTGATGAAGCAAAAATTTTCATCAAGGCGGGGCACGGCGGACCAGGTTGTGTGAGCTTCCGCAGAGAGAAGTTTGTGCCGCGTGGCGGTCCTGACGGCGGCGAAGGCGGCAAGGGCGGCGATGTATTTTTTCGCGCCGCAGAAAGCCATCGCACTTTACTGGATTTAAAATATCAGCAGCAGTATCTGGCCAAAAACGGCAGCCACGGTTCGGGAAACAACCGCAGCGGAAAAAGTGCTGAAGACCTGGAAATTGCGGTACCCGTGGGCACAGTCGTCAAAGATTTCGAAACTCAGGAGATCCTTGCCGATTTATCAGTGAATGGACAAACTTTCATAATCGGTTATGGCGGTATCGGTGGCAAAGGCAATTCTCATTTTGCCTCATCTACCCATCAAACACCGCGCTTTGCCCAGGACGGCATGCCCGGAGATGAACGCTGGCTCAAACTGGAGCTCAAACTGCTGGCCGATGTCGGCATTGTGGGCTTTCCCAATTCCGGAAAATCAACCTTCATATCACGCGTTTCCGCAGCTCGTCCCAAGATTGCCGATTATCCTTTTACCACACTGACTCCGCATCTGGGCGTGGTTAAACATCGCGACAGCAATAGTTTCGTTATGGCCGATATTCCCGGCCTGATCCCCGGCGCTCATGAAGGCCACGGCATGGGTATCCAATTTTTAAAACATGTGGAAAGAACATCACTCCTGCTCCACATCATTGATATTTCCCTGGAGCCGGACAACAATGCGCTGGCCAATTATAAGGCGATTAACAAGGAACTGGGGTTTTACAATCCCCAACTGCTGGAAAAGCCGCAAATAGTGGCTATCAACAAGATTGATCTGCCCCATGTTAAAGACCAGATCAAAAAAGATGTTGCGCGATTCAAGAAAAAAGGCATAGTATTGTATCCGTTTTCCGCTGCAACCGGCGAAGGAATAACGGAAATATTAAATAAAATAATTGAGAAATTAAGCCAGACTTAATGAACTTATAAAAAGTCGAAGATTAAAATGAAAAACATCCGTCTGGAAACCCTGGCCCATACAAAAAAAATCCTCATCAAAATCGGTTCGGCAGTTCTTACCGGCACGGAAGGTCTTGATCTCAAGATTGTCGATTCTTTAGTTACTGAAATGTCCGAACTGGTGCGTCGGGGATATTCGGTAGTCCTGGTAACTTCCGGGGCGATTGCTTCGGGAAAACACCGCCTGAACATCACCGGCAAACTCAAAAGCATCCCGGAAAAACAGGCTGCGGCTGCCGTCGGACAGGGACGCCTGATGCGCGTTTATTCCAAATCGTTTGAAAAAAACGGCCTTTACGTTGCCCAGATTCTTTTGACTCTTTCTGATCTTACCGACCGGCAAAGATTCTTAAATATCCGCAATACGCTTTCCACGCTGATGGAGTGGAAAGTGATACCCGTTATCAACGAAAATGACTCTGTTGCCATTGACGAAATCAAATTCGGCGACAACGACAACCTCGCCGCCATGATCGCCAATATCGTGGAAGCCGATCTTTTCATCAACCTGACCAACATCGCAGGATTATACACTTGTAACCCCGCTGAATCCAAGAAAGCCAAACTTATTCCTCTGGTAGCTGAATTCACGGATGAAATCGAAGCCATAGCCACGGCGGAAACATCATCGGTCGGCACAGGCGGCATGAAAAGCAAAGTACTGGCCGCCAAAAAAGTTACGGCTATCGGCATTCCCTGTATCATTGCTCCCGGCAAAAAGAAAAATATCTTAACGGATATTATTGCCGGAAAAAAAATCGGCACGCTTTTCCTGCCGATGGCCGACCGCTTAAACAGCAAAAAATACTGGATTGCGTTTACGCTGCGTTCCCAGGGCAAACTGGTTGTTGATGAAGGCGCCCGCAAAGCACTGCTGGAAAAGGGTAAAAGCCTTCTTCCTTCCGGTATTACCGCTGTCGAAGGAGATTTTGCCGTGGGCGATCCGGTAAGCTGCGTGGATGGCAATGGAACGACAATTGCCAAGGGCCTCGTCAATTTCAGTTCGGCGGAAATAAGCAAAATAATGGGTTTAAAAACAACAAAGATCGAACAAGTCCTGGGGCATAAGGACTATGAAGAAGTAATTCACCGCGACAATCTGGCCATTACAAAAAACAATACCCGAAATAAAATCTAAGTGCTTTTTCACCAGGCAAACATTTTTTAGTATTGAACACAGACTATAAATATTTTACTGCAACACGTCCCTTTTCGTCAAAAACCACACCTTCTTTGCCGAGCAGTTCTTTTTTCATCCGAATTCCTCCGCCAAAACCGCCCAGGGAACCATCTGATCTCACAACGCGATGACAGGGAATAACCAACGGAAAAGGATTATTGGCCAGAGCATTGCCCACGGCACGCGCTGCTCCGGGAGCGCCGATTTTCGCAGCCAGCCCGGAATAGGTATCTACCCTGCCCCTTGGTATTTTACAGGTTTGTTTTAACACCTTTCCGACAAACATATTAAGCCGGAAAATATTCAGAAAGGAGAGATCAAATTCAACTTTCTTGCCTTCATATATTTTTATAATCTGTTCGGCAATATCGTTTGATATTTTTCGTGCAGTTATCTTAATTTCCCAAAAATCTTTAGCAATTTCATCTTTTAAGTGACCTGCAGAGTTGGGCAAATAAATATATTCCACTTGCGGCTTGTTGCCGACAAACTGCCACACCAACCCGATATTTTCCTTACCAACCTTGATTATTTGATAATACATGACACCCCCCCTTTCAGGCCTTCAGCCTTCAACCATCATCCTACATGTGCTCAAACAATATCTTCACGCCGATAGCAATCAACACCAGCCCGCCGAATATTTCCACTTTCTTCCCGAACAATTTTGCCAACCCCTTGCCGAAAATCATACCAACCGCTGTCATGCCAAAGCAGACAACACCGATAATAAACGCCGGAAACAGGATGGGTGTTTTCAGCAAAGAAAAACTGAAACCGACAGCCAGGGCGTCAATACTGGTCGCAATGGAGAGCAGAAGCAGCGGCCAGCCGCGCGTCTGATCGGCCTTCTCCTCATTATTTTCCTTCGCTAATCCCTCCCGGATCATCTTGCCGCCAATAAAAGCCAGCAATACGAAGGCAATCCAATGATCGTAACCGGCGATCATTTCAACTACTGTCGAACCGGCCAGCCACCCGGCAACCGGCATGGCAAACTGAAAAAGACCAAAAGCGAGGGAAAGGCGCCAGACGGGCAACCACGATCTTTTGTAATTGGCCGCACCGATGCCGATTGCCACGGAAAAAGCATCTACACCTAACGCCACAGCCAGCAGAAAAATAGTTGCCAGACTCATTTAAATCATCATGCTCCCTTTTCGTTTCTCCAATGAGAATAGATTTTTTCCGCCAGTTCCGGACCTATTCCCGGAACATTTTGTAAATCATCAAGAGATGCGTTTTGCACCTGCTCGGCCGAACCGAAATGTTTAATTAGCATTCTTTTGCGCCGGTTGCCGATATCGGGAATGGCTTCCAGCACCGAACGCAGATCAGTTTTCTGCTTAAGTTTATGATGATAACTGACGGCAAAACGATGCGCTTCATCACGCAGGCGCTGTAGAAGAGCAAGCGCCTGCGGCCAGGATGAAAGGAAGATAGCGTCCTTGCGCCCCGGCAGATAAACGCGATCTTCCGACTTTGATACTTTCTTCCTGATGGCTCCTCTGCCGGAAATAAAAGTGCGCTCCTCTTTGGCCAGACCGATTACATCAATCTTAATCTTTAAATCCCTGAACACGGAAAGCGCGACATTGAGCTGCCCTTTGCCGCCATCCACCACAACAAGATCCGGCATTGCTTCGGCACCGTTAAAGCGACGAATCAGCATTTCCCGCATCATACCGTAATCATCGGGCTCGTCAACAGTCTTAATGCGGAACCGCCGGTAACCTGCCTTGTCCGGCTCGCCGTCCTGAAAGACCACCAGGGAACCAACGGCGTTTTTGCCGCTGATATTGGAAATATCGTAGCACTCTATCCGCCGCGGCAGATGGGTCAGCGCCAGCTTTTCCTGAAGAAGCAAGAGCGATTCCATTTCCTGTTCTTCTTTCTTCCGGGCGGAAGTAAACAACTCGCCCGCATTGGCACAGGCCATAGCAAGCAGTGCTTTTTTTGTGCCGCGCCGGGGAACAGTCACCAGCACCTTTTTCCCTTTATTGTCGGCGAGCCATTCGGCAATGACCTTTTCATCGGGAAGATTACACGGCAGGATAATCTCTTCCGGCAAATTGGAGCCATCGTAATATTGTTGCAGAGCCGATGAAATAACTTCTGCAACGTCGGCCCTTGTTTTTAAAAGCGCAAAAGATTTACTGCCGATGAGTTTTCCACCGCGGACAAATAAAACACAGAGCTGATAAGTATCGCCATCAGCATAAACGCCCAGAACATCCTGCTCTTGATCTCCTCCCCAGTCCACGTTTTGCTTTTCCAGTGCATGATTCAGAGCGCCGACGCGATCGCGCAAACGCGCTGCTTCCTCATACTTCAATTCTTCGGCCGCATCAGCCATCTGCTTTTTCAAATCGGCAATCAACTCGCGGCGGCGGCCCTGAAGAAAAGATACAGCATTATCGGCTAATTTTCTGTATGCTTCCTCCTCAATCAACCCCCTGCAGGGAGCAAGACACCGCCCGATCTGATATTCCAGACAGGGCCTTGTACGCAATAGGAAATCGCGGTTGCGGCAGGTACGCAGAGGGAATACCTGCAAGACAAACCGCAACGTTTCACGCGCTGCCAGTCCCGATGGATATGGCCCGAAATAGAGCGCAGCATTATTAAGCCTTTTGCGGACAAGTTGCAGGCGGGGATATTTTTCCGCAGGATCGAGAGATAAATGATAATATGTTTTATCGTCTCGTAAAATAACATTGTAGCGGGGATGATGCTTCTTAATAAGATTGTTTTCCAAAATCAGCGCTTCTTTTCCCGTAGCGGTCGTAATAAAATCAATATCACTGACCCGTGCCATCAAAAAAGGCGCCATCGGTCGCGTATCACGGCCTGTAAAATAAGAACTGATACGATTTTTCAGATCATTGGCTTTGCCGACATAGATAACCTTCCCCCGGTCATCGTGCATAATATAGACACCGGGGCTGCGCGGCGCAGAAGCCATTTTTTCTTTTAAGTCCTTATTTTCTGTCATTTTTTCTCTGCGTCTTTAGAAACATTTTAGTTGCAGAATAAGATCAATAAAAAATATGCTAGTAGTAACTTAATGACGCTTTGGAATAATTATTAGCCCATATTTGTCATTTGGTTGTAAGTTGAATGGTGTCATATTTGTTTATCTTGAATATCTGTTCGTGTGTTTTCTAGAGTATTGACCGGAATGACGAATAATGGAGTTAAGTCATCTAAGTTAGAATCTTTTTCATTTTTTTATTTTATTTTGATTGTTCTCTAACCATTTTCTCCATCGGTTTTTTAATTTCAAGAATTCGCTCTGATGCTAACGACCAGACGGATTCATAATCTACACCAAAGTAGCCATGTATGAGCTTATCCCGCATTCCGGCCAGTACTATTTTCATAAATAACGGACCTCTTTCAATATTTCTTTACCTATGTGCGGTTTTAATGATTTTTGGGAAACAAGATCAACTTTTTTATCGAACATGTCGGAAAGCTTTTCTTCAAGATCAAGAAAACTAAAAAGGTCAATCGGCCTTTCAAAATCAACCAGTATGTCCACATCACTATCGGCACGTTCTTCGCCTCGCAGATATGACCCGAAAACACCAATTTTTTTCACATGATATTCTTTTATTATTTCTGATTTGTGATTCGTAAATTTACTTATAATGTGTTCCAGTTCTTTCATTATTCCGGCCTCATCATTAAAAAATGCCAAGATTGCTACTGATTCAACATTCTTCTTTCCCTGTAATAATTTACAGCAATTGTATTAAATTGTCGATTAATTATTTTGCTCCAGCCAGCGAATCGGAAGCTTATTCTTCCGGCGTCGCACCGCTCAGATGCTCTACAAGCTGTCCGCTGGTCCGCCGCAGACGCTGACTTATCTGACGCGAAATCTTCCAGAGCAGTGCCAATGCCAGAGGGGCTTTCTCCTTGCCGAGCCGGTTAAAATCATCCAGACTGATAAACAGAAACATGACGTCACTTGCGGCCACGGCCGTTGCTGAACGGGGCTCATCATCTATCAATGACATTTCTCCAAATGTCTGGCCTTTCCGGAGCCGCGCCAAAACGGTTTCTTTCTGCCGCAAATCATACTTTACAATGTCGATTTCGCCGTTGATGATAATACCCAGACTGTGTTCTCTCTGGCCTTCGTGAAAGAGCTCGGCCCCCTTGACCGCCCGGTAAACCTTAAAATATCCACTCAGATTAACTAACTGATTCCAGGAAAAATCCTTAGCCCACTGGGTTTCATCCAGCAGTTCGGCAATGCGTCTTTCGGTCATGTCCAAACGTTTGAGCCCGGCTTGAATTGCTGTAATCATTGCTCCTCCAGAGTATCGCCATCACTATTTGCTGTGATCTTTCTTCTTTAAGGCAAAAGTATATGAAGAACAGCCTTGGGTGTCAATAGGATAGCTGAACCTACCCCATCTCCAACAATATTTTATTGAGCTCTTTTATTTCATCGCGCAGTCGGGCGGCTTTTTCGAATTCCAGATCTTTGGCCGCCTGTTTCATCTCTGCTGTGAGATTTTTAATAAGTGCCGGCAAATCTTCTTCCTTTGCGGGAATGGCTCTACCATATGCATCCACCGGAATTGTAACGTAATCAGCTTCATAGATGGAGCCGAGCACATTGCTGATTGACTTTTTAATTGTTTCGGGTGTGATATTATTTTCTTCATTAAACTTAGCCTGAATGATACGGCGGCGCTTTGTTTCGTCCAGGCAGGCCTGAATGGATTTCGTGATTTTGTCTGCATACATAATAACCTTGCCACTGACGTTACGCGCGGCGCGACCGCTTGTCTGAATCAGCGAACGCTCAGAGCGCAAGAATCCTTCTTTATCGGCATCGAGTATAGCCACCAGCGACACTTCAGGAATATCCAGACCTTCCCGCAGCAGATTGACGCCAACCAGCACATCGAACTCTCCCAGACGCAAATCGCGGATGATACTGACACGTTCTAGTGTATGAATATCGGAGTGCAGATAGCGGACACGAATCCCCAGACCATTATAATAATCGGTTAAATTTTCCGCCATCCGCTTGGTGAGAGTGGTCACCAGCACCCGTTCCTTTTCTTTAATCCGCTGACGGATTTCTTCGAGCAGATCATCTACCTGATGTATGGCCGGTTTGATTTCTATTTCCGGGTCCATTAATCCTGTCGGACGAATAATCTGCTCCACCCGCACACCTAGCGCTTTCTCCATTTCGTAAACAGCGGGTGTTGCCGATATATATATTCGCTGATTAGGCAGAGCTTCGTATTCTTCAAAGCGCAGCGGTCGGTTATCCATTGCGGATGGCAGGCGAAAGCCGTATTTTACCAGAGTTTCCTTACGCGATCTGTCGCCGCGATACATTCCGCCCACCTGCGGCAATGTAGCGTGACTCTCGTCGACAATAATCAGGGCATCCTGCGGCAGATATTCCATGAGCGTCGGCGGCGGCTCGCCAGGCTTGCGGCCGGTCAGATGGCGGGAATAATTTTCGATTCCCTGGCAGTAACCCATCTCTGCCATCATTTCCAGATCAAAATTGGTGCGCTGTTCCAGGCGTTGCGCCTCCACCAGTTTATTTTGCTCTTGATATTCGGCCAGTGTAAGCGCCAGTTCCGCGCGAATATCGGCGGTTGCTCTTTTAAGATTATCGCGCGTGGTCACATAGTGGCTGCCGGGATAGACAGCAGTTTTCTGCACTGATCCTATCTTTTTACCGCGCAGCGGGTCAATAATGGTCATGGATTCGATAGTGTCGCCGAAAAATTCCACCCGCAGTGCCTGTTCGTCTTCGTAAGGCGGAAATATTTCCACCACATCGCCGCGCACACGGAACGTGCCGCGGTGAAAATCAATATCATTGCGCTCGTACTGTATTTCCACCAGACGCTTCAAAATATCCTCACGGGGAATATCCATCCCTACTTCCAGCTGCACGATCATGCCCAGATAAGCATCTGGGGAGCCCAAACCGTAAATACAGGAGACACTGGCGACGATAATGACATCGCGGCGGGTCAGCAGAGCATGGGTAGCCGCGTGACGCAGTTTGTCGATTTCTTCGTTGATTGCTGAATCCTTTTCAATAAAGGTATCGGTAGAGGGCAGATAGGCTTCCGGCTGGTAGTAATCGTAATAGCTGACAAAATATTCGACGGAGTTGTCGGGAAAGAGGCCTTTGAATTCTTCATACAGTTGCGCAGCCAGAGTTTTATTATGAGCAATAACTAACGCCGGCCGCTGCTCCCGCTCAATGACATTGGCAATCGTAAAGGTTTTGCCGGAACCGGTAACACCCAAGAGCACCTGATGACCTTTGCCCTCGGCAAGACCACGCGACAATTGATCAATAGCCTGCGGCTGATCTCCTGCCGGAACAAAACCGGTTATCATTTTAAACTTTTCCATAATAAAAATTCTTTTTGTGGTAGTGGTAGCAAGCTGATTAAACGACTTGTAATGTTATCTTATAAGTAAAAACGTCACCATTATTTTTAATTCATCTATCTATACAGTTTCGTATTATCGATAATATAGTAAGCTTCACCAGTTAAGATGCTATTGTATATAGCACTTAACTCCTTATCATCTACACCTGATTCTATTCGCTTCTTTATAAGAAGCCGTATATTGTCACGGCCTCCAAAAGAATCTAATACTTCTTCTTCTACTTTTGAATACCTACCTTTTACAGAATCTGTTCCTCCAGTCCTCCGCCCAATTGCTATAGCAAACTTATCTAAATCTTCGTCATTCTGAAGCAATGGTTTAACAATATCTTTACTTTTTTGAGGTTCAATACTTCTTAATAATAATAGAATAATAGAGGGTTCACTTACTTCAAAAAATGATTTTTCTGCAATAACCTTAATAACAGACTCAATCCACTGCTTTTTATATGTTTCTAATTGTGAAATATCTAGCCAACGTAATTTCTCATCAATTTGTTCCTTGCTATCATAAAAGCCATGCTGCCGTAGGCAAAAATTTAGGCCATAAGCTGCTAAGGATATAAATTCAACCTTCTTTGACATATCGAGCAAAATTTCTGACCGTTCACAAATTGACAATCTTTCCAATGTAAGCTCAGCTAGCCACCAGAGTTGCCTCACAGGACCAGATAGAAGTATATCTCTTGGTTTCTCTTGCAGATATTTGACTTCCTTTAAAGAAGCAATTTGGGCAATACATGAAATAAAATTAACTGGATTTATAGGGGGATTATATTTTATAGTTCGCAGTAATAATTCTATAAATCTTTCCAGCTTATTACTATCCAAAATATCCTTAATAATTTTATCTCTTATATCTGGATTAGATGAGAAATCAGAAATATCTGTCGAATATACCTCACCAGAAGGAAGTCCAAAAGTTAGCGCAAATTGTAAACGATCGGGTGATGCAATATGACCTCTTGTATAATGAAAATCAATATCGCTCGAACCACTATAAAATTCAGAGCCTACTAATGGAAAGAGTTTGACGATAATTTCTTTAATGTAAATACGATCCGTTTCTGAAATTGTATTCAATACTCTATCCCGCTCATTTTCATATTTCTTAATAACGTCTTTTGGTTTTGCAAGAGCAAATTCATATTGCGGTTCTCGAGCATTGTAAGCCCAAGGACAAGTTCTAATATGCTCATAAACATTAGGTGCTTTTATTGCCAGCACTTCTAAGGCAAATACATCGGCAAAACAAACATTTTTTCTTAATGACGGCTCAATAAAACGCAATCGATTAAAAATGCGTTTCAATTCTCTTGGCGTCTTTATTAATGGTTTCACAGAAAGTTGATATATTTCTGACAATCGATTTTGATCGCCTTCAAAAAAGGAAGTGAGTTCCATATTGGCTAAACTCTGCAATTCAGAAACGGCTAACAAGTGCAAATCATTACTAGCTAGCAGAGGCAGGTGAAGACGAACTTGGATGATCTTGTCGAGATATGAATTTGAATCATCAATACCATATTTACTCAACGCCTTTTCAATATACTGTCGCTCAAAAGCTAACAAAAAAGTTGTTCGCGGAAAGTCTGTAATAGCTTTAACAGCTCTTATCATTTGGAATATTTCACTTGGTGGGAGCCTATCCAGGTCGTCTATAAAAACAACTATTGGTTTATTTATTTTATTTAATGCATTTACAACTTCTGTGCGTTTTTCATTTATATTTAAATCTTTTAGATTCCCAATTTTTTCAGTAGCTGATCCAACCCCATTTAAAACTTTTCCTATGAGACTTGACCATGGTTCAGCTCCCGGCACCCATTTCAGGACATCAAATATTTTGGAATAAGCCAATAATTTCTTTGCAGCTTCTTGAGTAGTTTTATTTTTACCACTTAAACCGACAGCAGAACCGAACTGGATGATAAATTCTTGAACTATATTTTCTGCGTTACCAATTATCCAAGGATTGAAAGAGAATATAATAGGCTTTTCAGTGAGTTTTAGTGATTCGTAATATTGGTTAATGAGATTAATGACAGATGTTTTCCCGTACCCCCAAGACCCTTCCAAAGAAACTACTAACGGACTAGAGTCAGGCCTGAGTTTTAAAGCATCACCAATTCTGTGTGCAAATAAAGTTCGATCTAATTGATCTGGACTTTCCTTAGTACCTGATATTGGAGAGTCTGTATGAAAGATAGGCATATTTTACCTCTTCAAGAATTTAATAAATATCAGTACGGCCGATATTCAATGAGTTTATTCTCGGTGTAAGCTTAATAGCCAAATGCATCTGGCCTTAGATACTTTAATTCAGTGGTTATATCAACTCGTTTTCTTATCCACTATTTTTCAGGGCTATTCAAACGTGCCTAGATGCAAGGCCCCCGAACCCTGAGGAGTGAGGCGTATAGTACAATACGTCGCAACGATGAAGGGTGAGGGAAACGCCGCAGATGGGCGCGTTTCAATAGTCCTGCTAGAGGAAGAGGACGGGTTCTCTGAGGATCGCTTCTCTTGCTTTATACGCACACACCGCCACCTCCGGATAAGTATCTTTCAGGGCGGCAATTTGCCGCAAATTATCGGCTGTCCGCAAAACAAGTGTCGCCATATCACCTTCGGCCAGGCCTGTGGTTTTAATGATGCCCTCCCAGCTGCGTCCCTGTGCCCAGAAATACATGGCCGCACCCACTGCCGGATAAAGTTTCGCCGATGTAAATCCTGCTGCGTTCAAACGATGTATCAGCGGCCGGACAATAATCAATACTTTCTTTAGCGACGCCGAAAGCATAGGCGGCAGATCTTTCACCGAAATATTAATTTCATTATCGCGATCATAAGCAAACATGGCCACCAGCGCAGCAAGAATTCTTTCATTCTGTCCATCGAAAGCTTGGCTGCGCAAACATTCGGCAATGAGCAGCGGATAATCCAGACGTAAGCGGGCCGCCCAGAAGCCGTCGGCTGTAAGCTTGTCGTCGTCACTTACAAAACCTTCCGCCTTCAGAAAATCCAAATGCCGCTGGAAATCTGCCCAGAGTGTTCTTGCTGCCTTGTGTGCTAAATTTTGGTGGCGGGAATGCTGCTGATAGGATGCCAGGGATCTTTCAAATATTTGCCGGACATCAGCCGGCGTCTGCGACATGAGCAAATTTAGAACCATAGAAAAATCATTTTTCAACTGACTTAGAATATCTTCCGGCGCCTTGAATAATAATTTGCGAACATGAATAATATCCATAAATCTTCCGGGAATCGCCAGCATGAAGCCGATTTTATCCTGCCCGCGGCGTCCGGCTCGTCCCGTCATTTGCCGGAATTCCGTCGCCGAAAGAGGCTGAAAATCATGTCCATTAAACAAATCGGAATTTAAAAGCACAATTGTCCGTGCCGGAAAATTCACCCCGGCGGCAATTGTGGATGTGGCGAAGATAACGCGTAAATGCCCCCGGTTCATCATTTCTTCCACCAACAATTTCCAGGCAGGCAGCTGGCCGCCATGATGGGCGGCAATCCCGAATGACTGCAAAGCTTTTATTTGTCTGTGGTTATGCAAGGAAGGAAAGCGTTCCAGCAATTCTGTAAGCGAATCGTCAAATTCCGCAGAGGGAGGTAGAGGCGATAAAAAATCCTTGGCCGTCAAAGCCGCATCACATTCCGCGCGTGACTTTAAAAAAAAGATGGCTGGTAATAGATTAAATCTTTCCAGAACACGAATTATGCTGCCGTATTCCGGCAGGCGCCTTTGGTCTTGACGGCTCCCAGAGTCTTTCTTTAATAAATCAGCAACAGGAGCAGATAATTTTTCCCCTTCTAAAAAAGGCAAAAGTCTGCCGGACGGATGCAGAAAAAGAGGATAAAGCGGCACCGGGCGTTTATCCTCATTGATCACCACGCAGTGTTTTTTACGGATTGCCGTCAGCCACCGGGCGATCTCTTCCCCATTGCCGATGGTTGCCGACAGGAGCAGCAAATTAACGCGCACCGGCAGGTAAGTCATCACTTCTTCCCAGACAACACCCCGGTCCACGTCTCCCAGGAAATGGGCCTCATCGAGAATAACCAGATCGCAATTCAAATCGCTCCCCTGATGCATGGCATCGTAAAGCTGGTTGCGCAATATTTCCGTTGTGCCTACAATAATCGGCGCTTCTGTATTCTCCTTGGTATCACCGGTAATGATCCCCACGTTTCCAGCATCGAAATGCAGGCCAAACTCTATCCATTTAGAATTGGAAAGAGCCTTAAGCGGTGAGGCATACCAGGCCCGTCCACCCTTTTTGAGCACGGAAACTATCGCTTCCCGGGCAATCCAGGTTTTACCGGAACCGGTCGGAGCGATAACAAGACAATCTGTTTTTTTTATGGCTTCCAGAGCATCTTTTTGAAAAGCATCGGGAACAAAAGGAACTAGATGAGGTTTGCCTATTTTAGCCAGGACACTTTTGAGCGCGGGATCAATTTCCGGTTTCATCGCCGGAGGAGATGATTTCGGCCTTCGCTTTTTTGCAGTAAAGTTCTTTTTAGACGGGGGATAATATTTATCTTTTATAATAATCATGCCTTTTTGTTGCTATTTTTTCTTTTTTTATATGTATCACAAAGTCATTTAATGGTAAAGGAACCGGCGGGAAAAATAGTCAGTTGCTGTATGGACATATAAATGCAAAAGAATAAAGAAATCTTCTGGGGCTGGTTCATCGTCGCAGGCGCTTTTCTGGTGCTGGGCATAAATTACGGATCGCGTTACTGCTTTGGGGTTTTTCTCAAGCCTATGGCAGAGGAATTTGCCTGGTCGCGTTCGGTAATATCACTGGCTGCCACTATCAATATTATCCTCTATTCTGTCGGCGCTATTTTTGTAGGACGGATGCTGGATCGAATTGCACCGCGCTGGATTATAACAGCGGGAGCCACCCTTGCCGCCGGCGGTTACATCCTGACCGGTTTCGTCAACACCCCGTTCGGTTTATACATCACTTATGGTTTGATGGTGGGCATCGGAACAACCGGTTTGGGCGTTGTCACTTGCAGTTCCTCCGTAGGTAAATGGTTTATCAGAAAAAGGGGTGTGGCAATCGGCATAGCTTCCATGGGAATAAGTTTCGGAACCATGGCCCTGACTCCGCTGGCAGGATATATAGTCAATTTCCTGAACTGGCGAATCGGACTCATGACTCTCGGCGCAATTACATTGCTGATCGGACTGATTGTTTCTCAAACATTGATGCAAAAAACACACCCGGAAGCATATGGCCTGCTGCCCGATGGCGATAAAAACAATACGAACAAAGAAGCATCAGCGGCACAAGCCGTTTATATATTACCAACAATGACCATTTTTAATGATTCGCGTTTCTGGACACTTGCTGTTTGTCAGGGATTGGCTTTCATGGTTACGATGTCGGTTTTTGTTCACCAGGTTGCTTACGCTGAGGATAACGGAGTCTCCATGGTTGCCGCTGCTGCGTCTCTGGCCGCAATCAGTTTTACCGGATTTCTTGGTCAGTTCTTCTGGGGATGGCTGAGCGACCGCCTGAAAGATCCAAAATATGCTTTTTGTATGGGCATCGTATTCATGCTGGCAGGCATGATACTACTTATCAATGCACGCAGCATCAATCAACTTTATGTCTATGCCCTTGTATACGGCTTTGGTTACGGTTCTCTGGCCCCGACTATACCGATTATTGCTGCCCACCGCTTTGGCCGGCAGGTGCTGGGATCAATTTACGGACTGCTGACATTCTTTATCGGCGTAGGAGGCAGCATCGGTCCGATTCTCGGCGGCTTTATTTATGATCATTTTGGTTCTTACCGGTATCTATGGTTGATTAATATTTGTGTGCTTATTTTTATTACCATTACCATTTTGACCCTGAAAAAAGGCAAACAATACGGTCCCGCCGCCACATCACTACAATAGAAAAGTCCCCTGCTCCAAGGAACAGGGGACTTTAACTTTCCAATCTTCAGCCTCGCGCCACCTTCAGGTGGTCGGCCTTCAGTCTTTTTTACATGCCCATTCCGGGGTATCCACCACCGGGAGGCATACCGGGCATTCCACCACCGGCACCCTTCTCTTCGGGCTTATCGGCAATCATGCACTGCGTGGTGAGCAACAGCGCCGCAACTGAGGCGGCATTCTGCAGGGCAAAGCGGGTAACCTTGGTGGGATCAATGACACCGGCAACAATCATATCTTCATACTTATCAGTGCGGGCATTGAAACCAAAAGCACCCTTCTTCTCTTTTACTTTTTCGACAACGATAGTGCCTTCCTGACCGGCATTAGCAGCAATCATTTTCAGCGGCTCTTCAATTGCTTTCTTCACAATATTCAAGCCGACGTTTTCATCACCCTCAAGGGCCAGTTTGCCCAAAGCAGGCAAAGTGCGCAGATAAGCAACACCGCCACCGGGGACGATGCCTTCTTCAACAGCGGCGCGGGTAGCATGCAGAGCATCTTCCACGCGGGCTTTCTTTTCCTTCATTTCGGTTTCCGTTGCAGCACCGACTTTAATTACGGCAACACCACCGACTAATTTAGCAAGACGTTCCTGCAATTTTTCGCGATCATAATCGGAAGTGGTTTCATCGATCTGAGCACGGATTTGTTTGACACGGCCTTCCAGTTCAGCTCTCTTGCCGGCACCATCAATAATAGTCGTATTATCTTTATCAACGGTAATCTTCTTGGCGCGCCCTAAATCTTCCATCTTCACGTTTTCCAGCTTATAGCCCATATCTTCGGAGATCATCTTGCCGCCGGTAAGAATGGCGATATCTTCGAGCATGGCCTTGCGGCGATCGCCGAAGCCCGGAGCCTTTACGGCAGCTACATGCAATGTGCCGCGGATCTTATTGACAACCAGAGTCGCCAGTGCTTCACCTTCAATGTCTTCGGCAATGATCAAGAGCGGACGGTTCGTCTTGGCAATTTGCTCCAAAATCGGCAGCAGGTCTTTCATGCCGCTGATTTTCTTCTCATAGATTAAAATCAAAGCATCTTCAAGGCTTACGAGCATCTTGTCGGCGTTCGTGACAAAATAGGGAGAGAGGTAACCGCGATCAAACTGCATACCTTCGACGATTTCCAGCTCGGTTTCCAAACCTTTGGCTTCTTCTACGGTAATAACACCTTCTTTACCGACTTTACCCATAGCCTCTGCAATAATGTTACCGATTGTCTCATCGTTATTGGCGGAAATTGTGCCGACCTGGGCAATTTCTTTCTGGTCTTTGGTGGGTTTGCTCATTTTGCTGAGCTCTTTGACAACAACTTCAACGGCCTTATCAATCCCTCTCTTAATATCCATCGGATTGCTTCCGGCAGCGACGGCTTTAACACCTTCGCGGTAAATGGCCTGGGCCAGAAGGGTCGCTGTGGTGGTACCGTCACCAGCTACATCACTGGTCTTGCTGGCTACTTCCTTCACCATCTGTGCGCCCATGTTCTCGAATTTATCTTCCAATTCAATTTCTTTGGCCACGGTTACACCGTCTTTAGTTACCGTCGGTGAACCGAAACTTTTATCAATTATTACGTTACGGCCTTTCGGGCCAAGAGTCACTTTTACTGCATCCGCCAGGGTGTTGACACCCTTCAGCATCGATTTTCTGGCTTCTTCGTCATAAAGAAGTACTTTTGCTCCCATCGTATTTATTCCTCCTTCTTCTTATATTCTTAATTCGCTTATTTTTCGATAACGCCTAAAATGTCGTCTTCTCTCATGATCAGATACTCTTCGCCATCAATCTTAACTTCGGTCCCGCCGTATTTGCTGAAAAGAATTTTGTCGCCTGCTTTTACATCCATTTTGATCAACTTACCATCATCAGCTACTTTTCCCTTGCCAACAGCAATAACTTTACCTTCGACTGGTTTCTCTTTTGCTGAATCCGGGATGATGATTCCCCCCTTGGTTTTCTGCTCTTCTTCCAAACGTTTTACAATGACTCTATCCTGTAAAGGTCTGATTTTCATGCGCTTTTCTCTCCTTTCCTCTTTTTTTGTAATTTATATAGTATAGCGGTGAAGCGGCGCTATATTATGCACTATTTTCGCCGTGTCAAGGTTTTTAGAAAAATTTTCTTGATTTTTTAAAGTGCTTATTTATTAGAAAATATTTTCCAGTAATTCTTTTAAAGAACCAATGGTGCATGTTTCCATTTTTGCTATTTTGGCCAACTGGACTGCGTTTGTCCTGGGCACAAGACAACGTTTAAAACCCAAACGGGCCGCTTCCTTGATGCGGACTTCCATTTGTGAAATGGCGCGAACTTCCCCGGTAAGACCGACTTCCCCCAATACAACCGTATGCGAATCAATCGGCCGGTCCAGAAAACTCGACGCCATTGCAGCAACTATGCCGAGATCTACTGCCGGTTCTTCCACCCTTATACCTCCGGCAACATTAATAAAAATATCCGAACCACTTAAATGCAGGCCGCAAATCTTATCAAGCACAGCAACCAGAAGCGAAACACGGTTATGATCGACACCAATGGCCGTGCGTCTCGGCATACCCAGGTTGGTGGCACTGACCAGAGCCTGAATCTCCACCAGGATCGGCCGGGTACCTTCCAAACTGGGAACAACAACGGACCCAGCGACATTCTGCGGCCGTTCGGCGAGAAAAAAAGCCGAGGGATTGGGCACTTCCTGTAGTCCTTTATCCTGCATTTCAAAGACGCCGATTTCATTAGCCGGGCCAAAACGGTTTTTCATACTGCGGATAATCCGGTAAGCATGGCCGGAATCCCCCTCGAAATAAAGAACCGTATCGACCATATGCTCCAGTACTTTGGGGCCGGCAATGGAGCCATCTTTCGTCACGTGACCGATAAGAAAAACTGGAATGCCATGTTTTTTAGAAAACAAAATCAGTCGCGATGATGCCTCACGCACCTGCCCGACACTGCCCGGCGCGGACATCAGGTCTGCCGAGTAAACTGTTTGAATGGAATCAATGACAACTATGACGGGAGCAACCGCTTTTATTTGCTCCAGAATTTTTTCTAAGGAAATCTCCACCAGCACCAGCAAATCCTTGGAGGATGCGCCAATACGGTTGCTGCGCAATTTAATCTGCTGTGCTGATTCTTCGCCGGATACGTAAAGAACCTTCAGCCCTTTTTCCGAAAGCTTGTGCATCATCTGCAAAAGCAAAGTTGATTTGCCGATACCGGGCTCACCGCCGACCAAAATTGCCGATCCACCTACAATACCGCCACCCAGAACCCGGTCTATTTCGGCAATACCCGTAACAATCCGCTGGCCTTCCTCAGCCGGGATATCTTCAATCGGCAGCGGCTTGCCGTCAAACTTCATCTCGGAACGGCTTGACGAATCAGACTCCATAACCAATTCTTCGGCAAAGCAATTCCAGCCGTTGCATGACGGGCATTTACCCAGCCATTTAGGTGACATGTAGCCACAGTGCTGACAAAAGAAGCTTGTTTTGCTTTTTTTCAAAGCCGGTTTCTCCTTGACTTAGATGAATCACAAGAGCATATTTTTTCAGAAAATGCCAACATGAATTGAAAGAAGAAATTGCATGAAATACAAAATAATACTTACTTTATTAGACATTATTATGTTGTCTTTCTTTTTTAGATTCGCCTCTTCTTTCGATGAAATTACCTTAGCACGGCATGCGCAGATTAAAGGGTAAAACAATATCCGTATCCATACTGCTGTGCAGCGCTTCTGCTCACAAGCAGTGCTATTTAATAGCAAAACACTTGCAATATTAGTTTTTTGTCTTGACTTTGATAAAAGGCTTAGTTAGCGTAATAACGATTATGGATAAAGGGACTAGAGTTGCTTATAAAAAAACGTTCGAGAATTGATAATTTACAATTATTATTAAAGGAGTTGAAATGAAAAAAAAATTAATATTGATTCTTATTATCGTACTTCTTCCTATTTCCTCTTCCCTTGCAACTGAGGGAATTAAGCCGGCAACAATGGAAAAATATAGGCAAATCAAGGATAATCTGGGGCAAATGTATCAGTCCAAAGTTGGAACTTACGCCAAGGACATCCTGGAAAGAGCCAATCGAGCCCTTGCCAAAGCCTCGGAAGAAATAGACGCAAAGAACGAAAAGGCAACTCTCGAAGCTCTGGACATGACAACTCTCCAAATTGATCTCGCCAGGGTCAAGACTGAGGAGTTGGAAGCAGCTCAAAAAACAGCTGTTACCCGGACTAAAGTTGACAAATTATCGCAGCGGCTAAACGATATCCTTTCCGGTAAAGGAGATACAAAATGAAAAAATTATCTATTGTCATTATTTCATTCCTTTTCTTTTTCATCCAAGTCAATGCTGTTTTTGCCGACAGAGACCAACTACAGTTTTCTATTCAAAAAGTTAAAACCGATATTGAAAAAAGCCAGAAGAAGAGTGAAGAAGTCAAGGTTTCCATTAATGAACTTCAAAAAGCACGCGAATATATTAAACAGGCGGAGACTGAACTGGCAAAAAGCAAAAACTGGCGGGGAACTTTAGATAAGAAAGCAGAACCGCTAATTACATATTACACAGAAATGGCGGAAATCTATACATCCATTGCTTTTTCACGGTTGGAAAAATTCACTCAGGAAAGAGAAAATGAGCGACTGGAAAAGCAAATTCCGGAAATTGAAGCCAGAATAAAAGTATTTGACGATAAGAATGCGGAAATAAAAAAATTAAAGGAAATGCTGGAAAAACCACAAGGTAAAATTCGCGATGTTAACAGCGAAATAGCCAACCTCAAGAAGGAAAGGACGGAATTGCTGGGCCAGGTTGCCCAACTGAAAACAGAGAACGAAAAATCATCGGGAAAAATCGAAATGCTTAATGAAGTGGTAGCTTCCGTAAGAATTGATCTTACCGAAAAAATAAAAGCGGTAGAAAATCTTTCAGCGGAAAACAAACTCTTGAAGGATAACATAAAAAGTTCGGAAACTTCGAAAGGCAGCAGTCTTGTGGAAATGCAGACCAGGCTGAACTCAATGGATGCAAAGCTTAAGTTATTCGACACCGTTGGGAAAATTGGATTTATTTCCAAAGCTTCCGGCGACGGATATACCTTCATTATTCCGCGAAGCAAATTAATTAAAACCACTGGCAAAAATCCTGCCTTTACTCCGGACGCAGAGCAATACATTACGGAAATTGTTAAGAACATGAAAATTTTACCCGAAAGCAAATTGTCCATTAAAGTTCATGGTTTTGGCAAACCGGTAAGTAACGAAGATAGCAAAGGCACATCAGCCATGGCCAATTTGCTGAAAAAAGCATTTCTCAGCAAGGGAATGAGCGAATCGGCAATACAGGCCTCCGGTGCAGGTAGTGAGGCGCCACTTTTTTCAAAAAGTGCTATTGAAGAAAACAGATGCATTGAAATGACGATTAGTAACTTAGCAGCCGGAAAATAGTAAAGCTAAAGTCTTCAATCAGGCGGGGTGCAAGTAAAGCTAACTGTGCAAATGGGACAGCTACCTTAAATTCTGCCTTACATGCATTTCCGTCACCCGTATCTTTAAAGTGAGGTTACCATGCCCGAATTTAAAAACGTAACAGTAATAAAAAAAGCCAATATTTACTTTGACGGCAAAGTCACCAGCCGCACGGTTATTTTCTCGGATGGTTCCAAAAAGACGCTGGGCATAATGCTCCCCGGGGAATACGCATTTGGAACAGCAAGCAAGGAAATAATGGAAATACTTGCCGGTGAACTGGAGATACTGCTGCCGGGAGAAAATGAGTGGAAAACAATAAAAGCTGGAGATTCATTTGAAGTTCCGGCTCAATCCAAATTCAGCCTGAATGTTAAAAGCATTACTGATTACTGTTGCTCCTATATCAGCTAAACGGCACTTAATAAATATGCATTCCCGCACTAATATGCGGGAATGCTGTCTCGGTTTAAATTAAAGTCACCTGTCATAAGCACCGGGAAATGCATGGCGTAAAAAATTCAACCCCTGCTTGTCATTTAAACAGCTTCTGATACTCTCCGTAGCCTTTCTTTTCCAGGTCTTCTTTGGGAATAAATCGCAGGGCGGCGGAATTCATGCAATAACGCAATCCTGTCGGTGCCGGCCCATCGGGGAAAACATGACCAAGGTGAGAACCGGCATACCTGCTTTTCACTTCCAGGTCGTGGGGAGATTTCACGACATTACCCGGTTCGATGGGCCGCGTAAAGCTGGGCCAGCCTGTTCCGGAATCGTATTTGTCTTTAGAACTGAAAAGCGGCTCGCCGGAAACAATATCGACATAAATGCCATCTCTGTAGTTTTTATCATATTCGTTGGTAAAAGGCGCTTCAGTACCTTCGCGTTGAGTAACTTTGTGCTGCAGCGGAGATAGAATTTTCTGCAAAGTTACATCGTCCTGCTTTTTAAAGTTTTTCCAGTCACAAGTATTGATTTTCGCGGCTTGAGCATTCGCGGGATTTTCGTTTTTCATATTTACCTCCTTTATTTCCTTTATGCTGCTTTTCTCCGGCTGCGCAACCATACCGGAATTCTGGCAAGCCGTAATCATAAATAAAACCATCACACTTATCGGTAATGTTTTCATAATTTCTCCTCTGTTAAATTGAATATTCGATGATAATATAATGACGAAATATTTAAGCGCAAATCACATTGTTATGCTGACAGGGAAATAACAGCTTATATCCAACAGATTCAATGTTTTTGATTGGATTGGTCTCCGGCGGGAGCAGAACCATGATCACATCGGGCAATAATATCTCTGATAAAAGGGAGGATTTGGCCAAATCCAATAAATACTCTGGATTTAACAGCAGTTATTTTTCAGAGCATATCCTCATTTAAGTTGATCGAGAATGTCACGGAATACTGGAATCGGCTGGGCCCCGACGATTTTATATTTATTCTCGATGATGAACAGGGGCACGCCGGTTAAACCAATCAACTGCCCCTCTTGTCTTGCTTCCTTTAAACGGGATTCATAACGACCTGCATTCACGGCACTAAGCGTCTCTTTTTCATCCAGACCGCTTTTCCCGGCAACGGCGGCAATAATATCCGGATGACCGATGTCGAGACCCTCCGTAAAATATGCATAAAAGATGTTCTCATGAAAAGAATTATGCAGTCCCCTATCCCGGGCATATTCACTAGCCATCAGAGCCAAGCGGGAATTGGAAAGGAGTTTGTGGTTGCCGAAAGTTACACCAACTTCTTTACCGCGGAAGCGCAGCTGGTCATAAAGCGAAGAGAGGTCGTAACCCTTGAATCTCTCGGAGAGCAATATTCCGGCAGGCGGCGTTTCCGGATGAAGCTCGTAGCTCAGCCATTGATCATCAATGGCGTATTCTTGTTTCAATTGATCGACAATGCCCTTGCCTATATAACAGAAAGGTCAGATATAGTCGGAAAATATCCTGAAGTTAACCATAATTTTATTCCTCTGTTGGATGGTATTTAATCTCTCTGTCTATCAACTATAAAGAAGAAGTTCTTATTTTTTATTGTCAGATTCCAATCTGTGGCTTGTTCTGCAAAGAACTGGAACAAACATACCCCTGATTGCCTTGCGCTTCAAATGTTTTTTTGGTGAATGCATAGATACGTAAAAGTTCTTTTACAAATTATTTCTGTTTGGGCAGGTGATTTCCCGGTACTGAAGAAATCAGATCCTCCCCGAATATCCAGAAATATATTGTCCCGATAAGTCCGCAAGCGAAGGCCGTAAAGAAGTTTACCTGCGGCGACATTTGCCAGAGGAAGGCTCCGCCAAAGGCTCCGCCAAAAGCACCGCCTGCAAGTAAGGAAAAATTATGACAATGGCGTAACCAAAAAGGGCAATTAAGTTAAAAACCAGCAGGGCTTTTTTATAGCCCAGACGGTCGCTCAAATAACCGCCGGGGAAGGAATAGAGGGCGGAAAGAAGATTGGTCATGCCGCCCAGCAGGCCGATCGTCAAAGCACCTCCACCCAGAGCCATGATATAAACAGGCAAAAAACGCTCGGTCATTTTCTCCCCCAGGCCGACCAGGACGACCATGGCGAGCAAGGCCGCCATGCTTTTTCTCAATCCGAAAAATTCAGAGATTTTCTTTCTTAAGCGCATTTCACTCCGTCTCGTTAAACCATACCATTTCCAATTCCATTTCTAAATCAATGATGATATCGCGGCAGCTAGAAGGAGGCGACGAGGCGTATTGTACATACTTTGAGGAAGCCGACGACCCCGGCCTGCGCCGGGGCAGGCTGTGCCAAAAAAAGATAACGTGCGATGGAGAAATGGAATTACTTTTCTCGTTTGCGGCAATAAACAATGTATATTTTACACCTGCTCCTTAAAACATCAACAGCGAAACGCCGATGGTACCCAGGATAAGCCAGATAGCATCCTTCTTCCAGACGATCAGGTACCCGGCAGATACGACAAAGATCGTCCATGTCTGCCAGCTGATCAGAGAATGAACCCCGAATTGATAAACAACAGCGAGCAAAAGCCCGATGAAGCCGGATAAAAATCCTTTGATGACGACCTTAACAATTTTCATGTTTTTGACCTTCGCATGAACGCTGCCCAGAAGGATAATAGCGGCCAGCGACGGTGTAAAAATACCGAAAGTAGCAACAAGGGCTCCGATAATGCCTTTAACCTTGAAACCAATAAATGTGGCGGTGATAAACACCGGACCCGGTGTGATTTGTCCCAGAGCAATGCCGTCACGGAAAGCCGTCAGATTCAACCAATGCATTCCATCGACAACAACCTGCTGAATCAGCGGGATAGCAGTAAAGCCACCGCCGAAGGCTAATGCGCCAATCTTCAGGAAGGTTGTATAAATGATCCATGTTCCGGAAACAGACCAGAAGGTCGTGGCCAGAATTCCCGCCATCAGCAGAAGCGGCAGATAATTATGCAGCCTCCCGGCTTTAGGAAAGTCTATTTCTACTTTTAGATGCTCCGGCATTTTTTCCTGTTCAAATTCACCGCTGAAATAAAAGAACAAGACACCGCAGACCCCGGAGATTAAGATGATGTAAACAACATTTAAATGCAGAAAGGTGATGCCCAGAAATGAAAGCGCCACGATAGTAATGCCTTTGTAGGAATTACGATCAATTCGGGGGAAGACCGATTTACCCATTATCAGCGTAGCATTAACTAACAAGGAAACAACCAGCGCACCCAGACCCATAAAAATTGAATGTACATATTTTAAGCTCCCGTAAGCGAAGTACGCCCAGGCCAGTGCGGTAATAGCAATCATGGCGGGCAATACAAATGAAAAAGGCGCGAGTATCCCACCCCAGGGCTTACTCAGTTTGTGGCCGACATATCCCCAAAGAGTCACACCGATAGCGCCCGGCAGAATCTGCGAAAGGCTCAAAGCATTCATGAACTCATCTTCGGAAATCCACCTTTTTTCATGGACAATGACTTTCTTCATCAAGGCCAGAATCGCCGGACCACCATAGCCGATTGTCCCGATGTATAAAGCAGTCTTTACAATTTCCCAAAGGCTCGGTCGTTTCATTTTTTGTCATTCCCTGAGAGGCTCTAAAGTCGGTTTTGCTTAGAAGTAATAGCCTACTATTAATGCGATGTGATAGTCGTTTTTTTATAAATAGCATAAATAACATAAAAAAACATCGCCGTGCTTACAAGTATTCCTGATTGTAATAATATCAGCTGTAATATTACTTTAATGAATTTGCTTTAAGTTGTGGCAATTGTTAGAACAGCTCGAATTATTTCCATGAAGGAGTGTGTTTTATGAATAATATTCTTGCAACCCGCAAAGGTATTATTATTGTCGGCGCGGTGATTGGTATCGGTGCGGCGCTGTTGCAGTATCTCGGCAATCCGCCCAATATGGGCATTTGCGTGGCCTGCTTCGAACGTGATATGGCCGGTGGACTGGGACTACATCGCGCGGATGTCGTGCAGTACCTGCGACCGGAAATCATGGGATTCGTTCTTGGTTCTTTTGCGGCGTCCCTTTTTGCCGGAGAATACAAGCCCAGGGGCGGCTCTTCTCCGCTGATCCGGTTTTTCCTCGGCATTTTTGCGATGCTGGGTGCGCTGGTATTTCTGGGCTGCCCCTGGCGGTCGCTTTTAAGACTGGCCGGTGGCGACGGCAACGCCATCCTGGGTATCGCGGGACTGATTTTCGGCATTTTTATCGGTGTCCTGTTTTTGAAAAACGGCTATAGTCTGGGACGTTCCTATGCGCAAAGAAAGGCCAGCGGCTGGGTTTTCCCGGCATTGATGGTTGGTCTTTTTCTGCTTCTGGTGTTTAAGGTCTCTTTTGCACCGGGCGGACCGATTTTCTTTAGCATAAAGGGCCCCGGCTCACAGCATGCGCCCATTGTGATCAGTATCGTCGCCGGTTTGATCATCGGCGCCATCGCGCAGCGCAGCCGTTTTTGCACAATGGGAGCATTTCGGGATGTTATGCTGATTAAGGATTTTCATCTGATCAGCGGAGTGGCCGCCCTTCTGGTTTTTGCGTTTGCGACGAATTTAATCCTGGGCCAGTTCCATCCCGGCTTTGAAGGGCAGCCCATCGCCCATACCGATCATGTCTGGAATTTCCTGGGCATGGCTCTTTCCGGACTGGCGTTTGTGATGGCCGGGGGTTGTCCCGGACGTCAACTCTTTTTATCCGGCGAAGGCGACATGGACGCGGCGATTTTTGCAACGGGTATGATTGTGGGCGCGGGCATCGCCCATAACTTTGCGATGGCCTCGTCACCCAAGGGTATTGCCGCCTTTGGTCCCGCCGCCGTCGTCGTCGGGTTTTTATTCTGTTTGGTTATAGGTTTAACACAACGTGATAAAATATCCGCTTGATTTTCGGGAAGGAGAAAAGGTATGAGCACAAAACAAATTGACGCAAGAGGGCTTTCTTGTCCACAGCCTGTCGTTTTGGTTGACCGGGCCATTGCCGGCGGCAACAACAATCTGGAAATTTTGGTGGATAACGAGGTCGCGCGGGAAAACGTCACCCGTCTGATCAGCCGGCGCGGCATGAAAGCGGATATAAGCCAGAAAGGCCAGGATATTATCATACGGGCGGTGAAATCATAAAAGACCGCTGTTGGATGGGAAGTTTCCGTGAAAACAATTTATCTCGATAATGCCGCAACGTCGTTTCCGAAACCGGAAGCGATGTTTGCGGCAATGATTCATTATCAGCAGAACATCGGCGGCTCGCCCGGACGTTCCGGCCACGGCCTTTCCATCGATGCGGGCCGGATTGTTTTTGAAACACGGGAAACGCTGGCGCGTCTTTTTAGCATAGACGATCCTCTGCGAATCGTCTTTACAAAAAACTCAACGGAAGCACTCAATATTGCCCTGCTCGGCCTGCTGAAAAAAAATGATCATGTCATTACCACCGGCATGGAACATAATTCCGTTATGCGGCCACTGCGTTATCTCCAGTCACAAGGCGTCGAATTGTCGGTGATTCCCTGCTCTGCGCAAGGCGAGCTTGACCCGGAGAACATCAAGAAGGCTTTCCAAAAACATACAAAAATGGTTGTCCTGACCCACGCATCCAATGTAACGGGAACCATCATGCCTGTATACGAAATAGGGAAAATGACCAGTGCCAGGGGCGATGTTGTGCTGTGTGTGGATGCCGCCCAGACCGCAGGAGCCCTGCCGATTGATGTGGGCAAAATGGCCATTGACCTTCTAGCATTCACTGGCCACAAATCTCTTTATGGTCCTCAGGGCACCGGCGGGCTTTATATTCGCGAAGGCCTCGACCGTTGTATTGCACCTTTGATGCGAGGAGGAACAGGCAGCCGCTCGGAGTTTGAAGCGCAGCCGGATTTCATGCCGGACAAGTATGAAAGTGGCACTCCCAATGCCATTGGCCTTGCAGGACTTGGCGCAGGCGCCTCGTTCATCCTGGAGCAGACCCTGGAAGCAATCCGGGCCAAAGAATTGCAACTGACAGCCCGCTTTCTTGATTTACTGAACGAAGATAAAAATCATGTGACCGTTTACGGCAGCGGCGATGCCGCAAAAAAAATCGCCGTGGTTTCCTTTAATTTAAAGAACATCACGCCGTCCGATGCCGCCTTATACTTTGAAGAAAAATGGGGCATCATGTGCAGGCCAGGACTGCATTGCGCGCCTGCGGCCCATAAAACACTAGGAACATTTTCACAGGGTACGATACGCTTCAGCTTCGGCTTTTTTAATAACGAAGAGGATATTGACCATGCCGCCGGTGCAGTGCGAGATTTGATCAAAAAAGGAAATTAAATCCAGCAATGACACAAAAAGAATCGACCAGCGTTGTCCTCTTTGAATCCATCAGCCATGCGTTACGCGCCGAAAAATTGATTAAAGCCGCGAATATTTCCTGCAAACTGATTCCCGTGCCGCGCCATCTCAGTTCCGATTGCGGCGTCTGCCTGCGTATCAGCACCGACACAAAAGAGCATGTTGAAAATATATTACAGGAGAAGCTGGATTTCTTTGAGATCAAACTGCTCTGACATATTTATTACTCCTTTAAATCTGGACTTTATTTAAAAGTAATAGCCAACCCGTAGTTCAATACGGTAGTCATTTTGCTTCTCGCCAAAATCAGAGTTTTTTGTGCCGGAGATAATTCCTGTACGGAGACGGAATTCCCAATTGGTGATACCAGTATAAAGAAGTTCCGGCGTCAATGACCAACTCTGATCATCCGTGTTCATCATCCAGGTTAGCGATGGCGTGAAATAAAGGATATCGAAGGGCTCTTTCTGGCTGCAACGAACATACAGATAGTTTCCCATAGCGCTGGAACGACCATAACCTCCCTCCGCCATTTGCTGGGCGTTGCCAAGGGCGGCAGCGTTGCCGGTTGTCTGATAGGTGTTGTACCCCCGTGTGATATAAGTGTAATAGTTTTTCATATCATCGCCGCTGAAACCCATGCCGTTGTGGTAGTACTCAATGATAGTGGTAAGGTCAAATGTGGTCAGGTGCCGGATGCCGATGACATAACTTAAGGCGTCTCCTTCCACCTGATAACGATTGCCGTTTACATCCAGAACGTTTTTCTGAAAATTCTGAACATAGGCCAGTTCGCCGTGCACTTCAAAGTTGGTCGTGATGTTCCGGGAAAAGTCAATGCCGTAGCGGTCGGTCCTGCTGCCCCCGGTCATGAACATCAAATCAATATCCGTGTCATACAAAAGAAAATAGAACCGGCCCGCAACGTTGAGTTTGTAATTATTGCCAAATGTGTCGTTCACATGGTCGTAAACGGGAAATAGAACGGGGGTAAAGGAAAAAGTTTTCAATGGCCCCTCGAAGCTTTTGATATAGTCGGCCGTAGCCAGGACGTAGCCTTCCATGGCTGTTTCCGGATCGTCCGGATCTTTCGGCCTGTCCACGAAGGCCACTGGATTCCAGGCGTAGCCCTTCCCCCACTTCATGGTCTTTTTCCCAATATCAAATTTCAGATTGGACGATGGTTTCACAGAGCCGTATGCTTCGTAAAATGTTGTTCTTTCCGATTCTCCTGAATAAGAAGATTTTAAATCCGTGTTCGTCTTCGCATAGATTCGGAAGATATTTTTTTCGAAGCTTCCCTCCAGTTGGATTCTACCGTTTGCTTCTAATAGATTCTGCCCTCGGGGATCGCTGAAAAAGCGCTGTTTGTAAAATGCACTATCGCGATCAAGACCGAAGAGAATGGGCTTAAACTCGACGTAACCCCCGATATGATTCGATTTCTTCTCAGTCTCTGCAGGATCAAAGGAATATGATTCCTCGGCGCCCACAACTGCCGGGATCAGCCAAAACATAAAATACAGGAAGATAAGCAATAGCCTTTTCATTTAACGCAGCGCTTCCAGATTCGGCATGAAGGTCATGGTAAAGACCTCATCCTTAAAGGTCTTCTTTTTGACCTTGGCGAAAATCATGACGGACTTGTAGCCCTTGTAAAGGGGACTGTCCGTTTCTATCACCGCCGGACGGACAAGACCGCCGCCAAAATCTTTTACATCCTTAAAATAGAGGGTTTTGATGAGCATGTTTGCCTCGGTCAGACATTCTATCTTTGTCGGCAACTTTTTGTCCTTGTCGGCCCAAATTTTGAGTTTGTCATAGGCCACGGTTTTTGTCTTGGCCTTGAGATAAAGAAGATATTCGTTTCCCTTTTCATCAACCTTCTCCACATCGTATTCCACGGTGTAATCGAGTTGCAGAATATCGGCATTGTTAAAGACGCCGCCTACGACCGATTGAAGGCTGGTAATCCTAATTGGCTTACCGATATTGGGAATGTTCAGCCACATGTTATCGCCTACCCTCAGTGTGCTTCTGCCTTTTTCACTGGCCGGGGCGACAAACAGCGAGGCGACTTTATCAACACCCTTTTTAACGGTAAAAAGAGTAAATTCTTTTTTCGCACCGGAAGGTTCGATGTTGATGAGCTTGCGATAGGACTCGTAGGATTCAGGAGAGAGGTTCCTGTCCACCTGCTCCAGAAGCGCCTTACCATCTAAGGCAAAGACGGGACAAGCCATGGACACAATCAGCAGAATAATCAATAATAGTTTTTTCATCATCATTTCTCCTTTATGATTTAAACGTGACGCAGGGCTTCGATGGGCTCCATCTTCGATGCTTTGATGGCCGGTTGAAGGCTGGCTGCCACAGCAACGATAATAACAATGACTGACACAATCAACAAATCAGCCGGGTTCAGAGTGGCTTTCAGAAGAAGCCCCTGCTGCTGGCCGAAGTCAAAGCGGATGCCAACAATATTGACGATCAATATAATGGCACTCCCCAGCAAACCGCCAATGACTGTGCCGACAACGCCGAGACAGAATCCTTCGATGATGAACATGGAGCGGATCTTGCCGGGCAGAGTGCCGATGGCGGCAATAGTACCGATTTCCCGAATCCGTTCATAGACGGCCATAATCATAACATTCATAATGCTGATGAGGACGATGGCAATCAGCATAATCTTAATGAAGAAGGTCATCACGTCGATCATCCGAGCGATATTGAAGAAAGGTGAAAGTTGTTCCCAGGAATGAACCTCGAACATAGGCAGTCCCCCCTTGTTGACCTCGCCTACAACCTTACCATCCAGTTGCTTAACTGCGGCGGAAAGGCGGCTAAAATTCTTGAGCCGAACGGCAACTTCGCTTACTTCCGCTTCCGGCATACGAAGAACATCGGCGGCATCCTCAATATGAATATACCCATCACGTCCGCCGGGGCCGGTAGCGCTCTCCAGGATGCCGGAAACGATAAACTGCTTGCCGTTGACGGAGCCATCGACATTTGTCGCCACAATGACAACGGTGTCACCCACCTTGACTTTCAATCCCTTCGCCAAAAGTATGGGAATCATGATTTCACCCCGGCTGAGGGTCTTTTTGCCTTCCGCTATGCGGGTGGTTAAAAAAGGGACGGTTTGAAACTCCTGCTCGGGATAGACGCCGTTTAAGCGGATGTTGGTTGTCTCTACAAAGTTACTGAACATGCCACCGAATTTAAGGCGGGGCGAAAAGGCCTCCACTTCCGTCGCTGCTGTAAGAACTGTGGCAATTTTGGCATAAGCATTGGGTTTCATGTTCAGATTCAGCGGCAGGTTATCGATGGCAGCAACATACCCTTTACGGTGGATCTGGAGATGCCCCAACATGGAATCGGTTACTTGTCCAATAATCATCGCCTTGAAAGAGCCGGTAATGGAAACAAAGACAAGAACGAAAACAACGCCGATCGTGATGAGCGATGCCGTCAGCAGAGTTCTTCTTTTATACCGGATGAGATTGCGGATGGCAATTTTAAAAAGATTACTCATGGTTTTGTGCCCCCTTTTGTCTCTTTTGCGGTCAGTCTGCCATCTTCCAACCGGAAGATGACTTCCGCTTCGCCGACAATCTTAGTGTCATGGGTGGAGAAAATAAACGTCGTTCCAAAATCATCCCGCATTTTCTTCATCAGCCCGATCACGGCATAGGCCGTCTGGGAATCAAGGTTGGCCGTGGGTTCATCAGCCAGGACCAGAGAGGGATTGGTAACCAGCGCCCGGGCCACAGCAACGCGCTGCTTCTGTCCTCCCGAGATCTGGTGGGGATACTTTTGCCCCTGATCTGTCATATCAACAGCCGCAAGCAATCGAGAAATTCTCTCTTTGCGTTCCTGCGGTGCTATGTTCTGAACCATGATCAGAGGATATTCGATGTTTTCGTAAACAGTGAGCACCGGGATCAGGTTAAAATCCTGAAAAATAAATCCCAGATTCTTTCCCCGGAAAGCTGCGCTATTCTTCCGATCCAGGGTGATGACATCCGTATCGGCAATGCGGAGGTTTCCTGCCGATGGTTTGTCCAGACAGCCGATGAGATTCAGGATGGTCGTTTTGCCGCTGCCCGAAGGCCCTACAAACGAAACGAAGGAGGCGGGTTCAATTTCAAAATCGACGTCCTGAAGAGCGTGAACGACCACGTCTTCCGTCTGGTAATCTTTGGTGATGTTCTGTGCTTTAATTAATGCCATATGGCTTTCCCCTTTCTTAAAAACACGGGATTTACAATATAATAACCACTTAAATCATCTTGTCTAATCAGGAGCAAGCGCAAACTAAAAAAACGGGGGAGCGTACGACACGCTCCCCCATCGAAGAAGGATATAAAGATTGGATTAGTTGTACATTCCCATTCTGTGACCGAAGTCGCCCTGGCCTCTCATACCGCCGCGTGGACCATAACCCATTCCTCGGCCCCAGCCGACATTAGCCAGTTTTTCCTGCTGTTCCGATGTAAGAACTTTGCGGATTTCCAGCCTCATTGCCGTAGTCTTATCCTGCATCTGATCTCGCAGAGTTCTTATTTCTTTCTGGGCGTCATTAATCTTGTTTTGATCCGGGTTAGCCTGTAGCCACAGCCTGCGCATCTCTACCGATTTATCGAACATCTTTTCCCGAATCGGTCTTACTTCCTTGTCGGTTGAAGTTTGCAGAGCCTCAATCTTAATTTTTTGTTCTGCGTTTAGATTCAATCTCTCCAGGCCTGCTTCGCGACAATTTTCATATCCTCTGCCTTTGCCCGGACCGTAACCGGAACCCCAGGCAAATACCTGAGAAGTAAAAAGCAGGCCAACCACAACGGCCATCAATGTTAGTGTTAACTTTTTCATGACACATCTCCTTGTTATATTTTATTGCTGATCAGTTACCCTGCTAATTAGCAATGCTCATGCCATCATAGACAAGCAATTGTAATTACACGAATAGTTACGAACAGCAGCAATATTATCTGTGTTTTGTGTGCATTTCATGGGTAATATATATCCACTTGAAGTATCCAGATGGATAGTATCTATACATGTAAGAATCAATAAAGTGCAGCACGGCAGGAAGGCACATACTATAATAAAGATATAATCAATTAATTACAATGGTTACATTTTTTTCTCGGTTGGAAACGTGCCGACAATCTCGGCACGATCATAATGTAGATAGATGGTGATGATGATCTTCTTTTAATCCAACTATTCGACCTATCTGGCGATCAGTTATTTTTTAACCTTCACCATCTGCGCCTTTAACTTTATTAACCCCTCCCATATTTCGTCGTCCCCGACATACTTTTTAATGTCAGTGGCGGAATACCTGATTACACAGGTAGGCGTGGCATCAACCTTGTGCTCTTTGATAACAGCGCTCAAAAGCGGGAAAATTGATTTCTCGTCTCTGACTTTCCATGAAATTCTTTGCTCTTTCAGATAACTGACAAGGGATTCCTCCGTCTGAATACGCTTGATCTGCGCCGCGTCAAAAAGTATTTTTCGTACATGAAGCACATTGTTGACGCCGGGATCGGCATTTACAGCATATAGGTAATACTTGGCGTAAATCGGTGTGGCTTTGGAAAAAGGCACATCAACGAATGTAATTTTCACTTGACCTTTAACTAGTAATTCTTTCAACAATGGTTCTGCTTTTATATCTATCCTGCGGCACGGCGGACAGAAATAATCGGCAAACATGATAACCTCATAAGGTCCTTTGCCCAGTGACGGAATTCCCCGGATAGAATCCTGACCGTAGGCGGGAGTGACCGAACCGGTAAATGTAAATACGATTGTCAAATATCCCAGTAAGCTGAAAAACAACAACGGCAATTTATTTAATTTAAACATCGGAAAACTTACCTCCCCTAAAAAATATAGCCACATCCGGTGGCGATTTTCGCGCCAGGCGGATGGAACTTCGTAATTGATAATAAATGATGCGATGAGTATCACAGAAAACGCCAGACAGAAAGGACAATAGACATTGTTTTGCACCTGAAAGGCGTATAAATGGACTTCCACGCCGAGGCCAGCAGCCAGCAACGCCCGCACAAAAGGCGTTTGTTTAAATACCGCAAAAACAATAATGGCGATCATATAG
This sequence comes from uncultured Smithella sp., assembly GCA_964469905.1. Lineage (GTDB taxonomy): Bacteria > Desulfobacterota > Syntrophia > Syntrophales > Smithellaceae > MVRV01. The sequence continues at coordinate 95,077 of CAYXZW010000005.1, forward strand.
GCGATGCCGACCCACTTGAGATCAATGGCAAAAATATCTCCTTTGAGATAACTGCATGTCGTATCGCAGTAATCGTAATAAGCCATGATCCCGATGCCGATAAATGCCAGCACAATGGTGGCGATGTTGCGATACTCTTTAATGCCTTCCGTTAATTTCATCCTGTCTTCCCTCCTTCAAAATGAATTAGCGCTGGAAGTATTTCTCTTTGAATTTCAAGGCCACGGTGACCAGACCGATCATCACCGGCACCTCCACCAGAGGACCGATCACCGCTGCAAAGGCAGCGCCGGAATTAATGCCGAAAACGGCAATCGCCACGGCAATCGCCAACTCAAAATTGTTGCTTGCCGCCGTGAATGCCAGAGTGGTTGTTTTAGAATAATCAGCTTCCAGCTTTTTGCCCATATAAAACGACACCAGAAACATGACCACAAAATAGATCAGCAACGGGATGGCGATTCGGACAACATCGACCGGCAGTGTAACGATTAAATTGCCCTTCAGACTGAACATCACAACAATCGTAAACAAAAGAGCTATCAGAGTGAGCGGACTGATCAGCGGCACAAAGCGTGAATGATACAACTCTTTTCCCATGAGCTTTACGCCGATCAACCGGGTCAAAGCCCCGGCAATACAGGGAATGCCCAGATAGATGAAGACACTTTCGGCAATCTGGCGTATGCTGACATTCACGACGCTGCCGGTAAATCCAAAATAGGGCGGGAGCACTGTGATAAAAAACCAGGCGAACACGCTGTAAAAAAGTACCTGAAAAATACTATTAAAAGCAACGAGACCGGCGGCATATTCCGTGTTACCTTTCGCCAGTTCATTCCAGACAATAACCATGGCTATACAGCGCGCCAGTCCAATCATGATCAGGCCCACCATGTATTCAGGCTTATCCGGTAAAAACACAATCGCCAGGACAAACATTAAAACCGGCCCGATCAGCCAGTTCTGCACCAGCGACAGCCCAAGGATTTTTCCGTTGCGGAAAACCCGGGGCAAATCCTCATATTTCACTTTGGCAAAAGGCGGATACATCATCAAAACAAGCCCCACAGCAATGGGGATATTAGTTGTGCCCACCTGGAACGAATTAATGAAGGCTTCAACACCAGGGATGAAATAACCAAGTCCTACGCCCAGAATCATAGCCGCAAAAATCCACAGTGTCAGAAAACGATCTAAAGATGACAACCGACTGGCAACATGTTCCGCCATAAATTCCCCCTCAATTAATAAAATTCAGCACAATTAAATAAACGCCACCTAATATCACCAGAACGCCGCATATCTTTTTCAGGATAACCGCACCTTTTGATTTTTCCGTCCAATGCAGATAGTGCTGCACGACTTCCGTAAAAGTACCGGCAAAAACAAGAACCGCGCAGTGCCCGATGCCGTAAGCCAGGAGCAGGGAAAGCGCAAAAACAATTTGAGTCGATGCCATACTGAATACAACACCCAGCATCGTGGCCATGTAAGCAAACGTACAAGGGCCCAAGGCAATGCCGAATATTAGACCCAGAACGAAAGCCGCCAGCATGCCCTTTCTTTTATAGTTCGGATTCGCACCGCCTTCCATAAAAGGCAGCGGCAATATTCCCATTAAATTGAAGCCGACAGCAAAGAAAACTATTGCCACAAAGTAGCTGCCATAGCCACCGATATCGCCGATCATTCGCCCCATCAGTCCGGTAATAAGTCCGATGACGCCGATCGTAATCAGAATGCCTAATCCAAAAAGAGATGATAGTCCAAAGGCACGCGAAGTGCTGATGTTGCCCTGGCCATCAATAAAACCGACAATGAGGGGAATACACGCAATGTGGCAAGGCGACAGAATAACCGACAGCACCCCCCAGACAAACGCCGCCCCAATGGCGATTTCGGGTGATTGGGTCAGCGCCCCCGAAAGCCAGGTGAATAGCTCTACGATCATTTACTTGACCCCCTGCATTTTCAGAACCTTGATGAGATCCTCCTTCGGAAAGTATCCTTCATGCCGGAAATATTCCTTGCCGTCTTTATCCAGAAAGACCTGCGTGGGAATCACACGAATATTATATTTCTCAGCGTCTATCCTCCCTTGATTCGTCCAGACATCGTGAAAAAGAACAATTACCTGTCCCTTGTATGTTTCTGCCACTTCTTTCATAATGGGTTGCATGGCTTTGCAGGGAATGCACCTGGCGGCGCCGATTTCCACGAAAGTAACTAAAGGCGGACCGGACTTTTCCGTTTTTCCTGCCGCTGCTTTTGTTACCGATGGTTTGCCGGCAGTGCTTTGGGCAGCTACATAACGGCAGTCAACCGAAAGTGAAAGAAAAGCAAAGGCAGTTAAAACTGATAAAGTTACTATAAACAGTTTTGAACACAGTTTCATGTTTAATCAACTCCAAAACATTGAAGTCTAAGGGCAGCATATTTTATATATCCCTCAGCGAGTATGCATTGATTCTCAGCATTTGCCGCCGCAGGAACATCCGCCGGTTACCACCGGAGCGGTTGATAAATTACCCCCGGCGCCTTTAATTTTTTCACATATGCGGGCGACTATTTCATCTGAAACGGGGCTTTCTCCCTTAACGAGTCCCAGTTCTGTCAAAACATAAGATGTCGGATCAACTTCTATTCGTTCGAGCGTCTTTTTCGCACAGGCCTTTTTGCAGCCGTCAATAGTAATGTTTTCAGCCGTACCTTTAGCCGATTGCAAATAACTGGACAATCCCGCGGCAATACCGGCAAGACATGTCATTTTAGCAAATCCCTCGGCGCGCAACTTTCGTGCTACTCTATCGGCAATCTCACCCACATCAGCCGCACCGGAACACGCATAAATTAATTTAGTTCCATCACCACCAAATCCAGCCATGATATCTCTCCTTTTTTTGACAAAAATTAATAGATTAAATTAAACAGAAACCCCACAATCATAATGCCAGTAGCAACAATGCTGATAAATATTATAATGAGCGGCAGCTTGATAACTTTCTTCAAGATGATCATTTCGGGAAGAGATAGCCCGATTACTGACATCATGAAGGCCAGTGCAGTGCCCAGAGATGCCCCCTTTTCGAGCAGCGCCTGGAGAATCGGGATAATACCCGCCGCATTGGAATAAAGCGGAACTCCGATAAGAACAGCCAGGGGAACCGACCACCACGCCTCTTTACCCATAATTGAGGCCATGAAGTTTTCCGGCACATACCCGTGAACGGCAGCACCCACGGCAATGCCGGCCACAATGTAAATCCAGACCTTGGAAACTATATCGACTACGGCAGTATGACCTGCCTGAATTCTATCATTAAACGTTACTTTTCTTTCTTCGATTTGAAAATCACCGGCCTTGATTTCATAAACCCATTCTTCGACAAAGCGCTCTACTTTGAGCTTGCCGATCACCCAGCCGGAAACGATAGCGATAAGCAATCCGGTGAAAGCATAAAGCAGGGCAGTCTTCCAGCCGAAAAGGCCAAAGAGCAGGACCAGTGCTACTTCATTAATCATGGGTGCGGACACCAGAAAGGAAAATGTCACACCTAGCGGAATACCGCTTTCCACAAAACCGATAAAAAGAGGAATTGCCGAACAAGTACAGAAGGGAGTTAAGATACCTAACGAGGCAGCCATGACGTTGCCAGCAAACAATGGTTTTCCTTCCAGTGCCTTTCTTGTTTTTTCCGGTGAGAAATAGGACCGGATGATACCGACAACAAAAACAATAACAGTTAGAAGGATAAACACTTTGGGGGTGTCATAGAGAAAAAATCGAATCGCTTCCGTCAAATGAGCGGATCTATCCAGTTTAAGTATTTCATAAACAAGAAAATCAACTCCCTGCTCTAAAAAAAAATAGAGCAGAACTGCCAGAGGAATCAGTAAAAAAGGAATATAATTACCAATATTTTTATTGTTATTATTATCTGTCGCGCAGCATTCAGCCATTTCTATTACTCCTCTTTTATTACAACAACCTATTTGCCGCAAATCATTTGTTTAATGTCGGACAGCGAGGGAAGCTTACCGGCAGCTTTAACTGCGCCGTCAATCACTAGCGCGGGAGTTGTCATTACACCATATGTCATAATTTTCTTTATGTCTTTAACATGATCAATCTGGGCTTCAATGCCCATCTCGCTAACAGCAAGACGAACCGTATCTTCAAGTTTGTTACAGGTTGCGCAACCCATCCCTAATATTTCTATTTTCATGTTTGACCTCCTTTTATTTCTTGCAGCACTTCAATATATGAGCATGTTCTTTGGCATTAGCCGACAATACGTCTTCCACGCAGCCAATAAACTGCATAATGCACGGAACCCGCAGACGATAAAAAATGGCATTGCCTCTTTTCTCCATCATGACCAGCCCGGCATTCTTTAAAACACTTAAATGCTTGGAAACGGTAGAAGCATCGGAACCAATCATTGCCGTAAGATCATTGACGCATTGTTCACCTTTGTTGAGTTCCTCAATAATAAAAAGCCGACTGGGGTGAGCCATTGCTTTAATTATTTTAGCCCGCGCTTCATGTTGAGTACTTACCCTGCTTGCCATTTTTTACTTCCCTCCTTAATCTATTTGGTCAAATAGCCAAATTACCAGACGTTGTCAAGAAATATTTTATCAAAAAGATTGCTTGTGGAAATCAACCGGAGTGTTTTTCATGTTGCCGATTTTTTCAAATCCATATCAACTTTCAGGCCGGCATTTTTCCTCCGGAAGTCAGCATAATTGAGAATTCAAGCGGCAAGTTGCAGCATTACAGGAAGCCAAACTGCTCAAAAGACAAGGGATAACGCCAGCAGATAAAATGTCTATTTGAGCCAAGAAAATACTTGACCCAACCCCCTTTTGTCCTTATTGTTCAATATCTTCAATATCAAACGGAGGCATATCATCGAATGCAAATGCCGAAATCACACACAGTTCTTTTTTTTACAATAATGCTGATAGTTACCGTTGCATTTTTTTACATTATGCAACCGTTCATCTATGCTGTTTTCTGGGCGATTATCATGGCGGGCCTCTTTATGCCCGTGTATAAAAAAATTGAGGAGAAGCTGCATAGGCCCACTCTGAGTGCAACGATAGTTCTCATAACGATTTGCCTCATTTTCATCCTTCCCTTTGTTTTCATCTTAAGCCTGCTGCTTAAGGAATCCATGGATATCTACCAAGCTCTATCGGATGAAAACAGCCAGATCAATGCCTCTGTCCGGAAATTAGTGGAACTCATCAAACATAATCCCTATACGGACAGCTTACATCTCGACGATGCCGCCCTTACGGAGAAGATTTCGGATCTTTCCAAAAACGTTGCCGCCTATATCTTCGATACTCTGAAAAACTTTACTTCCAATACTCTTCACTTTATTGTTCAATTGGGTGTCGTAATCTATGCGTTATTTTATTTCATCCGGGATGGGGAGAAATTTCTCAGTTCGATTATGCGGCTTTTGCCTCTCGGGCAGGATAGAGACCGTGTACTCCTGGAACACTTCCAGAAAACAGCCAACTCTACACTCAAAGTAACCTTGATCATCGGGGGAATCCAGGGCTTACTCGGAGGGCTGCTTTTTCTGTTTACAGGCATTCAGGGGGCGGTGCTCTGGGGGGTGGTGATGATCATTACGGCGGTAATTCCCGTCGTCGGCTGTGCTCTTGTCTGGGCACCGGCGGGCGTTTTCATGATGCTTACAGGCCATCTCTGGACAGGAATCTTTATCCTGGGCTTCGGATCTCTCGTCATCAGCATGGTTGATCATTTTCTCCGTCCGATACTTCTGGGCAAAGATGTCTCCATGCATCCTTTGCTAATCTTTCTATCCACCATGGGCGGTATTATCGTCTTCGGTTTCTCGGGTTTTATCATTGGCCCGATTATCATGTCCATGGCCATGGCCGTCTGGCATATGTATGAGGAATATTATCTTAAAGAAATAATTTGACCGGAACATCAGGAGGCTCCCCAAAGATTCCAGCATAATCGCACCTGCAGGACGAATTTTTCGTGACAGCCGGTGCAAAAGACTTACTTCTTAAAACCCCTGTATTGCGAATTTATAATTTTATGCTAAATTACAAACACAAACCAAATAAATTAAATGGATAAAATGCACAATGAAACGAATATTTATCGCCATGTTCATTTTTCCCGGCTTATTAATCTTCTTTACATCTACTAATGCTTTGGAATTATATAAGTGTATTGACCGTGATGGCAATTCAATTCTTACGAGTAGCCCGCAAGATGGAATGAAAGACTGCGTGTTAGAGGGCTCATCAGATGATTCCTCGCCAAAAGAACGCGTAAAGCAGCAAAAGAAATCGTATAAAGGCAGACAGGGATTCCAAAAAGACAACGCTGAAACAGAAGCAAAAAAAGAGGAAGAAGAACGTAAAGAAGCAGCACTGATACGAGAAGGGAACAAATGCTATACTCAAGCTTTAAATGTTATATCCGGCGGCTCTATTTCTGACGTTTATTATTGGCGTATATGCAAGGACAAGAATGGCAAGATTGTCAGCAAAAGAAAGCTCTAAATTAAACATGTACTGGTCTTTACAAAATAATTAAGGAGTAAGGCATGAGAAGGTTTCTGCAAAGATGTGAAAAATTCATTAAAAGTGAAAAATCGCGACTGGCATTGATAGTGTTTGGCATTTGTCTTTTGGGGTTATGCTTTTATGGTGGCATGGGCGTTGCGGAAGCAAGCACAGGGCCGGGCGCTTCGCAGGAATTTGAACTGCCGATGGATATTATTCGAGATCTGATCGTTTCCAAATTTCCCGCTAAATATATTACTGTGACTAGGGCAACAGCAAACCAGATTGATCTTGATTATCCAATGATACCCGGCACCTGTAATATAGAACTTGATCGGGTGAATGAGAATCGCACTAAGTTTACAATTCAGTGCCAATCTGGCCATCTTTTCATCGGTCGATCAGATCTTAGGAGTATGGAGCAAAACAAGGTAAAGCAACTTACCCAACTTGTATCGGAAGCCCGGTTGGATATGAGGTTGCGGCAACAGGAAGTTGACCGGGCTCAAGCGCTGGAAAATCAGAGAGCGCAGCAGATGAAGGAGATGTTAAAGGAAGTGGTCTCAGCTTCCAAAGGGCAAAAAGAGCAGGTACAGTCTATTACAATAGTATCGGATATTGACAAGCCTGCCTACAATCTTGCAGAGCGAAAAAATGATTTTGCCGTAGTCGTCGGTATTGGCAAATATTTGGAGATTCCCGATGCCCAATTTGCCGAGCGAGATGCAGAAGCAATGAAAAATCATCTTATCGCCATGGGGTTCCCGAGCCGTAATGTTGTCCACCTGAGCGGCGAACGGGCGGGATACAAAGCGATTGAAAAATTTGTCGAAACCTGGTTGCCCAAAAATACTGACGAGAGCAGCCGCGTTTTTTTCTACTTTTCCGGGCATGGATCGCCCGACCCGCAAACCGGGAAGGCATATATCCTGCCCTACGATGGCGATCCCAACTTTCTGGAAAACACCGGTTATCCTATCAGCAGGCTATATTCCAAACTGAACTCCCTTTCGGCACAAGAGGTGATCGTAATTTTAGACGCGTGCTTCTCTGGTTCAGGAGGCAGGTCAGTACTGGCAAAAGGTGCACGCCCCCTGGTTTTGACTTCCGATAAAATAACGATTCCGGAGAGACTGACTGTTTTTGCCGCAGCTGAAGGAGATCAGATTACCAGCACACTGGAAGAACAGGGGCACGGAACATTTACATATTATTTTCTTAAAGGTATCAGTGGTGACGCGAAAGGCATCGCGGGAGCTGTCACAGCTAAAGGACTCTATTCTTATCTTAAGCCAAAAGTTCAGGACGCGGCCAGAAGACAAAACAGAAATCAGGACCCTGTACTGCACATAAAAAACGATCGTGAGTTGATTAAATTCCGATAGCATTTATGTTTAATCATTGTTTTCCGGAATCATCAATTCGGATGATTGCCTATTGCCCAACATTAGTAGTATCAAGTCAGGAATAGCTCCGTACGGCACTTCAACAACAATTTTAAATTAGACTGTTCAATGGACCATTATTTAGGACATTTCTAAATTGGCTGGACACAAGACCATTATTTTGTTGACGGATGGGAATCTTGCTCTTATACTGCCCGCCCAAACTAACATACTATTATCAAACGATTGCGATAGACCGGAAGGAAATAAAAATGAAATACACCAAAACACACCTTAATCATGGATATGCCAATCACATTCTTACGATAGACTTGGGGGAAAGTGCTGTTGCCATACAACCGCTTGATCCGCAGATTCGGGACTATTTTATCGGAGGCAGAGGACTGGGGCTCTATTTGCTGCATAGAAAAATATCCTCTACAACAACCGCCTACGCTCCCGAAAATCCGCTGATTTTTTCACCGGGGCCGCTCGGTGGCGTTCCGCAATTTCCCGGAACGAGCAAGTGCATGGCCATATCTTTATCGCCGCTCACTCATATTCCCGGTGTTTCCAATTTCGGCGGCCATTTCGGCGCTTACCTCAAATATGCCGGTTTCGACGCTCTGGAAATATCCGGCATTGCCCAGAAAGATGCCATGATTGTCATCGACAGTTTTCGGGGCGAAATATCCATAATCGATGCTCCGGCAATTGATCAGGTTTTCGAGCTGGAACAGGTAATTGTTGAGCAATTTCTGCAGGCCGGCCGCGAAAAGAAGGATATCGTCTTTCTGACAACAGGCGTGGGCGCGGCCAACACTAACTATGGCTGTATCAACAGCCATTATTTCGATGCGGTTAAACCAGTGGATGGGGAAAAAGGGCTTTTTCGGACAAAACAGGCCGGGCGCACGGGACTGGGATCAATCATGATGCATAAGAACATTCGGGCCATAGTTGTTCTTGCACAATATCCGCATGGCGATAATCCTTACGGGGCAGCAGATTGGCACAAGGTAAAGCAGGCAGGATTACAACTCCACAAAATCGTCAAGGAGGTTGATCCGCAATCACTGAGAATGTCCCGCAAAGGTTCGGCCGGACTGATCTCTTTCATGAATAAGGATGAATACCAATCATTGCCGGTAAAAAATTATCAGTTCGGGTCTGACCCGCAGGCGGGTAATATCTGCGGAAAATTTTATGAGGAGCATCTTTTCGACCACCGGGGCATGGATGGATGCTTCCCCGGCTGTAATCTGCGCTGCACAAAAGGCGGCTGGGTAACGCTGGCCACCGGTGAGCACAGCGGAAAAAAGGTTTGGGTGGACGGACCTGAGTATGAAACGGCAGCCGCTTTCGGTTCCAACATCGGTGTCTGGAATCCCGAATTTATCATGGAAGCCAACTGGCATTGCGATAATTACGGCATTGATACCATCACTACAGCAGTCATCATGTCCTTCATGATGGAATGCTATCAGAGAGAATACCTGACAGGCGCAGATACCGACGGCTTTACGCTCATCTGGGGTGATGAAGAATCATCTTTGGCTTTTATCCATCGGATAGCCCGCCAGGAAACTGCCTTGGCCGAAGTTGCCGGCAAGGGCATGGTCGAATTGATCACCTGGATCGCAGCTATTTACGTCGCCAGAACAGGTAAACCTGATCCCCAAAAGGAGCTCGAACAGTTTGCCATGCAGACCAAGGGCCTGCCCTTTTCTCTTTACCGGACACATCGGTCATTATCCATGCAGGCATCCTATGCGGCAGCCAGCGACATCGGGGCGCATCATGCCGCCGCCTGGCTCGTGAAGGTGGATCTGCTGGGCGCTTTTCCAACATTTGAAGCAAAGGCAAAGGCGTTAATCACCTATCCGCGCGTTCGTCTGGGCAATGACAATCTGGGGCTTTGCAAACTGCCCTGGGTGGACGTTTTCAATCCTGATTCCGGCCAGCGCACCGATACGGATATTTATATCAACCCCGCCTCTCAGGAAATCTATGCTGATTTTTATAACGGCATGCTGGGCACCAATATGACCTGGGAAAAGATATTCGAGCAGACAGACCGGGATATCAATTTGCAGCGGTTGATGAATGTTTTGGCCTTTGGCGCCCGGACCGGCGAGCACGACTGGATTCCGGACAGGGCCATAGGCCCCACGGAAGATTCTCTTTATGATGCTGAAAAAGAATATAATGACGGGCAGCTAAGCAAAATCCTGAATAAACCTTTGGCGGACATTGCCGGAATGGCAACAACCGGGAAGCGGGAATTGCTCATGAAGCATCGCCAGGAAGAATTAAGAAAATTAATTGCCGTGTATTATGCGCAGCGCGGCTGGAGTGACACCGGTATTCCCAAAGTCGACACTATTAAACAAATCGGATTGTGGAATTTTCTGAATGAAGAAACCAGAGCGAAAATTATTGCATTGAACGGATAATAAAACGTCCATCTCCTTAATCCCGTTAGCTCTAACTTAAGCTGCGGCGCCATTCCGCTGGAAACCGTAATGACGCAATTTCAATATCTTCTGGATACCGTCTTTCGACGGTATGACGACTGTGGGGCTTTTTATGAATTCGTCAAACCTAAGTTAGCCCCAATGCCCTTTAATCCCCATGCCAGGGGTGGGAAACGCTTAGCGCATAATGACAGGAAAGTTCATTACTCCAAGGTGTCATACGCCGGGCTGCTGCTCGCTGGAATGGCACTTTGCCTTTTGCGAGTAATGAAACGACCGAAGAAATGTCATAATATTATAGGCCTATGCGATAGCTTCCTCCGACTTAGACTTATTCGCAATACTTGAAGGGCGCGTTTCGTAACAATCTCTTTGCAACATTTATATTTTTTCTCTTGACAAACGCAATTATAGTTGTATAATACAACCATGATCGTAAATATAAATGAAAAAAGCAGCGAGCTGATGGAAATATTTATGGGAATGGCGCAGGTGACGCGCTGTTGCAAGCAGGATGTGGCCTTTTGTGAGGGCGTAACATTTCATCAGTTTATGATCCTTGATGCTGTAGCCAAACGTCAAGAGCTTCATATGGCCGATTTACATACAATTCTCGCCGTGGAAAAAAGCACAACTACCCGACTGGTTAATCCTTTAATTTCCAAAGGACTTTTAAGGCGTGATAAGGCCATTCACGATTCGCGGGCGGTAACGCTTTTCCTGACCGATGAGGGCAGAAAAATTCATCAAAATGTTTCCCTGTGCCTGGCCGATTTTTTCCAGAAAATAAATATGAATATCCCTGAAGAAAAAAGAGCGAATGTATTGGAGTCAATTACAATTTTCATTACAGCAATAAAAAAATCGGCGGATGGCTATAGCTGCTGTGAATAGGAAGGATATTATTATGAATGAAAAAGAAAGTTGTTCCTGTTCCGCAAGCCCGATAATATTGCCGGTAATTCAGGAGGAATCCAGTTGTTGTTCAACAGCAAAAGAAGCACAAAACAGCATGCCGAGACTAGATCAAACTTTTGTTACCGGATCTATTTCAACGACAGCAGGCCGGATACCGCAGGTCTCCGCCCAGTTGCACAGCAGGGATCATTGGGGAACTATTAGGGCCCGCTTTGGTGTCGGACGAATGGATTATACGGTTGACCCCGGCCTCTATGCCCTCAGTAATCCGGACAGCAATTCACCGGTTTTGGTTACCGCCAATTATAAAATGAGCTTCGATTACCTGCGCAGGGAACTCTCCAACAGAAACGCCTGGATTTTAGTGCTGGATACAAAAGGTATCAATGTCTGGTGTGCCGCCGGCAAGGGAACATTCGGCACAGAAGAACTAATTAAAAGAATCGAAGCAAGCGGCCTGAAAAATATTGTCAGCCACCGGAAATTAATCCTGCCGCAACTCGGAGCACCTGGCGTAGCCGGCCATACTGTGAAAAAAATCTCGGGGTTTAAAGTATATTACGGGCCTGTCAGGGCGGCGGATTTGCCGGCCTATCTTGATTCCGGCTGGAAAACGACACCGGCAATGCGGACAATAACCTTCCCCTTAAAAGACAGAGCGGTGTTGATCCCTATTGAAGGTGTCTACGCAGTAAAACCCTTTTTGATTATTGCTCCTGTTCTCTTTCTTTTAAGCGGCATCGGCGGTCCGGAAGGATTCTGGGCCAACACTCTGAACTATGGCTTGTTTGCCGTTTTTGCGCTATTGAGTGCTATAGTCAGCGGCGCAGTTTTAAATCCGCTTCTTTTGCCTTATTTGCCGGGGCGCGCATTTTCGACTAAAGGTTTTTCCATCGGCTTTGTTGTTGCTCTCATCCTTCTTTATCTGCGGGATGTAAATCTACAGATCTGGGCAGGAAGGATCGAGGCGCTAGCTTGGCTGCTGATTATTCCGGCAATAGCAGCTTTTTTGGCAATGAATTTTACCGGCGCCTCGACTTATACATCGTTATCGGGAGTAAAGAAAGAAATACGCTGGGCACTGCCCGCAGAGATTGCCGCCGGTGCAATAGGTCTGGTAAGCTGGATGACATCGCGATTGATTGCTTAGTTAGAAGGAGGTTAAAATGGGGAATTTAGCATATTTAAAAAACGTTGTAACTCTGAAGCTTGACGAAAGTAAATGCACTGGCTGCGGGATGTGTCTGGACGTTTGTCCCCATGAAGTGTTTCAAATGAACAGCAAACATGCAGCAATACAAAATCGCGATGCCTGTATGGAATGCGGAGCGTGCAGTCTGAATTGCCCGACTAATGCCATTTCCGTGCAATCAGGTGTCGGCTGTGCGGCTGCGGTCATCAACTCCCTGCTGGGGAGAGAAGGCGGCGAATGCTGTTGCTCCATTGAACCATGCAATAATGGGAAATCTGCAAAAGGCGGATGCTGCTGTTAATATCCTGTCGGCATTTCCTTGAGGAAAAACCATGGAATATCTCATCCTGACACTTTTATGGATCACATTTTGTGTGCTGCACAGCGCATTAATCAGCTCAACCGCAACCTCTTACGTCTACCGGAAGCTGGGACATACATACCGTTTTTACCGTCTGTTTTACAACATTTTCTCCATCGTTACGTTGATTCCCATCGTTATTTTTTCGCAATCAATAAAACAGGAACCATTTTTTGTCTGGTCCGGTTATCTGCTTCCCCTGAAATATATCCTCCTTCTCAGCGGAATTCTTCTCTTCGTCGCCGGAGCAAGACATTACAACTTTGCTCAATTCTCCGGTCTGGCCCAGATCAAGGAAGACACCAGCCATAATCTGATCAACAATACCGGTAAGCTTTCTTCCTGCGGAATTCTAGGTGTCGTGCGTCACCCTTTCTATGCAGGAATATTCCCGCTTCTTTGGGCATGTGATCTGGATGTAACGACACTCATAAGCAATGTGATCTTGAGTATATATGTTTTAATCGGCACACTGCTGGAGGAACGCAAACTGCTATTGGAATTTGGCGATGCTTACCGGCGATATCAGCAGAGCGTATCTATGCTTTTTCCATTTCTATGGCTTAAGAAAAAACTCGGCTTTATTCCCGCCTAATTGACGGCTTTGATTAAGAATTGGTCTAATAACATTTGACGATTCAGCTTTTTCAGTGTACGGAAGCTTTCAATGATCCGAAAAGAGTGAGGTCGCTTAGCTTACCGTTTCCGCTGTTTTTCGGGGCAGATTAAAAACAACCCCTAGCAAGAGGAGAAGACTAATGAACGAATCTAAAATGACGGATATTAAAATAAATATCGATAACCTGTACAAAGAAGAGTCCTTCACGGACCTGACGTATGCCACCATCCGGCGTCTCACACCGGTCAAGATTGACGGCTCGACCGATGAGAGCAGGGAAGTAATTTTTACCGGAATAGCCCAGCTGATGTCCCCCAATGGACCGATTCCTGTTCAGTGTCACATTGAAGGGGCCAAGACTCTCAGCGAGGCAGCCGCCCAATTACCCGAAGCAATTGAAAAAACGGTTCAGGCGATGATAGCTGAAGCCAAAGAAATGCAACGTCAGGAAGCATCCAAACTCATTGTTCCCGGCCGCTAGGATTTAAGGGAAAGTGCCCATTGCAGAAATGGGCACACCCCCTTAAATAGGCATAAGTTCCAACTCAAAGTATCACAAGATAAGTTCAAATGTCTGTTCTAGTACCGGTTTTCCCCAATAAGAACCTTCCCCTTCTTCAATGATCGTAAAGCCTGACTGCTCATAAAGACGGCGGGCAACATCAAGCCCGGCAAAGGTTGTCAGATATACTTTATTAAAATTTCTTTCCCGGCAAAAACCAACCGCTTCTTCCAGCAGACTTTTTCCAAAACCACGGCCCTGATATTCCGGAGCCATTATCAGCCAGCGCAATCTTGATCTTCGCGCATTGGATTGATCTCCCACAATGGCAATCGATCCGACAATCTGATCATCAACGACAGCCCAGAAGCCATCCCAAGCCGGATTAAATGATTGCATGAATTGCGCAAGTTCCGCGGCTATCTTCGCTTCAAAATAAAGACCAAATCCCCAGTTCCGATGATAATAACTGGCATGCAGCTGGGTCACTCTACCGATAGCACCGGGCATGTATCCGGCTACAATTGTGCAAGCCATATACGTTCTCTGCAAACAATTATTTTTTGACATTGCCGTTTACGATCGAATCATGATCAAAAGCATATTTCTATTTTTGCTTTTTGACCATAGCCATTATTGTGGACTGCATTGTGGCGATAAGTCTTTCTTCACCATTATCACAGGCCATTACTTCACCCTGGCATACCGTCAATGTCCGACCCGCTTTGATTACTTTCCCCATGGCGATAAACTTTTCCCCTTTGGCCGGCGCCAGAAAATTTATCTTGAGTTCCACTACAATCACATCGGAGGCGGCAGGCATCAGGCTATAGGCAGCATATCCGCAGGCATTATCCAAAATTGCGGTTAGAATTCCGGCATGAAGATGCTTATTCTGTTGCGTCCAGGCAAGATTATAAGGAAGCTCTACGTGAACATCCCCGGCGTTAATTTTGATCAGCCTGGCACCCAGAGTCTTCATTAATTGCTGTTTGGCGAAACTCGTTCGGACACGCCGGGCAAAGTTGGGATCGGGCGGATTAAAATCAGACATAAATTAACTCCCAAGGTAAAATTAACATTCCTGATTTGACTTTTTGCTGTCCAATTATAGGCAAAAACCTCTGACGTGTCAACGGCAAACGGCGCCCGCTATCAACAAATATTTTTTTATTCCGAGTATTTAGACTACATCAGGAGTCAAATCGTTCAATCACCCTTATATGAGTCTTATATTTCTTGAGTATAATTATCATTGCTGGTATAAAAAGCGGCTTGTTTTTCAAATTTCATTGAAGGATGTATAAAATGCAAAACCCAAATTTTAGTTCAGGCCCCTGCAGTAAAAGACCAGGCTGGAACCTAGATGCCCTCAAGGACACACCGGTAGGCCGTTCACATCGCTCCGCCCTGGGTAAAGAAAGAATAGTTAAGGCAATCACTGAAACAAAAAAAATCCTAAACATACCGGATGATTATCTCGTTGGCATTATGCCCGCTTCTGATACCGGCGCTTTTGAAGCCGCCATGTGGAGCCTTTTAGGTTCCAGGCCGGTTTCCGTGCTAGTATGGGAAAGCTTTTCCGACGGCTGGGCTACGGATATTACCAAACAACTCAAACTCAACCCGAAAGTTTTAAAGGCCGATTATGGAAAATTGCCTGACCTGAAATCCGTTGACTGGACTAATGACGTCGTCTTTGTGGCCAACGGCACGACCAGCGGCGTAAAAGTTCCTGATTGGAACTGGATTCCCGCCAATCGCGAAGGATTATCTTTATGCGATGCCACCAGCGCAACGTTTGCAATGGAAATGGACTGGTCCAAATTGGATGTAACTACCTTTTCCTGGCAAAAGTGCTTAGGCGGTGAAGCCGCCCACGGCATGCTGGTATTGAGTCCCCGGGCAGTCGCGCGCCTGGAATCTTATGACCCACCCTGGCCGATGCCCAAGATTTTCCGCCTCAAGAAAAGTGGAAAAATTAACCGCGCCATTTTCGACGGTGATGTTATCAATACTGTTTCCATGGTTTGCGTGGAAGATTATCTGGACGCCTTAAAGTGGGCAGGAGCAATCGGGCTTTCCGGTCTGATAAAAAGAAGCATGGGTAATTTGCGCGCCGTCGAAGACTGGGTTGCCAAAACAGACTGGGTTGATTTTCTGGCCAAGGATGCCCAAACCCGCTCGAACACTTCAGTTTGCTTGATAGTAAACAGCGCCAAAGTGGATAATCTTTCCGCCGAAGATAAAGGAAAATTTCTCAAAGGCATCGCCTCGGAATTAAGCAAGAAAAATATCGCCCATGACATCAATGCCTACAAGGATGCCCCGGCGGGATACCGCTTCTGGTGCGGCCCGACCATTGAAGAAAGTGATATCAAAACAGCCCTTACGGAACTGGAAAAGGTCTATAACGAAAAGATTAAGAATCTGTAAATAGGAGAATTGTTATGAAACGAGTTTTAGTCAGCGATTCTATGGCTGCCGAAGTCGTAGAAATACTGAACAACGCCCCGGGCATAAAGGTTGAGGTCAAAACAAACCTGAAACCGGAAGAATTAAAAGCTATTATCAAAGATTATGATGCTTTGATCGTCCGCTCATCAACAAAAGCAACTGCCGAGATAATTGAAGCGGCAACCAAACTTGCCGCTATCGGCCGCGCCGGTGCCGGTGTGGACAATATCGACATCCCCGCTGCCAGCAAACGTGGTATCGTCGTCATGAATACCCCCGGCGGCAATACGGTGACAACAGCCGAACATGCTATAGCCATGATGCTTTCGCTGGCCCGGCGCATACCGCAGGCCACTGCTTCCATGAAAGCAGGCAAATGGGAAAAAACCAAATTTATGGGCAACGAATACTGCAATAAAACACTGGGAATCATCGGACTGGGACGCGTCGGGGCAATTGTCGCAGACCGCGCCCAGGGGCTCAAGATGACTGTGATTGCCCATGACCCGTTTATTTCCCCGGATGTGGCCGAACAAATGGGGATCACCCTGGTATCGCTCGATGAAATTTATGAGCAAGCGGATTTTATTACCGTTCATTCACCGCTTTCCAAGGAAACGAAGAATCTGCTTGACGCCCCGGCCTTTGCTAAAATGAAAAAAGGTGTCTTTCTGATTAACTGTGCCCGTGGCGGCATCGTCAATGAAAAAGCTCTGTATGATGCTCTTGTCTCCGGTAAGCTTGCCGGTGCGGCTATCGATGTTTTCGAAGAAGAACCAACCAAAAACATGGAATTGATTGCCCTCGATAATGTTATCTGTACGCCACATCTGGGTGCCTCCACCGACGAAGCACAGACTAATGTGGCCATCGCCATTGCTCACCAGATTGCCGCCTATTTTGCAACCGGCGAAATAAAAGGCGCCGTAAATTTCCCCTCGGTCAGCGCAGAAATAATGACTGTCATCCGTCCCTATCTGGATTTGGCGGAAAAACTTGGTACTTTCCAGTCACAACTGGTAAGCGGCGCCATTCAGCAGGTAAACATTGAATATAGCGGTGAAATTCTCAACCACAATGTTGCTCCGATAACTATTTCCTTGCTCAAAGGCCTTTTAGAGCCGATTTTGCTGGAAACAGTCAATTACATTAATGCTCCGGTTATTGCCAAAGAAAGAGGCATTAAGGTTGTGGAATCCAAAAGCACTGAAATGAAGGATTATACCAACATGATCACGCTGACGGTCAAAACATCTAAAGAGACAAGCATTACCGCCGGCGCCCTGTTCGGAAAACACGACCCGCGGATTGTCCGCATCAATGAATTTTCCGTGGAAATCGTTCCGGAAGGACATATGCTGGCGGTATCCAATTATGACCAACCGGGTGTTATCGGCAACCTGGGAACAACCCTCGGCAATAACAAAGTCAATATTGCCCGGTTGCACTTAAGCCGCGATCAGGAAGCGAAACTGGCGCTGGTTCTACTGAATACAGACTCGGCTGCCCCGGAAGATGTCCTTGATAAATTAAGGAAATTGCCACACGTAATTTCCGTTAAACCGATAAAAATGTAAGGATGATAATTATGCCGAATGTTGCAGTAGTAGGC
>CAYXZW010000006.1:0-110996 GCA_964469905.1 uncultured Smithella sp.
CTCCGGGGCCACAACCCGGCACTCTAACCAACTGAGCTACACCCACCATTTTCGCCTTGGTGCGCCTGGAGGGATTCGAACTCTCGGCCCACGGATTAGAAGTCCGTTGCTCTATCCAGCTGAGCTACAGGCGCCTTCTTATTTCTGCACCAAAAAAAGAGTTAGCCTAATATCCCCTCTTCCTGCTTTTGTCAAGATCAATTGCTGAATATTTTCTGCCTTACCGTACGTAACCGGCAATACCATCAAACCTGTATCCTTTTTTTACAACTTTTTCTCCCTTCGGATCGGTGGTATAAAAATGATGCCCTGTCGCGGGATTAAACCAGCGGTATAGTTCTTTGGTATTCGTCATACGGGATGTCGCAATATTGCCAATGGATCCTTCAAAAACATACCCCTGTAATTGTTTGCCGCCACCTTTAGAATCATAGTGATAAAAATGATCCTTTTTCAGCGGATTATACCACCGATATAAATTTGTTGTTCCCGGCGTATCCGGCACAAAAAGACGGAAGGCGATCCCATCTTTAACATATGCATTTTGAATCAGGCGCTGAGTTTCCGCTTGCGGATTGGCTGTAAAAAGAAAATCTAATCCCTTGGAATAACGGAACACATCTATAACTTTCGTCAATTTATCGGGAATTACTTCTACAAAAACTTCGACGACTCCCTCACCACCGTTGGAATTAAAAATTACATTATCACCATAAAATCCTGGTGTAAGCTGAGCGGCATTTAAATTAATATTAATATACTCTGTTTCCAGTGTTGTTGAACCGGAATAGGGAAAAACGTTAATCCAACCGGCTGGCCCGCGCATTACATCTTTACCCAATATTCGGACACCTTCGATATCTAAACGGCCATCCTTATTGACCAGAGTAACTACATGAGGACTATCAACAAGTCCTTCAGCAATCAACAGCTCACTCTTTTCCTTCTGATCGACAAACCAGTCATGTTCATTTATCAGCTTATCGTCCAGATAAATAGTAAGATTGCCTGCATCCGGATAAGTTGTAAAATAGAGAATCAATCCTGTCCCGCTGAAATGAAATTTGAGGGAGTTGGTACTGGTGGTGCTTGACGGATATCCGTCATTTTCCGACCATTTGCCGACTATATCCATCATTTCCTTAAGGTAGGCAGGAGGAACATAATTTCCGTTTCCCCTCGTTTCTTCATTGACAAAAGAGATATATTTCCCCTTCTTGAAAACACCGGCAGTTACTTCACTGCGCTTTTGTTTTTGCTCTGCTAAAGACCATTTTAATATTTCTTTTCCTTTGTTGGTCAATCTTAATTTCTTGGATACGGTTTTCCCCTGCAGCACGCTACCCATATCCATTCTTTCCGGGTTTAAATTTATTTGCGCCAACTCTTGGCTGGAAACTATTTTAAACGTTAAAAATATTGTCCTGTTACCACCGGCAGAAGTTAATTTAATCGCCTCTCTGTGCGAACCTGCAGACAAATTCTTCCGGCAGACGATTATTCCATTTCCCGCCGTCATCTTGATTTCTACTGGATAAAATAAGGACTTGGATTTGGACAAATTTGCCGTTTTTTCACTCGCTAAAGCATTAACTTCAATACGCAAATAATTGGCATCATCTTCCACTGTACCGGACAATTTCTGGTTTTCCAGTGTCTTCCAGCCTTCCACACCGAAAGTAGACCAGTTCATAAAACCGGAAGCCATATTCTTCAGGACAAATACTCCAGAGCCGGTTTCACCCGGGCCAATTGTTCCAATATCTATCTCTCTGGGTGTAACTGCCATTACCGGACGGGAAAGCATATTATTTTCATTGACAATCTTACCGGCATCAAGGTTGTTTTTTTTGCTACCTTGCTGAATTTGTCTCGTCCCGTTTTGAGCAGCGACAATATATGGACAAATCATCAATGCGATAATAATTAAAATAATAGATTTGTTTAGAACCGACATATATTACACCTCAAATGCAGATAGGGCTACCTAGCGCAAAGCATAAAATTAAGCAATAATTAGTTCTTTTATCCTTCACCGGCATACGCCGGTCTTCGAGCCTTTGCCTTTAGCCGTCGGTCTTCAGCCTTCCACCCTCAGCCATCAGTCTTTTGTTTACCAAAACCCTTGACACATCGGGTAGATAAGATGTAACGTTCGACCACTTTTTTACAGGTATTCAAATGGCATACGATAAATTAAAATATTGGCTGGCCTTAAAGTCTGTCACCGGAATAGGCAATATTGTACTTACCTCGCTCATCGATAATTTCGGGACAGCGGAAGCAGTTTTTTCCGCATCAACCTCCCAGTTGCAGACGACACCGGGAGTCACAAAGAAAGCTGCCGCCGGCATTGCCGCATTTAAAGAATGGGCCACTATTAATAAAGATCTGGAACTTTTAGAAAATGCCGGCATTAATATTATTAATTATCAGGACGAATTATACCCGGCAAAACTTTTGGAAATTTATGACCGGCCACCTTTGCTTTATGTAAAAGGAATTCTCAAAAAAGATGACATTAATATCGCCCTGGTTGGCTCTAGACTCGCCAGTACTTACGGCAAATACACAACCGAGAAAATCAGCCGTGAGCTTGCTTTTCAGGGAATTACTGTCATCAGCGGTTTAGCGCGGGGCATCGATTCAGCAGCTCATCGCGGAGCGCTGACGGCACAGGGGCGCACTATTGCGGTCATAGGCACCGGCCTGGATATTATCTACCCCCCGGAAAACAAAAAATTATTTGCTGCAATTTGTGAAAATGGAGCCATTGTTTCCGAATACCCCCTGGGCACACCACCGCGCGCCTGTAATTTCCCCGCCCGAAATCGCATCATCAGTGGTATGTCCTATGGTGTGGTTGTCGTAGAAGCAGGAGATAAAAGCGGCTCACTAATTACCTCAAGGCTGGCACTGGAGCAGGGACGGGAAGTATTCGCCGTTCCGGGAAGCATCGATTCACCAGGTTCTCGGGGAACAAACAAACTTATCAAGCAGGGAGCAAAACTGATTGAAAATACCCTTGATATTTTAGAAGAAATTCTGCCTCAGCTGGAAAAAACAAAAATACGGAAATCATCATCAGTTTCCGAAAAAGAAAAAAAGTTGGTTAAGAAGAAAGATAATTTAAATTCGATCGATCGGCAGATTATCGCTCTTTTATCCGATAGCCGCCTGCACATTGATGAACTGCTCAATGAAACCGATTTAGCGCCAGGTGAAATCTTAAGTTCTTTAATGAAACTGGAGTTAGACGGGATTATCAAGCAATATCCGGGAAAGTTTTTTTCTTTAGAGGCCCATACTAATTTACCATAATATTTCATGTACTTAACAACATCATCTAACACCGGTTAACATATTACACTGCTACAGTTATTGTTGATAAACGGCTGGCAGTAATAAATATGTCTTTACAAATTTCCTTCTCCCCATTATAGGGTGCGGCAAAATATAAGGAGTAATCATGGCCAATTCGTTAGTCGTTGTTGAATCACCCACAAAAGTTAAAACCATTAAAAAATTTCTGGGGAAAGATTTTAATGTTGTCGCTTCTATGGGACATATCAAGGATCTGCCGAAAAGCACTCTAGGCATTGATCTCACAAATGATTTTGAACCGACTTACAAGAATATTGATGCCAAGAAAAAAATAATTGATGAACTGAAAAAAGCGGCCAAAAATGCCGAAAATATCTATCTGGCGCCTGATCCGGATCGTGAAGGTGAAGCAATTGCCTGGCATATTTCCGATGTAATCAACACGAAAAATAAAAACATTTATCGTGTATTATTTAACGATCTGACGAAAAATACGGTTTTAGAAGCGATTGCCAATCCTTTGAATCTTGATTTCAATAAATACGAGGCCCAGCAGACGCGCCGGATTCTGGACAGGCTTGTCGGCTATCAGATCAGCCCGGTACTTTGGGACAAGGTTAAAAGAGGATTAAGCGCCGGACGTGTCCAGTCTGTCGCCGTAAGAATGATTTGTGAACGGGAAGATGAAATAAATAAATTCATTCCCGAGGAATACTGGAATCTGCAGGGCCAATTTGCAGGGAACAATCCTCCCCCCTTTGATGCTAAATTACTTAAAATCGACGGCAAAAAAGCAAAAGTTGTCAATGGTGAACAAGCCGCCAAACTTCTTGAATCCCTGAAAAAAGCTTCTTTCAGTGTCGAAAAACTGGAGAAGAAAGAACTTAAGCGTTCAGCCTTGCCTCCCTTTACCACCAGCAAATTACAGCAAGAAGCTTCGCGCTGGCTGCGTTTTTCCGCCAAAAAAACCATGATGGTCGCGCAAAAATTATATGAAGGTATTGAGTTGGGTAAAGACGGTTCCGTTGGTCTCATTACCTATATGAGGACCGACTCTTACCGCATTGCCGATGAAGCGCTGCAAGCCGTGCGCTCCTTTATCAAAGAAAATTATTCTGCTGAATATCTGCCTGCTAAACCGCATATATATAAGAACGGTCAAAAAACACAGGATGCTCATGAAGCAATTCGTCCATCCACCATGGGTTATAAGCCGCAGGACATTAAAGAATACTTATCTGCCGATGAATTTAAGCTCTATCAGCTTATCTGGAACCGCTTTGTCGCCAGCCAAATGAATCCGGCTGTTTTTGATCAAACCACAATTGATATCAGCGGGGCTAATTGCATCTTACGTGCTCAGGGGCAAATTCTTAAATTTCCAGGGTTCACCATTGTATATACGGAAGGCAAGGATGAAAAAGAAGAAGAGAACGGAATCGACAAGCTTCTCCCGGAAGTTAAGGTAAAAGAAAAATTGACATTACTGAGTTTAAACTCTGAACAAAAATTCACCCAACCGCCACCCCGTTTCTCGGAAGCTTCTCTGGTGCGTGAACTGGAAGAAAAAGGCATTGGCCGCCCCAGCACTTATGCAACAATCCTCTCGACTATTCAGGACCGGGAATATGCCCGTCGTGAAAAAGGTAAATTTTTTCCCACAGAACTGGGAATGATTGTTACCGAGTTGTTAGTTAAAAACTTTCCCACCGTGCTGGATATGGCTTTCACCGCAGACATGGAGAATAAGCTGGACATGATTGAGGGGGGAGAAAGCAAACGTGGAAAAACCCTGCACGACTTTTATGATCTTTTCGCGCAGGAATTAAAGACAGCGAAGGATGAAATGAGGAATGTCAAACAAGAAGAAACTCCGACAGACCTTTTATGCGAAAAGTGCCAAAGCCCGATGGTTATCAAGTGGGGAAAGAACGGGCGTTTTCTGGCCTGCTCCAATTACCCGACATGCAAGAACACAATGAACTTCACACATGATGAAGAAGGGAAAGTTCGCCACGTGGAAACTCAAACAACAGAAATTAAATGCAACAAATGCGGAAAATCAATGATTGTCAAGGATGGCCGCTTCGGGCAGTTCCTGGCTTGCTCGGGATATCCCGAGTGTAAAAACACCCTGAATGCCTCCAGAAACGATAATGGCGAGATAGTTGTGCAGGAAGCACAGGTAACGGATGCCGTATGTGAATTGTGTGGAAAACCAATGGCTGTCAAGCGCGGCCGGTATGGTCAGTTCCTGGGTTGTTCCGGTTATCCAACCTGCAAAAATATCAAGAAAATGGGCAAGGACGGGCAAGCGACAACGCAGGAACCGGAGATATCTAATGTAGCTTGTGATCAATGTGGAAAACCCATGGCCATCAAACGCGGTCGGTATGGAAAATTTCTCGGTTGCACGGGGTATCCGGATTGTAAGACTATCAAGAAGATACCTAAAACGCTTTCTGAAGAATGACCAAATCTTCTGTTACAATAATCGGCGGCGGACTTGCCGGATGTGAAGCTGCATGGCAGCTTCTGCAACGGGGGCACGCAGTTCATCTTTATGAGATGAAGCCGCAAAAGTTTTCTCCTGCCCATAAAATGGATGGACTTGCCGAACTTGTTTGCAGCAATTCCCTGAAATCTAATAGTCTCGATAACGCTCACGGTCTGCTTAAAGAAGAAATGCGCCGACTCAACTCTCTGATATTATCTGCCGCCGATCATTCAACTGTAGCGGCAGGGAGTGCTCTGGCCGTAGATCGTCAAGAGTTTTCCCGCAAAGTGGAAGACAGCTTGCTGAAACAGAATAATTTCACTCTAAGCCGGATTGAAATAACCGAAATACCGTCTGATGCTTTAACAATCATTGCCACGGGACCGCTTACATCCGATGGACTGTCACAGGAAATTGCCCGAGTGCTGGGCAGTTCCTATTTATATTTCTATGATGCTATTGCTCCGATCGTCGAAGCTGATTCCATTAATCCGGAGAAAGTCTATTGGGCATCCCGCTACGATAAAGGCACTCCCGATTATCTCAACTGCCCGCTTTCGGCAGAAGAATATAAACGCTTTCGTCAGAAATTACTGGACGGCGAGAAAGTCCCCGCTAAATCATTCGAAGAAATGAAACACTTTGAAGGCTGCCTGCCGATTGAAGTATTGGCTGCCCGCGGTGAAGATACTCTTGCTTTCGGACCAATGAAACCGGTGGGATTGATCGATCCGCATACAGGACTTATGCCTCATGCAGTTGTTCAATTGCGTCGGGAAAATGTCTCCGGAACCATTTTTAACATGGTCGGATTTCAAACCAAGCTTACCTGGCCCGAGCAGGAGCGTATCTTCCGGCTGATTCCCGGTCTGGAAAATGCCAACTTCTCCCGGATGGGCAGCATCCATCGCAACACTTACATCAACTCTCCATCACTTCTGGAACCTTCGCTGCGACTGAAAACAAATTCTAATATTTTTTTTGCCGGACAAATTACCGGCGTGGAAGGTTACATGGAATCAACTGCCATGGGGCTTTTAGCGGGATTAAATGCCTCATTTATCCTTGAAGGAAAACAACTCCAACCGCCGCCTGTGACCACTGCACTGGGGTCATTATTGAATTATATAACGTCCGCCGAACATGCCGATAATTTCCAGCCGATGAATATTAACTTTGGACTATTGGAAACTCTGCCCGGAAAAAAAATTAAGAAAAAAGAACGAAACCTTCTTTATGTTGATCGCTCCCTTCCAGCTTTACAACAATGGATCAAAAACAATAATTAAACAAACTAATCCGCATCAAACTGCAATATTATGCCCAAACGCGTCGGTGTCTTGTAACATGATCGCCTGACGGTCACGCTTAATACTTATGTTTATGAAGACGGTGACAAAAGTAGTGTTGCATGAATAGTGAAATTAAGCTGATTTCTTGATATCTTTATAATAGCTGTTAACTCTAGCTATATAATTTGTTGTTTCCCGGGGGAGACGACTCGAGTTTCTTTCTAAATTACCCATGCCCCAATTGTAAGCCGCCAGCGCCAGGTTTACTTTCCCATCATAACGGTCCAGCAATGTTTTTAAATAACTTGTTCCGCCCATAATATTTTCTTGAGGGTCATAAGCATTTTTGACTCCCAGATCCCTTGCTGTTTCCGGCATTAATTGCATCAACCCCATTGCCCCTTTAGGTGAAGTAGCCCGCGGATCAAAATTACTTTCCGTTTTAATCACGGATCGAATCAAATCCGGGTCAATTTCATACTTGCGCGCTGCTTTTTCAATGAAAGCATCCAGATTTAACCTGTCCGAAGCAACATGGTTTTTTGGCGGATCCTGACGGTTTTTTGACGCTTCCAACAAAGATGCTGTTAGTTCTTTAGCATAATCAGGCAACAGACCTGAGGGCACATTACTAATTTGTTCTCCGGTATTGAATACCATGTTAAAAAGCTGGCTATTCATTTGAGTTTGGATATTTTTGACAAGAAGGGCTACTTGATCTTTTGTTAAAGCTGACAGTTCCTCTCCCGATGACTGGGAAGCCCCTGTTTTTTGAAGAGTATTACGCAAGAGATCACTGAAAGTGCTTTGATTGTTTACCGCAGGGGAATTTGAAGTCGCCGAATTCAGCTTATCAATACCGCTTATTTTAAATAAATTATTATTGACAGAAACAACCATGATCTTCTCCTGACTTTTAGAAGAAGATATCAATTAGTATGCCATCTTAAAGAAATATTTATAGAATTTTAACAAAGGCTTCGACGATGTCGGCATCAAATTGCGTATTTTTATTGCTAATCAATTCATCTAAAGCCTTTTCCAAAGGCATAGTAGCACGATAGGGACGGTTGCTGGTCATTGCGTCAAAAGAATCCGCAACCATTAAGATACGCGCCAAAAAAGGGATTTCCGCACCGGAAAGCCCCAGAGGATAACCTTTGCCATCCCATCTTTCATGGTGACACTGGACAATTCTTCTCTCTTTTTCCAGTAAAACGACCGGCCTGAGAATATTTTCACCGATTGTCGGGTGGTTTTTTATGATCATGTATTCTTCCGTAGTCAGTTTGCCCGGCTTCAAAAGAATACTATCAGGTACGGCAATTTTGCCGACGTCATGAAGAACCCCGGCAATTTTCAAACTCTCCATGTCTTTTAACGAACAGCCCATCTCGGCGGCAATTTTCAAGGAAAGCTCAGTAACACGTTGAGAATGCTCTTCCGTGTAATGATCCCTGGCCTGAACCGATGATATCAGCGATTTTAAAGTATCCATGATATTGGAATAGATACTTTCATAAAGGATCTTATTTTCCAAATTCAACGATGCGCGTTTCGTCAGGCTCAGTATGTGATGCAAGTCTCTTTTACTAAAAACTTCCCGGTTTTTCTTTTTTCTAATACTCAGGATACCCAATATAGAATTGCGAATCATCAACGGAGCACAAATCAATGATGGCGAAATGTCCGGATGTTCATTGGAACTGATCATAACTGCTTCTTTACGTTCAACAACCTCATTGAACACCATTTTAAGAGCAGCACTGTATGTATTGTCGCGATTAACTTCTGCTGTTTCACCCTTCACCACTTTCGGATGAAAGGCGTTATCCTGTTCATCAAAAAGCAAAATTGAACAGACTTCTCCGTCAACCAGTTTTAAGGCCAGCGCAGCTATCTTCTCAAATATAATGTCATTATCATGAGGAGAATCTTCTATTGAATCGAATATATATCCCTGCTTCGAGAGTTCGTCGGATTTGTCTTTAAGATTGGCCTGATCATGAATTATTTCGGCAGTTTCCTTTGATAACAGCAATTTCCCCCGCAAATGGATATCCACTTTATAAAGCAGGTCATCAATATCAAAAGGTTTTGTCAGAAAATCAACAGCTCCTCTTTTTATGGCGCTAACTGTAAGGTCGACGGTGGGATTGCCCGTAATCATAATAACCGCGGTGAAAAGATTTTTCTCTCGAATGCGGTTTAACAAATCCATCCCGCTCATGCCGGGCATCATAATATCGCTGATCACCAGATCATAATTATTCTTATTAAAGAGCTGCAGAGCTTCTTCGCCATTCTCGGCTTCATTAACTTCATATTGAGAAGACTGATCCAGAGCATCTACGATTAGCCTGCGAGTAGGCAGATAATCATCAACTACCAATATTTTTTTCTTTTCTGTACGCTTCTCTTCGATTGGCATTTGTATTGCCATAAGAGTTCACACCTTTAGGGGAAATTTAAGAACGATTTGTAAGGAAGATACAACTTTTTGCTGAATCAGAAAAGAAATAATTTTAATGAAAGATTGGTTTTTTCTACTTCTTTAAGATAACATCCCGAATGTTATAGCTTATTTTATCAAACTCCTCTGCTTTGCCTTCTTCTTTAACTGACAATGAAACGACATCCGTATACTTTCCTTCCGGTGCATTCCCCTTGGCAGTAGTCTGCGATACTCTTAATTTGCTTTGCCTAGTATAAGCACTAAGCACACTATCAATCTGATAAGGTGTGATTGTCATTTCACTCTCCCTCTCCCTGTTAAATCTCTCCAACGTACATATCGACAATATAAAGCAAAACTTTAATAAATTTTCATCTAATAAGCTGAAATGGCAATATTCTTCTATTTAACCCTTTTCATTGAATATCATGCCGCACAGTTCGCTCATTTTGACCTGAAGTGCCTGCATCTCTTTAGGCGGTATTTCACGAATTATATCGCCTGTCTCCTTGTTCACAACCTTGATCGCGATCTTTTCGTCATGCGCTCCATAAAAAGAATACTGCAGACTGATATTCATACTGTCGAGCTGGTATTGCATTTCCGCGACCATCTGCTTAACTTGCTCAGGACTGACATTACCATCTCCTCCTATCGACTGTACAGATGGGGCAGGAACAGTCTTCTGCGCAGGCCCGAAGGACGCCATCGTCTGTGCAGGCGCTGTCACCTTTATTGAAGAGTCGGGCATTGCTCCACTAGTATCGACAGAGCTTATATTCACTTAACTTCCTCCTCTAATTATTTTATTCTGCTATAGCATCGACATTTTTTAATAAAAACTTTAATTTTCTTACGAATTAATGATAAACTCAACGTAAGTAAATCATTCAACACCTAGCAGATACCCTTCTTCAATACGTGCGAAAGAATAATTTATTACACTCTCATTGTAAAGAAATTTTTATATTAGTGGATAATAAAATCTAACAATATATCAGGAGCAGGAACAGTGGTATTTATTTGATACTATTTATAAAAAATAATCTTGTTTTGATGGTCGGACAAAACTACTTCAATGGGGTCATGATTGGCAAGATGGCCTTAGAAATTCGGTAGTGGTGTTATTGCAACCAGTATAAAACACCTATCCAAACTGACCGTTGAAAGCACAGAAATCCCGGGAGAAAACAACCCATCTTATGGAAACAAAGATTTCTATAATCCATCTCCATCTTAAAACATTACATTCGTCAATTATCTGACTTTCATTCTTATCAGAACCCCAAATATTACCAGTTAATTCTGATGTATCAGGAAGATGCATATTGCATCGATTCTATAATTATTGCTAAAACACCGGCCCGGGAAAAACACTAATAAACAGATTATATATCTGATTATATTAACTTTGTACCTAAAACATTGCATTGGAACCGCTGTGCAACAAAAGGTTAATGCACTCCATGAATGAATAAATATGTGTCCATAAATGACAGTCTCATAAGAAAAAAGCCCAATGCCATTTACCAGGCGAAGACCGATTTTCAGAACATCATGAAAATACTGTATTATTGCAATTACAACTTGATGGTAACGAGACCATAATGACGATTCTATTGTTTTCTGCTTTTTGCATCTTCACCGTTAATGAATCAAACCGATAAAATGGCACTAATATTGCTAAATATTTACAATATTAATTATAAAATTTCATTTTCGAAGGATAACGAGGCAGCAAGAAGGAGATACCGTAGCCTATTATTAACGAGTGGAGACCTTCCTGTTATAAGTTGAATATGGCGCCGGCGATTTCACAATGATTTGAGCCTGCGATCGCTGATTGGCATTAATATACCCGGAAAAAAAAGCCGGTGGCGGCATTTTTTGCTCAGGACCGATAAAACATGAATCATCATAACCCAGCAAAATCATCTTTGAGGCATAAGATTTCCGATCTGGTTGGGGAATTTTATCGTCAAAGCGCGCCGCGAACCGAATTCATTGCGGGAAAAACACCTGTTCATTACTCCGGTCGATATTACGATGAGAAAGAGATGCAAGCTGCAGTCGAAGCATCTCTTGATTTCTGGCTGACGGAAGGCCGATTTACTACTCGCTTTGAGTCTGAACTAGCCAAAATAGTAGGGACTAAGCATGCCCTTCTGGTAAATTCCGGTTCATCGGCTAATCTTCTGGCTCTAACAGCCTTAATGTCCCCTCTTCGGGGCGACCAGAGGTTGCATCCCGGGGATGAAGTTATTACAGTAGCAGCCGGTTTTCCCACCACCGTTAATCCTATTATTCAAAACAACCTCATTCCTGTGTTTGTGGATGTGGACATCCCCAGCTACAATATCAATACATCCGATTTATTAAAGGCTCTGAGTCCCAAGACGCGCGCCATATTTGTCGCCCACACTCTGGGCAATCCTTTTAACCTTGATGAGATTATGTCTATTGCCCGCAAGCATAACCTTTTTGTGATCGAAGATAATTGCGATTCCTTGGGATCATCTTACCAAGGTCAATTAACAGGATCTTTCGGACATCTTGCTACCTGTTCATTTTACCCCGCGCACCATATTACACTCGGAGAAGGCGGTGCGGTTCTCACATCCGATGATACACTCGCGAAGATCGTTCGCTCCCTCAAAGATTGGGGAAGAGATTGCTTCTGCGGACCTGGTCAAAACGACCGCTGCGGGAAAAGGTTTTCCGGCCAGCACGGCGAATTACCGTTTGGCTATGATCATAAATACGTCTACTCCCATGTCGGATATAACTTGAAAGCAACGGAATTTCAGGCGGCAATTGGTGTTGAACAATTAAAGAAGTTGAATCAATTTTGTGAAATACGTCGGAGAAATTTTCAACTTTGGCTGAACGGTTTTGCAAAATATGAGGAATATTTCATCTTGCCGGAAAAGACACAAAACTCCGACCCGGCCTGGTTTGCTTTTCCGTTAACTGTGAGAAGCGAAAATATCGCATTTACCAGAAATGACATCACATCTTGTTTGAACGAAAATCTAGTAGAAACAAGAAACCTCTTTGGCGGCAACCTGCTTCGCCAACCGGCATATAAAAACATTACTCATCGCAAGATTGGAGAGCTTCCCAACACGGACCGGATTATGAATGACACTTTCTTTTTGGGAACCTATCCCGGCATCGGTAAAGAACAAATCGACTACACGATAGACTTAATTGATGGCTTTATTAAGAGCAACTCTCTCAAAAGCAATTTGCAATCAAAGGAAATTAAATGAAGACTGGATCGGCCAATCCTCCAATCATCAAAACCTCTCTATTCGGTGAGTTCTATAAAGGGAAGTCTGTCCTTGTGACCGGCCACACCGGTTTCAAGGGTTCATGGCTGGCGCTGTGGCTCCATGAGCTCGGCGCAAATGTTACGGGCTTTGCTCTGCACCCCAACACCAAGCCTAATCATTTTGATCTTATCGGACTCAAGAATATGGTGCGTCACATTGAAGGCGACATTCGCGATCTCGAAGCGGTGAAACAGGCGTTTGCTGTTGCCCGACCGGAATTCGTCTTCCATCTGGCCGCCCAACCCATAGTCCGGGAATCATACGACGATCCTAAAACAACTTTCGATACCAATATCGGCGGCACTGTAAACATACTGGAGGCTATCCGCCATTGCCCCTCCGTTAAAGCCGCAGTTATAGTAACCTCCGACAAGTGTTATGAAAACAATGAATGGGTCTGGGGCTATCGGGAAAACGACCCATTGGGCGGCCACGACCCTTACAGCGCCAGCAAAGGCGCAACGGAGATTGTCTGCGCCGCTTATCTCCGCTCTTATTTTGCTGACAACAGGCGAGGTCCGCATCTTGGCTTCGCCACGGCAAGGGCCGGCAATGTTATCGGCGGCGGCGATTGGGCAAAGGATAGAATTATCCCTGATTGTATCCGCGCACTTTCGCAGAGGAAACCGATAATCATCAGAAATCCGCAGGCCACTCGCCCCTGGCAGCATGTCCTGGACCCCTTGTCCGGTTATCTCCTTCTCGGCAAGCAGCTGCGTGTTAATCACGACAAGTTCAGCGGCGCCTGGAATTTCGGCCCTCAAACAGCGGATCAGATTACAGTCATGCAGCTTGCCGAACGTTTCATCACCGCCTGGGGAAGCGGCACAATCGAGACACCGCAGATAAAAGAAAAAGCGGCTCATGAGGCTCATTTACTGCACTTGAGCATTGATAAGGCGGCATTTGAGCTGAAATGGCAACCTGTGTTGGACAGTTCTTCATCCATCGACTGGACTGTTGATTGGTATAAATCCTGGCATCAGGCCAGGGATAACCACCAAAGCTTGTCGCTTCAACAAATCAGAGCATTCTACGATCTTGCAGCGATTAAAGGACAGGTTGCACTTTAGAAAAATAAATTTTTTGGAGGATAATCCATGAAGGTAGTTATTTTAGCCGGCGGCATGGGCACACGTATCAGCGAAGAATCGCATTTAAAACCAAAACCCATGATTGAAATTGGAGAACATCCCATTTTATGGCATATCATGAAAATTTATTCACACTATGGCTTTGATGAATTTGTTATCTGCCTCGGATATAAATCAAACGTAGTCAAAGATTATTTCGCCAACTATTTCATGTACGAATCAGACGTGACCTTCAACTTCAAAAGTGGCAGAGAGATGTTCACCCACCAACATTACGCCGAAAAATGGACGGTTACGCTTGTTAACACTGGACTGGAAACAATGACCGGCGGCAGAGTCAAGCGGATTCAAAAATACGTGGGCAATGAACCGTTTATGCTTACTTATGGGGATGGCGTTTCCAACATTAACATACCTAACCTGATCGATTTTCATAAAGCGCACGGCAAATGTGTTACAGTTACCGCGGCGCAGCCTCTGGGTAGATTCGGTTCTCTGAATCTCAAAAAAACAAGTGAAGTTGCCGGTTTTGTGGAAAAACCAAAAGGAGACAATAGTTGGATCAACGGTGGCTTCTTTGTTATGCAGCCCGATGTCTTCAATTACATTACGGAAGACGACGTCAATCTTGAAATTGGTGTCCTACAGCAACTAGCCAAAGAGCATCAATTTATGGCTTACCAACATGATGGTTTCTGGCAGCCGATGGATACTATGAGGGACAAAGGCCTGTTGGAGGAACTCTGGAAATCGGGCAAAGCGCCCTGGAAAGTCTGGAAATCTAACGGAGAATGATCTTGAAGATAAAACTGGCTGATTATATTGCCGATTGGCTGACTGAAAAGAAAATTAAACACGTTTTTTCTGTCACGGGTGGTGGCGCCATGCACTTGAACAATGCGTTTGGCAATCATCCGAAAATTAAATGTATTTATAACCATCACGAACAGGCTTCAGCAATGGCGGCGGAAGGTTATTATAAAACATCCGGGAAATTACCGGCCGTCTGTGTAACTTCGGGGCCGGGCGGGACAAATGCTATTACCGGCGCTATGGGTGCCTGGCTTGATTCCGTTCCTATGTTGATTATCTCCGGCCAGGTCAGATTTGAATGCACCATCAAATCCGTCCCTTATTTGCCGCTGCGCCAACTTGGTGATCAGGAATTTAACATCGCCGACACAGTAAAGACTCTCACAAAATACGCCGTCATGGTAACCCAGGCGGATAAAATAAAATACCACCTGGAAAAGGCTCTGTTTCTGGCTATAGAAGGACGGCCCGGGCCGGTATGGCTGGATATACCTTTAGATATACAGGCGGCTACAATAGACACAAGGCAGTTGTATGAATATAATCCTGAAGAGGACATAGCAGAAACTGCGGCAGATATACCGTCCGAGATCATTAATCAAGTCATTGAAAAGTTGAAAATTTCTGAAAGACCAGCGATCATCGCCGGCGGCGGGATAAGGCTTTCCCAGGCCGAAAAAAAGTTCCGCCATGTGGTTAAACAGCTGAATATCCCCGTAATGACTGCCTGGAATTCCCATGACCTGATTGAAAATGCAAATCCATTATACGCCGGACGTCCGGGAACCGTAGGAACAAGGGGTGGAAATTTTGTTTTTCAGAATTGCGACCTGCTTCTGGTAATGGGATGCCGGATGAACTTAAGGCAGATCGGTTACACATGGGATAAAGTTGCCCCCGCTGCCTATAAAATCATGGTAGACATTGACAAGGCCGAATTGCATAAAAAATCTTTTAAAGTGAACCTGCCGGTTTTGGGTGACTGTAATAATTTTATCGAAAAGATTTTGGATACAAAATACAGGAAAATATCACCCGAGCAGACAAAATGGATAAAATGGTGCAGGCAGATTAACGATAATTACACTCCGTCAAAAGAAATATTAAACACAAAAAAACTCAACCCCTATCTTTTTTTCCACAAGTTTTTTCAGATGCTACCTGAAGATCAGGTTACAATAACAGCTAACGGATCAGCATGCGTAATTCCGTTTCAGGTCGCCGAGATTAAAAAAGGCCAGCGGCTGTTTACGAATAGCGGCTGCGCATCTATGGGGTACGGACTGCCGGCGGCCATAGGCGGCTGTGTCGCCTTGGGCGGAAAGAAAGTCATTTGCCTGGAGGGCGACGGCAGCATCCAAATGAATATCCAGGAACTGCAGACTGTTATTAAGAACGAGCTCCCTCTGAAAATATTCGTCGTCAACAACAGCGGCTACCATTCCATCAGGCAAACGCAATGTAATTTTTTCGAATCAAAATTTGCAGGCATTGACAGCAACTCCGGCTTAAGCTTTCCTGATTTTGGTAAGATCGCACGGGCTTACGGACTGAAGTACTACAAAATAAAAAGCAAACAAGATATCGAAAGAAAAGTACAAGCGGCCATGGAATCCGATAAGCCGGCTTTGTGCGAGATTGTTGTGGATGCAGCGTGTCATTTCACACCAAAATCGTCATCAAAGATTTTGCCCGACGGTAAGATGGTATCGCCGTCGCTCGATGACATGTACCCGTTTCTTTCTGATGCTGAAATGGCAAGTAACAGGTATTCTCTGCGGAAGGAGTAAATATGCGCTCCATTAAAATTCTGGACTGTACATTGCGGGACGGCGGCTATGTCAACGACTGGAACTTCGGACTTGGCACCATCGAGAGCATCATCAGCAGGCTGAACAAAGCCGCAATAGATATTGTCGAGATAGGCTTCCTGGATGAGAGAAGGCAATACGACGAAAACCGCTCTATTTTGCCCGATACTAATTCCATAAAACCAATTTTTAGAAATCTTGATATTCAGAACGCAATGATTCTGGCCATGATCGATTTCGGCACGTGCGGCATTGAGAAGCTCTCTGACCGAAAAGATTCCGTGATCGACGGGATACGTGTGATTTTCAAGAAAAAGGAGTATTCCGAGGCGTTCAAATTCTGCTCCGAGATAAAGAAAAAGGGGTATAAAGTATTTCTCCAGCCGGTATCGGTTACGGGCTACACGGACACCGAAATGACGGAATTGCTTCACGCAGCAAATGAGATCAGTCCATTCGGCATTTATATCGTAGACACCTACGGACTCATGCACAAAAAAGAAATGATACATTATTTTGACTTAATGGATAAAATTCTGGCCAAAGAAATTGCCATCGGTTATCACGCACACAACAATTTTCAGCTGGCATATGCAAACTGCACCGAATTAATGGCTGTCGACGCCGACAGAGAACTTATAGTTGACGGTTCGCTATACGGCATGGGCAAAAGCGCTGGAAACGCCTGCACGGAACTGCTTGCCATGCACGTCAATGAGAACTATGCCGGACAATATAGCATTGATCAGCTTCTGGAAGCCATAGACGTGGACATCATGAAGGAGTATGCCAAACAATACTGGGGATACTCGCTTAAACATTTTATGGCCGCATCAAATGACTGCCACCCGGATTACGTAAGTAATTTACTGGGCAGAAGAACTTTGTCTGTCAAATCCATCAACGAAATTATCGCAAAAGTCGAACCGGCAAACAAACTGTCGTTCAATAAGGATATTATCGAGAATCTTTATCAGGATTATCAGAACAACATGATCGACGACTCCGGCGCCTACACAGATTTCAGTGCGGAGCTTACCCAAAAGGATATCCTCATTTTAGCGCCTGGAAAATCCATCGAGCTTAACGCGGAGAAGATACGGACTTTTATCCGGGAGAAAAATCCGGTTATTTTGACCATTAACTTTATCAACGACGATTATCAACCACATTATGTTTTTATGGGCAACGCCAAAAGATACAGCCAGTTTTTCAACAAAATATACCACGATAACCTCCATACAAAGGTCGTTTGCACGTCAAACGTCTCAGAGGCGAATAAAACAATTGATTATAAGTTCAACTTTAACTCATTGGTCAATGAAAATGACTTGATCAGAGACAATCCCGTCTTAATGCTACTGAAGATACTTGAGAAAATGAAATTAAAAAAGGCATACATTGCCGGATTTGACGGATATGTCGCCGATGACAACCTCAATTACCCGGGTGAATACATTCAATTTCTTTTCTGCAATGATAATGTTGTTCTGCGTAATGAAGCCATAAAAAAAGCACTGACGGTCATAAGAAATAATATCGAGATAGAATTTTTAACTCCATCTCTTTACTTGTAAAGGGAGCTGTAGATCAAAATGCAAATGCATCATAACGGGTCACATCCGTTAATATGTCTGAATAAAATAAAAGGTGCCGGATAAGGTTTTGAATATTTTTGATGCCATATCATTTCTGGATCGTGAGGTTCCCAATCCCTTAGAGGGACTACCTGAGGAGCTGTTTTTATATATCAGCAGAACAACGCCTTTGATCAACGTTGACCTTTTGATTCAGGATGAAAAGAGACGTACGCTTTTATCCTGGAGAAATGAGAGGTATACGGGTATCGGATGGCATGTGCCAGGCGGCATCATTCGCTTTAAAGAAAATCTGGCAACGCGAATAAGAAAAGTTGCTGAATCTGAAATCGGGGCGGAGGTAGGCTTTGAACCGACACCTATCGCGATAAATGAAATCATTCATCCTAATCAGGAAATCAGGGGCCATTTCATTTCTTTATTATACAGATGCTTTATCCATGAAGCATATATTCCTCAAAACAAGGGCCTTACCAGGAATGATAACGGTTATATCGCATGGCATGATTCGTGTCCGGAACCGCTATTCAAGTACCATGAAATATACCGTAACTTTATTGATAACCGTCATCATTAAATAAAATCGATTCAAGACTAAAAGGATGACCGGCGCGCAAGATGGAAAACAATAATGATCAAATATAACAGATTGACGATACGTGCTGTGGCTATTGATTTGGATGGTGTTGTATATGAAGGTGACCGTGTCATACAAGGCGCCGCTGACGCCATTATAAAACTGAAGGAAAGGAATATTGAAGTTTTTTTTGTAACAAACAACTCCGGGAAGAAACGTTTATCGATCGCAGCCAAACTCAGCAGCATGGGCATAGAATCAGCCCTCGATCATATCATTACTTCCGGATATGCTGCCGCAGTTCTGGTTGACAGATTATGCACCACACAGGAAAACAGAATTCTCGTCCTTGGCTCTGATGAATTAGCAGAGGAATTTATTCAATTGGGCATGGTAATTATTCATGAACCGCCTGCGGATATTATCGTCGTTGGTTTGGATAAATCTTTTAACTATGAAAGGCTTTCGCTGGGGTTAAATACGATTCGCCTGGGCGCCACCTTCGTGGCTTGTAATCGTGATAGAGTGTTTCCCGTCGGAGAAGATCAGGTTCTGCCGGCATGCGGTCCCATGGTGGCCGCCCTGGAATGTGCATGCGGCAAAGAGGCGGACTATATTGTGGGGAAGCCAAATACCATGATGCTGGAATTGATAGCGCGTGAGCGGGGATTAGAACCTCAAGAAATTCTTGTTGTCGGGGACTCGATTGAAAGTGACATTGCCATGGCCAGAAACTATGGCTCCCCGTCTGTGCTCATTACGGGAAATTTAAAAGAGGTGAATACGGAAGTAGCTCCGAATTTCAGGATAAAGTCGCTGAATGATCTTTCGCAGGTTCTTTCGGAACTCTAGTTTGTTGGCAAATTGTATGTGAAGACGAATATTTCAAGGAAAACGTGATGAGAAACAGCATAGTTGAATCCGATTTAAAATATATAACAGATGCAGATTTACCATGGAAGTCGTTTGAAGACAAAACCGTCCTGGTTTCAGGAGCATCCGGTTTTTTGCCTGCGTATATGGTCGAGACGCTTCTTTATCTGAACGAAACGAGGCAATTGAACATCACCATTATCGGACTGGTGCGGAATCTTGAAAAAGCCCGCGAAAGATTTTCGCATTATCTCCATGACCGGCACTTAATATTTATCACGCAGGATGTATGCGACAGCCTTCAGATTGATCAGCATATTGATTATATTATTCATGCCGCAAGTCAAGCAACGCCGAAATTATTTAACTCTGATCCTGTGGGCACACTTTTGCCAAATGTCATGGGGACGCGTAATCTATTAAATTTAGCCGTCCAAAACCGGTCGGAGGGCTTTCTCTATTTCAGCACCAGCGGTGTACATGGCTTTGTGGAAGCCGACAAATTTCCGGTAAAAGAAGATTGCTACGGATCTTTAAACCCGACCAAACTGGAATCATGTTATCTGGAAAGTAAGCGAATGGGAGAAAACATGTGTGTCGCATGGATGCATCAGTATGGTGTTCCCGCAATAATAGTTCGTCCGGCAACAACTTATGGCCCGGGTCTGAAATTAGATGACGGCCGTTCATTTGCCGATTTTATTTCAAACATCGTACATTATCAGGACATTCATGTTTTCAGCGACGGCAAAGCCATGAGAAATTTTTGTTATCTGGCGGACGCTACCGTGGGTTTTTTCACGGTCATGTTAAAAGGAAAAAAGGGTGAAGCATATAATGTCGCCACCGATCACGAAATCAGTATTATTGATTTGGCAAAGCTTCTTGTAGAAAAGGTGTTTCCGGAACACAACTTGAAAGTCGTAATGAAAATAGATCCATCCAAAGATTATTTAAGGGTAAACTATTCGCGCACGGCAGTAGATATTACAAAAGTAAAGGCCCTCGGCTGGAAGCTTAATTTCCCTATAGAAGAAGGTTTCAAAAGGGCAGTTGAAAGCTACGGAAACGGGAATATTTGATCAGATTTGCTAGAAAAGAAAATGAATTATAAATGTACTTCAGCAATATTTTATTAAGGTGAGGTTCGAAGCATCATGAATGTTTTAATCGTCTTCCCATTTTCAATTATCGAATGGAATAATAAGTATGAAGAACCTCGCATACCCTTGAACATTACCTATTTGGCTTCTGCTGCCAGAAACGCCGGGCACGATGTGCATCTGATAGATTTGCGTCTTGAGCAGCAGAAACGTGAATTACGGATGCCTGATTCATTCGAGTGTGACGATGTAAAGCTGCTCACAAAATGCATGACCGATAAAATCGTCGAGCATCATATTGAAGTTGTAGGAATCAATTGTTTGTACTCAGGCTTATTTCCAGTTGTGCTTCATTTGGCAAAACAAATTAAAATATTAAACCCAAATATAAAGGTTGTAATAGGCGGAATACACCCCACCATCTATCCTAAGGAAATATTAAGTCAATATAAGGACATTATTGATTATATCATTATGGGTGAAGGCGAAAGTTCTTTTGTTAAACTGCTCAACTGTTTGTCTGCAATGGAATTGTCTGGAATGGCTGATATTGATGGCCTGGGATATATCAAAAATGCTACGGTCGTGGTTAATCCCAAAGCCCATTTTGTAAACCAACTGGACGAGCTGCCGTTTCCGGCGGTTGACCTGTTAAATCTATCCGATTATTTCACGGACACAAGCGGCTGGCATAGCCCCAAAGGGTTGCCCATTAAAACACCGATACCGATCCTGACCAGTAGATCATGTCCCAACATGTGTAATTTTTGCAGTATGCATTTTGTCCATGGCAAAAGGATTCGTTACCGGTCTCCGGAAAATGTCATTGAAGAGATGAAAACATACATACATCGTTATGGCCTGACCTATTTTAATATTACCGATGATAACCTGACCATCAACCGGAATCGTGTCATACGGCTCATGAATTTAATCGTTAAAGAAAATTTAAACATTCAATTCTCGACAGAAAACGGCGTTTACCTCAACACACTGGACGAAGAAGTTTTAGACGCCATGTCCAGCGCAGGCCTTGCCAGGCTGCATTTGGCTTTTGAAACCGGTTCGGACTACATAAGAAACGAAGTCATCGGGAAACACCTGTATAATAAAAAGATTGATGAGTTAAAGAACACCCTCATGAAGGATAAGTATAGTCATATCTACTTGTACGGCTATTTTGTGATTGGATTCCCGGAAGAAACAGAGGATACCTTGGAAGATACTTATCAACTCATAACTTCCTTCCCGCTGGATAATTATTCGGTGTTTTATGCCACACCGTATCCAGGCACACGATTATATGATCAGTGTTTAAAAGACCGGCTCTTTTTAGAAGAATATTTTTATAATGTCGATTCTCTGGTCAACCAGGTCAATGTAGGACAAATGGTCAAAGGACTTCCTTTTATCAAGCCCTATAATTTAGAACCTTCATACCTCATCGACTTTAAAAATAAAACGTTGGATTATATACAAAATAAGCGCAGCAGTTTATCTATTCCAATGAGCTGCCCGCTTAGATTTACGCCAAAGACAACAAAGGTTAAAGCATAACATGATTTTCAATAAATGCCATTTATGTAATTGCGAATTGTTTCCAAAGAACATATTGAAATTAAAAGGTATGCCGAAAGCTGCTCAATATTATCCCGTGAAAGACGATTTCGCCAAAGACAGAGGGATAACTTTAAATGTATGCCAATGCGCAAGTTGTGGTTTGGTTCAACTCAACGCAAAACCGGTGGACTATTTTAAAGAAGTCATTACCGTGGCGACACTGTCAGATAAAGCAAGGTTATCCCGCCTGAATCAAATGAAAGGACTGGTTGATAAATTTTCATTACAGGGGAAAAAAGTCCTGGAAGTCGGCAGCGGCAAGGGCGAGATGCTTGATGTTCTGGAAGAAGCGGGCTTAAAGGCGACCGGCATGGAAGCCTCCTTAGAATCGGTAGCGTTTGCACAATCCGCAGGCAGAAGAATAGTTCATGGCTATATTGGCGACACACAGGAAATCAGCGGCAGCCCCTTTGATGCCTTCATCTCCCTTAATTACCTTGAACACCTTCCCGATCCTGGTGCCGTGATTAGGAATATCTATAATAATTGCAGCAGCGATGCCGTAGGTTTCGTAACAGTTCCCAATCTTGAATATTTATTAGAGACAAAGTGCTTTTATGAATTTGTCGCGGACCACCTTTCTTATTTCACTCAAAAAACAATAGCTCATGCTTTTGAAAGGAACGGCTTCGACATTCTGGAATGTTATACCATCAATGAAGACAATGATATCGCTGTCGTCATACAGAAGAAAAAAATGTTAAATATTTCCGGACAATTCATTAGTGTGGAAACCTTGATTGAAAAGTTGAGGACAATTGTCACCGACTACAAATTAAAAAATAAAAAAGTCGCTGTTTGGGGTGCCGGCCATCGTACCCTGGCATTATTGGCATTGAGCAAGCTGAACGACATTTCGTATGTTATTGATTCCGCAAAGTTCAAGCAAGGAAAATTCACACCGGTTTTGCATTTGAGTATCGTATCGCCAGAACGATTGAAAGAGGAAATAGTTGATTTGGTAATTGTCATGGTTCCCGGACTCTACCCTGGCGAGGTGTTGAAGATGCTGGAGAATATGGACCTGCCTGCTGATATTGCAGTGCTTAGGAACAATAATATTGAGTTTTTGAAAAAAAATGCCATGGGAGTATAGCCATGAAAGCAAAGATCATCGCAAGAGTTTTCAATTCGGAAAAAACACAATTAGAAAACGTTGTGCCTTTAGATACGCCATACTCAGTGCATATCGATATCTGCAGTATTTGCAACTTCAAATGCAATTTCTGTTTTCAGTCGGACCCGGAATCGATGAGTAAAAAGGGTTATAAGTTCGGCATGATGAGTTTTGATCTGTTCAAGAAAATCACCGACGACCTCAAAGCGTTTAAACATAAAATGCGAAAAGTGAAGATCGGATTACACGGTGAGCCGACACTTCACAAAGAACTGCCGAAGATGATCAGTTATATGAAATCGCAAAACGTCACCGAGGTAATCGAGTTGTTTACAAACGCCTCCCGTTTCAATCCGAAGTTGAATAAAGAACTGATCGATGCGGGACTGGACAGAGTCAACATGTCGATCGAAGGGCTCAGCACCGAAAAATATCAGGAAGTGACCGGCGTGGCAGTCGATATGGAAAGATTTGTTGCCAATATCAGAAACCTCTACGAGAACCGCAAGGATTGCATAATCTATATCAAGATCGTTGATATCAACCTGAGCACTGAAGACCGGGATAAATTTTTTGCCACCTTCGGTGATATCTGTGACGAGATATTCGTTGAAAATGTCGTTCCCCAGTGGGCGGAAATAAACAAGTTTGATGTCGATACGACAGGCATGTACGGCCAGAAGGTCGACAGGTACAAGGAAGTCTGCCCGTTCCCGTTTATGTACCTGCACTTTAATTTTGACGGAACAACCAGCCCTTGCACACTGGACTGGGGCAAGGAAGTCTTAATCGGCAATGTCCAGAATGAAAGTGCTTTAGAGATATGGCAGGGGAAAAATCTTTATGACCTGCAAATGAAGATGTTGAAAAAAAAACGCGACGATATCCGTTTTTGTAATAAATGCCTTGCGCCGGTGGTCTGTTGCCTGGAAAACCTGGACGACCATGCCGCAAAATTGATAAATAAGATCAACCATCAGAGGAATCAAATGAAATGAACATGCTAATTACCGGAACCAACGGATTCGTCGGCCGGAATTTAAAAGAATATTTTCAAGAGCGCTATACCGATGTCTGCTGCCCGAAACGGCAGGAATTAAATTTACTTGAT
This sequence comes from uncultured Smithella sp., assembly GCA_964469905.1. Taxonomy (GTDB): domain Bacteria; phylum Desulfobacterota; class Syntrophia; order Syntrophales; family Smithellaceae; genus MVRV01. Next base: position 24,621 of record CAYXZW010000006.1, read on the forward strand.
TCTTCAGCTGTCTCCGCATACCTGTCCCGGTGTAACTTCGATATCATTATTCACTGCGCGATAACAACGACCTCCGTCGAACAGAATTTAAAAATGTACTTCAATATCGAGAAAAATTCCGGTGATTTTGGAAAAATGTATTCCATCGGCTCCGGCGCGGAATATGACATGAATCACTATATTCCCAAAATGAAAGAGGAGTATTTTGGCAAACATATTCCCGACGACATTTATGGATTTTCAAAGTACATCATCGCGAAAGATATTGAAAGTAAGCCGAGAAACATAATCAATCTTCGTCTGTTCGGTATCTACGGTAAATACGAAAACTACAAACGCAGGTTTATTTCCAATAACATATGCAGAGCTTTGTGCAATCTCGATATCTCCATTAATCAAAATATGTTGTTTGACTATCTGCACGTGGATGATTTTTCAAGAATCGTGGAAATGTTCATTCAACATAACGCCCAAAAGCCCAGCTACAATATTTGTACAGGCAAGACCATCGACCTTTTAACGCTTGCTCAAATCATCCAGAAAGTTGACGGAAGAGGATTGCCGATTACAGTAAAAGAAAAGGGCTTTAAAACTGAATATACAGGCGATAACGCCATTTTTATGCAGGAATACGGCAAGTTTGATTTTACGCCGCACGAAAAATCCATCGATGATTTGTATCACTGGTATAAAGATCCGGGCAATATAGTACTCAATGTAAAGGAATTAATTTAGATGAGCATTTTAATAACAGGCGCGGAAGGATTTGTTGGCCGCAATCTGGCCGAGTTATTTTTAGATAAAAAATACCATGTCTTGTCACCGACGAGAGATGAACTTGATCTTACCAATTTTGACAGTGTGGGGCACTATTTAAAAAGCAACCCCGTCGAAACCATTATCCATTGCGCTACGACCTTAAGAGAAGGCACTCTTTATCCACCCAATACATGTCAAAACAATTTGCGCATGTTTTTCAATCTGCAACAGCACATGACGCCTGCCATGAAAATCATCAACCTGGGCAGCGGGTCCGAGTATGACCGAAAATTCTGGCATAAAAAAATGCCGGAAGATTTTTTCGGTGCTCATATCCCCGAAGACGAACATAGCTACGCAAAATACCTGATATCAAAATATATCAGCGACACGGATAACGAGAATTTAATTTGTCTGAGAATATTTGGCATATTTGGCAAGTATGAAGATTATCGATACAAATTCATATCGAACGCCATCGTAAAGAATCTCCTTAAAATGCCCATCGTCATCAATCAGAATGTTGTTTATGATTACATATGCATCAATGACTATTTTCGCATCGTTGAATTTTTCGTAAAGAATAAGACAAAATACAGGATATTTAACGTTACGCCAACCGAATCCATTGATTTGCTGACGATTGCCGCATACATTAATAAAATCAGCCAATATAAGAGCGACGTCCATGTATTAAATCAAGGAATTGGCGTTGAATACTCAGGAAACAACGCAAAGTTGCTCTCCGAGATCGGGAATTTTCAATTTACACCCTATGAGCTTTCCATCAGGGATTTATACGAATATTATAAAGAAAGGGTGAATTCTTTGGACGCCGAAGCCGTTAAGGAAGATGAATATCTGGGCTATGCCAAGAAGCTTCATCAAGAATATTTCAAAAAACAATAAGGATCTATCCATGATGTTCTCAGACAAAAAAAACGAATATAAAAACGGCCGGATCGATAAACATAGATACATGGAAGACATGTTTCATGTTCACAAGCATTTATTTGAGTATCCGTCGTTTATGAACGATTCACCCGTCTCCAAAATTGAAATCACCAAAGAACAGGTCATATTTACCATCGACAATGATGGTGACATTATCACGCTTTGCTGTGATGGGAGAGACGCATATTCTCTACCGATGATCTTCCTTAATCTTTCGGAAACGGAAACAAAAGAACAGTCCATGATTCTGAAACTGATAAAATCGGGAGATGTTGTCCTGGATATAGGCGCGAATATCGGGTGGTATACGATCAGTGTTCTTCTCAAATGCAAGGGGGCAGTAGTATATTCTTTTGAACCAATCAAATCATCGTTCCACTATCTGCAACAAAATCTTAAACTGAATAATTTAAATTTAGATCATGCCTATAATATTGGTTTTTCCGATGAAAGCAAAATTGTCAAATTCTACTTTGATATAGAATTTGCTATGGCTTCATCCATGGCAAATCTCAGAGAAGACGAAAACACTGTATCAGAAGAATGTGAAGTAAAAAAACTGGATGACTTTGTGTCGTCTACACCATCCATTAAAAAGATAGATTTTATCAAATGCGATGTGGAAGGAGCAGAGCTATTTGTTTTCCAGGGTGGAATCGAAACAATAAAAAAGGATAATCCGATTATTTTTACCGAAATGCTCAGAAAATGGGCAGGCAAATTTAATTATCACCCCAATGAAATCATTTCGTTTATGTCAAAACTCGGTTATCAATGCTTTACAACTGACGGACAACATTTATTTCCCTTTTCCTTAATGGATGATAATACTGAAGAAACCAATTATTTCTTTCTCCATGAATATAAGCATGGCGATATTATAAAATCATACAAATAATTTTTTCTTACCGAGCAAAGGACATTAAGCGTATGCAAAAGAAAACATTGTTGGTCACCGGCTCTTCCGGCCTGATCGGTTCCGCCGTCGTCGAGAATCTTCATAAAGACTTTGACAGGGTCTATGGACTGGATAACAATATGAGGGCTGTCTTCTTCGGCCCGCAGGGCGATACTCGTTGGAACCAAAAAAGAATGGAATCTTCCATTCCTAACTATAGCCATATCGAAGCGGATATACGGGATCGGAAGAAAATTTTGTCAATCATAGAGGACATTCGCCCTTCCCTGCTGGTTCATACCGCAGCGCAGCCAAGTCACGACCTGGCTGCACAAATGCCTTTTGACGATTTTGACACGAATGCCGTTGGAACTCTCAATCTTCTGGAGGCTGTGCGACATCATACACCCGATGCCGTCTTTGTTCATATGTCAACCAACAAAGTCTATGGTGATGCCCCCAACAGGATTAAACTACGGGAAATGGAAAGCCGGTGGGATTACGATGATCCGCATTTTGCTGACGGCATTGATGAAAGTTTCACCATTGATCAATCCAAGCATTCGTTGTTCGGCGCTTCCAAGGTGGCGGCAGATATTGTTGTTCAGGAATACGGCCGTTATTTTGGCTTACGATCCTGCTGCTTGCGGGGAGGTTGCTTAACGGGGCCTTCACACTCGGGTGTTGAACTGCACGGGTTCCTGAGCTATCTGATAAAATGCAATCTTGAAAAGATTAAATACAGCGTTTATGGTTACAAGGGGAAACAGGTACGCGACAACATCCACTCGTATGACGTTGCCCAATTTATCCGACAATTTTATGCAAATCCGCGTATTGCTGAAGTTTACAATATCGGCGGCGGCAGGGAAAACTCTATTTCCATAATGGAAGCATTCAGCCGCATAGAGCGCCTCTCTGGCATTCCAATGATTCATGAATATCAGGAAAAGAACCGGGAAGGCGATCATATCTGCTATATCAGCAATTTGTCCAAGATGAAGATGCATTATCCAGGTTGGACAATTACTAAGAGCCTGGATGATACCTTTTGTGAAATTGCCGATGCATGGAAGCAGCGGATCGAAAACGCTTAGCGCCAGACCTGGAGTGGACGATATGCCTAATTTTTCAGAAAACTCTAAAATTTATATTGCCGGTCATCGCGGTTTAGTTGGCGCCGCCATTTTGCGTCGCTTAATCAGCAATGGATTTAACAATGTCATTGTAAGAACAAGAGCTGAACTGGATTTGACTTCCAGAAAAGATGTCTGGGATTTCTTTGACAGCGAGAAACCTGAGTATGTCATCCTTGCTGCAGCAAAAGTAGGAGGCATTGCTGCCAATATGGCTGAGCCGGTGGATTTTCTGGTGACTAACCTGGAAATTCAGAATAATATTTTGCTGGCCTGTCATCATTTTAAGGTCAAGAAAACCATGTTTCTCGGCAGTTCGTGCATTTATCCACGGGAAGCGCGGCAACCAATGCACGAGAGTTGTTTTATGGCCGGCCCGGTTGAACCAACAAATGAATCCTATGCAATTGCCAAAATTGCCGGCATTCGCCTTGCGCAGGCACTTCGTCAGCAATATGGACTTAATGTGATTTGCCCTATTCCCTGCAATGTATATGGTCAAGGCGATCATTTTGAGTTCGAGCGCTCGCATGTTGTATCTGCCCTGGTAAGGCGTTTTGTCGAAGCGAAGAGGAATGATTCCCCAATAGTGACTCTATGGGGTACAGGCAACGCCCGCAGGGAATTATTACATGTGGACGATTTGGCTGATGCGTGTCTATTTTTATTACAGAATTATGATTCAGCAGAGATAATTAATGTAGGTTCCGGTTATGATCTGACCATTCGCGAACTGGCTGAAAGAATAGCAAATATTGTGGAATATAAAGGTAGTCTGGATTGGGATATAACTAAGCCCGACGGGATGCCACAAAAATTATTAGATGTTGATAGATTAAATAAACTCGGCTGGAAGTATCAAATTGATTTAGAAACAGGCATTAGAACCGTTGTGAAAGATTTTGAATCAATCTATCATCAATAGAAAGGATGAGTATCCCCATGAACTTAAAATACACTTATCAGTTACGTGAACCAGTTAAGGCTTTAATGAACGAATCGTCGAGAATCAACAGTTATAAAACGCAACAATACTGGTATCCTCTCAGCATGGCCACATATGACTTTGAAGAAATATTGGCGGCAATTGACTCGTTATGTTCTTTTCGAACAACCATGTGGGAAAAGACCATTGAATTTGAACGGCAATTCGCACATGAAGTGGGCTGTCCGGAAGCCGTCATGGTCAACAGCGGATCGTCCGCCGATCTGCTGATTGCTTTCGCCTTAATCAATCCGGCCGTCAAACTGCTGAATCCGGGCGACGAAATTCTCGTGCCGTCCGTTACATGGCCCACTCAAATCTGGTCGCCCATGATGGCCGGTCTGAAAGTGCGGTTCGTTGATACGGACACCGAGACCCTCAATATGGACTTAAAAGATCTGGAGGCAAAAATCGGTCCGCGGACGCGCGCTATTTCGCTGGTTCATCTTATGGGCAACCCCTGCGATATGGATCGTGTTCTTTCTATTTGCGAAAAATACAATCTTATTTTAATTGAAGACTGTTGTGAAGCCCTCGGCTCCGCGTTTAAGGGCAAAGCCGTTGGCACATTCGGATTAGCAGGTAGTTTTTCGTTCTTTTTTTCCCATCACATTACCACCATGGAAGGAGGCATGATTATATGCAATGATCAGCAACTTTCGGATCTTTTTCGGCTGCTGCGCGCTCATGGCTGGGCGCGCAATGCGAAATACATCAAGCCGGACCCGGCCGAAAATCTTGATCCCCGGTACATGTTTCTGAACTTGGGATTCAATGTGAGACCATCGGAGCTACAAGCAGGTTTCGGTCTTGAACAGCTAAGAAGATTGCCGGCGTTTCACGCACAACGTGTTGCCAATGTTACATACTTTCAAAGATATTTGAATAATCATTCAGAAATAATGCAGTTAATGAAAGTATTACCGGATGCAGATTGCTCATGGTTTGCGCTTCCCATCATGCTTACACCGGAATGCCCCTTCAAGAAACAGTTGTTATTAACATATCTTGAAGAACAAGGAGTAGAGACACGTCCCATTGTAGCTGGCAACTTGACAAAACAGCCGGCATGTAAATTATACCCTGAATTACAGGAGAACAATCTGCCTGGTTCCGACGCCATCCATGATCGTGGTTTTTATCTCGGGTTACACCCATTTGAGGCGACAAAAAATCTGGACCGGCTGGCAGATATTTTTGAACAATTTATTCGGAGTCACACATGATCACACTTAAAATATTGGGTGGCCTCGGCAATCAACTCTATGCTTTTGCCTGCGGATACAGCGTCGCAAAAAGCTTGAATCAGGAATTGGTGCTGGATGTAGCGGATTATTACAACGGCTACACCCACCCCTATGCGCTGGACGCCTTAAATATTCCGGTCTGCAGGAAACTGACCTATACACATGCCTCGGAAAAAATGCTGACACCGGATGTCATTCCGGTGCAAATCAAAGACACTTTTGATGTCATTGCCGATTTCGCGGATGGCATCACTGATCGAGAGACTCTTCTGCAGCGAATCGGAACGCACCGGAATATATACCTCAACGGCTACTGGGCCAGTCATGATTTTTTTTCGGGCGACGAAGACGACATCCGCCGTATATTTTCTCCCCTTCATAAATCCGGTGAATACCGTTCATTTCTGGAAACCATCCGGGGACAATGCAGCATCGCCGTTCATATGCGCAGGACTGATTTTGTCGCTCTCGGAAACGTTTGCAGCGACGATTACTACAAAGCCGCCATCGTTTACATGCAGTCTCTTTATCCCGACGCCATGTTCTATTTTTTTTCCGATGACATCGATTACGCCAGGCAGCAATTTGGAAATCAAAGGCGCTTTCGCTATATTCAGATATTCGGAGGGATGAACGCCAACCTGGATGAATTTTTCTGCATCTCGGCCTGCAATCACAGGATTCTGCACAAAGGCAGCAGCTTCAGCGAGTGGGCAAGTTTTTTAAGCAGCAATCCCGATAAAAAGGACATTGTTTATGTCCCACGGGACGGCCAGAGCCCTAAGGGGTTTGTCTGCCTGAATGATCGCCAAATCGCCGATCTCAAGGAAAACTATCAAACGACCCCCCGATTCACCATTCAGAACAACATCGAAGCCAGAACCAGCATCGACCGGATGCTGACAAAGGGGCAATACGAGACGATTCTGGACGTTATCGCCGACATCAGCATGGACGCATATTCCGTCTCTCGCGCAGATTGCATTTATTTTCTGGCAGACAAAGCCGTCGCCTACGCACAAACGGACCAACTACTTGCTGCCGAGCAGTGCCTGCACAAGCAGGCCCAGTATTCCCGTGATGACGAGAATTTTCACGCCAATTATTATGTCGTATTAAAAGCGTTGGGCAAAAGCCGGGCCGCGTCTATCCACGCGGCCAGATGCGCCAATCTCACCCAAAGCGAAGCGTTGCGCATGGAGCTCAATAAGTCTTTTACTGACGACTCTCCGGAATCACGAATATACGGGGTTATCCGTAACACACCACTGAAGCATTTTATCGTGACGCCGAACACGCCATGGTTCTATTACATCAAAACTCCCCAGTCCATCGCCGCCTGGCTGGCCCGGATGGGCCATACGGTATCTTATATTTTTCCGCCGTCCGTAAAAAACATCGATCCCGCTCCCTCCCCGGAACAAGTCGTTGATGCATGCCTTAAGGCAAAATCAGGCTGCGATACGCTTTACTCCTATGGTCTGGATTTATTTCCCTCCATCATCAATAAAACAGCAACAGGTCAGTTGATACCTTATGTTGAACCATTAATAAAGCATTTAAGCCGCAGTGGCGCCGGAGAGCCGGTGGTCGTGTTCCGCCACCCTCATGCGGTTGGTGATAATCGGGAAAGAAAATATGCAAGATTTCTTTACTGGGATTTTCAGGATGACGCAGACAGCGAACGCACATTAGTCAACGCCTGGTCCGAGGACATGCGCGAATACATGTGCAGGCAAGCGGATCGCGTCATTGTGACGAATCGCACACTCTTTGAAAAAACACGGGCAGTCTGGCAATTGAATAACGTCTATTTATTCGAGCATCAAGACGACGTTGATGCGCAACCATGCCGTTACCTGGAGGAACGGATCCCCTATTCGTCCAACTGCCTGGCCGACGATCGAACCATTGAATTGGCCGCCTTTATCCTCGGGCTGTCCAATGAATAGAAATCTAAGTACTTGCTCTGGTGATCATCAATCTGACGAAATTCGAATATGTTCGCTACGGCTACTTTACAAGTAATAAAGCAATATTCCGCAATTTTTACAACAAGACTTATGGTTAATATTAGGAGAGTAAACCATGCCGACAAATTCATATTTATCGACACACAGCCAATACCGGGAAGATCTGGTTATCGACACACTTTTTAAGTACAAATCCAATGGTTTTTATGTTGATATCGGCGCCAATGATCCAGACGTCTTGAGCAACACCAAATTGTTTTATAATCGGGGATGGAACGGCATCAACATAGAACCGGAGCCGAATCTTCATGCAAAGCTCTGCTGCCATAGAGGAAGAGATATTAACCTGAGAGTTGGCGTTGGCCCCGAGCCGGGAATAATGACATTTTATCGGATGTCTGCCGACACGCTTTCATCATTTAATAAGCAAGCCGCTCTTCAAGCAGGCAAGCTTTACGGCGGAACTTTGATTGGAGAGGAACCTACACCAGTTGCAAAGCTGGCTGATATCCTGGCGGATAACCTCCGCGGAAGTTCGATTGATTTTATGTCCGTTGATGCGGAGGGATATGACTTGGCGGTCTTAAAAAGCAACGATTGGTCCCGCTTCCGCCCATCCGTCATTATTGTCGAAATCAATGTGGGTGGGAATGATATTATCGCATTTTTACAAAAACAGGATTACATTTTAATATTTGACAATTATACCAACGGTATTTTTGTTGCCAAGGAATTCTTCAATACGATTGATGATAATATTAGAGAGGACCTGCGCAAACTGGAAAATAGTCAAGGTCTGCGAACAGTACTCCCGCGGACTGGGGAAAAAAACGAACTTTATATTAATCATATATACGGCCATCAGTCCCCGAGCATTATCAAAGCATTCAAACGTGGAAACGTCACCATCCTCTGCACACATCTTCCGATCGAAGGATGCGATCATTACGTCTATACGAATTCCTTCAGCTACTGTGGCAAAATGCCTGGTTTGAACATTCTGCTCATGCTGGAGCCATCGGTCGTCCTTCCGGGCGAGTATAACGATCATGTCTGGCAGCATTTCGATCATGTCTTTGGATTATTCGACGTGCTTATGGATCGCAGCAACAAATTTCATAAAATATTTTTTCCGCGAACCGATATACCGGGCGCAAATCCGGTCACTGATAACCAAAACAGCCGCGAAAATCTCTATCCGCTATCAGGACGCAAGCATGCCATATGCATGATCGGCAGTAACAGAAGTTCCCATGTACCCTATGAACTATACTCCAAACGTGTTGAAGCTGCCCGCTGGTTCGCGGAGCATTCCAAAATACCTTTTGACGTTTATGGGCCACCATTTGCTCTGCCCAATTACCGGGGACCTTGTCCGGTTTCTCAAAAGTTGGCAAAAATTAAAGAATATCGATTTAATCTTTGTTTTGAAAATACCAATGATCCGATATTGGCCGCGGGCTACGTCACCGAAAAAATTCTCGACTGCATGGAATCGCGGACCATTCCAATTTACCTGGGTGCCCCCAACATCGAGCAATACGTTCCTGAGGACTGTTTCATTGATTTGCGCAAATTCGCCGACTATGCTGATCTGGAAAAATATCTGCGCAAAATGAGTAATCAGGATTATCATCGTTATATAAACGCAATCGACAAATGGGTTACAAGCGGCAATCTTATGAAATTTGCTGAAGCGCCGTTATATAACGATCTGGCGAAACTGTGTGCGGAGTCCTCGAGACTTAATATCGAGAATCTGTTTGCATCAGATCACGTATGGGAAGTATGCAAAGCCGAACCGCCGACAGCCCGCCAATGGCAGTTTGTTCAGAAGCCCGCGTTGTGGACTTGGAAACATCTGTCAAAAGCCGAGGCTCCGATTATCGAAAACGGAAAACTGATCAGCCGGCAGCATTTAACTGTTTGCCGGAAATCTGATAAAGTCAATACATCCGAGGGAAAGTGTTTCCTGATCGGAAAGAAACCATCTATCAAGGTATTAGCTGCCGGCACCAAATTCTTTTCTGGCAATGCACGGCAGGGGTATGACTATGGATGGTGGAATCATTTTGATGCGCTTAAACGCTTTGAAAATATAGAAATGCATTTTTTTGATTATGCTACGGAGGCACAGCAGCGAGGGATTGCGGGAATGTCCGAATGCCTACAGGAAGTCATCTGTAAAGAAAAACCCGACATACTCTTTTATTGTCCTCTCAACAGTCCGGTTGGTATTCTGCCTGATAGCCTAAAAAGCATAACCGGTTTAACGGATACTCAAACTGTCATTTGGATGAATAATGATCATCAACTTTTAAACGAGGACGCAGAAAGCTGGGCACACTGCTCTGATTACATCATTACACTTTCACCTGAATCTGCAGGGTATTTTGCAGCGGCAGGTTTCGGCTCCAAAGTCATTAAAAGCCAATGGGGTTTCAATCCTTATACATATAACACATCAAACGCAAGACACCGGGAAATAAGCTTTTGCGGCGCTGCCAAAGGCATCCGTTCAGAGATCCTGGAAAAAATAAAACAGAGCGGTTTGTCTGTTGATGTTTTCGGATCAGGTTGGCACGAGGACTCTTTCATTCCCTTTTACGATATGGTAAATATTTTTTGTCAATCCAGGATTAACCTGCACCTCAGTGATACGCCTGATCTAATGAACCATCAGATCAGAAGAAGAACTTTCGAAGTGCCGGGTTGCCATGGATTTTTACTCACTCATCCTGCAGACGGCTTGGAAGAGTATTATAAACCCGGCAAGGAAATCGTCGTTGCTTCCTCATCGGAGGAACTGATTGAGAAAGCAAAGTATTATCTTGCCCATGAACGGGAACGGGAAATAATCGCGCAAAGCGGATATGAGCGAACACTTGCCGAGCATACATGGTCCCGGCGCTTCATTGATATTTTCAAACATATCGGTTTCACAGCTATCCTCAGATCCATCTCCGGAATGGTCGGCGCCCCGTATTTTGTTGAGTCTTCCAAAACTTCTCTCTTAACCACAACGGAAAATGAAGCGGTAACGTCCATAGACTCTCAAAACGAAGTCATTGAAACAACCATCAATGTCATGGCATATAACCAACTGGAATACACCAAAATATGCGTGGAAAGCATTCTACATTATACTAAAGGCCCCTTCGAGTTACTGCTGACTGACAATGGCTCAACAGACGGCACCAGTGAATATTTTAATGCTGTAAAGAACTTTCATCCGCGCACCCGGATCATTCGAAACTTCCACAACCGCATTGCGGAAACGGCGGTAAATCATTCCACTTGTGCGGCACGTGGAAAATATTATGTGTTTGTCAGCAACGATACAATGGTACACGAAGGTTGGCTGGAAAACCTTATCCGCCACATGGAATCTGCTCCGGATATCGGCTGGGTGGGACCGCGTTCCAATAGTATTAGCGGGCCTCAGTTTGAGTCAGCTGTGTACGATTCCACAGAGACATTCCAGGCTTTTGCCGCCGAACGGGCCAATCTGCATCGGGGCGAAAATTTCCCCGTTGATCGCTTAGCAGGAATGCTCGTCATTTCCAAGAAGCAGTTTTTTGAACGAATCGGAGGAGCGGATCCTTACCTGCCGGCAAATGGCAGAGATGGAGGTTATGGTTTCAGCGATGATGATATATCACTACGGTTTATTATAGCCGGCTATAAGTTACTCGTTGCCAATGATGTTTACATCCAGCACTTCGGCAGTGTAAGTGCAAAACATGATCGTCCTGATCTCTTTGGCTCCCCCCAAAATCTCAATAAAGAAAAATATCTACGTAAAATCAGGGATAATAACCGCATCACTATGGCAACAGACGGCAATATGATTATCAAACCTTACAAGCTCGATGATATCATCCCGGTGGAAGAACGAATGGTCATCAGAACCCCCCGTATATGTTTTGTTGAAACAGAAGACAATGTTACAATAGCACCTGACACCGAAAGCCTTTATGTCGACGTCGCCCAAATACATAATGGACAAATTTTCGGGGACAGGGGTAAAACGATCCAATCCCTAATCCTGCAACTCCTGGAAGACAACTCCTATGATTTTCTTGTTCTGATCAATTCGCGCCTTGCCCCCTCTCCGGAAATCGTCTCTGCACTGACGGAATCGGCCCTGTGTCACCCGGATGTGGGAATTATGGTTCCAACGGGCAACTATGCACCGGCAACACATCAACCCGCAGAAACAAAGAAAGGTATCGAGCTGATTGATTATGCTGATTTGTCTACATGTACTATAAACCTCAAAATTACCAGGCCTTTTCGACCAGGTCTCGCCAATTGTGAAAATGACAATGAATTATTATGGTTTTTGCAGAGACGTGTACGGGGTGAAGGTTATTTTATCGCGAAAGCAAATAATGTTGAAATCAATTACAGCAGGCCGATACTTGATCATCCATGCGATGCTCAAGTTCTTCCGGAACAACTGGTAAAAGAAAGAAAATATACGGAAGCTGCAGCCATTTACAGAAATGATCTTGAAAAAGATCCTACCTTTGCCGAAGCCCACTATCAGCTTGCCCTTATTGCCAGAGAACAGCAGCGGACAGAAGAAGCCATCTTGCACGCCGAGCAGGCACTTGGGGCAGATCCGCATCACATAGAGTCTTTGATTTTCCTGTCGGGCTTATTTATGGCGCAAAACGACTGGAAGCGTGCGAAATCGTTCATCGGCCAGGCTAACTTCAAGCAGCCGGGTAACCCGGAAGTAAAGAAAATAGTCGAGCAATATGAGCAGAAAATGGGGGAAAAAGCTGTTCTTCCAAAACAAAAAGAAGGTGCAACAATACCTTGCCTGACAAACAGTGAATTTATTAAAGGCAGGACATCCATTATTGTTACGGCATCTTCTAAACACATACGTGAATGCATAACTGCCATTAAAAAACATACACCGGAACCTTATGAACTGATAGTGATTGACAACTTCATAACTGAGGAATTGAAAAAGAAGCTGCAGAAAACTGTTAAAGAAATCAGCAGTCCCTGCAAAATTCTGGAGCACTCTCCCAAAGCCCCCTTATTGCAGTCCGTCAACCTTTGCATTAACGAATCAACCGGCGAATTTATCGTTCTGATTATGGATGATACTATAGTTTCAGCAGGCTGGCTCACCGGAATGCTGACATGTCTTAAATTCGCACCTGAAGCGGGTATCATCGGCCCCATGACTAACACTGGAAGCGGTCTCCAGCGGGTTGCCGACGACTTGTGTCAATCCGTTAATTATGTCGATAAATGCGCGGCTACATTTAAAGAGCGATTTCATCACCGCCGGGTGCCATACCGGAATATTGCCGGACCATGCCTGTTATTCAAGAGAACACTCGTGGAAAAAATCGGATTACTGGATGAACGATTCGCAGCCGGAGAGTTTGAAGTTGAAGATTATTGCTGGAGAGCAGAATTGGACGGCTGCATAAATTATATAGCCGGTGATGTTTTTGTCTATAATTACGGAAAAAAGGGATTGCCGGGTGACAGAACAATCATTGATACAAAATGGACATTCAGTATGGACAGCCTCGAAGGCAGGAAACTGGCTGTTCTGAAATCCCGGGAACTGGCTGCTGTCATGTATCAAAAAGGCTTCATGGATCAGGCAGTCGAAGCACTGATCAACTGCATCAAACTGATCCCCGATGCCAAAGAAATATATTATGACCTGACCCTTATGTTTATTGAATCCAGAAGATTTTCCGAGGCCCGGGAAGTTGTCGGAACCATGCCGGAAGCGGTCAGAAATGATGTAAAGGGTTTAGGATATGCGGGTTACGCCATGGAAGGTTTAGGTCAGGATGATGAAGCGGCTGCCTGTGCGGACAGAATATTGTCTCAGAATGAAAAATACCCGGCAGCTCTGAATCTGAAGGGTGTTTTAGCGTATAAAAAAGACGATAGAGAAAAGGCTGCGTACTATTTCCAGAAGGCCATTGACGCTGATCCGGGGTATGGCGAAGCCCATATCAACCTTGGTGTTCTGTACCGGGGATTAAAGCAGAAGGAGGCAGCTCTGGTTCATTTGAAAAAAGGTTTTATTCTGTCTCCATTCATTCCGGACGTGAATTCGATTTATTATTCCGTAATGTCTTCTGCAGGCATGTTCAGCGAGGCGGAAGACGACTTTTGTGAAGCTTTAAAATTATATCCCTGCAATAAAAATCTTGTTTTTTTATGTATTGATATCTTTCTTCAGCAGTCTAAGTATGATGCGGCTTTGCATAAGATAGAAGATACCCTTGATGTATTTGGTTTGGATGAAGGTTTACTGAACGCAGCCATTGATATCCGGGAAAAAACAGGTCCCCTGCAGATCGACAAAGCAAACAAGAAAGGCACACTGTCTCTTTGCATGATTGTCAAAAATGAAGAAAAGTATCTTATTCCCTGCTTAAAAAGCGTTCGTGATATTGTGGATGAAATCATCATTGTGGACACGGGATCAACCGACAAAACAGTTGCCATTGCCCGTATCTTTGGGGCCAAATTGTTTGAATTTTCGTGGACCGGCGATTTCTCGGCAGCACGCAATCATTCATTAGAGCAAGCGACAGGCCAATGGATTTTAGTTCTTGATGGCGACGAGGTTATTTCACCGCGAGACCATAAAAAGATCAAAGAAATTATTTCCCGGAAATCACCATTGCATTGCGCTTATTCCATTGCCACACGAAATTATTTATCAACAGTCGGCGGTATGGGATGGGTGAAAAACAGCGGAGAATATCCTGAAGAAGCGGGCATCGGACGGGTAGAAAGCGTAAAAGTGCGGCTTTTCACCAGAAATAAAAATATCTTTTTTAGTAAACCGGTTCACGAAATATTGGAATATTCTCTCAAAAAAGAAAAGGTTAGCATTCTTCCCTGCGAGATCATCGTTCACCATTACGGCAAATTAGACATTCAGAGAGACCAGAAAAAAGGTGAAGATTACTATCTGCTGGGGAAAATCAAATATGAAACCGATCCGACCCATATGAAATATATAATAGAATTGGCCAAACAGGCGCACCTGCTCGGCAAAAATGAAGAAGCCGCCGAATTGTTTGAAAAACTCCTCTCGCTCATAGCAGCCAATCCGTATTCACCGAGCTTTGAGGAAATTTACCAGATGACTCATGGCAAACCGATGTTGGAAATATATACAACACTTGCAGCAGTCTATCTGGGGCTGCACCGCTTTGATGATGCCCTGAACGCAGCCCGCAAAATAGCGGCCGACAGCAACAGGCGCGAAGCAAATATTTTTGTTTACGCGCATTGCGAGATCATCGCGGGATCGCTTACCAATGCATTTCGTGAACTGGAAGAATCTCTCCGGATATCGCCGGACTACTTGCCCAATTTTATTATGATGGCCGTTGTTTTCTGCCTGGAAGGCAATAAGGAAAAAACCGGGGAATATATCCTGTTGCTTCAGCAAAAACGGGTTGTGATAACTACGATTATTAACACAATTGCCCAGGAATTGATTGCTTACGGGAAAAAAGATGGTGCCCTGCTCATCATCAATGCGATGATTGAATACAAGATATACGATCAGGAGACAATAAGGTTGGCCGGTGTTGTACAAAATGACATGGGCAGTGCGTAAATCGTGATCCAGCGAACGATAACCACAGCAGTCCACGGTAGCTAGGCTGAGGACGGTCGGTAGTTCAATCGTCCTTCGATTAAACCAGTTGTTTAAAAAAGAAAACCCACCGGGTCAGGTGATCCGGCGGGTTTCTCTTGTTTTTAGCAGATGTTTCCTGCAAATGATTTTTCAGACACTAATACTTGCTGCAAAGTGGTTCTTATGTGGTCTTTGTAAAGCCTGCCCCACCACCTGTTCGTTATTGCTGGGGTTTTGGTTGAGACCAGCGGCGATATTCAGATTAATATTAATAAGGATATTGAGCTTCTCCGGGGCTGGATGTGCCATGACCTCAAAGATTCTTTTATCGATAAAGATACTTAAGCTGAGAATATCCTCTTTGATCTGTTTGGGAAGTGGATTATCGTCTCTGATCAACTCACTTTGCAGTATAGTCCAGATATCCTGATTATTCCGCAGCGCCTCACTGAGCTGCACATCACGGTCGGCAGCATTCCAGTTATTCTGGCATTCTTTAAGCTTGAATGCAGCCTGCATCAGCGCACCTGCTTCGATCTCCCGTCCGGACAGATATAATTTCCTGTTTGACTTATACGCTTCAAGTTGATTTGCGGACACGATCTAATACCTCCCGTTCATATTCGATAAGTTTCTTGGCCGATTTCAGTGCCTGATAATACTCGCTTTTGAGTATATATTCACTGATCTTGTCGATGTGAATGAGCGTACTGGGTACTGCAGATACTAGATCTTTCACCAGTGCCCAGTAGTTGTTATGATATTCGACAATATTACCGGCATCAATGTACATAAGCTGAATTACAAAATAAATCCTGCTGCAATAGGTTGTTGCCTCCTCATCGCGCATAATGTCTTTTTCGCGCAGCACTGCAACATTGTTTTCCACAATAAATTCGGAACGGTTCTTCCCGTTCTGGATTACCGCACCGCCAATGATCAGTTTTTCCTGCGGTCTAAGCACAATTTTCAGGGCCATATCGAGCTCAGATCTTTACAGTCAGAATTGCACCAGTTTGTACATTTTCGGCCGCCGCTCTGACCGTTTCCGTAGCGTCGCTTTTCGATTTATTGTCTAAGCTTGTATTTTGCAACACCTGATCAGCTCCTGAGCGCGTGACCTCTGTTTCGCCGATACTTACTTTTTTGATGAGATCCTGTCTCTGGTACGTTGCTATGGGGAAAAAGGGCGGGTCATAGGTATCTACTATATCCGACTGCCCTGCTCTTACGGAAACATCCTCTCTGATATCGCCGCCTTCCTTACTCCCTCGCTCAGGGCGAAACGCATTCTGCAGTCCCTGATATAGATTAATATTATTGACATTCATAATGCTACCCCATTTATTTCAGATGGGGAGGAATTCTTCCTCCCCATCCGGGCATTTAGCCTATGGTTTTATTACTGGAACAATCTCAGAACCGACTGGGCTGCCTGTGCCGAGAGACTCAGAGCAGTGGTGGCCAGTGACTGACGGGTCTGCAACATCAGCATGTTGGCTCCTTCCTCATTGGTATCGGCCAGTGTCAGTTTATCCGAACCTGCATTCAGTGTGTTAATCATGTTCGTCGAAAATTGCTGTCGAACAGTAACAATACTCAGGTTGTTGGATAGTTTGGACGACTCCGTCCGTAAAGCGGTTGCCGCAGTATCCAGCTTGGTTACATCAGCATCAATATCGCCGCCGATGACCCAAGTTGCGGCAGTAATGCCCCGCCCTGTTGTTGATGCATCAAAGCCCGCAACGGTCAGATTAGTGCCTTCGAATTTAACTATCAGATTATCGTTATTCAGAAGGTTCTTGCCTTTGTACCCGGAATCTAACGCCAACCTATCCATCTGATAACGCAAGGAGTTAAACTGCGATTCCAGTGATACTTTTTCACGGGACGCAACGGTTATAGTTACCGTTGTGCCGGCAAAGGCTGTACTACCAATATTGGCAGTTGTTATACTTGCTTGCAGCAGAGTAGCAATTGCCGTGTTTCCACCGGAATTAACAGTGGTGGTGCTATACCCGGTACTGACGCCTGCCGTATAAGTAAATACTGTCGAGTCCAGGCCCACTGTGAATTGCCTTACTTCCGCAGCACCAACGGTCAAACCTGTGCCCACATTCGTCGACACATTGGTGATAGCTATGGTAACAGCATCGAATGCGATTGAATTACTATCACTCCGCGCAATCGTTATTGTGGAGGCGCCTGTTGCAGTATAGGTTCCTTCGGTCAAAGCAGCAATCAATGCTTGAAGACCAGCTATATCTTGAAATTTCCCACCCCCAATACTATAAGTGCCGCCGGATGAAAAAGCAAAAACATGTGTATTCCCACTTGCTGTAATTGTTACTTTATCACCGGCAGTCAGAGTAGCGACAGTGCCTATCGAAAGACTCAGTGTCTGATAAGTGGAAATACTTCCTACATTTTCCGTTTCAGTCGTGCTGCTTGTAGCCAGGGCTGATTGCGCGATACCTTTGGCCTGCTCAATCATTGTACTGAGTGCTGTAATGCCCTTGTCGGCGGCGGTAATAGTCTGAACGGCCTGACCCATCGCATCCTTCAAACCGTCGATTGTTGCTGCGCGCGCGTTCAATGACGCGGCTGCAAAATACGATACCGGGTTGTCAATTGCTGTGTTGACTTTTTTGCCTGTAGAAAGGCGGTTTTGTGTGCGGTCTAAAAGTTCTACTGTGCTTTGCAGAGATAAAAGGTTGTTTCTCATTCCTGAGGTTAAGCTGATATCATTAATAGCCATGATTTTTCTCCTTTTCTAGGTTGCTTTCTGACAATTCTTGTCAGAGTTTTTTTGTTTTGCCTGATACATCTAATCTAAATGCTTTTGTCCGATTTTACTTGAGATTATCCCCCTTTCCGAAATATTTTAAAATTCCTTATGCTACATTATCGGAAAATAGCCAGAATACTTTAGTTGCGAGGGGCTTTTTTTGAAAATAAATAGAGGAAGAGACTGAAGGCTGAAGGCTGAGGGCTGAATGATAATTTACTAGACCGTCATGATTCATAACTCTTTCTTCTTGAGCCGCGACTTCCATGTTTTTGGTTCTCTGCTTAAATGCACCACTGAAAAGATGAGACGGCTTCCGTAAATTCACCTTTGGCAGGTGGAAGAAAAATAATTTCCATCACTATCTGGCTTTCTCGATCTCGGCGAATATATCTTTTGCCGGTATTGCGGTCATTTCACCTCGCTCAAACGCATCTATTCGGTCCTCTGCCTCTTGAGCCCATAATGTATTGATATTATTTTTGGCCTGAAACTCAAAACTGGATAAAATATTTTCGACCAATTCTGCCCGCGCCACTGGAGGCAACTCCAAAGCCTCAGCGAGTATGTGTTCTGCATGTTTTGGCATATGTTACTCCCTCCTTTTATGATTTGATGTTGATCAAATTTTGTTAAATATATTATTTTTATGATAAAAATAAAGAAATGATTTAGGAATATTGTGCATAGTTGCTCTGACCGCAACAGAAAGACTGAAAGCGGAAGGATTTGTCCTTTTAGCCATTAGTCTTTATTTTTCCCTTTCCACTTTTTCCTCAAGTTTTATCCGACCAATACCGATATCTTAAATAATTCATATCAAACGGGATTATTTAGGAGTTCATCTATGTTGGGCGTTCCCGATTCAACATACATAGATTTTTTATTTACCGCTTCCGGTTCAACTCATTCGCAGGCAAAGCTGGATTCTTTAGCTAATAATGCTCTGTCGCGGGGAATTGATTTTTTCCAGAACGGCAATTATGATCAGGCTATTGTGGAATTCAAAGCGTCGGCCGGTTTTGCGCCCTTTAGCGATAATTCCGCTCAAGCCTATAATTTCATGGCTCAATCCTATCTGAATCTGGAAAAAACAGATCAGGCAATTGCAACTTATAAACAGGCTATTCTGATCTATCCGGTGCGCGATGATTTCCATCTGGCCCTGGGTGATATTTACACGCAGGAAGGTAATGCGTCAGAAGCCCTGAAAGAATATGAGGCGGCCGTGAGATTTAATCCTGATTCAGCCGATAACAGATATTCTCTGGGGCAGAGTTATCTGGGCGAAGGTCAGCTTGATGACGCCCGGAAACAGTTTCAAGCTGTCACCAAACTGTTACCCAACAGCGCCTCTGGTTACTATGGTTTAGGACAGGTGGCGCGGGCATCAGGAGATTATCCCGATGCGATTGACCAATTAAACAAAGCCATCAGCGTGGATAGGCAATTTGTAAATTCTCACCTGGAACTGGGATATGCCTATGCTGATATGGATAATGTTCAAAAGGCGAATGAACAATTACTCATTCTGCAGGCCAAAGAATCTTCGTTTGCCACAACTCTGCAAAATTATATTTCGCAAGCATCGCAGCCAAGAATATTTGCTGCTCTCGGTTCTAATGGCTTCAATAGCTATTTAGGGCCGAAAACTAATGTTGCTGCAATGGATGCAGACCTGACCGAACCCAACAGCATAAAACTTTATTCCATGAATTTTGCTTTCACCAAAGACATGGATATTTCATCCGTGCAAAACCGTTATAACTGGAGTATCAGCAGGGCATCCATCACACAAAACGGCGGGGTTTACAATGGGGGTTTTGCTGTGCCGACAACAGAGGCAATCATTCTTCCCATCCCGGAAAACATTACTTATGATACTGATGAGAACAGAGCCATTGTCCGATTTCGGCTTTCTCAAAATGCCGCCGGCAACGCCACCCTGGACCCGGCACACATCGTTTTCAAATTCTACGGCGAGGATGCCTATGGAAAGGCCATGGATAAATCCGCGGATCAATACAGCGGCTTTTCCGGTATAGCATAGCTGTAAAGTTCAACTTCAATTTTAGTTGCTATTTTTCTTCCGTCTTTTTTTGACTACCGTCATTCGATTTCTGTTCTTTTTCCGGGTCGCTTTGGTCGATATCTGTCCTGTGGATGGCAATATGGCGGGGAGCTTCAATGCCGATGCGAATATTTTTTCCTTTACTATCCAGAATGGTTATTTTTATGTCGTCGCCAATTGTTATGGATTCGCCAAACTTCCGTGTCAGGACAAGCATTTTACCTCCGGCAATCTTTTTTTATAATTACAAGTAATCCATAATCGTCATTTTCCCAATGTCTGCCGCCATTCTGTAGGACGCCTGCAGCGCTGTCTGTTTCATTTGATAGGCAACAATTAACGCCGCTAAATCTGCCTTTTCGAGTTCAGTATCCAGATTTGTAACTTGTGCATTTAATGCTGTATTGCTCTCTTTTGCAACTGTTAAAGAATTTATTTTAGTACCTACACTCGCCAGATGGGTAACAACTTGCGTTTGCGCAACCTGCAATTCGTCAATTCGTCCACTAATCACATTGCCATCATTATCCTCAACAGCTGTCTTTATTGCAGTCAAAGTGGCCAGGAGATCAACTGTCCCGGGACCGCGAACAGTAACGGAGCTCAATGACGGCTGTGTTGCCGGCGGACCTACCGTACTTCCGGTAATAGAAAATGATGCTGTGTTATTCGCACTCCATGTCTCGGTTCCGGACAAGGACAATTTTATGATATCCGTTCCCGTACCATCCACATCAATATTTACTGCGGCATCGCTTACTGAAGCAATAACCATATTAGGATATTGAGTGTGGTTATTCAGAGTCCAACTACCGGCAGTGGCACCGCGCGTCAGCACAATATTGTCATCTTTGGTAAGAGTGGTTCCGGTACCGGTGGTTAAGGAAGCGGTGGCAGTAGGGCCATTGGCTGCCGTAAATGCGGAAGAACCGGTAATGTTATATATAAAATTATTATTTTTACCTATCTGCAAGGTCAGGTTATCACCATCGCCCCGATAACTGCCCGCTGGATAAGCATTCACCATAAACAAATCATTGGCGGCAAGATTAACGGTATTAGGCGTAAAGGTTGTTGTTATGCCTTCGCCCAGTGTAATCGTTTTGGTCGTAGTTGCGGTAACTGCCCCAAAATCAAGAGAACCGCCGGCAGGATTAGTGGTAGTAAGGGTCATTGCGATCTGGCTTTCGCCAGTCGTGTCATCCGTGACCGTTATTTTTCCGGTGGTGTCGATAGATGCAGTCACAGTGCCGCCGAAGGTTGTTTCAATTTGTGTTAGCAAATCCTGTACCGTACCTGTTGCCGCATTCGCTATTGTAAAAGTTGCCGGTCCGACGGCGGTGAGGCCGTCGCGCTGAAGCCCGGAAATGGCAACAGTGGTGCCATTTTGGACATTGGCTCCGGTTATTTCGTTCCAGGCGGTCGCTGACGTAATAGGTGCTCCGCCGGCTGTGTTAGCTACTGCCCCCTTGAGCTCTCGAGGCGGAAGAGTCTGCACCGCCCCCCAGGTTTTACCACCGTCCGAAGATATTTTATAAGTTGAGACAGCCAATGTGCCGCCGGTAATAATTTTTACGGCATACGTTTTGTTTTCTGTTCCGGTATAAGTGCCGCCGGATGCTACTGTGCCGTTAAAAGCATTGGCCGTTGCCGCAGATGCAGTGCCAATTCCCGTAGCAATTGCCGTCACCGTAAATTTATCATCAGCCGCAAGATTGTTTGTGCCGGCAGTAAAGGTCAACTTTATCCCGTCGCCTAACGTTGTTTCTGTAGAAAGGCCTGTTTTTGTTGATCCCCAGGTCACGCCACCGTCTGAAGATATTTTATATGTTGCATCAGCCAATGTGCCGCCGGAAATGATTTTTAAAGCATAAGTTTTGTTTATCGTTCCGGTATAAGTACCACCGGCTAAAACCGTGCCGTCAAAAGTATTAACCGGTGTTGCGGTTGCACTGCCGGTAATGGCGGCACCGGCGTTCACCGTAAATGAATCACCGACGGCAAAAGTACCAGCTGTAAAAGTCATGGTTGCACCGTTGGCCACATCACTACTGTCACGTAAAGTAATGGTTCCCCCTGGATCGATTGTATTGGTTGTGCCCCAACTTGCGCCGTTGTCGGTAGATATATGATATGTTGCTACACCCAATGCTCCGCCAGCGACAATTCTCACAAGATAAGATTTGTCTGCTGTCCCGGTATAAGTACCGCCAGAAGTAGCGGTACCGGCGTAGGTATTACCAGGTGCCGCTGTTGCGGTTCCAATTGTGGAAGCCGTTCCATTCACGGTATATTTATCGCCTGCAGCAAGAGTATGAGCGCCAGCGGCGGGAGTAAAGATCATGGTTATCCCGTCACCTAAAGTCATCGGCGCGGAAAGGCCTGTTTGCGTCGCACCCCAGGTCGCACCGCCGTCGGAAGAAATCTTATATGTTGCATCTGACAGATCGAGTGCCGTTCCGCCATCAATAATTTTCACCGCATAATTTTTATTTACAATTCCCGTATAAGTGCCACCGGATGTAACCGTGCCGTTAAAAGAGTTCACCGGTGCTGCGGTTGCAGTGCCTATGCTGCTCAACTGATTTGTGGAGAAAGGCGCAACAGCCGTTTTTGATCCGCTAAACAGATAACTGTCGCCACACTTGGCATTCAGCAAGGACATGGCTTGATCAATCAAGCTGGAAAGGAATGTCACGGAAGAGTCTCTGGTATCGGACGTATCCGAATTCTGTCCAGCCAGTAACTCGGTAGTAGCAACATTAATTGCTTTGGAGATAATATCTTTAATGCCGGTAAGATTTGTATTAGTTAAAGACAACCAGGTATTGGCGTCAGTAATGTTTTGTTGATGCTGTGAAATTGATGATATGATCGAACGATAATTTAATGCCTTGCCGGTGCCAACCGGATCATCCGACGGCCTGTTGATATTTTTCTGGGTGGTGAGCTTCTCCATCAACTCAGCGGATTGGCTCTGAACAGTATATAAACTGCTGGTCATCGCATTAAATTTCATATTTTCTGTAACTCTGTTAATCATAAATGTTTGCCCTCTTTTCCTATCTTCCCAAGGTAATCAAAACATCCATCATATCCGATACTACTTTTGTTAGTCTGCCGGCGGCATTGTAAGCCATTTGATATTTAATCAAATTAAGCATCTCTTCATCCAGCGAAACTCCGGAAAGCGCTTCTCTTTGGTCGCTACGCTGATTAGCTACTGCTTGTTCACGAGCCAGCTCCGTGGCCGATCTGAAGACATCCTGACCTACTCCAGCTATAAATGCATTGAAATAACCTTCTATATTCGTCGTGCTGTCTCTTTTGCTGAGAGAAAAAGCAAGCGTATCACCACTGGCCCAGGAGCCGGACAAACTTAATGTTATATCGGCGGTCCCATTCCCGTTCAGATCGAGAGTGAGGCTGTTATCGTCGGCAGATAGAACTTGAATTGCTGTGAATCCGCCATTATTTGCTATGGTCCAGTCCCCGCGAGCGGAAGTCGCACCACGTGTCAGCTCTATGGCTGAGGTTGTATTTTTATAGGCCTGCCCAATATTATTAATAAGACCTGCGGCGGATCCAGTGCCGGTAGTTATGGATATTTGCCCCAAAGAGGCATACATTTTATCTTCGCTGATCACAGCCATGGCCGTGGCATTATCACCATCGGAGTTGACCGTGGAAGAAGCAGCAATTTTCCTGACATCGGCAATAATCGCCGCACTGACCTGGATATTCTTTGCTTCCGTCATATTGATTGTTGGATTAGTAGTTGCAGTAAAAAAAGCACCGCCGATATTGCCGTCCTGATCATAACCGGCCATATGTTGAGTGTTTACTTTATTTATAATACTGGCGGTTGTCTGATTTAACTTATCAATATAAGAGTCCAGAACAACATCTCTAACATTCAATAATCCACCCAGTTCGCCACCTGTAATATCATTATTCAGCGAACTGTTAAGATCATCAGTAAAAACAATATCGTTTAAATTGGCGTTGGCAGAATTGCTCTGTACTGTTAATTGCCATTTATTAGTTCCTTCAACAAGAGTCTTGCCGCTTGCCGGCAGATAAATATATAATGAACCGTCACTGCGCTCCATGTAACTAATATCAATTATTGAACTAATTTTGCTAAGCAGCGTCGTGCGATTGTCTCTGAGGGACGATGCCTGGGCGCCAGCACCTTCTATACGGGCAATTTCCCCATTGAGAACGGACATTTCATTAAAATACCCGTTCAGTTTATCGACATCATCGGCTATCGTTTGATCAATGCTGCTCTGCACACTATATAGCTCTGCCGATCTGGAATTAAGAATATCGGTCAGATTTTTAGCTGCCGTTACCAGGACATCTCTCTCTGTTTTACCTGACGGGTTGACGGAAAGATTTCCCCAGGCGCTCCAGAACTTACTCAGAGCATCATTGATACCGTTTCCCGCACTTTCATTCACGATACCTTCAATTTGAGTCAACAAGCTCTTCCGGGCCGTGGCGCTGCCCACGGCTGAATCCTGAGCAACTATTTGAGAACCAAGAAATTTATCATAAACTCTCTGAATATCGGCAATTTTCACCCCAATCTGTTCCTGATTTGATGAAGCCTCTCTTGTTCCCACAGATTCAAATAGCGGACGAAGACGTGTATAACCTGGGGTGCTGATATTGGAAATATTCGATCCGGTAACATTAATCGCCGTCAAATTACTGATAATAGCATCTTTCGCTGTATATAAAATTCTGCCAATGTCAGACATATTATCCTTCCTTATGCAAATACATACCGTTGTTGTGGGCGGGTTTTAATTTTCCGCATCCCATATAAACGGATTCCGAAGACATAATGGAGCTTATAAAATCCAGCGAGCTTTTAATATTGCCCATGGATGCATCCAGCAAATCCTTGTTTGTTTGATTTAAGGCATTTATTTCCCGCGCAATTAATGCCAAATCATCTCGGAGCAGCTCAATTTCCTTCCTTTGTTCAAGGCCGGCATGACTGGTTATTTGACTGAGCTTGACAACATTTGTACTTATATCGAGACTCCGGGCAATCCTCTTCAAGATGTTTGCTCTTGCTTCCTCCAGCATCCGCGCCTTGAGAATTATATTTTCCTTCAGCGCATTATTATGGCCCAGTTCGTCAAGATTTGGCTTTATCAGTAACCTTTTTTCGTTAATCAGGCAATTCTTCAGGTCATTATAAATAAATGATTCTTTCCTTAATATCTCAATGAGCGAAGTGAAAATACTCTCACAGGAGTTTTCTTCCCGGCAATTAGCTAAAATCATACCCTGTTCTAACATCAGAATATCCTTATATTAATTTAATTGATAAGTTAAGCGTTGAAACGTTGGTGTGCCTGCCTTGCAGCAGGCCGAAGAAAAGAAAATTACAGGGGTGTGGAATGGAAGAATAAAAGATGGGTAAAATCTAATAATACGGAATTTTTGCTTCTTTGCTAAGCAAAAAGATCAACGATCGATTCTCCCACCATTTTCCCGGCAATCTTTTCTCCACTAACGTTGTATTTACCATTCTCTACCTGACTTTTAATCTCTTGCACTTTCTGTTCGCGCACATCAGGTAACTGGGACAACGCATTTTTTGCTAGCTGAATATCTTTTGCCTGGGTGGAAAGATCAACTTTTTCTCCCGTTTTTGTTGTAGTCGCATTGGCAGCTGGTTTTTCAGTATTGGCGACATAATTGTCGTTTTTCTGGTACTGCTGAACCATTTGCGAACTTACATCTTTAATATCGGAAATTTTCATCTACTTTCTCCTTGATCTTCGTCTTACACCACCTATCGGCAAAATCTATAAATAACTTAAACATTATTTAATTTTTTCTTCAGGAACCTCCTTTATCTGATTTTTGGTTAATTGCTCGTAAAGCATCTTCTGCAAACCCAATCCTTTACCTTTATTGGATAATTCCTCAGCAAGTTTTTGATCCATAATCATCGTATAGGTATCTTTCCCGGAAAAATTACCAAAACCGGTTGTGCTCTTGGGAATAGTCTGACGCATTGTTTTCAGCAGATAATACGCAAATATTGATTCAAAATCCTTGCAAGCTTTTTTAATTTTCAGCAGTTCCTCTTTCTTTTGCTTCGGAGTAATTTCCGTATTTTTTGCCTGTTCCGTTATATTGGGAGTTTTTAGATCTATTGTATTCATACCAGTCCTTGGGCACTTCTAAATTATGTGCAAATCGGCCTGCAGAGCACCGGCAGCCTTGATTGCCTGCAAAATAGTTATCAAATCACGTGGTGAAACACCCAGAGAATTGAGCGCTCTGACCACATCATAAATTGTCACTCCCTGGGGTACCATCATTAAGAACTTCTTCTCTTCCGCAATATTTACTGTAGTTTGCGGAATAACAACTGTCTGCCCACCGGGAGCAACAACTGTACCTCCGGGACCGGGAGCGGGAGCTGTACCACCTGCCGGTGGAGCAGGAGCAAACGGCAGCGGTTGCGATACTTTGGCGTCTTCTTTAATCTGAATACTGAGATTTCCGTGGGCAATCGCGACTGTTGATATGCGCACATTATCACCCATAACAACTGTGCCGGTTTTTTCATTTAGCATCACTACTGCTGCAGCATCAACAGGAACGTCCAGAGATTCAAGAAAATATACCAGTTCCGATAGTGAACCCGCAAAGGCGTCTCTTGCTTTGACGGAAACAGAAAAGGAATCAATCTGCTTGGCTTCTACAAAAGATAAGGTTCTATTTATAGACGCAGCCATTCTGGAGGCAGTTGTAAAATCGGGACGCTGCAAATTAATTACCAGTGACCGCCGTGAATCAAAATCATTTTGAAGCTCTTTTTCAACAAAGGCTCCATTGGCAATACCGCCTGCCGTAGTATGATTCTTCGATGCACCGCCACCTGCACCACCGGCAGAAAATCCGCCCAGAGTCACCGCGCCCTGGGCAACAGCATATACTTCACCGTCAACACCACGCAGAGGAGTCAGAAGAAGCGTGCCACCTAAAAGACTTTTTGCTGATCCCACAGAAGAAACACTCACATCAATTTTTGTTCCAATTTTGGCAAACGGAGGCAGCGAGGCAGTAACCATGACAGATGCTATGTTATCTGCTTTCAGCGTTGCCGCTGTGCCTTTCATCGATAGGCCCTGTCTGCTCATCATATTTATCAGTGACTCTGTGGTGAAAAGATTCTTGGTCAAGTCGTCTCCGGTACCAGACAGACCAACAACAACACCATAGCCGATAAGCTGATTGGCCCGCACACCTCCTACACTGGCGATATCTTTAATTCTGGCGGCAAGTACATTGTTTGCCAACAGCAGTATTAATGTAAAAATAACCAGATTGATTATAATTTTTTCTTTTTTCATCTGCGAGCTCCCGTACTTTTTACTACTACTTTCACTGTTTAACCCCGCTTTGCGGGATAAGTGCGTTAACGAAATTATTTTCTGCCGGTAAAAAGCAGAAGATAATTTCTAACTTACTAAAACGGCCACACCCAATCAACCACTCTCGTCAACCAGCCGGGTCTCATCTTGTCATTAATCACGCCGTCACCGGTGTAGAATATCCTGGCGTCAGCTATGTATTGCGAAGCCACCGTATTATCTGCTGTAATATCATCGGGCCGGATAATTCCGGTAATGACGATGAACTGATCTTCGGCGTTAACTGTCAGCTGTCTTCTTCCTTCAATCAGCAAATTCCCATTATCCAAAACCTTTAACACGCGGGCACTGATACTTGCTGACAATGTACTGCTCCGGCTGGTGTCGCCAGCTCCCTTAAGAGCATTAGTAGATGTTCCGCCTAAACCAATTTTGCCGCCCATACTGGCATTGCTGCCGATTATCGCATTCTCAATGCCTAGAAGTGATGTAACAGCTGCTCCCGTGCTGGTATCTTTACTGGTATTTGTCGAGGCCTTGTTTCCCCCGGTAGCTGTTTCAGAAATGATTATGGTGACAATATCATTGGCGTAGCGTGCCTTTTTCCCGGAGAAAATTAAATTATTGTTGCTTTCACCCGCCCAGATGGAACCGGAGACAGGCTGCGGCCTGACTACTTGAGGGGGAGCAATATCGTCCGGCCGGACACTTACCTTTTTTTCGGACAGACAACCGGTAACCATCAAAGCGGCTGTTATCAAGACTATTGCAGAATATCTTTGTTTTATTTCAAGCATAAGAAAGCTCCATTGCTATTTAAAATCGATTTTAACTTTAGATTCACCGACGACCCGGGCATAAATTATTTTATTGGATGTAATATTGCGCACTTTGACAAAAGATCCTTCCACACCATCTTCTTCCGAAAGACCCATCGCTGTAATATTAATTGCGCCACTATCCAGAACAATTTGTACCATCTTGCCCCTCTTGACGGCAGTTACTTCTTTGAACATATTGCGTGACAATTCGGTATTCGGACGAATACTAACCAATAGCAATTTGCCGACAACTTCATCCATGCCAGAAACCGAGTTTAAGGGAATTGAACGCACCCATTTTTTTTGCACGGAAACATCCTGGGCGCTGATGATAGAATCTCTACCCAGGTTTTTAACACTGACTACAACGTTATTGAGGACTTCAATGCGCACCCGAACTGATTCTTCCTTAAACAAAACTCCCTTGTTGTATAATTTTACGACGAAGTAAGTATCACCCAGGTAACTATCATTTCCTTTAATATCGACTTTCCAGGAAACATTACCGGAAGGCAGTGCAATTTCGGGCAGGCCGGAAAGAATTTCATACCGCATCGATCCTTTAGGCCAGGGCATATATTTCTCAATATGCGCCCCGATGGCCTTATTTATTTTTTCCTGATCAATGACCGTGTTATCTGCCGCCGATAAATTACCCGCACCGAGGCAAATAATTAATGCGCAGATGATTGAAAATACTATTAATTTGCCGGTTATTCGCTTGAACATTTCTTACCTCTTGAGGTTGTTGACGATGGAGAGTAGAGCATCAGCCGTTTGAATGGCCTTGGAATTAATTTCATAGGCCCGCTGACCGACGATCATGCGGACCATTTCATCGACCACACTGACATTGGACATTTCCACGAAATGTTGAGATACCGTCCCAATGCCATTTTCCCCCGGATTACCTACCAGTGCATCACCGGATGATTCCGTTTTATCATAGAGGTTTCTACCGATGCTTGTTAATCCCGCCGGATTAATAAATGTCGCTAACTGCATACGGCCTGTTCCTAATGTTGCTCCGGCCTGATCGGTTGCACTCCAGGTTCCTCCGGCATCAACAGTGAATTCCACTGTTCCTGTGGGGATTGTAATATTGGGAAGAATTTTCAATCCCTCGGAATTGACCAGGGCACCTTCCTTATTGATTTTAAGGCTACCTGCCCTGCTGAAAACTGTTGTTCCATTATTATCGAACTGGAAAAAGCCATTTTGCTCAATGGCAAAATCAAATTTATTGCCGGTTTGCTGATAATCACCCTGAGTAAATATTTTTTGCGTGGACATCGGTTTTACACCCATGCCTACTTCAATACCAACCGGCAACTGATTACCCTGCGTTGTCTGGGAACCGGATTTAGCTGAAATCTGATACATGAGATCAAGAAAGTCGGCCCTTGACTTCTTAAAACCAACTGTATTCACATTAGCCAAGTTATTGGCTACAACGTCCTGTTCTAATTGCTGGGCAGTCATACCCGTTGCCGCTGTAAATAAAGCTCTGATCATATGATCCTCCTTTTAAGCTTAAGACACTCTGCCTATTCTACTGGTCGAAATTTTGTCCAAGTCTGACATAGTCTGAATTATTTTTTGATACGCTTCAAAAGATCTATGCCCGTCGATCATTTCCACCATCTCTTTCATGGCATTGACATTGGACGTCTCCAGATAACCGCCGGCGACTCGATATGTATCATTTTTCTTCAATCCGGCGCTGCCGCTGTCAACATAATGTCCTCCAGCAGTACGAGTCAGTTGCCCCGGCTTTTCGAAAGCAACTATCTTTAATTTTCCGGCCACATTTCCGTCAGCCCGGATATTGCCCTCAGGGTCAATTTCTATCTGCGTGCCGGTAATATTTATGGGTCCTGATTCTCCCATGACTTTTGCGCCTTCCTTGGTTACTAATTCTCTATTCTTATTGACTGCAAAACTGCCGTTACGGGTGTAGGCAGTGCCGTCTTTTTGTTCAATGGCAAAAAAGCCTTCGCCTTCGATGGCAACGTCCAGCGGATTGCCGCTTCTTTGCAAGGTTCCCTGCGAAAAATCTATGAGTACTGATGTTATTCCCAAATCAGTGCGGGCAGATTCCTGCGCCGATTTCCCTTTCATTGCATAATATAGATGTTCTGCTTTGAATCCGGTTGTGGAAATATTGGCAATATTATTGGCAATAAAATCCAGTTGAGTAAGCTTTCGTGATCCGGCAACCGCAATTTGACTTAAATCGAAGTTCATTTTCTCCCCCTTATCTGCATTCCATCATTGCAATCGATATGCCATAAGATTTCAACTGGATAAAGCTGACGCAGATGTGGAAAAAGACAACCTGCACAGTAATACTTATTTTTATTATTAACATTAGTTATCAAATACTTACCGCCTGCTCATAATTACGTACACTGCGAATAATAAGCTTAATTTTAAATGTTCAGTATTTTCGATACGGAGGGATTACAGGTAATAATATGCCGGGGGGAAAATTTTTCCTTTACAGAAGTCCATTGGCCATACTTGATATCCTGGATGTTTAAAAAACATTTCAAAGCAAATTATTACGGCAACAATGATACAATTTTTGTTGTACAACAGCTTGGGGTCAGAGGAGTTATTAATTATGATATCTAACTACTTGGTGATCGCTGACTCTCATTGAGTGAATAAACGAAGGCCAGAATTTCAGCGACAGCCCGGTATAATTCCACCGGAATTTCAGCGCCGACATTCAATTTACTTAATATCTGAACCAAATCAGGATCGTTTTTGATGGGAATTCCATTTTCTTCGGCAATGGCAATAATTTTTTCAGCAATTATACCGCGTCCGCTGGCTGTCACTTTCGGCGCGCTATCCCCATTGCTATCGTATTTTATCGCAGCAGCCAGAGTCTGTGACGGTTTTTTTTCTTTTTTCTGTTTCATTTATTACCATTAAACAAAAAAATTAACCAAATCAGCGGCAAAAAAAGATTGCCTTGCTAAAAATTCTTCCCGCTCATCCATCAATCCTTCTTGCTGAACACAATCGATAGAATCAAGCCGATAACCGGTCATCGAAAGCGAATGCTTCAATTCATCAAGATTATCTTTTATCAACTCTTTTATTTCCACTCTTTCGCACTTTATTAAACAATTGAATCCCCCATCGCGGATACCGGCACTAACCGAGATTTTTCCCAACAGGTCTAAATCTAAAAATATTGTGACGGTACAGGACGCATACATCGCTTGGCCCTGGCCATTCTTGTCTTCCGGAGTAATTATTATATAGGCTAAACGAAAGCTGTCAGCCACAGCAACAGGGACCTGTAATACCAAACCATTATCGCTTAACTGAAATACTGAATTCATGGCCTGCTTTACTTCAATCGCTTTTAAGGTTTCACTGGCAAAGTCCAATATATTTGTCAGTCTTGCCGTCATCTCCATATCCAGATTCGGGTTTTCACGGAGAATGTCGCTAACTGCCGCTGACAATTTCAGCAGTAATGCTTTTATATTATCCCCCAGATTTTTATCAATTTTTCCTTTTGAAGAATCGCTGACAAGCTGCCTCAATGAATTCTCCAGTGTAAGGCCAAACCTGGAAACAAACTCTTTCAAAAACAAGGGATTATTCTTCGTCCGGGAAGAGAAAATTATGTCATCAAACAGTTTTATTAATTTGTCCGCATCGCTATGGGAAATCGCTGCAGGCAGATTACCGTCCTGTAAAAGCTTAGTAAATTCAGCAACCTTACTGATGATTTGCAATAAATATTCCGGGTTTACCCGCCATTGCCGCAAGTTTTCATTAATCCAGGCATCGCCGGTTGAATTTTTGTTCCCGATAATATTTAAAATTATCTGCGGCTGTAAGCTCTCAACTTTTACGACAAGTTTTTCGCCAACATTCAAAGGAACATTTCCGGTTGCCGTAACCTGTAAGTTTTTCAAAGAAAGAGTATATTTATTAGGGGCTGACTTTTCCAGAACAGTTGCCGCAAGAGTTTCTCCCAGAGCGACTCCTCTGAGCAACACATTAGAACGAGATATTTCTATGCTATTTTTAGTTAGGCTGTTCTGAGCTGGTATTATTGGTGCAGAAGGCATTAGGTATTCTCGCGCTTAATGCGGGAAAGATCAATAATCAATCCAATTTCTGCCTGGGAAAAGCCGGTAATGCGTGCTGTTTCTTCTTCTCCATACCCCTTATTGATCAGATTCGTAACTTCGGAATATTTACTCAGTGAAAAAGCAGCATCATTGTTTGCCGCCCTAGCGTCTAATATTACCTCTTCCCGCTGCTTTTTTTCCAGAATTGTTTTTACTCTTTTTTCCTTTACTTCCAGCTCCAGGGCAATCTCTTTCAATGCCAACCTGCTTTGTTCCATAGCTTTCAGAAATAAATCGGCATTAACCTGTGATTCTATAATTAAAGATTTTAATTCGGCCGTCATTTTTTGATGAGCATCAAGGGGGGGATTCTTTATGTTGGCATTTATCCGCCAAAGCAGAATAATTATAGTTGCGAACAAAACAATATCCAGGGCAATTTGCACAATTATCGGGTTGAGAAAGTCCATTTTATACCTTGATGTTGATGTGTCCGCCCTCTTCTGCCGATTCTGTTTGTTCACTTGCAGCACTTTGTTCGTGATTCTCTTTAGCGTGCTGTTCTTTTCTTTTCCGGCTGTTTTCGCGTTCTTCTTTTTCTTTAATTGCAGCCTTTTCCGCTTCTTCCGATTGTATGACTTTTTCTCTTAAAAGACGATCCTGTTCCGATAAATGTAAGGCAAAATACCTCTGTTGCATATCCGGATTTTGCTGCTGGATTTGCTGAATTTTTTCTACCATGCTTGATTGTAGAATTACTTGTTGTGCATCTATTGCCCTGACCATGAGTTATCTCCCCGAAACAGGACCTCTCCGCAATACTAATCGTCAAAATTATGGAATTTCTTAAATATCCTTTCTTCTGATTTTTTCATTGCGATAGGGAAAACCAATGGAAATAGTACTAAAGTTTTCCTCACTGAAAAAATTAATTCTTGCTTGATATTTGTCCAGAAGCAGCAACGACAATAAGAACCCCTGATCAGCAGCACCGGGAACATTCAATGAATCAGAGTTCAAGTTTTCCATTAAATAATCCAGGTCAGGGGCAGACATAGCTTCACCCGAGCTTTTTATAAACACACTAACATATTTATTATCATGATCCGTCTTAATAGAAAATTCTTTCAGTTGACTGGCTAATGCCCGAGTCATCGCAAAACGAATGATTCGCCAAAAGGCCAGCGATAAATCAGCCGTGCTTCCCTTAAAATCGGGAACTTCTTTATCCCACTGAATATTTTTCTTTATCTCATGTTTAAAATCCAGATAGAAATCGACAAAACGCATTTCAGCCGCCAGTAACTGAGAAATATTAATTCTATCTTCATTTTTAGCGGCCAGTGCATAGAATTTCCCGGCAACATCCTTGAACATATCAAAGAAATAATCCGCTTCCTGATTAACAGAGCGAATATCCGTTTTGATCCGCTGCAAATCATCCATCATGCAGTTTGCGGCCTCCGGATATTTTTCTTCTATCTTTCTTAAATTTTCCTCAATACGCCGCTGCAGCAATTTTGCTCTGCCCATTATACCATTTAGCGGATTGGCAAAATTATGAAGAATACCGGGAATCAGTTCTTCAATGAAAGTTGCTGCAAAATCCTTTTCTAATGCGCGATAAATTTCGCCTTTATCCATTTACTGCCTCTCCTGGGGACATTAAAATCGCTCTCCCCTCTTATACATCGTCCTAATTAATGCCTTTTCCCCTGTAGATATGTTCTACATTATAACATAATTGGTAAAATATACGCTTTTAACGATACCATCACCTAATATTTTGTTTAATTCCTGCATCATTTCTTGCTTCAAACGTTTGCGCTCTTCGATTGATCTTAAAACCACGGCATTTTTCGCTGTTGTCGTTGAATAAATAATATTCCTGATATCACTTCTGTTTTCCAATTCCGCAATTTTCACTGAATCACTGACATCAAAGACAACATCGCACATCAGAATTTTGCTTTTACCTGTTCTATCTTTCAGGTCAATAATAAAATCTTTAAAATAAACATTATTTACTTTTATCGGTTCTATTGCCGCCTTGGCGACGATTACCTCATCTTGGACAGACTTCTTCTCGACTGCCGCAACCGGTGGGCTTGATTTAATCTTGGCCACTTTTGGATCCGTTCGCGTAAGATAAAACCACAATACACCGGTAATTACCAGAACAACGATTAATGCCGGCGCTGCGATCAGAAAAAGTTTGTTAAATGCCCATTTTTCTTTTACAACTACCGGCAACGACAGCTCTTCCGACTGTATCTTTATGTCCGTTATCTCTATGTCCGGCAGATTTTCCAGAACATCTAATTTTGCTTTTTCTACCATAATTGATTACCTAGAAAATTTAACCATGCTTCTTAATCGTAAAACAGCTTGCGCATGAAGTTGACAAACACGTGATTCGGTTAAATCCATAACGCGGCCGGCTTCTTTCATTGTTAATTCTTCGTAATAATAAAGTGAAAGAACAAGTCTTTCTTTTTCCGGCAGTTCATCGATAGCATTTTTCAGTTTCTCTTTTATCTCCATGTTTACGAGTAAGTTCAGTGGACTTCCCGCCCTGATCTCTTCCATTATATCTTCGCGACTATTGCGCTCCAGATAATCTGGGGGCAAATCTTCGGTTGATATCAGCGGAATGCACTTGGCCTCATCGAGCAACTTGAAATACTCTTCCAGCGAAATATCCAGCTGCCGGGCAATTTCGTCCTCATTCGGTGCTCGTCCCAGCTGTTTTTTCAGTGCTCCGATTGCACCCTCGAGTTTGCTGTCTTTGCTGCGAGTCGCCCGGGAAACCCAATCTTTCGCCCTCAATTCATCAAGAACAGCACCTCTAATCCGAAAACTGGCATATGTTTCAAACTGGACGTTTCTGCTTTTATCAAATTTATCTAATGCCGACATTAAACCCATTATGCCGACATTGATTAAGTCTTCTTTATCGGACAAATCAATAGGCAGTTTCGCTGCCAGCCGCCCGACAATATTTTTTACAAGCGGCGCATATTGCATTATCAGTTCTTCGCGTTTTTTTTTATCCACAATTCCGATCAATGATATTTTCCCAGAATAATTTTACGCTGCCCTCTTCATCATCCTGCACCATCTCGCTGCAAATCTTTTCAGCAATTACTGACAGGCATTTTGTTGCAGCAGAATCCGGATAAATTTCAGCGACAGCTTTTTGTTGTATAACCGCCTGTTTTATTTTTTCATCTAACAACACATGGCCCAAATACTCAATAGTTAAATTTAAAAATTGATCGGTAGCATGGCTCAACCGGTCATATACCTCTTTCGCCTCGGAGGGTTTACGGACCATGTTGACAATCAAACGAAAACGTTTTTTAGCGTGGCGCTGATAAAGAACTTTAATTAATGCATAGGCATCGGTTAAAGCAGTCGGTTCAGGAGTTGTAACTACAATTATTTCCTTTGCCGCCATGTTAAAATACATAACATTGGAAGAAATACCGGCGCCGGTGTCAATTAATATATAATCAAGAGAATCATTGAGAGAATTTAATTCATCAATCAGGGTGAGTTTCTGGCCACGGGAAAGATCCGTCATTTCCGGCATTCCCGATGCTGAAGCAAGGATCTTAATTCCCCCGGGTCCTTCTACCAGAGTTTCCGCCAGAAGCTTTTCACCATTTAATACATGGGACAGATTATAGGGAGAATTAATACCAAGAATAACGTCAATATTGGCAAGACCTGCGTCAGCATCCAGTATCATTGTTCTTTTATTCATCCGGGAAAGCAGATAAGCGAGATTAGCCGCAATGTTGGTTTTACCCACACCACCTTTCCCACTGGTAACGGAGATCATTCTTACATCATGCCGGG
Organism: uncultured Smithella sp.; assembly: GCA_964469905.1. Lineage (GTDB taxonomy): Bacteria > Desulfobacterota > Syntrophia > Syntrophales > Smithellaceae > MVRV01. The sequence continues at coordinate 61,283 of CAYXZW010000006.1, forward strand.
GAGAACTTTTCTTCATACCCTGATTGCCAGCTCCGGTAATGGATGTTTTATCCTGCTTGCTTAATGTTCTAAGAGTTTCTGCCTGATCCGTTGTCATATCACTCCTTAAATACTTACGTTTTGCTGCTTTTTGTTCCGCTATTTAATGAACAACTCTTTTCATCATTAAATTTGCTATTTTTTGCGGTGTAACTTCTTCTATATCCTGGGGAACGTTTTGTCCACAGGTTAAGAAACTTACCGGTTTCCCCGCCTTACTGATTACATCATAAAGAATGCCGAAACGCCTTGATTCGTCGATTTTGGTTATAATCAAATTGTCATAGTTGAAAGGAGAATATTTAGTGACCATATCAAGCATGTTATCTTCACTGGCCGTGGTGCTGACCAGCAGATTGGTTTCAATATTCCTGTTTTGCAGCATAGCATCCATAATACCTAAATAACCGTCGTCAATGCAGCTCCGGCCGGGGGTGTCGATCAATATAATATCTTTATCTGATAATAATTGCAGTGATTTTTGAAATGAGTCTTTTGTTGAAGCCACTTCCATCCTGATCCCCATGATTTTGGCATAGGTTTTTAATTGTTCAATGGCGGCAATGCGAAAGGTATCAATGGTAATCATACCAACACTCATTTTTTTCATTAATGAATAACGGGCAGCAAGTTTGGCCAGAGTGGTTGTCTTTCCTACACCGGTTGCACCGACATAAGCTTTAATTCGTTTATCTTCTTTTGATTTATTTCTCACCGGCAGTGATTTAATCACATGTTTCTCGACAATCTGCAGGGCCATTTCTTCAGTTATTTTATCCTGGGATGATATTTGCGGACCAATTTCTTCCAGAATACTGCAGGCACTGACGCGCGAAAAACCGCAGGCCAGCAAAGAATAATAAACCTTAGAATTTATATCGGGATTGAATTTCCTTTTGCGCGCACCCAGAATATCGAAGAACTTATCCATTGTTTCCTTCAATTCTTCAAGTTCCGAGCTCAACGACTTCTCCTTCTGAACGGAACGGATGATTTCTTTGAGTTCACCGATCTCTTCGCGGATGAATTTAAAAACATCTTCCCTGTTTTCTAACAATCGGCTGGATTCCGGCGGCATTAAATTTGGCGGTGCTTTCTGGGGCATCTGAACATTTTCATCCCGCGCCGCCATTACTTCTATTGCGGAATTGCTCGTATTGTTTATTTTCTTGGCCGAAAGAATAATTGCATCCGGCCCCAAATCTTCCTTTATTTTAGTCAGAGCCTCACTGATGCTGGATACTTCGTAGCGTTTAATCTGCATATTATATTTCTACCATCCCCAGAGATTTTACATTAGCTTCCCGTACAATTTCATTGTGAGACAACACGACTATACTGGGATAAAATTTTTCCAATATCTTACGAAAATGAATTCTCGTATTCGGTGAGCAGAGAATTATCGGTTGTAAGCCACTGGTAGTAAACGTATTTACCAGACGCTGTAAACTGGTAACCAGTTTCTTCACAATATTAGGATCCGGCAGCACAAATGATTCATAATCTGTATGCTGAATGGAATGACTAATCTTATCTTCAATCTCCGGTGACATCAGCATCACTGTGATTGTTCCATCTTTATCCTGATATTGTTTGGTTATGGAACGTCCCAAATTCTGCCGGACATATCCCGTTAGAATATCGGCATTTTTTGTAATTGATGCATATTCCCCGATTGTTTCCACAATAGTCATTAAATCACGTATTGAAATGCGCTCGCGCAGCAATCGCTGCAGGACTCTGTGTACCACTGTCACCGGAATAATTTTGGGAACAATCTCTTTTACCATTTTGGGGAACTGTTCCTCGAGATTATCCAATAGCGACTGTACTTCATTACGTCCCAGAATCTCATCGGCGTAAGTTCTAATCAACTCTGTAAGATGAGTCGTCATAACCATGGCCGCATCAACAACAACATAGCCTTTAGCTTGAGCAGCATCCCTATCTCTCTCGGGAATCCACATGGCCGGAAGCCCAAAAGCGGGCTCTTTGGCCGGAATACCCTTAATCTTCATATCCCGCTCATCAGCTGAAATAACCAGATGGTGGCCCATCATTACATTGCCACGCGCAACTTCTATCCCTTTGAGCAGTACATTGTATTCATCAGGCTTGAGTTTTAAATTATCACGAATGTGAATTGCCGGAACAATAAAACCCATTTCCTGCGCCAGTTGCTGGCGTAATGCTTTAATACGATGCAGCAGTTCACCACCCTGAGCAGAATCAACCAACGGAATCAACCCATAGCCCACTTCGAGCCCCAAAGCATCAAGCGGCGCAATGGTATCCACTGTTTCGACCGGCGCAGGCGCTGCTTCCTGTTCAATTTTTTCTTGCTTCCTGGCCTTATTAAGGCTGTTAATAATACGGAAAGCAAAAAATGCGACAATTGCCGATACAATGAAAAAAGATGCTTTGGGCATACCCGGAATCATGGCAAAAACAAAAAGCATTATCGCGGCAGTGGCAATTACCCGCGGCTGCATAAATAATTGGTCTTTGACTTCTTCGCCCAGATCGGCCGACGCCGCACTCCTTGTTACCAATATACCGGCTGCGGTAGAAACAATCAACGCCGGCACTTGCGTCACTAAACCGTCACCAACAGTCAAAAGAGTATAATTTCTGGCGGCATCGGCAACTGCCATTCCCTTTTGGAGCACACCAATAATCAATCCACCGATAATATTGACAAAAACAATAATAATGCCCGCAACTGCATCACCCCGCACAAACTTACTGGCACCGTCCATTGATCCGTAAAAATTTGCTTCCTGCTCAATTTCTGCGCGGCGGCGGCGTGCCTCATGATCTGTTATCAAGCCGGCATTCAAATCAGCATCAATGCTCATTTGCTTTCCGGGCATGGCATCGAGGGTGAATCGCGCCGCCACTTCAGCAACACGTGTTGCCCCCTTCGTAATAACAACAAAATTAATCAGAACCAGAACCATGAAAACGACCAGTCCGACGACATAATTACCACCCACAACAAATGTGCCAAACGACTTAATCACCTGTCCGGCGGCGGCAGTCCCTTCATTGCCGTGTAATAAAATCAACCGAGTGGATGCAACATTGAGCGATAAACGCAGTAGAGTAACCATTAATAAAACCGAGGGAAATACTGAAAATTGCAGCGGCTTTAATATGTACATGGACATCAGCAAAATAATGATCGAAAAAGTAATGCTGAAAGAAAGAAATATATCCAATAAAAACGTAGGAATGGGAATAATCATGACCATCAGGATGGCAATAACGGCCATTGCCATCATCGACGAGCTTGATTTCATTGCTCCCAGAAAGGCGCCGCTCTTAACTGTATCAGAGTTATCCATATTGCTTTATCCAAATATCTTAATTTTTTTCTGGTCGTAAACAAATGCCAGAACTTCCGCCACGGCGCGGTAAAGATCTTCCGGTATCGTCTGATCTACATCAACCATCTTATACAATACCTGTGCCAGAGGCTTGTCTTCAACTATCGGAATATCATTTTCCCGCGCAATCTCCCTGATTTTTTCAGCAATGATGTTTGCCCCTTTAGCCACTACTTTTGGCGCCATCATATTTTCGGGATCGTATTGAACAGCCACCGCTAAATGGGTCGGATTGGTGATAATGACATCAGCCTTCGGAACAGCGGCCATCATCCGTTTCTGGGCGGCTTCGCGCTGCAAACGGCGGATGCGGGACTTAATCAGCGGATCTCCTTCCGTATTCTTGTATTCATCTTTAATTTCCTGTTTGGTCATCCGCAGGCTTTTTTCGTATTCCCAACGCTGATAGATATAATCCAGGATAGCCAGAATAACGAATATTATCGTGGTAGCCAGGATAATTTTAAAGCAGATACGTCCAAAATAGGTCATCATCCCCCAAACACTTTGATCCATGAGGGGAATCATATTATCCAATTCACCTTTAATAGTTATATATACCACTAAACTGATGATGCAGATTTTACAGATATTTTTAATCAGATCCACAATCGCCCGAAGGGAAAATAGCCTTTCAAAACCTTTAACAGGATCAATCTTGGAAAATGTTGGGGTAACAGACTCCGTCGAAAACATAACACCAACTTGCAGCATATTCCCCAATACCGCCGCAACAACGACTGTCAGCATAATGGGAAAGAGTATAATAAATCCCTTGAAAACATAATCAGCAAATAAATAATTCAGGCTATCCGGGGTGAGATTATATTGGCCGGCAGTTCTAAATCCGAAAGTCATTAATTCCATGATGTTTTTCAATAATCCGGATGCACCAAAGTAAAAATAGATAAGACAGGCCACGAGAATTCCCACGGACACAATTTCTGTAGATCGCGCAACCTGTCCTTTTCCACGGGCATCTTCACGGCGTCGCGATGTTGCTTCTTCGGTTCGTTCCTGATCCTGATCGTTTTCCGCCATATATTACCTGTCTATTCAAAGGCCGTTATGAAATTAACCCTTATATTTCTAACCATTTCATTACGGCTCCTTATACCGCCCTCAGCATTTATTTGACGAGCTTATTCCTGCACGACGGCTTAGTGACGTAAGCGTCAATATTTTGCTACTTCACATTAAGCGTAAAAGTGTTACGAATTTAGCCTCGAAATCAAGGAAATATCTCTGGGTCAATTTGACAAACATTGGTGCTGTTAATCCCAGAAAAATAAGCCCGATTGCTATTTGCAAAGGCATGCCGACAATAAAGATGTTTATTTGCGGCACAGTCCGGGCGATAACTCCCAGGCCGACGTTGGTAAAGAGCATTACCGCCATAATAGGAGCCGCCAGTTTAACAGCGATAACAAACATCTCCTGTGAAAAACTGAATATAGTCTGCATCAATGACCCGGAAAAATGAAACGTCAGAGGATTTAAAAGCGAATAACTCTGGACGATCGCCGAAAAGAAAACATGATGAGCATCAACTGCTAAAAAAATCAGCAAGGCCACAAGATACTGCAGTTCAGTAATGATGGATACTTGTGTACTAGTCGTAGGATCAATAACATTGGCAATGGACAATCCCATCTGAAAACCAACCATATCACCGGCCATCTGGATACCGGCAAGGATGAGTCTGGCTGCATAACCTATAATCAGGCCGATCATGACTTCACCGGCCATACGGTACATTAAAATCAGAACCGGATAATTGGACGCCGGCGGAATTTTCGGCAGGACAAGAGGAAATATGATTAATGTTATTAGTATGCACAAAGCGGCTTTAAATCGTGCCGGGACTGCTTTATCGCTGATTACCGGAATAGTAACAACCATAGCACTGACTCTTAATAAAATCAGGATAAAAGCCTCCAAGTGCTCGGCGGATAAGAAAGGTAAACTCATTTTTCGCGGGTGCCTCGTCCCATATTTCCATGCAGTACTTTTCCATAAACATATTGTTCGATGGCCTCGTAAAACGCCATCGATGCTTACTTTATATAAGTTGGTATATTGGCAAATATATTCTGGGTAAAGGTGATCATCAAACTCATCATCCAGGGCAAAGCAGCCACCAGGGCCACCAGAACCGACACAATCTTCGGCACAAATACCAACGTCATTTCCTGAATTTGAGTAACTGCCTGAAACAAACTGATCAATACACCGACAATCAAACCTACTATTAACATCGGTGCAGACACCAGGAGAGTGACCTTGATGCTTTCCGCCATTAATCCTACAACCATATCTGGAGTCATTTTGTTCCCTTTCTTTCAGGTTAGGCAACGTAACGAAATAATCTGTTTTTTCTATTTCGTTACGGTGCCTTATGCCGTTTGCTATATTTTTTTCAACAACGGCCTAGTGGAAACTCTGTACTAATGAGCCAACGATTAAATACCAGCCATCCACAAGCACAAATAACAGTAACTTAAAAGGTAAGCTGACCATGATCGGTGGAAGCATCATCATACCCATAGACAGTAAAACTGAAGCCACAACCATATCCAAAACCAGAAAAGGCAGATAAATCATAAAACCGATTTGGAAGGCCGTTTTCAATTCGCTAATTGCAAATGCCGGAATCAGTGTCGTCAGAGAAACATCTTCCGGTTTTCCCGGTCTTTTTTCGTTGGCAATTTTTACAAAAAGAGCCAGATCTTTTTCTCTAACCTGCTTGAGCATAAAGGTTTTTACCGGAGCTGTGGCTTTCTCGAAAGCGATCTGACCGGAAATCTGTTCTGCATAATATGGTTTTAGAGCTTCATCGTTGACACGATTAAAAACCGGCGCCATAATAAAAAACGTCAGAAATAATGACAATCCCACGATGATTTGATTCGGAGGCATTGTTTGTGTCCCCAAAGCATGCCGCAAAAGGGATAAAACGATTATAATCCGCGTAAAAGAAGTGACCATCAGAAGAATAGCCGGGGCCAGAGAGAGAATAGTCAATAAAATAACAATTTGAATCAGAGTAGAGACTTTTTCCGGTTCCGTTGACCCGCCGGACATACTCAAATTAATATTGGGCAAAGATAAAGACTGGGCGGCGTAAACACTCGATGAAGTTATTATCGCCACGGCTATAAAGAATAGGGAAAATAAAATTATTAGTACTTTATCTTTTTTCATTTTTCAGTCTTATCCTTTTTTTTATTCGACGAAAGACTGAGCTGTGACATGTATTTTGCCAATTTACTTCCCGGAAAATCTACTATTCTGGAGGTAGCCTTGACTGTTTTTATTTTTGCAATAGCAAGAGGATCTTCAATACAGGACAGAGTTGTCATTTGTTGATCGGAAATTCCTACAACAAGCAACTGGTCCAATACTTCAACTAAAACAATTCTGTTTTTCGGGCCCAGATATTTGGTAGAAATTATATTTATCGGGGAGGAACCATCCGACACAGCAACCTTCTGCTGCATAAACATTTTGACAAAATACATTACGCCAATAAGTAAACCCAGCACAATAGCCAGGGCAAATATCATTTTCAAGAATGAAGAAATAAGAGAAATTTCCATCGTTATCCCTGCTTACGCTAATTTATTGACTCTCTCCGCCGGCGAAACTATGTCCGTCAAACGAACACCGAATTTCTCATTGACAACAACGACTTCACCACGGGCTATTAACCTTTGATTAACATATATATCCAGGGGCTCACCGGCCAGCTTGGTCAGTTCCAGTACTGAACCCTGTCCCAGTTGCAGCAATTCACTGATCAGCATTTTGCTTCTGCCTAACTCACAAGTTAAGGTAAGTGGTATATCTAAAATGAAATCCAGGTCAAAAGTCGTTTTATTGTCCGGCTTCTTCTTCTTGAGCTCATCGAAATGAACATTAGTAACTTCTGTCCTTGTTGGTGGTGGTGATTTGGACTGTTCCATTTCATCCTTCACATCATCCCAACTTATTTTGTCCTCTTCCGGTGCCGCCGCCGGAGATGCCCCTGTACCTTTCATCAATTCATCAATTTCATTTTGTTCCATATCAGCCTTCCTCTTTCCCCGTCACTATACTTGAAATTTGCACAGCCTGGTTTCCCTTATAAATACCGGGATATCCATTATATTTCTTAATCCCTTCGACATAGATATCAAGCGGATCTGAAGCATAATGCTCGAGTTGGATAACATCGCCTTTTTTAAGATTAACAACATCTTTGCCCAAAACCTGTGCCCTGCCCAGCTCTACAAAAATATCAACATATGACTTAAGCAGCCCGGATTTAAATCTGTTTGACCAGGCTTTATCAACTTCCAGTTGTTCGCTCTGAAAACCGGCAGACAGTTTTTCTTTAATAGGCTCAAGCATGGAATAAGGAACACAGATAGATACAACTCCCGAAGTATATTCCACTTCAACCTCAAAATTCATCACAACGACAACATCCGTAGGCGGAACGACTTGGGCAAACTGCGGATTAATCTCCGCGCGCTGATATGTTATTTTCAAATCTATTAATGCTTTCCAGCATTTTTCCAAATCGGCAAGAGCACTCAAAACCACTTTTTTAATCAGAGTATTTTCTATTGCCGTAAATTCACGGCCTTCAATTTTAAAGGCAGCGGTTCCCGTACCGCCGAATATTATATCTACCAGAGTAAATATTATTTTCGATTCCATAATAAAAATAGAATTACCCCGCAGAGGATCCATACGGAAAATATGCAGGCTGGTTGGAACAGGCAACGTTTTCAGAAATTCTCCGAATTTGATCATATCAGCAGAGACAGCGGTAACGGAAATAACTTTGCGCAACATGGAAGATAGAGTCTGACGAAACGCGCGGGCAAACTTTTCATTGGTCATTTCCAGCGTAGGCATACGCCCGCGGATAATTCTATCCTGGCTGGTCAAATCATAGGGGATTACTTCACCCGGCTCATGGTATTTTTCTTCAACCTGGGTTTCTATTTCGCCGCCGGAGATGCCGCGTAAAAGGGCATCAACTTCTTCTTGCGAAAGGATGTTAGTCATGGAACCTCACTTCGGGATAACAGTCTATAGCAACATTTACTGGATGACAAACTCGCCGAAATATACTTTTAATATTTTCCCTTTTGTTAAAATGCCATTTGCCTTTAACACAATTTCTTCCTTCAGGCGTTGCTTCCCGATGGGGTCAATCATTTCTTTATATGTTTTAGCTGACAGCAGATCAAGAATGCTGTCTCTAATCTTGGGTTTGAGCAGGTTTAATTCTTCCAGACCGGTTTGATCAGATACTTCCAATTGCATAACCACTTTCAAATATCTTTCTCCTTCGTTATCGATGAGATTGACAATAAAAGGGTCCATCGACCAGAAAATGGCAACTTGCGGTTTAGCCGCTTCGGCCTGTTTTTTTTCTGCCTCCGGCGGCTTGGACTTAAACAGGAAAAAATACGCCCCGGCTCCGCCTCCGCCTAAGACTAAAACGGCTATTACGCCAATGATAATCCATTTCAACTTAGAGCTTTTTTTCTTGTCCGGAACTTGCTCTTCGCCTTCTGTTTCCTCTTTTTTATCTTTCTCGGCCATTATTTTCTCCATAAGCGGAAGTTTTTATTACTTTGCGCTGCAGCTTAGTCCTCTAATAAAACATTGTCATATCCACCAACGGGAGATATCTTAAATATCCTGGAAACAAGATTTCTCGCTTCGCTTCGAAATGACATCATAGTAAAGCTTTTACAGAACTACTAGCAAAGAGCATACCAAAGACCAGGCACTTTTTTGACAATTATTTTTTAGATATTACAGATATTTACATTGGATAAGATGGCAGAATAGATTTTTTTGTCCGGGCGGAAGCTTTTTATTGACGAAAAGTCAAATAATTGACAGGGGAGGAAAAGAAGACCGAAGGCTGAAGACTGAAGACTGTTAGGCGATCGGGAAGGCGCGTTCTGCGCCTTCATTTTAACCTTCAGCCTTCAGTCTTAACACCTATTTCAAATTGCAAAAGGCTGAAGCTAAAGGAGGGAGTGGAGAGGGAGAGATCATCCTTTAGTCTTCAGCCTTTATAAGTTTTATCTCTTAATATTCATTAATTCCTGCATAATTTGATCCTGCGTCGTAACAACTCGAGCGTTGGCCTGGTAGGCCTTCTGGGCCGTAATCATTTTAATAAATTCCACGGCGATATCGGTATTGGACATCTCCAGGGTATTGGGTGTCAGCACTCCCATGCCGGATTCTCCGGGATAATTCTGCACTGTGGCACCGGATAGAACCGTTTCACCAAAAAGGTTGCTGCCCATCTTTTTGAGGCCCCACGGATTGGGAAACGCGGCCAGCATTATTTGCGCCAGATCGGCGGTCTGCCCGTTGGTAAAGAAACCGTTGATTCTGCCGTTCCCAGAAATGGAAAGTGATTTTAAATTACCGGACGAATATCCGTCGGCAGTCAACGCCCGGATGACAGACGCTGTGGAATACTGGGTAATATTTAAAGCTCCGTCGCCCAGCAAATTCCAGTTTAGATCACCACTTGTACCAATTGTCGCCCCGCCATCCAGCGGTATACCAGTGTAGTTAACCGTGATATCATTGAGAGCCGAAGCCGTATGAGTCAGCGTGAATAGGGCCGTATCGCCTGTTACCCACGTATTGGTAAGCGTCATGGTAATATCTGTAGTTCCGGAACCGTCAAGGCTGAGAGTAATCGGGCCTGCGGTGCCTGCAGAGGTGACTACGGCATTGGAATATCCGCCGGTACCTTCTACTGTCCAGGCGGTGGCGCCTTGTGTTAGTTTTAAAGTGCCGGTAGTGCTCTGGTAAATCATCCCCGGTCGATCCAGGGCCAACGTGGCCGTCTTTGCGGCCCCTACATTAGTTAATGTAAATGTAGCCGTATCTGTGTTTGCCCATACACCGGCGGGAGTCAGATGTGCATCTGTCGTACCATCTCCATTGAGGTCGATATTGACTGTAGTTGCAGTGGGTGTACCAACAATAGCCGCACTGGTATATCCACCGTTATTGGTAATTGTCCAATTCGCTGCTGTTGCTCCTCTTGTCAAAATCATTGTACCGGTCAGACTTACCATTGCGGGATGGTCCAATGTCGCCGTTGCCGTACCGGCACCGCTTGCAGTAACTGCGCCCACAGTGTTATGCTCAGACGTAACTGCGCTCGCGGTTCCTGTATATAACTCGGTACAAGTACCATCGGTATTAAAAATTAAACCATTATGGCTGATGGAAGTTGCCGCAGTCGAATCCAGAGTGCTATTCACAGCCCAGTAGCCGGCTCCGGAGCGTTCCGTTCTAGTAAACGTAGTATTCAGCGTGCGCTTGGAGCCCAGGGAATCATATAATGTCTGCGTGGTGCTGTACTGGCCGCCTCTGACAGTTACGGAATTCAAATTGGCACCAATGGAAAAGGTAGTGCTTACCGTCGGTTGCGATTTACTGGCCGTTAAATTAATGTCACCCAGCGCTCCGACCGGAACACCACCTTCAACAGCTCTCCCCTGTACCTTATAACCGTTGGTGTCCACCATTAAGCCATCAGCATCCAGATGAAAAGCCCCGGCTCGCGTATAGAAGGTAGCGCCTTCCGCATCGTTCACCATAAAGAAACCGTCGCCATCAATGGCGACATCCGTGGCGTTGCCAGTCGTTTCAAAGGCACCGGCGCCAAACTGGGTTTGCACTGCCGAAACGGCCACACCGCGTCCCACCTGCAGCGTTCCCGATGCGCCTCCGGAAAGGCTCGAACTCAAAACGTCCGAAAAATAAGTTGTACCGGCTTTGAAACCAAGTGTATTAACATTAGCCAGATTATTGGCGATGACATCCAGTGATTTAGAAGATGCATTCAACCCCGATATTCCTGCCCATAGTGCGCTGCCCATATTTTATTCCTCCCTCTTATGGAAATTAATTTGTTGTCTGATTGATAGATACAATATTGGAAAAGGCTACTTCCTGACCATTAATCGTCAGATAGGCCACATCATTTTTAAAGGAAGCTCCGGTCACCCTACCGGAAATCAATGTCTGGGCGGTAACGGCAACCCCGCTGGAATCCTTCGCCGAAATATCGAAGGTATAGTTGCCGGCAGCAACATTGCCGGTGTTCCAGACAACACTATTATTCCCGGCTTTCAGACTGCCCAGATCAGCGCTGCCTACTTCGGCGCCATTGGAGTCATAGATTTTAAGAGTTCCGGAAGTAATCGCCGAGGGCAGACTAAAAGGAATATTTGTTGATGAACCGCTGACATTGATTACATTTCCCTTCGCTATAGCCTCTTTGCCGATCATGCCGACCGTTTGGGCATTACTGAATGCCTTCAGATAGGTCGGTAAAGAGCTCATCGTCGTGTTTAGATTGCTCAATTGCTGCAAGGAAGAGAACTGAGCCAATTGCGCCGCAAAATCCTTGCCATCCATGGGATCCAATGGATTCTGGTTTTTTAACTGGGCCAGTAGCATGGTCATAAATGCATCCTGCCCTAGAACATCGTCCTTTTTCTTTGTCGCGGAACTACTTGTTGTGTTATTGGTTAGACCTGATGTTACGTTATTTACTGTAGTCATTTTCTCCCCTCCCCCAATTGCCCGTCTACGCAAATAAACTGATACCATCCGTTGACTGACTTGTAATATTTACCGGCCGTTCGGAAATAATTGCCTGTGCCTGAGTCTTAAGCTTTTCCTCAAGATTCTGCTGACGGGTGCTGTTGCTGCCCTGCCCTGACCTGCCATCCTGATAAAAGGCGTGCTGACTGAAATTTTGCTGATATTCTTCGCGTTTATCCTGCATGAAGACATCACAACGTTCGATGGTCAGCCCCTGAGTCTGCAAACTGCCTTTCAATTTATCGATATGAGTATTCAGTGTTTGCTGAACATCCTTATTATCCGCAACCAATACGACTTCTACCTTGCCATTGCGGACAATTACATCCATTTCCAACTTTCCTAAAGAAGGCGGATTCAATGTAATTTTTACTCTGCCCCCGTCATTGGCGGATATTTCTTTAATTTCGTTTGCTACCTGGCTGATTATTTCTCCAGGTGCAATGGAATTGCTTTTTTCAACCCTGGCCGAACCACCAGCGGCTGCATTAACCGTATTTAAAGAAATTTCTTCCTCTCTTTTTTCAGCGGAAATAGTCTTTCCCTTTTGTTCGATCTCGATTTGGCCTGATAAATCTTCCATAATTGCCTGCATCGTATCTATCTGAGCCTTGTTCCCGGAATTCGCATTGGCCGTATTTTGATACTGCACCTGGGCGAAGCGAAGGTTATTTCTGCTGATTAATGATTCCTTCGTCTCTTGCATTGATAAACGAGAATTGTTGTCAATGGTATGATCTTCTTTAGCTGATTCCGAGGCCTCGGTATCTTTACTGATTTTCTTTTCTTCTTTTACGGGGACGGCATTAACGGCAATTTTACTGACAGTACTGGCGGAAAGTTGAGCCTCTTTGAAAATCACCTTCTCCGGTTGTACCGCTCTTTCATCAGTTTTAAGTAAAGATAGTCTTTCCTTCTGGGAGCCTGTATATTTAATTTCACCGTCAGCAACCTGATCTTTTGATTGTGTCTGCAGTTGCGGATCAATTTTATGATTCTTCTCTTCGCCGGATTTCGTCTGTATTACTTTTTTAAAATCCATCGCGTCAACTTTAATGGCAGCAGCTGGGGAAGATTCTTCTGGAGAGTGCAACTGAGGATTAATCGCATTGTTCTTCTCTTCTCCGGTTTTCGTCAGGATTACTTTTTCCCAATCCTTCCCCTGAATTTTATCGGAATCAACCAGGGAAGATTCTTCCTGAGAAAATAGTTTCTTGCCGCCTTTTTCCGCATTCATTCCATCGGGGGAATTCAAGATAGCATTTTTATCATTTATTATTTTTTGTTCATTTTCGCTGTTAACGGTTTTTGCTATACGTTCAGCATCCGTTTGGTTGGCTTTAATATCGTGCTTTCCATCCGCATTGGATTTGATATTCCCTGAGGCCAGATTTTTTTTCAATAAATCAATTTCTTTGAGCAAAGCAGCAACAGGAATTTCGAGCTCACCATCTTGCTCCTGGCCTGATTTCGCTAAATCACCGGACTTGGCCAAGCCTAATAATGCTTTTTGCAGATCTTTCAAATCTATATCACCCTGAAGCAATGACATTGCCTGTTCCAGGGTAATTTTTTTATCTCTCACATTTAATGCACCGGCAGAAGATTTATTTTTCTCACGCATCTGCTGATTCAAAAGTTGGAGAAAAGGAGCCAGGGCATTTAAATCAACTTCGCCTTTAGTGTCCTGATTATCTTTCCCTTTTCCTTTGCCCCTGGCGGCACCGATCATCTTCAGCAGATCGGCAGATCCTTTGCCTTTCGTGTTGACTGTTGATGACTCTTGTATTGCCTGTTCCATATTAGTCCTTTAGTGACCGTGATAAACAGCTTAATCATTTTATAGACTCTTCAGCAAAAGGCATGCCACCGGCAACATATGTTTTTTATTCAATGATTACAGCATGTTTAAGACGACGATGATTTTAATACTCAATAAACAGGAAAAAATTTCCCGGACAATAGAGAAAATATTGATCTTCGGCAGGCAATAAAAAAGCCCTCCTGGTATGAGGGCTTTTGGAAAATGCAATCACAAAATCAGCTTTCTTTTTTATTCGCTTTGCTGTCTGCCGCCACCAGACCGCGTAATTTCTTTTGTAATTTCTACAGCCTTCTGCGGGGTAAGGTACCCCCAGATGGCGCCGGCTTTATCTTTCTTCATATTCATGGTGATACCGGCGGCAGTTTTGATATCTAATTTTTCCAGCATGGAACCGGCTTTGGCGGCAGGTGTGGCCTCATATACTTTGGCCATTTCCTTGTATCTCTTTACATCGGAAGTTTGACTGGCTTCGAGTACCACAGATAATTTTTCTTCCTGGCTCTTCAGCAGTGCAATTTTATCCGTAATTTCTTTGCGTAAAGCCAGCAGACGCTGTTCCTCTGTACGCAAAGCCATTTCACGGTTATCCAATTCATTTTTCTTGTTTAAAAGAGCTGACGCCAAGTCCCTTTCCTTAGACAAACTGCTATCCGGGGCTTCATTAGCTGTTGCCATCGGACCGGCAGAGCCAACCGCAGCATTAGCTGCCGGTGCAGGTGCTGCCGGCGGTTGTTGTGCCTGAGCCAAACTGGTTAGAAAAGTCGCAGCGGGCAGAATATCTGTTTTCTGAATAGAGCCCACAACCGAGGCAACTTTGGTAATGATCAAAACCAATATCAGTATTTGAACTCCAATTAGCAATTTTTTCATTTTTCTCTCCTGCCAAACTTCAAGACAGCCATTTCGTCGGAATTCTTCTGCTCCAGCGCTCTGGCTGCAATTATGTATTCTTCTGCATGCCGTTCTTTAAGCTTCTCCATAATTTTTATTTTTTTAACTGCTTCGAGCAATTCTATTCTTTTAGCTTCCAATTGTTCGGCAACCTGAGCTACGTTTAAGCGTTGTTTTTTCTCGTTTTCCCTCACTTGTTCCACATAAACAACATAGCGAACAATATCGTCAACCGGCAACGGTTTGTTTTGCATTTTTCTCAATTCGTCAATTAAATTTGCCCTTTCGTTAATTAAGTTTATCAGTTTCAATTCTTCTAATTCGAGTTCGCGCTTTTTTTCCGAAAACTCACACAGGATTTTTTCCTCGATATTATTCCTGTAATCCAATACTGATTGGAGCGAGAAAACGAACATATTTAATATTCTATACTTTCAGAAGGTCCTGCAGCTGAGTTCCGGCAGATGCAAAATCAACCCTTTCACCGATATTCTGCCGCAAAAAAGTATTCACATTGTCAATCATTTTGATGGCGTAATCAATTTCCGGATTGGAACCCTGTACATAAGCTCCGATATTGATCAAATCCTCCGCCTTCTTGTAAGTGGCAACAATATTTAAGAGTTCATTCGCCTTGTTTTTTTGTTCATCACTGACAATGTCGATCATAACTCTGCTGATGCTTTGTAAAACATCAATTGCCGGATAATGATTTTTATGAGCCAAACTCCGGGAAAGTGAAATGTGTCCGTCAAGTATGGAACGGGCGGCATCAGAAATGGGCTCGTTAAAATCATCGCCCTCTACTAGAACTGTGTAAAGCCCTGTTATCGAACCGACACCTTCGACGATACCGGAGCGTTCCAGCAATTTCGGCAAAAGACTGAAAACAGATGGTGTGTAACCCTTTGTTGTCGGTGGCTCCCCGACCGATAATCCTACTTCTCGCTGCGCCATGGCAAATCGAGTTAAAGAATCAACCATCAGTAGAACGTCATTGCCCTGATCGCGGAAATATTCAGAAACAGTTGTGGCAACATAGGCGGCTCTCATGCGAACCAAAGGATGCATGTCTGATGCAGAAACAACAACAACGGATCGTTTCAGACCTTCTTCTCCCAGGTTTTTTTCCAGAAACTCCCGAACCTCACGGCCGCGCTCACCTATCAAACCGATTACATTCACGTCGGCATTGGTGTTCAGGGCAATCATTCCCATAAGCACGCTTTTGCCTACACCCGATCCGGAGAAAATGCCCATCCTCTGGCCTTTGCCACAGGTGAAAAGCGCATTGAGTGCACGGATACCTAAATCCATCGGCTGGGTAATACGGCGGCGAGCCAGAGGATTTATCGGATCAGCATAAATCGGATATTCATCGTCAAACTCAATCGGTCCTTTGTTATCAATGGGATTTCCCAGTCCATCGATCACTCTCCCCAGTAGACTTTTCCCTACCCCGATGCTTGCCTTTCTACCCAGGGAAAGTATTTTACAACCTGGCCCCAAACCCTGAATACTTTGCAGGGGCATTAAAAGCACCCGATCGTTTTTAAAGCCGACTACTTCAGCCTCCTGCGGAATATCGCTATTCACCGGCATAATCCCGCAGACGTCACCTATGGACGCCGCCGGACCGCATCCCGCCACCATTAATCCAACTATTTCTGTCACCTTACCATTAACGCGAATCGGATTAATTCGTTTCAAGAGTTTTTCATATTTATTCATACTGATTGCTGCTGAATTCATAATTTACTTTAACATTGCCGCCCGAATCTCTTTTAATTGACTTTCCAGCCTTGCATCAACTTCACCAAACATCGTTTCCACAATTACACCACCCCTTTTAATGGAAACGTCTTCTTCAAACACAACATTGCGTACACCGTTGACAGACTGCAAAAAATCTTTCTTCACTTCCATTATATAACGAAAATCCTGCGGATTAATTCTGATCTTCATTCCTTCTGTTTCGGAAATATTCTTTAAAACACCCTTGAGAACTCCCAGAACAACTTCTTTGCGTGTTGCCACTTCCTGATTAATTACTTTTTCAGCAACAGCCAGACTAAGCTTGACTATTTGCTCCTCGGTTTTGGCAACAATATCTTTCTGAATCAAAGGCATCGATTGCGTCATTATTGATAGAGCATCCAACACCTGCGATATCTCTTTCTTTTGAAATTCAACGCCTTCGTTAAATCCCTTCCGGTAAGACTCATCACTGGCCCGGAGGAGTTGCTGCTGCATCTCGGCCTTTAGTCTTTCCTCTTCTGTTTGTGGAGTAGCCGGCAGTAAATCGCTGTTTTCCAGCCAATTGGCGCCGAAACCTTCTTCATCAGATAGAACACAAAGCAATGATACCGGTTTGCCGGAATCAATCACCTCTTCGGCTTTGATGACATTAGCCTTATACAAATCCATCTGTTTCACCACCGCGCAGAATGACGATTCTGCCTTCCGCCTCCAGTTTCTTTGTTACTTCCACAATCTTACGCTGGCTGTTTTCCACCTCGGAGAGTCTTATCGGAGGCATCAGGGAAATCTCTTCACGTAACATATCCGCGCCACGTTTGGACATATTCTTGAAAATCTTTTCCCGCATACTTTCATCGACCATTTTGAGAGATTTGGATAAATCTTCCGAGCTAACATCCTTCATCAACTCTTGTAGTGATTTGTCATCCAGTTTCATGACGTCATCGAAGTTAAACATGAAATTACGAATTTGAGAGGCCAATTCCGGTTCGGAATCTTCTAATGATGCCATAATGGCGTTTTCTGTGGCACGATTCATCCGATTCAAAATATTAGCCATTAATTGTACGCCGCCCAATTGTTGATCACTCGTGCCGCCGACAATCAATTCTTTCTCCAGTGTTTTGGCAACTTCGTTAATAAATTCTCGCGGGACACTTTTGAGTGTAGCCATCCGTTTCGATATTTCATACTGAAATTCCGGAGAAAAATATTCCAGCACCTGAGCTGTTTTTTCCGGTTTCAAATGAACTAATATGAGCGCAATCGTTTGCGGATGTTCCGTTTTGGTAAAATCCGCCATCACTTTAGGGTCTACATCCTGCAACATTTCTATGATAGGGTTGTCGGTGGCGGAAATGTCCACTTCGCCTAAAATATCTTTTGCATCCTGCTCTCCCAATGCCTTAATAACAAGGTTTTTCGGAGCACCGTCACGCACTGAAATCATCCCGCCTTGCTCTTTTGCCATAGTACAGAATTCTTTAGCTACATCACTTAGCGTCTCTGCGGAAATATTCGCTACGCGTCCCATTTGCTTACCTATCTTGCGGATTTCCGTCGGGCGCAGATTTTTCATGACACTGGCCGCTAAATCTTCATCTAATGATAACAGTAATATTGCCGCTTTCTCTTCGCCGGTCATCTGGTTTTTCCCTTAATTATTAATAGAGATATTAATTTTATTTAACCCAGTTTCTCAATATATCGGCAAACTGTTTGGAATCAGCCCGCGCCATTTCTCTGGCAACCTCAGCTGCTGTAAGCGGCTGGCCTCCCGATGCCTGCATTTCCGCAGCAACCTGTCTTGCATATTGTTCGGCCTGTGTTTCTCCGGCAATACTTAGCGCTGCATTCGCGCCGGGTAATTGACGAACAGGTGCAGGTGCAACTTTCGTAATATTTGTTATTAATGGACGGACGATAAATAATAAAACAAATATAATTACACCGGCTATAGCTATGTAACCCAATATGGGGATGAAAGTCTCCACCCTTTCTTTTATCGAGGGAGATTCTACTTCTTCAACATCAGCTTTCCGGAAGGGCATATTTGTCACAACAACCTGATCGCCTCTTTGCGTATTGATGCCTGCTGATTTCCGCACTAAATCCTCTATTGAATCGATTTCGTTTTTCGTGCGGGGTTGATAAACTTCTTCACCCTTTTCGTTTTTCTTATAGGTGCCATCCACCAAAACGGCGATTGAAAGCTTTTTTGTTTCCCCAACGGGCATAACCGTTTTATTAGTTACTTTATTAATCTCATAATTGATAACTTCATCTAATTTTTCCTTTTCAGGACTTTCCGATAACACTCCCGTTTTCAAGACGGCATTTGTCTTATCCGAATTACGCTGGACACTCCTCACAACCGGGTTTTCCGAATCATAGGATTCTTCCGTTTTCTCTGTTACACGAAAATCAAGCTCTGCCGTAACTCTGACTACAGCTTTGCCTTTTCCCACTACACTTTCCAGCATTGATTGAATTCTGCCTGCCATATCTTTTTCTGTGCTTCTTTGAAAATCGACTTGCGAGCTGGTCAGCTTGGAAAGCTTAGAATCATTCTGCACGGCAGAAAGTATGGTCCCGCGTGAATCCACAACCATTACATCATCGGGGTTCATTCCTTCTATGGAACTGGCAACGAGATGCACAATCCCATCAATTTGTGCCGGTCGAATTGTCTTGCCGGATTTCAGCCGCAGAGTGACGGATGCTGTTGGCCTTTTTTTCTGTTCGGAGAAAAGTGAATCCTTGGGAAGAGCAATGTGAACACGACTGGATTGAATTTCATCAAGTCCATTAATAGTGCGGGCAAGCTCACCCTGCAGGGCGCGCCGGTAATTCAACTGCTGCTCAAATTCCGTTGCCCCCAGCGTTTTATTATCAAATATTTCAAACCCCACGCCGCTGCCTTGCGGAAGCCCGGAAGCTGCAAGCTCCAATCGCAACTCCGATACTTTTTCTGAGGGCACGGAGACAGCGTTTCCCGCTGATGATATCTTATAGGGTATTTTCTTTTCATTTAATTTCCCGACGATAGAGCCGGCATCTTCTGCCGATAAATTAGAGAAAAGCACCCGGTATTCGATTTGATTTGTCAAATAGACCATTAGTCCGATACTTGCAGCAGTAATCAGCGCAACGGCAATTACCGAAAACTTACGACCTGAGCTTAAGGAATCAAATCCTGCCCATAATTTCGCCAAAAATTGTAAAAGAGAATCCATAAGAAAATCCGATTAATAAAAATAAACAATTATACCTGCATTCGCATGACTTCCTGATAAGCATCCAGGATTTTATTGCGAACCTGCATCATCACCTGAAAAGAAATGCCGGCCTTTTCCAGGGCAATCATTGCTTCATGAATAGAGCCTGCATCTTCCAATTGAACTTTGGCAATTGTTTTATCCGCATCATTCTGCAATTTACTGATGTCCGAAATTGCATCTTTCAGTACGTTGCCAAACGAACTTCCTCCCGCTTGCTTTTCGCTGACTGGTTTTTCGGGAGTAGTACCTAACGGATTTATACCGCCGGAAATGTTGACTATATCTGTCATATCATTTACTCCATTATGAGTTATTTACCGATATTCATGGCTGTTACCGCCATATTTTTGGCTGCATCAAAAGCCGTGGCACATGCTTCATAAGTACGATTGGCTGTAATCATTTCAGACATCTCCACCATTGCATTAACATTAGGAAAAGATACAAAGCCGTCTTTATCCGCATCAGGATGGGCCGGATCGTATATTCTTTTAATTCCTTCCTTGTCTTCCGTTATCCCTTTAACTTTTACTGCCTGCACTGCACCTTGCAAAGTTTTATCAAAACCCTTTTTTAAAGGTTCGGCCTCAAAAGTAATTATTTTTCTTTTATAAGGTCCTCCCTCCGGCGTACTTGTGGAGTTAATATTAGCCAGGTTAGTCGTGATAACGTCCATCTTAGCCCTTTGTGCCGAAAGCCCCGTACCCGCAATCTTGAACGTTGTAAAAAATTCCATATTATTTAGCCTCGTTTAAAATGTTTTTAATGCCTCTAAATTTTCGCGCCAGCATTTCTGCACTCAAGTTATACATCAGTTGATTTTCAGCCAAATTCGTCATTTCTTTATCTAAATTCGCTTTTTCGTCAGACTTGACTAATTTAAAATCGTTTCTGGTAAATTCATCCTTGGCATTAGGAAAATGTTTCTCGTTTGTTTGGGATAAGCGAACTTTTAAGTCAATTGCCCGGCGTAAATTCTCTTTAAATACGTAATCCGACGTTTTGTAATCAGCAGAATCCAAGTTGCTGATATTTGAGGCAATTACTTTGTTACGTTCCGAGCGAAAATCCAACATTGTTGACAATAAATTAAATGTCTTCCCAAATAAAGATTCCATTACTAAACCTCTCTGAGCAAATTATGTGCAAGTCGCATACCAAAGCAATTTATCATCATTTTTCTTCGGAAGAAAGATCCTTAATGCCATATTCATGAAGCTTATTTCTCATTGTCCTTACACTAATACCCAGTATTTTTGATGCCTTGGTCTTGTTCCAGTTGAACTTGTTTAACGTATCAAAAATCATATTTCTTTCCATGTCATAAAGGGTGGAGTCGCTTTCGCTTGGCCTGACCTTATTTAGTGCCGGTTCCGCTTCTTCCGTATGTGTATTTTTTTTGACGCTGGGAGCAACACCGGCGTTTTCCAGATGTAGATGCTCGACACCAATGCGGGTACCGTTACACAACAATACTGCCCGCTCGATCACATTTTCCAATTCCCTTACATTACCCGGCCAGGCATATGCAGTTAATATATCTTTGGCGGCATCGCTGAGAATTGGCTCCTTTCTTTCATTAACCTGACTATATTTTTTAATAAAATGCTCCGCCAATATATTGACATCCCCATTTCTTTCCCTCAACGGCGGAACTAAGACCGGAATAACGTTTAACCGGTAATAGAGATCACTACGAAAAGTTTTTTGCGCAATGCGGTATTGCAAATCAGCATTAGTTGTAGCAATTATCCTGATATCAATCGGTACAGGCATTTTCCCGCCCAGTCTGTCCACCTCAGCCTCTTGAATCACCCGTAATAATTTGGCCTGTAACTGAACATCCATTTCCGATATTTCATCCAGCAGCAGCGTACCTCCATTGGCCAGTTCAAACTTCCCCAGTTTCCTGACGGCAGCTCCGGTAAAGGCTCCCTTTTCAAAGCCAAACATCTCACTTTCCAAAAGCTGTGACGGTATTGCCGCGCAATTTACTGCTACAAAAGGCATATTCCGGCGGTTACTGTAACGGTAAATATAACGGGCAAAAAGTTCCTTTCCCGTGCCGCTTTCTCCCGAAATAAGAATGCTGGATTTACTCTTGGCCACGTTTTTCAGCATATCCAGGATAGCAAGAATCTTTTTATCTTCCGTGATTATCTCCCTGACCGGATACACACTGTCAAGAGCCTCATTGTCTCCCTGTTCTGTGTTTATTTGTGCACTCGCCGCCAATACATTCTTCACAGCAAATTCGAGATCATCCAGTGAAAAAGGCTTCATTATAAACTCGGCGGCACCCTCTTTCATTGCCTCGACCGCTGTATTTACAGTTCCGTAAGCGGTGATCAGGATTACCGGTGTTTGCGGTGATATCTTTTTAACTCCTCTCAAAACATCCATGCCGCTCATCATCGGCATGCGCATATCGGTAACAACAACAGCAAATTGTCCTTCTTTAAACTTTACTAATGCATCAGCACCGTTTTCTGCGGTTTCTACCTCATAGCCGCAACTGCTCAATGATTCATAGAGAGCGGCCCGCATCGATTGATCGTCATCGACGACAAGTAATCTTTCGGCATTAATCATTTAACAGGTCTCTCCAATTTTCCGCCAACCTTGACAAGGGGAAAACTGACATTTACAATTGCTCCCCCTTGTAGCGAGTTTTCCACATTAATAGAACCATTATGCTGGCTGACAATGTTATGCACAATGGCCAGTCCCAAACCTGCCCCATCCTGCTTTGTACTGAAAAACGGATCAAATATTCTGGATAAATTTTCTTCCGGAATACCCGGCCCGGAATCCTGAAAGATTATTTCAGCGACAGCTGATTGGACCGGAAGAATTCCGCTGTCGGAAGTAATCGCTTTAATTTTGAGCACCCCGCCATCCGGCATGGCTTGCTGGGCATTTAATATTATATTTAAAAATACCTGTTTGATCATATCAGCATCACCTTCTATGTGAGCCTGTTTGCTTTCATATTCTACTGATATGTCAATGCCCCCCTGCTGCATGATTTGTTCAGAAAAATCAAGCACATCTTCTAAAATATTATGCAGATTTATTTTTTTCATTTTCGGATTTTGCTTGCGGGTAAACATCAGCAAATTAGATATTTTATTATCAACATTCTTTACTGAAGAAATAATGTGAACAACACGATCCTGGTCTTTTTTCTCCTGCAGGTTTTTCAAAAGAAGCGATGCAAAGAGTTCAATGCTGCCTAAAGGATTACGTATTTCATGAGCGATATTTGCCGCCATTTCTCCCATTGCCGCAAATTTTTCTGTTCGCTTGGCCATATCTTCCAGTTTTTCAATTCTTGTGATATCGCGTAAAATGAAGACATTACCTATCGTGGCGCCACCTGGCGACTTAAAAGGCGAACAAAATATTTCTAATGTCCGGCCATTTATTTTTACCTTATTGCCTGATTCCCCTTTAAAATACTCGGCAAGATTTATTGTTGGCCACTCATTAGCAACTGTATCTTCAAAAAGAATACTGACATGCTCTCCTACGACATTGGCCTGATCTGCGCCGACAAACATTTCAGCGCATGAATTCATCGTCTGAATCTTTCCATCAAGATCCGTAACAATTACACCGTTAATCAAGCTTTCCAAAATATTTTGGAGATAATTTTTTGTCTGTTCTTTTTCGGCAACGGTCTTGACTAATTCAATATTCTTTTCTTCCAGCTCTTTATTTAAATTGGCAAAGCGCTCTTCGAGTCTTGCATAAGCCATTTGAAGTTCAACAGTGGCTTTATTAAAATTTTCGAATGATTGCTGGAGTAGTGTAATGTCTTCCATAGATTTTATTACCATTAATTTTTCAAGTAATCTTCGTATTTATTCCACCATTGTTTATCACTAACATGGTAATCAACAACTTTCGTCCAAAATCCCTCCGGTCCTGATTGAGCCTTGATTTTGTCAAATGTTTTCTGAGCTTCGGAATTGTTATCCATTTTTTGATATGTCTGCCCGATAGAGAAAAGATACCATGACTTCATTTCCGGATCGGCTGACTTGCTTAATGCTTTATTATACATGTACAAACTATCTTTATAATTATTTGCCTTGAGGAATAAGTCACCTGTTTCTTTATAAAAATCACCAAGGCCCGGTAATATTTGCTTTTCTTGATCAATATATTTATCAGCTATTAAATAATTCTGCAAAGCAAGAGAATTTTCTTTTTTCTCTTTCAACGAAGCTGCATAGCTCCAGTAAGCCTGCCCCGGATCATTGATGCTCTGGCCGGACTTAACAACCGCAGCGAAATCAACAACAGCCTTGTCATACATCTTTTTCCGGTAGGCAATTTCCGCCATATTCTGCTTAATTGTGGCAATCAGCGGGATGTTTTTAGCTGACGTCTTCGTCATCAATTCACTGAGAATTTTTTCGGCTTCATCGTATTTATGTCTGCCCATCTCTGCTTTGGCGATACGAATCACGATTTTTTCGGCAACTTTATCATCTTTACAGACATTTTTATAATTTCTCAGCAGCTCGATTAAATCGTCAGTAAGGCCAATATTACTCAAACTGACCGCCATTTTATCTACAATCTCATATTCATCAGCCTGAAGCGGTACCATCCGGTAAGCTTTGAAATAAATATCGGACACCGCTAAATAATCTTTTTTCTGATAACCGGCATCTATCAATGAACCGGCGGCCAGCTTCAAGCTCTTCCTTGCTTCAACCACCATCTTGCTTTGTGGATACATTTTTAGAAATTCCAAATAAATGTCAGCAGCCTTTCTGTCATTCTTCAATACTCGAAATGCATCTCCCTTTTTTAACAATGCCGCTTGGGCAATATCACCCTTCTGATTTTTCTCCAGCAGCTGTTTATATGCCCCCAGCGGATCTTTATAATAGTTTATATTTCCTAATGCTAAAAACATTTTAGCACCGGGCTTATCAATGCCCAGCGAAGCCATGGCCAGAATGCTTTCCTGGGCTTCTTTGCTATCCGGATACTTGTCAATGATTAAATTATAAACTGCTAAAGCCGGTTTTATCTGATCGTCTGCCTGATATGAATTAGCAAGTAACAGCAATGCTTCTTTTAATTTTTCATCGTGCGAATACAAATTCACATAAAAGGAAAATATTTTAATGGCCTCATCGTAGCGACGCAAAGAATATTTGTGCTGTCCCATATTCAGGATGACTTCTTTAGGAACACCCGTTAAATCGGGCCATTTTTTTTGTGCATCACGAAACAGCACTTCTGCACTGGCAGATTGCTTCATTCTGTAATAAGAGTCAGCCACTAAATAGAACGCTTGTTTGGCAAAAGCCCCCTCCCTGTATTTCTTCAGATATTCTATCAGCTTATCAACTGCCTGACTATATTTCCCGAGCTGATGCAATAGCGTACCGGTTTTGAAGGACGCCTCGGGAATATAAGCAGATTGAGGATATTTACTGATCAAATATTCATAGCTTTTCAAAGCATCCGGATAATTATTCAAATATTCGTAAGTTTTGGCTAACCGTAAATAAATTAAAGCATTATTTCTTTTCTGATCGGGAAAGCTCTGAAGCACATTTTTATAAAATTGAACGGCAAGAAGCAGGTGATCTTTACTACCCTTTTCTCCCAGGAAAAAGTGGCAATCGGCCATATGGCGCAAAGCCCGTTCTCCCAAATCGTTGGAAGTATCATCGCGCGCCACAAACTCTTTAAATGTTAAAAGGGCCCTCTCATAATCTTTCTTTTTCAATTCATCCAAAGCCTTATCATAGAGAACCGAACCGGATTTAGCTTCTTCCTTTTCCGCTGGTTCTTGTTCAGTTATTTTGGCTTTGCCGGTCTTTTTTTCCACCATCAGAGCGGGCGGGCGAATCTTTTCCACTGTTTTCGCCCTGGCGTCAACGGCATCTTCTTTAGCTTTTGCGGACTGTATTTCCTGTTTTGACTGGACAAAACTACTTTTCTGCTTTTGTTTTACTGTTACCGGAGCGGGCACCTGTTTGTCCTTTGCCGGTCGGGTATTGCTACTTCCGGCCTTATGATAACCCGCATTTATTGCTTCACTTTCGGAATGAAATACAACTCGATGATGCTTTTTTACCTTATCATAAAACGGCATTCCGGGAAGATGATAGCGCTTGGAATCCCTATTGGCAATAATGGTGATCGGTTTACCTGGTGATGAATTCTCCTTTTTAATATTTTTCTCTCTATTCTGAGCCGTCTGATCGTCAGATAAAGGAAAAATAAAATATTCATTAATTACTTTTTTTTTCACCATTTCTTCTGCTGCCTGTCTGGCTTTTTCTTTCGTGGCATATTTCCCGGTGTAAACTCTGTACCATTTACCCTTCTCCTTAATGTCTACCTGCATAATAAATGCAGGATAACCAATTCCCGATAGTTTTTTAACATCGGCAGCAGCTTGCTCACTTGTTTTATAGGAAGCACAATGAATACTATATTGACTTCCTGCAGCGGCAACGCCGGGAAGGTTTGTCCAAACAATAAAAAGCGTTACCCAGAATATAAAAAAAACTGGTTTGCTCTTTTTGGTTTTTGATAATAATTTATTCGTATCGGGTTCTCCTCAGGGAAAATATCCATTCGTATTCAACATCATATGAACAAAAGCAATTTATATACCAGGAAGAAGTTAAGGCAAATCTAACTCCCTGAGTAGCCTACATGATAAAATCTGCTTCTTTTCCTTATTTCGTTACATTTCCTTACGCTGCTGGCTATAATGTAATGATCGGTTTATTTTTGCACAACAGCTTATCGATTAAATTGACTTGTGTTCATTTTATTCTGATCCTGATTCTGTCAAATAGCCAGCCCGGTAGCCAATTATTTGACGCAACGTTCCAGAGTCAGAAAGTCTAATTATTTTGATTCGCAAGGCTTTTTCTGTTAATGTAAACTTGGCAAAGAACATGGCACCTGATTTGCATTAATTAGAGAAAATAATAAATTAATCGAGGATTAACTATGGATTGCCATGATCTGCAAAATGACGATAATCAACGTGAATATTCTCGCGTTGATGCCTTCATACCGATGGAATACAAATTGATTGATCCACAGCAAAAACAATATCTGCACTCGCGGGTAGCCGGAGAAATAATTCTTGCCGAATTTAAGTCTTTGCCTGATCCTGACGATCAACTAATTGCTCAATGGTTAAAAACAATTAACACTAAATTGAACTCTATTATTCGAATGTTGACCATGCATCATGAAGGATTTGATCAATTGCCCATAAGAAAAGTTAATATTAGCGGCGGCGGGATAAGTTTCTGCCCGGATACGCCACTTTCTCATGGTAATATTATTGAATTTAAATTAACACTCACAATGCAATACCCCCTATCGCTTTTTCTATATGGCGAAGTGGTTGAACCAAGCAAAAACAATCCGGAATACGATACATCCGTCCAGTTTATTGCTATTGATGATTTCATCCGAGACGAGATTATTCGATTCGTCTTTGAAAAGGAGAGGGAAATCCTTCGCGAAAAAAGGAGGTAGCCCTTTAATAATTCATGTTTCCTATCATTGGCCTTATAGTTGTGCTCGCAAGTGTTATCGGCGGATACCTGCTGGAACACGGCAATATGTCCGTTCTTTTTCAGCCCGTGGAATTATTGATCATCGGCGGCTCTGGGTTAGGTGCTTTTATTATTGCTTCTCCCATGCACGTAATGAAAGCAGTAGTTTCAGCTTTTGGTGGCATATTCACGCACAAATCGCGCGAAAAAAAAGAATATATCGATATCCTCATGCTCCTCAATGGAATATTTTATAAAATTCGACAACAAGGACTTGTCTCTATTGAAAATGATGTCGATGCACCTGCGGAGAGTCCATTATTTACCAAATATCCGGACATATTAAAAAATCATGAAGCCGTTGCACTGATTACTGATACCTTGCGGACAGTTATGACCACAACCATTGCACCTCATGAGTTGGAAGCTTTAATCGATCAGGAACTGGAGGCATATCATGAAGAAGCCGTGACACCCTCCCACAGTGTCACTACATTAGCTGATGCGTTCCCAGCCTTGGGAATCGTTGCGGCCGTTTTGGGTGTTATTTTAACTATGGCTAAAATCAAGGAACCTCCGGAAGTATTGGGTGCCAGTATTGGTGCTGCTTTGGTAGGAACATTTTTGGGAATTTTATTATCTTATGGTATTTTCGGCCCGCTGGCAAAACACATGGAATTTATTGCCAATGAAGATTTACAGTTTATGAATGTAATAAAAGTTGCGCTTTTATCTTTTATCGGCGGAGGGGCTGCACCGAAAGTTGCTGTCGAATTTGGCCGCCGGGTAGTACCGGGAAACGCGAAACCTTCTTTTACTGAAATGGAAGATGCCTTCCGTGAAGCAAAGAAAACCTAACGTGTAACATCAACATTTAAGAATCTCTTTGGACCTTTCACATATTAATATGGATGAACGACCTCAACAAATAATAATTAAGAAAGTTAAAAAAAATAAGGCCGCCCATCATGGTGGTGCTTGGAAAGTTGCGTATGCCGACTTTGTCACCGCAATGATGGCTTTCTTCCTTCTCCTTTGGCTTCTAAGTATGGTTTCTGACGAAAAAAAAGCATCACTTTCCGTCTATTTTGAGAAATATAGCATTTTTCAAGCAGCCGGCAGCACGGCAATAACCTCAAAAGATTCAAAATTGACAGATCCCAATTTCTTGAATCCTGCCTCTCAATCATCTAAGCTGGCTCAAAAAGGAAAGAAAACCGGTGAGTTTTCGCACAAAATAAAGCAGGAGATTGATGCCAAAGATGAAGAATTAGTAAAAAAAATAAGGGCCTCTGTCGATGAAAAAATGGCCGGAGTACGTGATCAAATACTAGTCGATGTAATTGAAGGCGGTATCAGGATTCAGATTATTGATACAGAGGGCAGCACGATGTTCCCGTCAGGTTCCTTCCAGCCAACACAGAAAGCAAAACAAATATTGAAGCTTGTTTCTGCAAATATCAAAGAGATACCCGGACGCATTGTTGTAGAAGGGCATACTGATTCCGCGCCATACAAGAGCGGTCAAAATACGAACTGGGAGCTTTCTACCGCACGAGCATCATCTGCCCGGAAGGAAATTGAAGTCAATGGAGTAGATTCATCAAGAATTGCCCGTGTAGTCGGTTATGCTGACGCTGAGCTGCTGATTCCCCTTGATCCGCTCGATCAGCGCAACAGAAGAATCAGTATAATTATTTTAAATGAAAAAAACTAAAAAAAGAATACTCAATTAAATTATTCTGCCAGGCACACATCCACGACAAAAGTGCCCTCGTCAATTTCAAAAGGAATAATTAAACTCGGCCCTCCCATGACATGCGTAATCGAATGCCCCGTCCCGGCTACGACAGTAGGAATGGCCGCCTGAATATAAAAGCCCTCCGCCTCCAGATTTTTTCGGGCCACACCGGAGATCATGTTCGTGATTTCACCAACCGCATCTTTGACATCGTTGGTGATTGATTTTATATCTTCACCCAGCATGTTGGATACAATTTTCACTATTGCCCCTTCGCTGAAACTCAAAGCCAGAGAACCGGCAGCCGAACCTGTCAGCCCGATAATACCGGAAATATCTCCCTTGGCAGCACTATCAACCTTGAGATAAGGCTTCCCCGCTCGAGGTTCAATAAAAGCCATTGTTTTTAAAACACTTACAGTACCTTCCAAAAACGGATTGATAAATTTTACATTCATAAAACACCTATTCCAATGTCCAATATTGAACCATAGTCCTTATTTATCCAGACCTTCCACTAGTTTCTTAATTTTCTCGTTTAACACTTCCGCCGTGAAAGGTTTAACGATATAATTATTCACTCCGGCTTTCACTGCTGCTACCACGTTATCCTGCAATGCTTCCGCTGTTACCATAAGAAATGGCGTTTTTGCCAGCTCCGCATCAGCCCGAACTGCTTTGAGTAATTCCAGGCCGGTCATATTCGGCATGTTCCAATCGGAAACAACGACATCAATCTTCTGCGACTTAAGTGTTTTTAAAGCCATCACACCATCTTCAGCTTCCACAATATCGTCATATCCGCCTTGCTTGAGCAAATTGCGGACAACCTTTCTCATTGTGGCAAAATCATCAACAACCAGGATTTTAACGCTTCTATCTGCCATATTTATACCTCTCTAAATTTTCCCGATGAGAAATTAAATTTCCAATTAACGCCCTTCACTTAATTCAAATAGACCTTCGATGTCAATAATTAAACCAATCCGACCATCACCTAAAATTGCACCACCGGCAACACCTTTAATGCTTTTCAGACCTTCACCGAGGCTCTTGACGACTACTTCTGCTTTGCCGATAATTGTATCAACCAACAGACATTTGGAACCGCTTTCGCCATCCACCACAACAACAATACCATCCCATGGTTCTCTATGTTTTGGTTCAATATTAAATATCTCGTATAGCCTGATCAGGGGCATTAAACGGCCCATCGCATCGAGCATTTCCCCCTTGCCGACTATGTTGGTATAAGCGTCAATAGAAGGCCTTAACGCCTGGCGTATTGATAACGTCGGCAAAATGTAACATTCTGTTCCCACCTTTACTATCATACCATCAATAATAGCCAGCGTCAGTGGAAAGCGAGTAATAAAAGTGGTCCCAACGCCGACAGCGCTTTCAATTTCAATTTTGCCCCGTAACTTTTCCACTGCCCGGCGCACAACATCCATACCCACGCCACGACCGGACACATCTGTAACCTTTTCTGCCGTTGATAAACCGGGCAGAAAAATAAACTTGTATATTTCCGAATCGGCAAGTCCCTCTGCACTGGCAATGATCCCGTTCTTCAGTGCTTTCTGCAGTATTTTATTTTTATCAAGGCCTTTCCCATCATCTGTTATCTCAATTACAACATTGCCCCCACGATGATAAGCTTTTAACTGAATTAATCCTTTTTCTGATTTGCCCCTTTGTATCCTGTCTTCCGAAGTCTCCAAACCATGATCAACTGAATTGCGGATCATATGCACCAGAGGATTGTAAATTTCATCAACCATATTACGGTCAATTTCCGTATCTTCACCGATTAATTCCACCGAAATATTTTTACCTGAATTTTTCGCCAAATCCCGTACAAGTCGAGTCAAACGCTGAAATGTTTGCTTGATGGGTATCATTCTTAAAGTCATAGAAACCTGTTGCAGCGTCGATGTAATCCGGAAAAACTGTGAAATATCTCTTGTTAACTGCTTATCGGCATTCAGCTGATTTTTTAAATCCTGTTGAATCATGGACTGCGTAATGACCAACTCACCCACCATATCGATCAAGTCGTCCAGTTTTGTTGTATCAACGCGGATTGTAGTCAGATCAGTAACCTGATCAACCTGCTTACGCAAAGCCTGAGATACCTGTTTAGGCTTAACGATACCCTCTTCAATTAGAGTTTGACCTATTTTTTTATCCGGGGTGTTTTTATTTATCTTCAGTGCTTCATCTAATTTTTCTTTGGAAATTATTCCTTCATCAACCAGGATTTCACCAACTTTTTTATCACCCTTGCCGGCCTCAAGTCCTTGTTCAATTCTAACAATTCTGGTTTTCAGAGCAGGAATATCCAGGGCGGCTTCATCAATTTTCTTCCCTTCCGTGTTATCTCGAAGCTGGCCGATTAATGTTTTTAAAGCATCAGAACCGTCCAGGACTACGTCAATCATTGACGGCGTAACCGATATTTCGCCGTTTCTCGCTTTATCCAGAAGATTCTCCAGGCTGTGAGCCAGAGAGCGAATTGTTTCCAAATTAAGGAAGCTGGCCACCCCTTTGATAGAATGAAACGGCCGAAATATCGTATTAATATATTCCTTGTTTTCCGGCTCGTTTTCCAAATTAAGAATATTAACTTCGATTTCTTCAATATACTCCAATCCTTCAGCAATAAAATCACGCAGCAAAGATTCATCCTGGAATTGCATAGGATCTTCCTTTACCTCTGCAACACTTGTCTCTGGTGATGGCGATGGTAATGGTTCCACCTCAGGGGAATCACATGCGGAAACAGCTACCCCGGTAATTGCAGCTACTTTCCCCATGAATTCCTGAATGCTTCCATCATATTTGCCGGTGTTTTTAAAACTGTCGGCAACTTGCTGCATTACCCGAATTCCTTCTTCCAGCAAATCAGCTGCTTGATTTTTGTCTTTAATCATATCCAGAATTATTTTTTCCAGAATTTGACTCAAACCCATTGCACACGTATTTAATTGAGATATTTGATTCTTCTGGGATTCATTAATAATGCTTTCAAGGTTATTGAGCAGTTTTCCTGCGGTAGGAATATCAATATCTTTACAGTCTAAAAAAATATATTCTTGTGCTAATTCATTCAACAAGCCAAGCAGTGCATCATAGTTCATACTCACACCATTCTAATGATTTCTGAGGGTATCATATCTAACGAAACAACCTTATCTGCCGCACCTAATTTTATCGCTTCCTTGGGCATACCGAAAACAACACAGGATTTCTCATCCTGAGCAATCGTACCAGCACCCTTGTTCTTCATCTCCAGAAGCCCTTCAGCCCCGTCTGCACCCATACCGGTAAGAATAACGCCTATAGCATTGGCTCCGGCATATTGAGCAGTTGACTTAAAAAGCACATCGACTGCAGGACGCTGATGATGAACCATTGGTCCGGTTTTAACTTCCACATAATAACGGGCGCCACTTCTTCTTAAAATCATATGAAAATTGCCGGGAGCAACCAAAGCCGTCCCGGGAATAACAGAATCATTGTCTTGTGCTTCCTTGACCGATATCTGGCAAAGATCGTTGAGGCGCGCCGCAAATGCCGTCGTAAAATTGGCCGGCATATGCTGAACAATAACAATACCTGGGGAATTGGGAGGCATCTTTATTAATACTTTCTTTAAAGCTTCTGTCCCGCCGGTAGAAGCACCGATAGCAATTATTTTATTTGTCGTCTGCGTTAAAGCTTTTATCGGTTCATTATCGGCAACATAGGCATCCGCCGGAGACTCCCGTTTCGTCAATCTAACTCTTGATGCCGCCCTGATCTTTTCTACCAATTGGGCAGACATGTCCCCGACAGTATAGGCAGCTCCAGGTTTACCGATGACATCAACCGCCCCGATATCCATAGCTTCCAGTGTTAACTTGCCGCCTTTGGGAGTCAATGAACTGACAATAATTGTCGGTACCGGATAATATTTCATTAATTTCTTTAAGAACGTAAGCCCATCCATTCGCGGCATTTCAATATCCAGAGTGATAACATCGGGCTTCAAACTGACTATCTTATCGCGGGCGACATACGGATCCGGGGCAACACCGACAACTTCTATATCTGAATATTTAGAAAGTTCTTCCGAAAATATCTTTCTAACTATCGCCGAATCGTCAACTATGAGAACTTTTATTTTACTCAATTCATCTTACCTCTGGAAAAAGTTGATTAATTCCTATCATTTTCATTTGCGCAACATTTACAGGACATATCTTGAATTCAGGCTGTCCTTTAACAATAACTGTAATATCGTAAACGGCATAAGGGGCCGTAACAAAATGGTCTTGCCATCCGCATGGGCGGTTATTTCGTAACGGCCCTTAAGAAATCATCATTTTTACTCCCAACAGGCTTTCATTGGATTCAAAAGATAAGTTCCAGACATTATCATTTGATGCTGTTTCTTGTGTTGTAAATAATCCGGATTCGCTTTTAAATACTGGAATGGAAAGATCAAACACCTTCGATGCATCATATTTTTGCAAAAAATTCCCACCGATCATATTTACTGCTTCTTTTGTACAATCCTCAATTAGTTGCGGGGTTACTCCTTCCTCATCAACACCAAGCATGTTCTGCACCATAGCCGAGGCCAGATTGCGTGTAAATAAAACATCAATCTGTCCTTTTATCGGCCCGGTGAAATTAATCGATGCAATCATTTCGTATTTGACATCTTCGTCCAATGGTTCCAGAAAGACAAAGAACATTTTTTCAAATACTTCAAAAATCGCATTCATCAGCAGGTCTTGTATCTTCTTTGTATTCTCCATTTTCGGAAACTCCTATGACTTGATGAAGGATCTTTCTGATATCTTCCGGCAAAAAAGGCTTTTTGATAAAACCTTTTGCCCCGTGATTAAAGGCTTCCTGCATACGCTCGGCACTTCCTTCAGTTGTTATCATTATTACCGGTATTTCTTTTAACGTGTCGTTTCTACTTAATTGATCCAGAAGCTCCAAGCCGTTTACTTCCGGCATATTGATATCAGATATTATGACGTCAACCCAATTACCGGAAAGGATTTCCATGGCCTCTCTCCCATTTCCGGCTTGCAAACATTGATCCATTTGAAACCCGGAAATAGTTACAATTTTCTTAATAACAGCCCTCATGGCACTGGAATCATCTACAATTAACACGTTGAATGACATAACGTCACCTTCCCTTATTTATGTTCGGCTGCATTAGTTATCATACAATACTGATGAGCTCTTTGGCATGATTCAAATCGTCCGACAGTAAAACCATACTCATTTCCAAATCCTTCATCCTTAGATTAAATTTTTTCAACACCTGACTCACAGCGCGTTGCGCCAGACCGTCAACACCACCACCCACTCCCAACATTAAACAGGTTTGATTCGCCAGATAAACGATCCAGGGCATTATTTTTTCTTCTTTCTCCAGCAAATCCGGCCGATGATGAAAAGATATAGCCTCGACAATTTCCGCGGGAAATTTCCAGAACTCGGCAATCTTACCACCTAATGCGGCATGATTGATTCCGATGACCATTTCTTCCGCTTCCAAAAAAGAAATGTTCTGTTGGGCCACCAATCCGGATATTTTAGTCAGCGACTCACGGACAAATTCACCCATGATAATTTTTCCCACGTCATGCAGAAGTGCAGCCGTATAAAGAGTGTTATCTTCTTGTCCCGTTATTTTTTGGGAAATAATCTGGGACATCAGAGCTACGGCCACAGAATGCTCCCATAAATCAGTCACATTATCATAATAACCTGCAGCACCCTTTTTATAATATTTCGAAACTCCTGCTGTCTGAATTGCCCTCAATAAGTTTTTTTGACCAAGATAAACTACAGCATTGTTGATGGTACTGATTTTCTGGCGCGGACCAAAATATGCCGAATTGGCCATTTTTAAAATATTTGCGGTTATCGACGGATCAAATTTAATTACATTGGCTACTTCATTGACAGAATAATCCGGCTTCGCCAGTAACTGAGCCACCTTGTTGCCGGTCGCCGGAAATGCAGGGATTGTATTTATTGATTTTAATATACGATCAACTGTTTTCATAATTCTTTCATCTCCCCCCCGGCACCACGGACAAACACCTTTCCAGTGGAAACATCTAAACGAACGGTACGATTATAATTCAGGCCTGTATCCTCCTTGTCGATCATGACGTTATTTTTCCAGAATATTTTCCTCATGGCCATAATATTTTTTTGCCCGATACGGAAAAAATTGGTGTCATCCAATATACTGGCTCCACCGGCGGCTTTAACAATCATTCTCTTCTTATCTGCACCCAAATTGTAACATGATTTAAATAACAGCGGAATACCTGTATCGGCAAACATTTCCGGATTTTCTTTGGCTTTATTTTGATCAAGACTGGATTCCGGCAACATGTAATGCAACATTCCTCCAACCTTTACAACTGGATCATAAATGACTATCCCGATGCAAGAACCCAAGGCATATGTAATAATTACATCGTTTAAGTTGTTACTAACTTTAATATCAGATATTCCTACTATTAAATCGCTCATATATTCACTTTTGATAAACGCTGGGTTCTATGTATTTAAACGGATGCTTAAGGCTAGTCAAGCTTTCCGAATGTCCGACAAAAAAATAGCCGTCTTTTTTTAAACCACCGTAATATTTATTAACCAACTTGGTTTGAGTAATCTTATCAAAATAAATCATCACATTGCGGCAAAATATTACATCAAAATTCATGTCTGACGGAAATTCATCCATCAGATTAAACCTCTTGAAGGTGATTATATCTTTAATATTTTTTTTAATCCGGTACAACCCTGCAGAACGTCCGCTTCCTATTTGAAAATATTTTCCCAAGACGGCGTTACTGATCTTTTTTACTCTATCTTCGGGATAAATTGCCGCTTCGGCCACGCTCAATACCTTAGTGGAAATATCAGTAGCAAGAATCTTAACATCCAATGGCCTCATTCCGGCTGCTTCCTTGATAGTTATGGCAATAGTGTAAGGCTCTTCTCCCGTCGAACAGCCTGCGGACCAGACATTAATTTTTGGAACAGCACCGCCGGAACCTGATTTCTCCACCATAGATGAAACAATGGTCCTTAATCGTACAAAATGACTTTCTTCGCGAAAAAAGGATGTTAGATTGGTGGAAATGGAATCAATCATTGCGATCAATTCGTCTTTACCTTCCTTGGTTGTCACATAGTGGCAATAATCACTGAAAGATTTATAGTCACCTGCACGCAATCGAGCGCCAAGGCGGGCTTTGACTAATTCTCTTTTCCCTTCGTGAAGATTAATTCCACATTGCTCGTAAATAATCTTACTGATTTTTTCGAATTCGCTATCTTTGAGATCAAATTGCATCATATACTTACTTCTTCAGATTAAATTCTATTGTTACTCACAAGGCTAGGTATTCAGTTTTGCATCATAATTCTTTCTAAACTGTATATCCATCTTTGTAAAGAAAATAAAGATTTTTTACTAAATTTTCTTTTCTGTACATTAATTTCTGTTTTTTGATCATTTACAATTTAATTTTTGTCCACCTTGTTAATATTACCACAACAACGGGCGATTAAAAAGGACATTAAATGTATTTAATCAGTAAGATTAAATGAACGCCGCCAGGGTAAGATCAAGACATAAAGATACTTTATCTGAAAGGCGAAACGAAAGGTTCTCTCATCACCTTTCTTAGCTTACTTAAGACTGCACATTGGCGGTTATTGCCATTACTTCCAAAAATAATTTTTTATAGTAAATAATTTGACGGGTATGGCGCTTGTGATTATTTTTTGACGCTTTACTGATTGTTTGCTATTGTATTTTTGATTTTTTTGTCTTAAGATGGTTACTGGTCTAATCCACTGTGGTAATTCAACAATGACAACTAATGAACTATTGGAAATAAAATGAAACATGGCAAAATCCTCATCGCTGATGATAATGAATTCAACAGAGACAACCTTGCTCAAATCCTTAAAGAAGACGGTCATGAAGTAAAAGCTGTCAGTGACGGAAGGGAAGGAATTGAAGCCTTTCTGGAAGACAGATTCGATCTGGTAATCACTGATCTGAGAATGCCCAACGTTGA
This sequence comes from uncultured Smithella sp., assembly GCA_964469905.1. Classification (GTDB taxonomy): domain Bacteria; phylum Desulfobacterota; class Syntrophia; order Syntrophales; family Smithellaceae; genus MVRV01. Next base: position 98,544 of record CAYXZW010000006.1, read on the forward strand.
CGGCTTGGAATTCCTTAAGTATATCAAAAAAATCAACAAAAATAATATCGTTATTGTTATTACAGGGCATGGCACAATCAACTCAACCGTAGAATCGATGCAACACGGTGCTTTCGATTTCATTACCAAGCCTATCAAAGAAGATCTTGTTAAATTATCGGTTAATCGAGCCCTGTCGTTTACCAAATTACATGAAGAAAATATCTTTCTTAAAGAACATCTCCAGGAGAGACAAAAGTTTGACAAAATTATCGGTTACAGCGATTGCATGAAAAAAGTTTTCGCCATCATCGACAAGGTTTCCGCTTCCGACAGCACCATCCTTATTGACGGTGAAAGCGGTACGGGCAAAGAATTGGTCGCCCGGGCTATTCATTTTAAAAGTGATAGAAATAATCAACCCTTGATTGCCGTAAACTGTGGCGCCATACCTGAAGACTTGCTGGAAAGTGAACTTTTCGGTCATGAAAAAGGGGCATTCACCGGGGCCATTCGCAGTAGAATGGGGCGATTTGAACTTGCTCAGGGTGGAACAATATTCCTCGATGAAATTGGTGACATGAGTCCGGCCTTGCAAGTTAAAGTCCTCAGAGTAATTCAGGAAAAACAATTTGAACGGATTGGCGGAATAAAGACAATTAACGCTGACGTCCGTATTATTGCCGCAACTAATCAAAATCTGGAAAAGGCCGTTGCGGAAAAACGATTCCGTGAAGATCTTTTTTATCGTATTAATGTTATACCTATTCATTTACCGGCATTACGTGAACGTGGTTCGGACATACTTATTTTAGCTAATCATTTCCTGATGAATTTTAATAACTTAAAGAAAAAAAACGTAAAGCGTATTGCGCCCGATGTAGTTAATTATTTAAAAAGATATCCCTGGCCAGGTAATGTCCGCGAATTGCAAAACTTAATTGAGATGATTGTAGTTATGAAAGAAGAGGGTGAAATTGGCGTTGAAGACTTACCTGCCAAAATTCGCAATGTCAATAAAACCATTGAGAGCAATTCCGGTGTTGATATTACCGAAGAAGGCATAAATTTCAATGATCGCGTCAGTCAGCTGGAAAGAGATCTTTTACTGAAAGCTTTAAAAATGAGTGGCGGCGTGAAAAACAGGGCAGCCAAGCTCCTTAATCTCAACCGCACTACATTAGTCGAAAAATTGAAAAGATTGAATATAGTTGACGGCTGGATAGATTAATTGCCCGATTCTGGGTGACCCATGAAAGCTGTAAGCCTTTGATTTTTTGCTATCACTTTTCATTATTTCAGGAATCCGCCAGAAATATCAATCCATAATACAGAAAAGGGACTAGCCTCGTTGGCTAATCCCTCTTGATTATTTGGTAGCGGGGATAGGATTTGAACCTATGACCTTTGGGTTATGAGTCCAATTATAGCTATTTCTAGACCTTTTCACTAAATATCACTTGACATATTTAACCATTATAATTATTGTGTTTTTACATATTTAAGGTAGAAACAATATTTACCGCAAATCACCCATCTTCACAATACAGGGTAGAAATAGGGTAGAAATTGAAATAAATGGAACATGAACATTCAAGGAGAAAACCGCCATGCAAAAGACAAAACACCTAGGAGTTTATGAGAATCCATCAACAGAAAAAATCTTGAGAGGAAAACCGGATACTTGTTTTTACATTACCTACAAACACGACGAAAAAAAAGTATGGGAAAAAATCGGCTGGCTGTCCGAAGGATACAGCGCAAAAGTAGCGGCTGATCTTCGCTCACAGCGGATGAAGCAGCTCAGACATGGGGAAGAGTTGCCAAAAGAGAAACAAAAAGCACCGTTATTTAAGGATGTAGCAGAAAAATATTTCGACTGGGGGAAAGACAATCTCTCGGAAAACGGTCTGTATGAACGTAACCGATACGACAATCACCTAAAAGACTTTATCGGCGACAAGCGAATGAATGAGATCACCGGTTTTGAATTGGAGAGATTAAAGCAGGAACTCAAAAAGAAAGGCCTGTCCGACGCAAGCGTAAAGCATATCCTTGTCCTATTCCGCTGTATTTGGAACAAGGCTATAGCATGGGGCTTGTACGACGGCCCAAATCCAATTAAAAGCGTCAAGATGCCCGTACCGCAAAATCAGCGAGAAAGGTTCCTTACCCATGAGGAAGCTGACATGCTGCTTGGAAAGTTAAACGAGAAGTCGCCGCTATGGCGTGACATTACCCTAATTGCACTGCATACAGGACTGAGAGCTTCCGAGATATTCGCACTAAGAGGCCATGACCTTGATTTTGAGCAGGAACTTATTAATGTTGACGATACGAAAAACAAACATCCCCGGAAAGCCTTTATGACAGCCGCTGTAAAGAAAATTCTTTTGCAGAGAAAACCGGAAAGCAGCGGCGATCTTATTTTTAAGAACCGAAACGGGGAACAAATCACAGAGGTAAGCCGGACATTTGACCGAATAGTTGATGAACTGAAATTTAACAAAGGAATTACCGACAACCGGCAAAAGGTTGTTTTCCATTCATGCCGTCATACATTTGCAAGCAATCTGGCAATCCAAGGCACACCCCTGCACGTGATAGCAGAATTGACCGGACACAGGCAAATGAACATGGTTCAAAGATATAGCCATTTATCACCAGATGTAAAGCGGAAGGCCGTCAAGCAGATGGAAAAAGGATTCCATCAGCAACATAACGAAAAGGTTGTCAAGATTAGCAGAGTCGTAAAAATGAAATAACTGGAGGGTAAAATGCCAGAAAGCAAATGGATAATAACACCGGGATTGCAACATACAGTTGATGAACTTATTAGGCTCTATTTATATCTGAAAAAAAAACAACGGCGCAAAGTTCCTATAATGATAATTGGCAACCGGGGAGTTGGGAAAAGCCTTTTTGTTCACATATACAGAATGCTTTTTGAAAAAGATAATCCTAATAAAAAAGTCGTTCGCTTAAATGCAGCGTCGTTAACAGAGACGCTTGTTGATAGCGAACTTTTCGGGCATGTGAAAGGGGCCTTTACTGATGCTATTAAAGATAAGCCGGGACTTGTAGAAACAGCAGACCTACTTATTCTGGAAGAAATAGGAGAACTTCCTCTTTATGTACAGGCAAAGCTGTTGACCTTCCTTGAGGATGGTAAGTTTCGGCGTCTTGGGAGCAACGAAGAGAAGTCTGCAAAAGACGGCTTACAGATCATCGCCACAACAAACAAAACAAAAAATGAGATGCGACCGGATTTTTACGACCGCTTTATTAAAATTACAGTTCCGTCATTATGCGATAGACGCATAGATGCACTTTATTACATAAGTTGTTTATTCCCCGACATACTGAAAAATTTACGCCATTGGGAGATCATGACCCTATTGGCATACCCTTGGCCGGGTAATGTCCGTGAGCTTCAAACTGCTTGCCTTGATATGGAACTTTTTCATATAAAAACTAAACCTGATCTATGGGTATCTGAAACGGCAGGTTCAATTCGTTCTATTAAAAAAGCACACACCGACTTAAACTACAGAGCTTGCATTGAGCATTATGGAAAGCTGAAAAAATCTGGAGTCGATGTTGTGTTTTTGGAAAAGGTTTTAAATACCTTCTGTTTAGGCCTTGATCAAGATAATGAAAAAAAGCCTTTTGCAAAAATTAAAACAAATACCCTTTCCGAAAAACAAAAAATACAAGACACAATCTTTAAAACCGAGACATTAGGAGAAGTTGACAAAATTAACCAGACTTTAAGGGGTCTGGAACTATATTGTTTATTGTTTCATAAAGAATCGGCCAGTAGTGACAATCTTTTGTCATCAAGGACAAACATTAATGAACCTAGCCGAGTTCCACTCCGCACCTACATACAAACGCTAACAGAGAAACATGATAAACTAGCCAAAGATATTATTGAATATGAATTCCAAATAAAAATACCAAGTGATCTGAAAGAAAAATCATTGATCAATATGGATTGGCCCGATTACAATGACGAGTATAATGAATGGTTTCGTCAAGTACTTGCATCAACACAAATCGGAAGTAATCCGAATGGAGCGATAGCGTCAACATTACATTCACGAGTGCCGCAAGAGCACCCCTTTGATATGAAGGAAAAAGATTTGCTTCGTGCTTACTACTTATATCATAAAGATAAGGGATTAAAAGTAGCAGAAGTAGCGAGAGCCACAGGGCATCCAGATTCGTCCTTTCGAGATAAACTGAAAAAATTTCAAATAACGCCATGGCGCTAAAAGTCACTGTATTACGTTAATGGCTAGCGTTATACCGTTATTTAAACAATTCTAAAGCTATTCATTTATCTTCACCATAATAGCACACAATCAATTAATCATTATTTATTATAAGCAGTTAGGAAATATCCTGACTGCTTTTTTACTGCTGGCATGCCTGCTGCACTATATAAATGCAAATTCAACATGTGGAGGCTACGCCATGAAAGAAAAACCAGAAAAAATTACCCTAACAAGTGAGGAAATCGAGGCTATATACGGTGTTGATAAAGGCACTCTGGCCAATCTGCGGTGCAAGCGACAGGGTTGCCCTTACTTCAAACGGGGCAAGCGCGTTTATTATAAAAAATCCGACTGGGAAAACTATCTTTTCTCAAGCCCTGTACTAACCTCAGATTCCATATTGGAAAGATAGGTGACAGTCATGGTTTTAAAGAAAAAGCAGATGTATAAATCGCCCCGTGAAACTGAGGCTGAAGCATCTATGAAGATCGTAAAATTTATTGCACCTAAAGTAATGACCGTCAACGGTCATCCTTCGCCTTGTGAATGTACGGATACTATAACCTGTGCTTACTGCGTTCAGGCAAGCCTTTTGTTTCTTGAGAAGAAAGCCAAGACTGATGACAGGGCAACAGATAAAATTATATCCTTCATCAAAAACAACGGAATCAGAAAGACAGCCAGAGATTTAGGAATAGACCACAGCACGGTTAAGTATTGGTTAAAAATAGGGAATATACCTCAATGGGTAGTTAAGAAATATGACAGGGTGGGTGAATGACCATGCAACCCTACACACACCTTGTTTTTCACCCACTTGATGTATTGAAATCATTGATATTTTTTCATCGAAAATAGATGAGTTGAGATAGGAAAGCTAGGCCAATGGCAATTCCAAATAAATATAGAACTAGAAATCAAATCTGGATTGAACCGGATATGTTTTATTCTGACGCTTTCATGTGTTCAATGCAGTAGATTTAGTCCCTGTTCCGGCAGCACAATATACACGCGTATCGTAAATGTATTATTGCCAGATTAACGACAGTCAGACATAGCAGCAAAGAAGGAGTGATGATTCTCACACTGCCCGAGGTGTTGGTACCGCCAACGGATTTGCAGAGCACGTCACTCTGTACCGAATTGAATATGGAACCAAAAGGGCATCAATTGAACAGCCCAATATTACAATATTGCTTAAAACTGATTAAGCTGATGAAGCTTATTAATATTTAAATAATATTTAATTTAATATCTGAAAGGAGATTAATTAAATGGAATTATGGCGGCGGGTTTATATACTTGGGAAAGCAAATCAGGAATTTTTATTACAGTATGCTTGGGAGTGGTTCTTCTCATTGAATCTTTTGAATGGGCCTGACTGCTCTATAGCTGAAAGTATACTGAAGTCTTATAGAATAAAAATGGGATTTAAAGACCATATTCAGATTTCCTACATGGGAGTGTTTAACGCATTGCCGCAGCCGCATATACACCTATTGGCTTTGGGAAAGAGTAATCGATTTGACCAGACTCTATTGAACTTAAACCCTAAGGACTGGGAGGCCGGTTGGTCTGAAATAACTAAATGCCATGCTGTCATTGAACCAATCTATGAACGTGAAGGTGTTGCGTCATACATTTCTGGTAAGAATTTGCCATGGGAAAAGTCTGAGCTAATTCAGCCGTATAATGTAAGGCTGTTGCAAAAAGCAATGGTGACCGAAAGTATTGGTATTCTGCGAAGAGAAACAACTACCAACATCTTAACGACAGCCTATTGCTCCCGATAACATCCTATTCCATATATGGCTTTATTCCTTTTACAGATTAGTTTTATATCTCTTTCTGGTGGCGGCCAAATGGCTTTTGGGAGGTATAAGGATAATAAAAAGATACTTTCATTCCCAGTAAAGTGTTCACTGGAACAGCAAAAGGCGGCGGCGTTTCTCACCTGATAATTTACCCAACGTTGGGTTGTCTAAATATTAACGCAATAAGTATGTTTTACAGATATTTATAATATCCGGCATTTCGCGCAGCAGGGTAAGTCGATATACAGAACCGGCAGCATATCCCTGTCCTGACTATACAGGGCGGAGTGACGTTCAAAATACAGCGAATATTAAATCAATAAGAAAAATGGTCTGATTATTTGTTTTAACTACAAGTCCACAATTTCAAAAATAAATAAAATCGGAGATTATGATTTACCAATTAATTCCTTGCTTTGTTAAGTATTCCTGTGCTTCTTTAAGCCCCAGTGCAGCAACTATTTTCATGTCTAAAATCGCTTGTTTGTTGTTGCCAAGATTAATATGGAAAGCAGCCCGATTATAGTATGCCTGTTCAAATTTCGGATTGATGTCAATAGCCTTACTAAAATCTGAAATTGCCTGATTGTAGTTGCCAAGCCTTAGATAATCACCACCCAAGTTATGATAGTCATCAGCAGATGGATTGTTATTTTTAATAGCCTTGCTAAAATCATTTATTGTCTGATTGTGGTTACTTTCTTTTTTACTTCTTTCATAATTATATTTGCCAAACCAAGTATATCGCCAGATGGAAATTTATTTGAAATCATAAATCTTCCACTGTAGTTTGATGTGAGGCTTAGAGCACGGATAAATGTATCTTGGACAGAATACTTTTTTGAAAAATAATTTAAAAAACAAAACACTGAATGGAACCCAAAATAATTTACATCTTTTCCCAAAATTCCGAAACCGTTGCTTTTAAATACTAAGGGTGAAATTGACAGGTGAAATGATTTATTTCCATAGCCATTATATTGCACTTCCCGAGGACGTTCCGTAAAAATCTCTTCGCAGATTACTTGACAAATTGTATTATCCAATTTCAAACCATAACCGATTGACAGAATATACAAACTATCAACATCTGGAAAGTTATACTCATAATTCATTATTCTGTTTATACTTCCCACAGACATGTTTTCCAATAAAGCGGCAAGAATTTTACCTAATGGGTGTGTACCAAATTGTGATATTATTTGAACCGTATAACAACAAAACATAAAAAGATCATTGTCGTAATCCGAAGGAAAGGGGTATTTGCCATTACTTTCATAGTGGATGGCATATTCTTTTTTTGAGTAGTATTCAATTTTTAGTTGTATATAATCACAACTGACCCCTTTATTGTGGTTGCCATGTTTATCATTCTCATAAGTATTAATCTGCTGATACTTATTTATATCTTTGGAGAAATTAGCATCAGAAATTTTGTCATTTACGCTGTTGAAAAGCTCTGTCGGTAAGCTCTGTGGTTGTGATTCAGATTTGTTTTCTGATAATGTGACTTGCTGACATTGTTGGTTTTGCCAGCTTGAAAGTCTTCTTTTAACGATATCCAGGTTAGCTTTGTGGGCCAGCGGCCGTTGGTAAGCTCTTTGTTGGAGCTTCTGAGCTATATAGCTTTTCGGTAGGTAGGCCATTTCCAATTTAGATTCTCGCTTTATCTCGGCAAAGTCATATGGGAAGTTCTCACAGAAATTGTGATACCCAGATAAAGTCCATATTTTTTCATTAAAACAGAAGCCGTCGGGAGCTGCGCGGGATCGTCGGGGATGATACATATTAAGGAAGAAAACAAACCACGCCCTGCCGGAGAAAGTTACAGCTTCGAATACATCAATCTCTTGTATGGCACCAATTCTGTGAAAAAGAAGCCGTTCCCCGTGCACCGTTTCCAATCTGGATAGATAAGCCAACTCACCAATTGGACCATTTACAGGTATGGGATTGGCTTCGATAAAGCCAAATGGCCCATTACCGTTAGGTTCGCAGTCGCAAGCTAGACCGCCCAAAGCTTTTTCCTTTACTATTGGATTTATCATTTCCAGTTGAAATTGTTCATCATCAAAAATGGGACGAATACGATCATGATGCTTTACTAATTCATCCATCCATGCATCTACTGATTCCTTTCCTAATTTCTCTCGCCATTTATAATATTTGTCTACCGATTGCTCTTTTTTTTTGTTGAATAGACCAGAAAAAAAGCCCATCATGATCCCCCCCACGATAAATTGCTTCTTTCGCCCTGTAAATGTTTCTCACGTTTAGCCCAAGTTATTTTTTCGTCCTTCTTTAGCTGTATATTACGAATGATGCCGTCATCTTCAAAGATGAAATCATATCCCTGATAATCAACCTCTGATTTTGCTATTTCTATTAAACAGCGACCGTTAAGCCATGGCAACTTGAGTAATTCACCTATAAACAAATGTCCATGAGTTTTTCGCGAAATAAAGATTTTAGATAATGCTGTTCCATTTTGATGTATATCCAATTAACCGTTTGCATAACAATTAATATATAATATACTTAGTTCGTTTTTTTCGAAATTATTTAAATTTTACGCTTTTTAAATAAGAATTAAAAGAGAAATATCTTCATTAAATCAAACAAGATGAAATTTTGACAATTGATTTTTAGTTTTATTAACGATTAAACACTCCATGCTATTTGCCTTCTCTATTCCAGCACCCTTACTTTCTGATGTATTCTACAGAATGTTCTCGATGTTTATTCCAGTTCTCCAGAAAAATCTTCGCCAGTTCCTTATTCAGGATAATCAGCAGATTCTCAGCATTCTTTTCTTCCGCGGCTTTCGTAAAGTTAAAGCTGCCGGTAATAACTATTTCCCTATCGATGATCATAATCTTGTTGTGGGCTATTGCGTGCCGATCATCAATATAGGTTGGAATTCCCGAATTAACGAGGAAGGTGACTGATGTGTATCGCTCCTTACGCTGGCTCTTGTCGAGGATAGCCTGAACCTTCACGCCTCGTTTATGCGCGTTTAATAGGGCTTTTGCGATGGGTACTGAAGTGAAAGAATATGCCTGAACAAGAATCTCCGTTCTCGATTTTCCGATCTGATCGACAATCGCATCCGTGCAATTTCCCCTCGGGCTGAAACAAACTTGGGTCTGGGTATTGTTCAGGATGAGGTCGGCGGCATTGGATGGATGAGAAATCGATAGAAGGAAAAAACTTAAAAAAAGACATGACAGAATCAGTTTCCGTAAGATGCGTATTTTCATGGCGGACTCCGAAATTGATTGATTGTGTGTTTTTTATACGGGATTGGATTGAAAATATCAAGGGAGACGTTTGTATGATGCACCTACAAATACTTACCTTTGATAATTGCAGATGTTGATAATTATGATTTGAAACATACAATGTGAAGAATGAACTGGCAGTGGCAACGGCTACGAAGAAGTAAGATATTTACATCTCTGGCTTTGGCACTTTCATATCATCACCTTTCTGCATATTTAATCCGTTCTGTATGCTATTCTATAAGATTTCTATTTTATGATATTTCCTGTCTTAAACTTGATACATTGCTACCCACTAGGGTAGGAGACGAAATACTTTTATATTGGGAAGATATTTGCGGAACAGCTCGGTGGTTATGCCGCAGTCATCAAAAAGGATATCAATGTTATTATCTTCCGCTGTGAACAACTTGTAAATATAGAGTTTTGCACCGGGATTCATATCAGGCGGAATTCGTTTTAAATCTAAATTATTTAGCTCCGGACTTAAAATAAGTTTGTTATACGTTACGCCATAATCCCACAATTCTCTGGCCGTTTCGATATCATTTTGGGGTGAACAAGTTCGGGAGGAAACTATAAATACCTTGTGTTTGCTTGCTTGCAAGCTCTTAGTCAACCATTGGAAAAAATCAGGCGCCTTATCAATTGTTCCGTCTATATCAATCTGTATATTCATAATATTGCCTTAATGAAAGTCATGCAAATTTTCTAATAATGCACGCTCTGCTGCAAATATTATTTTTTATCCAATAACATTCCTTTTCGGGTATATGTCGGAATTTCCAGAAATTCGTCGCTTAATGAAGCCTCATTCAAATCGGATTTTTGAGGTCCTTTGGAATGTTTTGAAGATCGAGTTTGGCTTAAATCAGACTTCGAAGAATAGGATCAACTTCACGGTCTTTATTTCGAAGGATTTCCTTGTGTTCATAATCCTTCCTTTCTGCCTCGACTCGCTCATCTTCCGCTTTCTTCCTCGCTGCTTCAGCCTTTCTCGCTGCCTCAGTCTCCTGCTTCCGATAGTTTAAGAAGAATTGAATAACTCGCAACATAATAAATGCGCCACTCCTATTTCAAGAAATAAAAATGTGATAGTAGCCATTACCATTATCTTTGTTCAAAGTTCGGCATCAGCAAATAGCATATAGAGTCTGGCAGCATATAGATTAGTGCTAATATTTAAGACCCCACTCTAAAAGAGTGTAAATTTGATTCATTAGGAATATTCGTACCATATATCAAGTTAGATTTCAGTGGTTTTTTTGATTATTAACGATTGCAATAAAGCACATCACCAAAATCGTCGGATGCTCTCTTCTAGGAAGAACACGAGCGCTTCCGCTTTCACCTACAAATCCTCATCCAGATAATTCTCGTTTGGTTGAAAACTATCTACTTTATAGGGAAGCTTACGCATTTTTTACCTATAAAAATCCTTAATGTTTTAATTGGAACCGTTGTCCCGTTTGTTATCCTTACTTTCCTCCATATCAGTAACCAACAGCCCTATCAGCACGGAGAGAGCAATAACATTTAATACTATTAAATATTCCATTTATTCCCACATTTCCTTTTAAGTGATAATGACTAAGGTGATTATAACGGTAGCAATTTAGCTGTAAATTCTTGATCGTCACGCTTAACTTGCAAAATAATCGGTTCATTCTCGAAAAACAAATTTATAATGGTTATTTCATTATTCCATGTGTCCGGTTCTTTTCCATTGATTGAGAGCACACGATCACCTGCTTTTAAACCGGCTTGTTCTGCAGCAGATTCTGCCCTGACTGATTTTACGGTCATGTGACGAATCTGTCCGGGATCACGCTCGTTCTTAGGTAAATAATATTCTGTGGTAGAAGTGAATGTTATCCCACGCGCCAATTCGACTGTCTTTTGTCTTGTTTTAAGGATTTTAATATCTTTCTCAACATCGCTTATCATTAACGGCAATAATAACAGTTGTATGCATCCAGTCAAAAGAAGAATGCTTAACAGCGTCGCCAATATTAATATTTTTTTCATAATTAATTTCCTTTCAGGCGGTAATTGCCGATCCGCAGTGTTTGCATTTGATTGCTTCCAGTTTGATTTCTTCAGCACAGAATGGGCATTTTTTTATTGTGTGATTATTTCCGGCCGCTGAAGGTTTCACATCCAGAGGAGTGTTTTTTGCAAGTGCGCCGCAATTAGGGCATTTGTATTTATTCCAGCCCCAGGCGATAAAAATCAATCCTGGTATGATATAGAATATTAACAATACTATGGAGACAAATATTGGCAATCCGTGATTTGAGAGCCATGTTTTCATTTTCCCTTCATAGCCGCAGGCCAGGCATTTCCGGTCTGCGCCGGGAATTATTTTGGGTCTCTTTTTTCTTGTTGCGACCGCCCAGATTATAAAAGCTACAAGTGCAATAACGACTACAGCAACAATAAAAGTTTCCATCCCCATCCTTTTTTTTGGAATATTTTATTTAGCTATCTTTTTCTTTGGCCCCGCTTTTTTTATAACCGGTTTGGATTTTGTTTTCCTTGCAGGGGATTTAGCCAATTTCCCTGCAGGTGTTTTGCCCGGCTTCAACTCCCTGCCCGCGGCAAAAGCTTTTCCTGCTGCCGTTTTCCCGAATCCCGCTTTTTTGGCGGGTACTTCTTTGTATACAGCTGGTTTTACGGCGTTATAATATCCGATTTTTGCATTCCTTGATAATTCCATAGCCCTTATAGCTTCAGGGCTTGTTGATTGCAGCTGTTCTAATTGCACAATCCAGGATTTAATTTTATATGCATCTGCTTTATCACCTAGAAGCAGTTCTTTGTATATTTTGGATACTATATCTTTTTCTTTTCTTGATGAGGTAATATTTTTGAAATATGTGAGTATGAGTTTGAGGACATCGTGTCCTATTTTAACTGCGGTGAACGTAGTTGAAACAGGATCTGTCATATAAATCCTCCTTGTATTCGATAGTGATTTATTTATGGTTCATCCGGTTGATGCGTATCTTTATCTCTTTCATCTACCTATACGTAACAAAATAAGTATTTACTATTGATATTATGGTGTTACGCTGTGTTTAAGATTTCATAAATTCT
>CAYXZW010000007.1:0-108576 GCA_964469905.1 uncultured Smithella sp.
AGGCACGCGCCTTATCCGCATCCGGATCCGTGAAGATTTCACCTATTCCCTGATCAATTACTTCCACAATCTTCTACCTCCTTGTTATATTTTTCCTCTTCAATTTAAGTGCTAATCAGGAAACAGATTTATCTAAATTAATGTAACCGGCATTTGTCCGGTGGTATGCTTCTTTCGGCAGAATTTAAACTGCACGACAAAGAAACATTACCCTCTTAATTATTTCCCGCTTTTTTTAGCAAAACCAGCGGTTAAATCTGAATCAAACTTGGACTTTATACTGAGAGGATATCTTCAGAATAATTTCCCACATATTAAAACAATTGTTGTGTTTTTAGCATAATAATTTAATACAGCAAGTAGATTTCTTAATAATTTTTGTTCTGAGCATAGTAAAAATGCCATCAGTTGTTGCTATAACATGACTGACTAACCGATCACATAAAGCAACATATTGCCCTATTCTCCAATAGCGTAAATATTTCGATCAGATACGGCGAGATATTTCCAGTTAAAATTCAAACCCCAGGTTTATTTGCGGCTCAATTAGCTTAATCGTTTCCAGGGTAATTTCCTGGGAAGGATTCCTAAACAGGGAAGGAAATGTCCTGGCAGCCGCAGATAGCTTACCATCCTTACCTCTCGCAGAGATTTCATCAACAGGCAGCATAAATGAATTAACCGTGGAAAATATTATCTTGATGTTACTGAGCGGTGATTTCTTGATATTTAAGTCGGGAGAATAATTTGTAGTCTTCACATCACTATGGAATAATTCATCTATGTAATCATATTGTTGCCGCATTTCTTTATAAGCAGACAAATTATCCGGGAAGGCATTATTCCAGGGCTGTTTCAACTCCCGATTGTTCTTGACAACAAAAGGCTGCCAATCAAATAACAGGCCGGAATCATCGGCATAAGCCATACCGGCCCACGAAATTAATAGGACTGGTATAATGATTAATTTGTTAAGCAATCGCATAAATTATATGTTTTTAGGGCAGTTTAATTTTCTGACCCAGCAACAAGGTATCAGAATCTTTCATGTTGTTGAGCTTAAGCAATTCATCTATTGTTATTGAATTACTCTTGGCTAAAGAGAAAACGGTGTCTCCTTTTTTGACTGTGTAAATCCGAAATGATTGCCGGGTATCATTTACCTTACCGGCGTTGCTGGACGAGTTTTTGCCTGATTTACCATCTTTATTTACCGGCACTAATATTTTCTGCCCAGCAAATAGAGTATCTTCTATTTTCTGATTATTCAATTTTAACAGGACCGCAACTTTTGTATTAAAAAGCTGTGCTATGGAATATATTGTATCTCCCCGCTTTACTTTATATTGAGTGGTAATTATCTCCTTAACGTCATTTTCCTGTTCCGGGGGCTTTTCCCCACCGCGGACTATCTTTTTGGCTCCTGCTTCCAGAGCATCGCTGGCCGGAGTAATTGATGCAGTGCCTGATAAATATTCCACTGCCGAAGAGGCGACAGCCATTGCCAGTTTTTTCTGGAAATTACTGTTTTTCAATAACGTCTCTTCTTCTTTATTGGAGATGTACGCCGTTTCAATCAGTACGGCTGGAATGTCCGGTAACTTCAGTACGCGAAAGGGAGCTTCCTGAACGCTTTTGTACTTGAGACAGTTGACTTCATTTAAATGGTGCATCAAAGTGCCGGCATAAGTTTTTGACATATTTATCGTATTGGTCTGGAACATGTTCAAGATGATCTGATCAGAATCGGATTTGCCATCGCCATTGGGAACACCACCGATAATATCGGATAAGTTTTCATTTTTAGCCAACAGTTTGGCCGCCTCATTACTGGCGGCTCCCGTGGAAAGGCAATAAACTGAACTTCCCTTCGCCTGCCGATTGTGGGCAGCATCGGCATGAACGCTGATAAAGAGGCTGGCGTTTAAATCTTTAGCTATCTGCAGCCTCTTGTTGAAGGACACATAGTAATCGCCATCACGGGTCAGAACTGCCCGATATCCCGGAATTTTATTGATAGCTTTTTTAATTTCGCGGCTGACGGAGAGCACTATGTTTTTTTCAAAGGTCTTCTTCTTGCCCACTGCACCGGGATCATCACCGCCGTGTCCGGGATCGATGACAATAATTTTTTTTATTTTGCTTTTTGATGGCGAATCTTTAACCATTTCTTTGGCGGGAGCTTGCTGTATGTAAATATCCACCACTACGCGATCCGGTTTATCCTGGAATTTTTTTAATGTAAAGACCTCGGTCTTTAAATATTTGTCAAGAACAAATTCGACCTTTACATATCCAGGCATTGTTCTTGTTATAACCTTTTTAATACCGGGTTTATTGATCAAGACTTCCGCCGGTAAAGCCGGTCCGCTCACCCCATCCTTGAAATTCAAGATAAGAAAATTTTCACCTTCTTTAATTTCAAATAATGGTTCACTTCCGACATCGATGACAACCCTGGTATGATCGGGCGCAGCCCAGTGACGGACACTGCGTATTTCCTCAGCACAGGAAATATTGGCTGATAAGAAAATTTCAACAAGGACAATCAGGAGGACATATCTAATTCTCATAAGCAACTATTCTTCCCCTTACTATTTATGGAAAATAGCAAATTTATTCAGGAACTGCAACTAATTGATAGATAGACATTGGCAGACAGCTTCAGAGACGCTCCATTTCGGGCCCGGAGCAGGATCAGAAAATGGTAAGAAAGTTTATTAACCAAATCGCAGCACTCAGTTGCAAAAGACAGCGGTCAATCTTTCTCTTACCAGATAAATATTTATTGATCATTACAGCAGTCTATAGTACAAACCGCCGCGAGGGCGATTAGCTCAGTTGGATAGAGTACTGGCCTCCGAAGCCAGGTGCCGCGCGTTCGAGTCGCGCATCGCCCACCATAATCAATAACTTACGCCAGCGATATTTTTACGGTGTCCATACTTCACGCTGGGCATTCCGACATTTAAATATCTAATCGCAACGAAAATCGCGGCGTCTTTAATATTATTACCCGATAGAAAAAGTGATATATGCAGGAAAATAATTTTAAAGAGGCATTGTTAAATTCAGGTGTGTTCTGCATCACCTGGGAACTGGTGCCGGGAAGAGGCGCAAGAGAAGCCGCTCAGGAAAAAGCTTTAGCTCAGGCTAAGCAGGCCACTGCCGGGGCAAAGATCCATGCCCTGACCGTTACGGACAATCCGGGAGGAGCTCCGGCCATGTCTGCAAATTTCATGGGCTGCGAAATTCTGCAGTTTGGTATCGAGCCGCTAGTACATTTTACCTGCAAAGACAAGAATCGCAATCAAATTGAAAGTGAACTTTATGCTCTTGACCGTGCCGGAGTCAGAAATCTGCTGGTAATGAGCGGCGACTATCCCGTCTCCGGGTTTCAAGGCAGACCAGCCCCGGTATTCGATCTGGATCCGGTGCATACACTGCAACTGATAACAGAAATAAACCGGGGCATGACGTATCCTGGCATCAAGGGGACTGTCCATCATCAGCCCGGCAACTTTTTCCCGGGGGCGGTTGTATCTCCCTTCAAGGCCACCGAAGCAGAGCAGATGGCCCAATATTACAAACTGAAAAAAAAGATTGCCGCCGGTGCCCGATTCATCGTAACCCAATTGGGATATGATGCCAGAAAGTTTCATGAGATACTACTCTTCATGAAACAAAACGATCTCAACATTCCGCTGGTGGGGAATATTTATATTCTGCCTTACGGAGCAGCCAAAATGATGAACCGTAATGATCTTCCGGGATCTGTCGTCACAGATAAGCTTCTGGAGGAACTGGATCGGGAAAAAAATGATCCGGACAAGGGAGCCAGCGCCAGAATTCTTCGCGCCGCCCGTATGTACGCCATTATGAAAGGCATGGGTTTTGCCGGAGTCCATATCGGCGGTCACAATATCAAATATGAACAGGTAGAGGAGATTATCCGCCAGGGTGAGCAGCTCACACCCCAATGGGCCGGCCTGATCCGCCATTTCGATTATCCCATACCCGGCGGCTTTTATTACTATGAGCGCGATCCGGAAACAGGACTTAACCGGAATACGCCCACTGAGCGACAATACAGGGCGCTTGATGCTGATGCTGAAGCTTCTTACGGACTTTCGCGATTCTTCCACAAATTAATGTTTGAACCACAAAAGAAACTTTACGGACTCATGAAAAGTCTCTGCCGCAAGGTGGAAGGCACAAAAATGGAGGGCCTTTTCCACAAGTTGGAGCATACAACCAAGGGTTTTCTCTTTGACTGCAAGGACTGCGGGGATTGTGCCCTGATCGATTTGGCCTACCTCTGCCCCATGTCCCAATGCCCGAAAAATGAACGTAACGGAGCCTGCGGCGGTAGTTTTGAAGGATGGTGCGAAGTCTATCCGGGAAAAAAGAAGTGCGCTTATGTGCGGGCCTATGCCCGATTGAAGAAACACCAGGAAGAAGAGCAGTTGGAAAAATTCTGCGTACCTCCGTGTAATTGGGAATTGTATCAGACTTCATCCTGGATTAATTTCTATCTGGGAAAAGATCACACTTCGAAAAGACAAAGCGGCATCCCACCCCGAGAAGTCGAAAGGAAAAGCTGAAAAGCCGGTTGAACTGCGATTAACCTGCTAATGTTGGAAATCCTTGGAAATTCAATTGACTAATTCCCCGGTAAATCACCGCTTTTGGTATTTTGTATTATTTTATAACCTGCTGAGCCGTAAGCCATCCGGAGCAATATTTTGGAGGAAAACCGCATTTTCCAAGTAAATTGATAGAAATATTTATTGACACTTTCAGCAAGAATTGTGTAATTTGAATCATAATTCAGTTATCCCAACGCTACTAATAAATATTTTAGAAGAGAAGTTATGAAAAGCCAATCTTCGTTGCCTGTACAATATGGTATCGGGTCAAAACCTGAATCGTCGCGGAGATCAGACAATGATGCCGGTAGCCTCGGAGATTCATTTCAAAAACAATTAAACGAACGCATTATCGATGTTTATGAGCGCTCGGAAATTAATGCTGCCGTGCCCGACGAGCGCACAATGAGGGATCGGAGAAGTTATTCTTCCCGCCGGCAGTCTTCAGCGGAATCAAATCCATTGAATTCTAATACACCAGTAACTGAAGTTGACGCCGATTCAAAATATCAGAAGTCATATCAATCTGTTAACAAAACAGAGAAAAAAGCTCCTTCCTTTTTTTCACAATCTCCGGACAAGGGTAGACTGCTCGATACCTGGGCTTAATTTTCGTAATTCTTTCTTAATAATAACTCTTGATTTCTATCCGGGTCTGATATAGAAGGCAAACCTATTAAATTTACAGACTCCTTGCCTGTAGCAGGACCCCGCTGAAGGGTGGCAAGACTATGGGCTTAAGAGCCGAAAGGAGAAAATTTTGAAAAGATATGAAGTTATAGCTATTGTCAAATCTGATTTGGCGGAAGATGACCTTACTGCCATTATCGAACGAAGTCAGACTATCATCACTGATCGCAAAGGCATTATCGCAAAAGTTGATAAGTGGGGGAAGAGACGTCTGGCTTATGAAATCAACAAACAAAAAGACGGTTTCTATTTTCTAATCGACTTTGCAGGTGATGGTCCCATAGTCGCGGAAATTGAAAGAAGTTTCAAAATCGATGACCGAATTTTGAAATTCATGACCGTGAAAAAAGAAGGTGCTGTTACCCGTGAAGGTATGGAGCAGGAAACTGCCGTAGTAGAAACCAAACGGACACAAATCCGCATTGAACCAAACACTTCCGCTTCAGCAGACGATAGTGCTGCTCATCAGGGGGATAAAGCTGCCGGAGAAACAACCTCGAGGCGACCAGCCCCCAGAAAAATTTACAACAAAGAAGAACAACCTACGAGGGGAGAATAAACAATGGCCATACCTAACGGAGATAAACCAGCTCGTCAGCCCCAGAAAAAGTTTTTTCATAGAAAAAAGTTTTGCCGTTTTTGCACGGATTCCAATATAAAGATTGATTATAAAAATCTGGCTATTCTTAATAGTTTCGTTACGGAAAGAGGCAAGATTATGCCGCGCAGAATCACCGGTAACTGTGCCAATCATCAAAGGGAGCTGACTTCCGCAATCAAAAGAGCCCGTACAATAGCTATCATGCCTTTTGTCGCCGCTGAAGGAAGATAAAAAATCATTTTAAAAACTTGCCGGCATCTGTAAAATAAACAACGATGTCGGCAAGTTTTTATCTTCACTATATATGGATAGTTGCACCAGTTCGCATTGAGGCTCTTACCCACCGCCCGGATATTTTTTTACTATTTTAAAGATAATGTAATTAATCTTCGACTTTGACGATACCCCAGATTTGCCGGAAAGAAGGCAAAAACAGGCGGTTGCCAATATAGAAAACCTAAATAAAGGCAATTTGATATTAGGCAGGTTATTAGCTTTGAAAACATTTGGCATTCTATATACCGACAATAATTTTCTCCGGATGCTGCTGATCTTCTCGTTTTTTGTCTTAGCCGCTGCTTTTATTCCCGCTGTCGGCTTCTTTTTTTTAATTTTCATTCCCCTGCTGACTTTGTTTTACAGCGCTGTTGGAGGGCAAGTTAAAACGGCCATAGCTTTTTTGATTCCGGTTTTGTTGATTTTCCTCTTCTCGCATTTATCACAATTGAATACACCTTACCTGATAATCTTAATCAATGGTATTGTTGGTTTGACTATATCAGCAGTCGCCTCGAGCAATAATTCCATCGAGAAAACAATCATTTATCCTGCATTAATTATTATCGGGGCCATTGGCGCCTTTTTCATTTATTCCGGTTTTGTACTGTCGATACATCCCTGGAAACTGGTGCAACAATTTGTTGATCAGGCCATTGAGCACAACATAAATTTATATGCCCAATTACCTTTCGATAAGGAAGAAATCAGTTTGATGAGAAACAGCAAACCGATGTTGGTCAGTTTTTTTACCGGTATTTTCCCTGCAGGGGCAATCATCGGATCTGTAACTATCGTCTGGATCAATGTTTTAATAGGGCGAGAAAATCTCCGCAAGGCGGCGCTTACTTTTCCCCGACTCGAAGGATTATCAAAATGGAGCGCTCCTGAATTCCTTATCTGGATATTCATCATCTCGGGAGGCCTGCTCTTGTTTCCCAATGAACAGATAAAGTTTTTGAGCCTGAACATATTTATTCTGGCCTGCTTTATTTATTTATTACAGGGCCTGGCTATACTAAGCTTTCTTTTCCAGAAGAAATATGTACCAGCTTTTTTCCGCTATCTTTTTTATTTTTTAATTGCCGTTCAGCAATTTCTTATGATACCTATAGCTATTGTCGGATTATTTGATATCTGGGTTGATTTCAGGAAATATATCGACAAAAATCAATCTGTTAATGAATAACAATCAACCATGTTTTGATAATAAAGGAGGATTTAATGAAGGTTATCTTAAAACAAAACGTTCCTTCCCTGGGCAAGGCCGGTGACTTGGTCAAAGTTAACGATGGTTACGCCCGCAATTTGCTTATTCCCAAAGGTCTGGCCATCGAAGCAAATGAAAAGAACATTAAAACTTTTGAGCATGAAAAAAAGAATATTCTGCAAAAAGCAGATAAAGAACAAAAAGCGGCGCAGGATCAGGCCGCTAAACTGTCTTCCGTCTCTCTAACTATTGCCCGTAAAGTCGGCGATCAGGATAAAATTTTCGGTTCTGTAACTTCCAAAGATATTGAACTGGCGCTTGGAGAAAAAGGTTTTAAGATAGACAAGAAAATGATCGTTCATGACGAGCAAATAAAGTCACTGGGCGAATTTAAGGTAAAAATAAAAATCCACAGCGGCATCGAAGCAGAGATTAAACTAAACGTTATCGGCGAATAGCAATGAAAAATACTGATCCATCGTTATACAAGGTTCCGCCGCAAAATCTCGAAGCCGAACAATCAATCCTCGGCAGTATTCTGTTGGAGAACAGCGCTATCAACAGCGTGCTCGAAGTGATGTCTAAAGGCGACTTCTACAGCGAAGCACACCGGAAAATTTTTAACGTCATGGTTGAGCTTTCGGAGAAAAACGAGCCGGTTGATATTATTACTTTAAGCAATGCTCTCCGGGACAAGAACATGCTGGACTCTATCGGCGGCACTGCTTATCTGGCTTCCCTGGTAGATAACGTGCCGTCTGCGGCCAATGTTGCCAACTACGCCAAAATTGCCAAAGAAAAGGCGATCCTGCGCGGATTAATCGGTTCGGCCACAGAAATCATTACCAGTTGCTACGAAACAGGTACCGATGTTGACGAGGTTCTTGATAAAGCCGAACACAGCATTTTTGAAATTGCCGAAAATAAAGTTAGACCTTCGTTTTATCCGATCCGGGAAATTGTTAAAGATAGTTTCCGTTCCATTGAAGACCTTTATGCCCGCAAAGAGTTGATTACCGGCGTCCCTACCGGTTTTGAAAAAATTGACGACTTAACTTCCGGTCTGCAGAAATCAGACTTGATCATTATTGCCGGTCGTCCCAGCATGGGTAAAACCGCCTTTGCCCTGAACATAGCACAGTTTGCGGCACTGGAAGGTCAAATTCCCGTTGCTGTTTTTTCTCTGGAAATGTCTAAAGAACAGTTGGTGTTTCGTCTGCTGGCCTCGGAAGCCAAGGTCGATTCACAGCGCTTGCGGAAAGGGTTTTTAGGTGAGACTGACTGGCCGAAATTGACGACTGCCGCCGGACGTCTTTCGGACGCGCCACTATTCATTGACGACACACCGGCGATCACCGTTTTGGAAATGAAAGCCAAATCACGCCGGTTAAAAGCGGATAAGGGGCTTGGTCTGATTGTTGTGGATTACATTCAATTGATGCGAGCCGGCGGCAATCGCGACAACCGCGAGCAGGAAATATCGGAAATCAGCCGTTCTTTAAAAGCGCTGGCCAAAGAGCTGAAGGTGCCGGTAATTGCACTTTCCCAGCTTAATCGTAAAGTTGAAGACCGCACCAACCGGCGACCACAAATGGCCGACTTGCGGGAATCCGGCGCTATCGAACAGGATGCCGACGTTATTGCCTTTATCTACCGCGATGAAGTTTATAACAAATCAGATGATAATCCGGAAAAAGGTACTGCGGAAATTATTATCGGCAAGCAGCGCAATGGTCCTACCGGTACTGTGAAGCTTGCTTTTCTGGAAAAATTCACCAGCTTCGAGAATCTCACCCATGTGGATAACACCGGGTAAGCAATTACGCTTTTCTGCGACTATAGAACTGATTCCCTTGTTTTGCTCAATTCCGTCAGGAAGCGCTCTTGGGTAAATAAATCTGAGCAACAAGAGGAAAATGATCGGACGGATAACATCTTTCCCGTCGCAATTGAATGATTTCGGCATCATCAATTCTCACGGAAGAAGGCACAAAAATATAGTCAATCTTGAACCTCAGTAAAAACCTGTTATATCCGTGAAATGTCGCCGCCGCCCTGCGGAGATTGGGGTAGCACGCGCGGAAAGTGTCAACCAAAGGCTCCGGATTTAATACCCTGAGCTTTGTTTTGGTTTTTAATAAATGGATTCCTTTTAAATATCTAATCGGCGCGCTTTTTTCGCCAGCATTAAAATCACCCGTAATGATAAACTGATCAGGAAAGAGTCTGTTCCCGATATGCTCGACAAGTACAACAACGCTTTTTTTCCTTGATCGCAAAGAGATATGATCCAGATGGACATTATAAAAATAGAAAGCCTGACGGGATTTTTTTTCAATCAGGCGCGCCCAGGTAAAACTTCGCGGAATCACGTTTCCCCAACCCTTTGAGCCCGGAACAAAGGGCGTATCCGAAAACCAGATGGTTCCATCACCGTCCAGATCAAACTTTGCAGTATCATAAAAGATGGCATTGTGCATGCCCTTGCTCCCGCCTAGATTTCCGATGCCGACCATTGCATATCGGGGAAGAATTCCTCTTATTTCGTCAATTTGAAAATCCAGCGCTTCCTGCAGGCCCAGGACATCCGGATGGTATTTAGTTAGAACCTCCTGCACCAGTTTACGGCGAAATATCCAGTTGTTCTTCCCATCCCGCTTTGTTCCTTGCCGTATGTTAAAACTCATGATGTTTAAGCTCAAACCATCAGAAGGCAGTAAATCAGAAACGACATGTCTGTATTCCTGCGTATTCCCGCGCCGGAGAGTTAATCTTTTCTGCCAATGTATTGGCCCGTCAAGCGGATGCATTGATTTATTAACCAATTCTCTGCCTCATATTGCTTTTTTCAAAAATGACAGCCGTCCAATTTTTCTGATTATACGCTGGTGGCTTAAGCATGGTCAATGAAAAACCAGTCTCCAACACAACCGGTCAATGTTATTGAGGAAAAGGAAGAAATATCAGCCGGCCAAGAAAAGACGCGGCCGATTTCCGGGTAAGAAAACTATTATATCTGTCCATAAATCTTTTCCAGTGTGGCCTTCACAATCCACCTGCCCTTTTCTAATCTTTCCATCAACTGTACGGTCAAACGCTGATTCTCCGCATCGATTACCGCAAATGTCGGCGCTCCGGTAGAACCAACATATTGATCTCCCGGGTTGCAGATAAATACTCCACCAACTTCCTGCAAAGCCGCTCTGTGCGAATGGCCGAAAAGAAACACCTGCGATCTCTTGCTCAGCGCCCTTTTGACCATGTCGTTGAAATGTTCCTGCCACTGCAATTGCGAATGATAAGGATTGATGTCCATTTGATGGCCGTGGATGGCAGTAATTGTCCAGTTGCCCGCGGAAAAGGTTACTTCTTCCTGATCCTGACTGGCAAAATCTTCATTCCCCCGCACACCGCAAAATTTTATACCCGCTTCAGCGCTGACGGACATTCCGTCTGCAATGCCGTCGCCCAAATGAATCAGCAGATGGAAAGGACCTTCACTGAGCAGGGCATCCCTCATCGCTTCCTTGTTGCCATGAGTGTCCGAAAACACGGCCAGTCGCATACTGCTGTCTCTCTATTATTGTTTGCGCAAAACCAAACTTCCCACAGAATACCCTGCGCCAAAGGAACAGATCACACCGATATCATCTTTGATCAAATCGCCATTGTGCAGGTGGAAAGCGATGATTGACCCGGCGGATGCCGTATTGGCATACCGGTCGAGTATTGTCGGGGTTACCTCATCTGCAACCTCGTCGCCAAGAAGCTGTTTTATCACCATCTTATTCATATTAATGTTGGCCTGATGCAGCCAGAAACGCTTTACGTCTTTGGGCGTTAAACCAAGACTGGTCAGATGATCATTAATCAAACCGGCGGCAACCGGACTGACTTCTTCAAATACCTTGCGCCCGGACTGATGAAACAGCTTGTCCCAGGCATATGGTTCGGAATCAGTAGCCCGCGACATATGCCCGAAATTGGAACGTATATTATTGGAAAATCGAGTCAGCGCTTTTGTGCTCAAAATCTCGTAGCTGTTCGGGCTGGTGCAGGTTTCCTGCCGCTCCATGATGATGGCCGTGCTTACATCACCAAAAATGAAATGTGTATCCCGGTCGCAGTAATTTACCTGGGGAGTAACCAGTTCCGGATTGATGGCTAAAACACATTTTGCCGAACCGGACACCAGAGCGTCATATGCCCGATGAAGACCGAAGGTCGCTGCCGAGCAGGCCACCTGCATGTCAAATCCAAAGCCATCCTCAATCCCCAGTGCATGCTGTACTTCGATGGCAATGGCCGGATAAGCCCGCTGAGTATAAGCACAGGAGACGATAACAGCATCAATATCGGAGGTGGTTTTTCCAGCGGCAACCATTGCTTCTTTTGCTGCATAAACCGCTATTTCCGCCTGATTGCTCAGTTCATCCTCACTTCTTTCGGGAAACTTCGGCCGCATGCGCTCAATATCCAGAATACCTTCTTTGGTATATACATACCGGGCTTTGATGCCGGATGATTTTTCGATAAATCTTTCACTGGAAAAAGGTTTTTCCACCATTTTTCCTGCTGTTATATCCCCTGCATGATCGGCATTGAACTTTGCCGCATATTCGTTATAGCTGGCAACCAGTTCCTCATTGGTAATAACATTCGATGGTGTCCAAACGCCCGAACCACTGATGATAATCTTTGGGCATGAATTTATTGACATATTCAGTTTACCTTTTAGATATTTAATTTTTGTGCGGGGAAAGTATCGGGAAAAAGCCATTTGGTCAATGAAAAAAATTACCGGTAATCAATTACAGAAAGTTGCGGGGAAACGGTCTGGACAGCATCATATTAGAGTTAATCGTTTATTATAATTACTTATTTTTATATCACCCCAGATCCAGCCTGCGAATCCGGAGAGCCAATATTTGCAGCCGAATTGTCGGACATTTACCAAGTAAAGATCAGTGCTGAAAATAATGTATAATAAATCTTGATTTTATTGGAAATTAGAGTAAACTGTTGTCAACAATGTGATCGACTTCGAAAATGAATACGTTTCCTCCCTGAT
The DNA here is from genome assembly GCA_964469905.1 of uncultured Smithella sp. Taxonomy (GTDB): domain Bacteria; phylum Desulfobacterota; class Syntrophia; order Syntrophales; family Smithellaceae; genus MVRV01. The sequence goes on from CAYXZW010000007.1 coordinate 12,498, forward strand.
TAGGGAAGTAAAAATGAATCTACCATCCCTGTCCATTGCGATGTGACAGGGATTTTTATTTTTATGAGGAAGTGCGTTTTTGAGCGCACAGATTGGCAGCCGAATAATTCGGCGATATTATAAATGGTTCCGAGAAGGAACCCAATACGAAGGAGGGTTAGAAAATGGCAGAAGGAACAGTGAAGTGGTTTAATGATTCAAAGGGTTTTGGCTTTATACAGCAGGAAGGTGGCAACGATCTTTTCGTCCATCATTCCGCGATTCAGGGAGAAGGTTTCAAATCTTTGTCCGAAGGCCAGCGCGTCAGCTTTGATGTTGTCGCCGGTCAAAAAGGTCCGGCTGCGGAGAATGTTCGTAAACTTTAATCATTAACCAAATGTTTTATTGGTACTTACAGAACGGGAACGTAAGGCAACCGAAATAAGTTTGCTTTAACCACAACCGGTCAGATAATACTTTAAGACAAATAAATTCGGCGAGAGCTGCGATGTACGTAATGAGTCTATTCTACTGGATGTTAACATAAAAGAATACGGCAGGGTCTTCGTGGTGATTATCACCCTTAAAAAGACCGACTGTTAAATGAAGGACTCCAGTAAAAAGACAAGACGGCATAAGTGGCTCTCGCTTTTGTTTTACCCCGCCTCGCTTTGTAATCTGATATTCCGGGAACGATTAATTCCTTCACTTGCATAATAGTTTTGACAAAGAGCACCGCTCAAGGCAATATAATCCCATTAAATGGTGCCTTATGCCGGGAGTTTTATGGCGGAACACATTCATGCCTCTTGTGGTACGGAAATAGTTTTAACTGCGGAAATATTCAAGGTGGTTTCCGAAGGATACCTTCCATATGGAAATCAGGAAATGCTCTATATTGAGTGCGCCACCACCGCCGGAAGCATCTGCTGCGGCGCGGCAGAATTACGGATTATCCATGTGCCCGGTTTTGTGGTTTCCCGGCATTACAGAATCGATAAGTCTTCAGGTAATCCCATAAGCGAAGTGCAACCGATCAGTGATGATTTCGCTCGCGAAGAAGTAAAAAGGTTATTGTCCCGGATATTTCCCTCACATCTGTTGCTTCTTTCCTGATGGCCAACGGGCTTATCCCTCTCCAGGGACCGGAAGCTCATCGATAAGCATGCCGCGCCGACGTCGATGCAGCAAAAATAATTCCACCGATCAGACCTCTCCTTTTACCAGTTCCGTCCGAACGGCCTTCCCCAGCTTTTCGCGTGTGTAAGGTTTTTTGATGTAGACACCTGCACCTAGTTTCTGAACTTCGCTGACACGCTCCGTCTCGGAAAATCCGCTGACGATAACTGCCCGCTGGCGCGGATGAATCGCACTAATCTGCCGGTATGTTTCCAGACCGTCCAGACCGGGATTCATAATCATATCGAGAAGCAGCAGGTCAAATTTTTGCGCCTTCGCCTGTTCCACTGCGTCTTCGCCGCTCTGGGCCAATGTCACACGATAATTCAGGCTCGCCAGCATGGCTGATGCCATTTCTCTCTGTTCGGGCACATCGTCAACCACAAGGATTGATTCTCCCTCCCCCCTGTAATTGCTCTGAGCAGCATCAGGCGTAACATCGATCTGTTTTTCCCGGCAAACCGGAAAGAAGATCGTGAACGTAGTCCCCTCTCCTTCCCGGCTCTGAACGTCAATGTATCCGGAATGATCCTTCACGGTACCCCAGACTACTGCAAGCCCCAGTCCTGTGCCACTGCGTCCCATGATTTTCTTCGTATAAAACGGCTCAAATATTTTCCCAATGCTTTCCTGCGGAATCCCCTGCCCTGTATCCGCCACGGAGAGAATTACGTAATCGCCTTCCTTCACGTCGTCATACCCCTGCACAGGACGGTCGATGTATTGATTATGCGTTGTTACTGTGATGACACCTGCTCCGGTCATCGCTTCCATGGCATTGGATATCAGATTCATAACCGTTTTTGAAAGATGGACGGCTGACCCCCGAATGGGCAGCAGATCATCGGCCAGCCGAAGATCAAAACCAATCCCGGGATGAAAAAGACACATTTTTTCATGCTCCGGTGTTTTCAGATACTCACCTATCACCTGATTAAGGGAAAGAGTTTCCATGGAAGCAACACCGCGCCTGGCCATGGTCAGGAGATCTTGAACTACTGCAGCCGCTTTCTCGCCGGACTTCTGTATAGTCAGGATAGACTTCCGTAAAGGACTGTCCTGGGGCAGTTGCATGAGGATCAGTTCTGGATAGCCGACCAGACCGCCCAGCATATTGTTCAGGTCGTGCGCCACGCCCCCCGCCAGAGTTCCGAGAACCTCCATTTTTTCCGCCCGGCTGAGTCGTTCCTGCAGCCTCAACCTTTCCTCCTCCGCCCGCTTACGCTCCGTAATATCCCGCGTGATGCTCAAAACGGCCTTTGGCTCTCCCGAGTCGTCCCTGATGAAGGAGGCATTGTTCTCGGTCCAGACGATTTGGCCCGTCTTGATGTTTTTTTCTTTCAATTCAATCAGTCTCGAACGATTGGGCTCACGTTCCTGATCATGAGCAAGCTCATCGTGGATAAGCTGCCCTAGTCTTTGTCGGCTTTCGTCATCTAAATTAGCCCCCATCGGCATGGCTTGATAATCCGTATGCTGCAGGCCAAACAGCTTTTCGACATAGGGATTGGAATAGGTGTATTGTAAAGTTTTAAGATCAACGATGCGGATGGCATCCTGAATGTTATCTGTAATCAGACGGAGAAACTGCTCGCTATTCTTCAAGGCTTCCTCCGCATGCTTGCGTTCCGTAACATCAAATGTTGATCCTATGATGGTCGACTGGCCGTTCATTTCAATAGTGGTGACAGATATTTCAACCCACTTTTCTTGGCCATTCTTAGTGATGATTTTGGTTTCATAGCGCTCCGGCGGTTTTTCTCCTTTGAGCCTTCTTTCCGCCCTTTCCCGGACCAATTCGCGAAAATCCGGATGGACGAAGTTCAGAAAAGAGATGGCGGCCAGTTCCTGCAGGGAATAACCGATAACGGACTCGAAAGCCGGATTGACATAAATGAATTTATTGTCCTGAATGAGGTAGATGCAAGCGGATGTGCTTTCCGCCAGAGCCCGGAATTTTTTTTCGCTCTCGCGCAGCGTTCTTTCCGCCTGTTTGCGCTCGGTAATATCGCGCAATACTCCTTCGATGCCCAGAATTTGTCCCTGATCGTCACAATAATAATGACTGCTTACAGAAATCTCCACGGGTGTTCCATTACTGCGCTTAAGCAGTAACTCATAATCATTAACAAATCTCTTTTCCTTCATTTCTCGGAGGAAGTGCGAACGTTCTTCAGGATTATAGTAAAGGGTTTCCGCAATATCACAGCCGATCATCTGTGCGGCCGATTCGTACCCGAGAAGTTTTGCTGCCGACGGGCTCACCATTATCAACCGGCCGGTCTTATCAGCCCGGTAGAAAGTATCGTTAATGTTTTCAATAACGGAGCGATACAATTTTTCACTGTCTCTCAAAGCATCAACTACTTTTTTCCGTTCAGTCACATCAACAAAGGCCAAATGCAGAGAAACCGGCTTATCATCTTCCATCAGTATGGATGCTTTCATCTCCACCCAGTTATGCTCTCCATTTTTATCGATGACCGGGAATTCGAGCATTTGCCTAGGGGCGCCAGCCAATTTGGCCGCTAATCGCTTCAGTAACAAGTGTCGTGTTTCATCGGTAACTATACCCAGATCGAAGGCGTTTTTTCCTGTCATTTCTTCGCCATCCAACCCCAGTGCTTCTTTGATCCGCTGGTTGACAAACTGGATGTTTCCCGACAAATCGGCAATTATATACCCGATGGGGCTATTGTCTATCAAATGACGGCATTTTTTCTCACTTTCCCTCAGGGCAATCTCCCTTTGTCGGGACTCGGCAAGCTCCTTTCGGAGTTGGGCATTGAGGGCCGCCAGTTCCGCATTCTTTTTTTCCTGCACTCTCAAGCTTTCGACAATTTCTAATCTCTTATCGACATCATCCGTTGCTTCAGCCAAACAATCAATGCCGCTATTTGCCTTCTTCTCCTTGTCCACGCTTCCTCCATCATTCCGGAATAATATTGCGAAACTATAGGAATTTACCCTTGAATGTCAATTAAAAAATAGAACGGCGTTGACATTTCGAAGTCAAACTAACCGGCGGTAACAAGGCACGGTTAGAAGAAAATCCATTGTATTTTTTTTCGCTTCAATGATAACCAGTCTTCAACTGTACTTACATCCAGGAAAATATTATATGGCAATAGACACCGTAAATCCATCTTCCGTCTCCCCGCTTCTGGAGGGACAACGTAATTTTCGTGATCTCGGAGGTCTGCCCACAGACAATGGTTGCGTTATCAGGCCCGGTATGATTTATCGCAGCGGCGACCTGAGCGCGATAACCGATACTGATATCTCCGTTCTGGAAAATATCGGTCTCACCATGGTCATTGATTTTCGCTCGGAAAGAGAGAAAAGCAAAAGGCCGAATCGTGAGATTCGATCCGTGAGAGAAATTCACAATATCGCGATCAATGATTCCGCCCGGGATATTGCTATGGAATACATCTCCCGCAATGATGCCGCCGGCCTGGAAACAGTTTTACAAAACGATTACCGCCGAATTATCCGAGAAAATCAGAATGAATATCGCCTATTCTTAAACGAACTGGCCTTTAGTCCCCACCTTCCGGTGGTTTTTCATTGCGTGGCCGGTAAAGACCGGACTGGACTGGCAGCAGTGTTTCTCCTCACCGCCTTGGGAGTTCAATTTGATTCGATTTTCGCTGATTATATAGCCAGCGTCAATTACAACGCAGCGCTTACAACCAAACTAATCAACAAAATAAATGCCAAAGGTCACAATGGGGAAATCATCCGACCATTGCTGGAAGTTAAAAAAGAATACCTTGATGCTGCTTTGGCGGAGATAAGAGAGAACCACGGCGATCTGTATGATTTTGTCGTTAATACCTTGAAAGCGGATGTAGCCAGGCTCCGGGAAAGGTTCCTGGAGCCGGTCACTTTGCGCCCGTAATTTCCCCGACATAGTCTGACCACTGGTAAACTCATGTTGTGATCAGCTGTTGCCAGCTTGATTGTTCTGTGTTACTGACTAAAACAAACGAGCAGGGGAAATATCCCCATATTACCGGATGACTTCATAGTATGACCGAAGAAAATAAGATTAATCTCGAATTAACCGCCTTGATGCTGTTAATACAAAAATTGCGCGCACCGGACGGCTGTCCCTGGGATAGAAAACAAAAACCGCAAGATTTAGGCAAGTACATTCTGGAAGAAGCCTATGAGGTAATAGAATCTCTGGAAGCCGATGATCAACCGGCTATTGCCGAAGAACTGGGTGATTTGCTTTTCCAGATATTATTTCTTGCCCAGATGGGTGAAGAAGCGGGTACATATTCCTTAGACCAGATAATGGCCGGGATCAGGGAAAAAATGATCCGGCGGCATCCCCATATATTCGGAGATACTAAAATTACCACTGTCGAAGAAGTTAAGGAGAACTGGCAGCAGATTAAAAAGAAAGAACGCCATACAAAAAGTGCGAAAGCAGGTTTATTTTCCGGCATACCACGCTCACTGCCCGCTTTGAAACGGGCGCAAAAAATTACTGCCACGGCAGCCGTTTACGGCTTTGACTGGCCGGCAACCGCGGATGTTCTGAAAAAGTTGCAGGAAGAATTAACTGAGTTCAACACTGCCTTGAACAATAATGATCAGAATAATATTGAAGAAGAATTGGGCGATTTACTTTTCACTGTCGTGAATTTGAGCCGCTTTGTCAAAGTTGATTCGGAAGCTGCTTTATCCAGGACAACAAATAAATTCTTACAGCGTTTTGCTTATATTACCCGTCAATTGGCAGACCGCGGAAAAACTCCGGAACAGGCAACATTTGCGGAAATGGATGAACTGTGGGAAGAAACAAAAACAAAAGGGATGTAGAATGGATTATTTTCTTTGTGTATTAGGGATGGTTTTTATTATCGAAGGTCTGCCTTATTTCCTCTTCCCGGAAAAGCTGAAGACTTATATGCTGAAGATTATCGAATTGCCACCGGTTACTCTGCGTTTTTTAGGCATATCCGCCATGATTACCGGTTTGGTTCTCCTTTACTTCGGCCGCCGTTGAGTGAATTTCATTGACATTAGTATATTAATCTGGTTAGGGGCCGTTACGAAATAATCACGCATACGGGTGTGGCAAGACCATTATATCTCTAACTATTTTTTTACGGCCCCTTATGCCGGGAAGGGCATTAGACTGTTGCAGTTATTTTTGAACAACGGCTTACGTGCTGCCACTTCCTGACGGATAATAAAGACTATGGAATTAAAAGATTTTTCATATCATTTACCGGAGGACCTGATTGCCCAGCATCCTTGTAAACAAAGGGATCGCTCCCGCATGATGCTGTTGCAGCGCGATAGCGGTAGAATTGATGATTGCATCTTTTCCCAACTGCCTGATTTTCTGCAAATGGGTGACGTTCTTGTTGTCAACAATTCCCGAGTTATTCCCGCCCGGCTTTTCGGCAAAAAATCTACGGGAGCCTCTCTGGAGATCCTGCTATTAACTAAAAAAGAAAGCACCGATGCATTCGAGATATGGGAAGTTTTGTTACGACCGGCCAAACGGCTCAAAGAAAACGATGTCATTGCCTTGACCGCTGATTGCGAAGCAAAAGTTCTGGCCCGCATATCGGAGAAAAAATGGCTGCTGCGCTTTGACTGTGCCGGAAGTTTTGACGATTATTTAAAAAAACATGGACGAGCACCGCTTCCTCCTTATATTAAACGCAAAAATACAAATGGGCAATCAGTGGACGATCTGGAACGTTACCAGACTATTTATGCCGAAAATCCCGGTTCTATTGCCGCACCCACTGCCGGTTTGCACTTTTCGCCGGAAGTTATCCAATCGTTGCAGGCCAAAGGTATTAAAATTGCACCACTTACATTGCATGTAGGTTTTGGCACTTTCCTGCCCATAGAAGTCAGCCGGGTCGAAGATCATGTCATGGAAGCGGAATATTATGAAATCAATGCTGAAGCAGCCGGCATCATTAATAATGCCCGGCGTGTCATTGCTGTGGGAACAACTTCCACCCGGACACTGGAAAGCCTTGCCGATGAAAAAGGCGGAATTCAAGCACAAAGCGGATTTACCAACATTTTTATTTATCCGGGTTACAAATTCAGAAAAATCGACTGTCTCTTGACTAATTTTCATTTACCGCAGTCGTCGTTATTCCTGCTTGTCAGTGCGTTTGCCGGAACAGCTTTTATAAAAAAAGCTTATGCGCGTGCTGTTGCCGAACGTTATTTGTTTTACAGTTATGGCGACTGCATGCTTATCCAATAGGACGAAATAATGCCTTTTGAATTTGACCTTATAAAAAAAGATACCGGTTCAGCAGCCCGTCTGGGAAAAATGACAACCCCGCACGGTGTTATAAATACGCCTGTCTTCATGCCCGTCGGTACCCAGGGAACAGTTAAATCATTGACTCCGGAACAAATCAAGAGTTGCGGAGCCCGGATTATTCTAGGCAATACTTATCATTTATATTTGCGCCCCGGCCACGAAACGATCAAAAAACTCGGCGGTCTGCATAAATTCATGAACTGGACAGACCCCATTCTTACCGACAGCGGCGGCTTTCAAGTCTATAGCCTCGGTAAATTGAGAAAAATTACTCCTGATGGAGTTATCTTCCGTTCCCACATTGACGGCTCCAGGCATTTTTTAACACCGCAGAAAGCCGTGGAAATTCAGGAAGCTCTTGGCTCCGACATAATGATGTGTCTCGATGAGTGCACACCTTATCCCGCTACGCTTTCCGAGACAAAAAAATCATTGGACCTGACCGTGAAATGGGCGAAATTATGCAGAGAAGCCAAAAAAAGTACTGAGCAGGCAATTTTCGGCATTGTTCAAGGCGGCACATACCTTGATTTGCGCAAACAGGCAGTAGAAGAGATCATACCCATCGGTTTTGACGGTTATGCTTTAGGCGGCGTAAGCGTCGGTGAACCTAAGGAAATAATGTATGCCATTGCCGAAGCAATTGCTCCCCTGCTCCCGGAAGATAAGCCCCGTTACCTTATGGGCGTAGGCACTCCGGTGGATATTGTCCATGGTGTGTCCTGCGGAATTGATATGTTTGATTGCGTTATTCCTACGCGCTGTGCCCGTCACGGATTATTGTTTACAAATTCCGAAAAGATTGTTATAAAAAACGCCCGATTTCGGGAAGATGATGATCCGATTGATGAAACATGTGATTGTTACACTTGTAAAAATTTTTCGCGGGCATATTTACGCCATCTTTATTTTGCCGGGGAAATATTAGCTATGGTATTAAATACAATCCATAATGTTCACTACTACATGCGACTGCTTGCGCAAATTCGAGCAGCATTGGAAGAAAACAGTTTTACTGAATTTAAAAAAGCATTTTTGAAGAAAGAAGGAGGATTTTAACTTGACATCTTTAGCATACGCAATGGGCGGTACACCGGGCGGAAGCGGTGCCAGCGGCGCCGACTGGGGATTCATCATTACGATGGCAGTCATTTTCGTGATTTTCTATTTTCTCATGATTCGGCCCCAGCAGAAAAAGCAGAAGGAATTAAAAGCCATGCTGGACAATCTGGCATATGGAGACAACGTAATTACCACCGGTGGAATTTACGGCAAGGTGAGCGGTTTAGCAGATGCGATAATCACACTGGAAATTGCCGACAAAGTACGGATTAAAGTTTCCCGCAGTGCTATTGCCGCAATAACCCAGAAAACAGGGGCACCGGCAACAAAAGAATAAGCCGTTGGCAATAACAATCTGTTCTTGCCATAACCTGATAACCTAACCACCTAACCACCTCAAGGTGGCACGAGGTGGCGCTAGGTCACATGAGGTCACAAGACCCGTACAGGTGGTTAAATAAAGCGGAGAACGGCATAAGGGGCCGTAACGAATAATAACAATTCTGGCCATAACCTGATAACATATAGGTTACGCGGGGTCGCAAGACCAGCAGGGTGGTTATTTCGTAGCGTCTCCTAAATTAGAAAGGGGCAATTGCATGATCAAATCTTTAAAAATCAGGCTAGCGATTACTGTGGCTGTTAGTCTCGTAGCGCTGTACTTTTTAGTACCGACGTTTATCACTCAGATTCCTTCTCCCTGGAATGACTATTTCCCCAAGGATAAAATTCATCTGGGACTTGATTTGCAAGGCGGAATGCATCTGGTTCTGGAAGTTGACGCCGATAAGGCCCTGGAATCCATGGTTGAGAGAATGTCCGTCGATCTTAAAGAATCATTAATGGAAAAGAAAGTCCGCTTTCGGAAAATCGAACGGGCAACAGGTGCGACTATTGCTCTGGAGTTGACTGAAGGATCGGGGAAGGCTGCTTTGGAAAAAATATTGAATGAACAATATTCTGATTTAGAAATTGCCTCATCGACACCGCGTGAGGGCGGAATGCTGGTCGCTTTAAAAATTAAGGATAAGAGAGCTATTGATCTCAAGAAATTGACTATTGAACACAGCCTGGAAACGATTCGCAATCGTGTCGATCAATTCGGCATTGCCGAGCCGGAAATAATTCCGGAAGGCGACAACCGTATCCTGATTCAGTTGCCGGGCATTAAAGACCCGGAAAGGGCTAAGAACCTTATTGGCAAGACCGCACTGCTGGAGTTTAAAATTGTGGATGACGAAGGCTCTCTGGATGAAGCCCTGAAGGGCAATATCCCGGAAGGATCAGTTATTGCATATGGCTCGCGCACTGACAGATCATCCGGTCAGAAAGGCTCCCTGCCCTACCTGCTGAAAAACAGGACGCTGATGACCGGAGCTTCTCTGGAAACGGCAAAAGTACAAATCTCCGACCGTTTTGGCGAACCAAATATTTCCATAAAATTCAATTCGCAGGGTGCTGCTGATTTTGATCGGATCACCGGTGATAATGTACGCAAACGTATGGCAATTGTTCTGGACGGTGTTGTCCACAGCGCACCGGTCATTCAGGAAAGAATCTCCGGCGGCCAGGCGCAAATTACCGGCAGTTTTACCATGGACGAAGCGCGCGATCTGGCTATTGTCCTGCGCGCCGGCGCTCTGCCGGCACCGGTAAACATTCTGGAAGAAAGAACTGTCGGCCCTTCTCTGGGCAGTGATTCCATTAAACAGGGCATTATGGCCACATTAATAGGCTCGCTTCTGGTCATTATCTTTATGGTGGCTTATTACCGGCTTTCCGGCGCCGTTGCTGATCTGGCTCTGGTTATTAACATATTCCTTGTTTTGGGTGTTCTGGCGGCCTTTAAAGCAACCCTGACATTGCCCGGTATCGCCGGCTTATTACTGACTGTAGGTGTCGCGGTTGATGCCAATATATTAATCTTTGAGCGCATCAGGGAAGAGTTGCGAACGGGGAAAACCATTCGCTTATCTCTGAATACAGGCTACAGCCGGGCATTTATTACAATTATCGATACACATATTACCGGCATAGTCGCCGCTCTTTTCCTGATTTTCTTCGGCACCGGTCCCATTAAGGGCTTTGCGGTAACTACAATCATCGGTCTTCTGGCCAGTCTCTTTACCGCTGTTTTTGTAACAAGGGTAATTTTTGATTATATTACGGATAACTTTAATGTTAAAAAATTGAGCATCTAAAATACACTCGCAAGCAGGAGATTTACAATGGAGCTTATTAAGCCAGGTATCAACTTGGATTTTGTCGGAAAGATAAAGTATGCGATAATATTTTCCGTCATCTTGATTATAATCAGTATCGGATCTGTTATTTTCCGCGGTGGTTTAAACCCCGGCATTGATTTCGCCGGCGGTTCAATTATCCAGGTTAAATTTTCAAAAAACATCTCCGCCGATCAAATTCGTGCCGCTTTGAAGTCAACCAAGCTGGAAAGCAGTGTCATTCAGCAATTCGGCCCTAATGAGTTTTTGATCCGCACTGCCGAAACATTCCATGACCCGAAAATACTGGCCTCTAATGTGGAACAACCGCTGGCCGCAGCTTTCAGCAAAGACTACGAAATCAGAAGAGTAGAAATCGTCGGCTCCAAAGTCGGAGCTGATTTCAAGCGCAAGGCTATATTTGCCGTTATTCTCTCCTGGCTGGCCATGTTGGTCTATATCTCCTGGCGTTTTGAGTTTCGCTATGCGCTGGGTGGCATTCTCGCTTTGGTTCATGATGTTACTATTATTATTGGTGCTGTTTCCATTTTCAATATGGAATTCACCATATCCATTCTGGCAGCCCTGTTTTTCATTATTGGTTTTTCCATAAATGATACAATTGTCGTCCTCGATAGAATCCGCGAAAATGTCAAGTTGAATCCAAAACAAAAGCTTGCCGAGATTATCAACTTAAGCATCAACCAGACATTGAGCAGAACAATATTAACATCACTGACAGTCTTTCTAACCGTACTGGCCCTTTATTTTTTCGGCGGCCCGGTTATTCATGATCTGGCATTTTCCCTGCTGATAGGGGTTGTCATCGGCACCTATTCCTCGATCTATATTGCCTGTACCATTGTGTTGTATTTTGAAAACTTGAGACTTGCCCGATTGACGAGGAAAAACTAAATTGTCAACTCTCGCCACAGTTGGCTTTGCTGTATTTATTTTGATATTGTTTATCGGCATTTATTTGTCTTTGCTGGGATTACCGGGAACGGTTCTAATTTTTGCCGATGTTCTAGCCTATGCCGCCGTTACCGGTTTTGACCGGATCGGGTTTAAAATCATATTATTTCTTCTGTTTTTTTCTATAATAGCCGAAATGATTGATTTCTTGATGGGAATGGCCGGTGCTCTGGCACCAATGCCTTCAAAAAAATTGTTTGGGGCAGCGGCAATCGGGGCAATAGCCGGTTCATTTTTTTTAACCCCACTTTTATTGGGGTTGGGTACTTTTGGAGGTTTTTTTTTAGGATGTTTTACCGGAATTCTGATAACGGAACTTATCCGGCAATCGAAACTGCAGGCTCCTTTCAAAGCAACTAACCGTGATATTTATGTGATGATTGGAGGGAAGATGGCTAAAGGATGTATTGCTCTGATAATGATAGTAATTTCCCTGGCCAACATTTATTATTAGAAAGATTATTGAAATGCAAAAAGATGAAGCTGAAAAACAAATAAAAACCAAATCGAAAATTCAGGAATACATTGAGGCCATCATTATTGCCATTCTGATAGCTGTATTTATTCGAACTTTCATAATGCAGGCCTATAAAATACCTTCCCGTTCAATGGTTCCCAAACTGGTTGTAGGAGATCACCTGCTCGTCAACAAATTTATCTACGGAGTAAAGATTCCTTATTTCCGAAACACTCTTATTCCGGTTACCGATCCCCAGAGAGGCGATATAGTCGTCTTCATTTATCCTAACGACCGTTCCAAAGATTTTATTAAGCGTGTTATCGGGGTTGCCGGTGATACAATTCAAATTAAAAACAAAAAAATATTCCTCAATGGCAAAGAATACACCGATTCTTACGGCATCTATAGTGACAGCGTCACCTATCCCGGAACTATGCAGCCGCGCGATAATTTTGGACCGGTAACAGTCCCTGCGGCATCGCTTTTCGTGATGGGTGACAACCGGGATGAAAGTGCGGACAGCCGTTTCTGGGGCTTTGTGGACTTGAAAGATGTCGAAGGAAAGGCGTTCGTAATTTACTGGTCATGGAACAGCGAAGACCATAGCCTCCGCTGGCAAAGACTGGGAAACTTGCTGAATTAATGTGAAGAAATTCCGGATTTGTAGGCTGTTCAAAAGTGCTTAGATGCAAGGCGTGTGAAAAATCGAATCACGAGTCGTATATTGAAATACGGCGAGTGATGAGGTTTGAAGCGCAACGCCGCAGATGAGTGCTTTTCAACAGCCTACTAGAAAAAAGCCGATACCACCATTGTCACCGACAGCCCGTTGAGAATAGCAACAGTCAACCAAGAGATAATGTTCATAGTCCGGCCATTAACATAATCACCCATGATGCGTCTATCGTTAATCAACAGCAGCATAAAAATTAAAATGAAGGGCAACAATATTCCATTAATAACCTGTGAATAATACATAATGGAAATCAGGGGCACATTGGGCAGCAGAATAATTCCCGCTCCCAGAAAAATCATAAAAGAGTAAAGTCCGTAAAATTGCGGTGCTTCCACAAATTTGGTATTCAGACTCGATTCCCAGCCAAATGCTTCACATATTGTATATGCAGTCGAAAGCGGCAGGATTGATGCCGCAAAAAGAGAAGCATTCAGCAAACCGAATGCAAACAACCAGGAACAGTAAACTCCGGCCAGAGGAGCCAGCGCCAATGCTGCGTCTTTCGCCGTATCAATTTTCAGGCCGTTTTGAAAAAGCGTAACCGCACAGAGCATAATAATAAAAAAAGCCACCACATTGACTGTTATCGAACCAAAAATAACATCCATTCGGGCGAATTTATAACTTTCGGCCTTCAATCCTTTATCCACAATCGATGACTGTAAATAAAACTGCATCCAGGGAGCAATGGTCGTTCCAATAATAGCAATAGCCATTGTCAGCATTCCGGTGTCAAACTTCAAATTGGGTGTAAATGCGGCCAGCCCTATTTCCTTCCAGTTCGGTTGCACCAGAAATCCGGAAATTATATAGGAAAGATAAAAGACACAGGCCAGTAAGAAAGCTTTTTCCACTGATTTATAATTTCCTTTTACCACGAGCCACCACACAAAAAAAGCACCGACAGGCACGGAAATATATTTGCTCACACCGAATATTTCCATGCTCGCCGCGATGCCGGCAAATTCCGAAACAGTGTTGCCCATATTGGACAAGAAAAGAATTATCATGAGGTAAAAGGTGATTTTTGCGCCGAAGCGCTCCCGGATCAGATCAGAAAGGCCTTTGCCGGAAACTACACCCATCCGGGCACTCATTTCCTGAATAATGATTAAAGCAACGGTTACCGGAATAAGTATCCAGAGCAGTTTTAACCCATACTGAGCGCCGGCCAGAGAATATGTAGTGATACCACCGGCGTCATTGTCAACCATGGAAGTAATAATTCCGGGGCCAATCAATGCAAAGAACAACCCCAGTTTCCAGAGGCCGGTTTGCAGCAATTTCTTCCAGAGCTGTGTGATATTTTCCATTACTTCAAATCCACTTAATTCTTAATTTCGATTAATTCATAACCCTATCAATTTTCCAACCTTGTAAAAAAGGAAGCAGGCAAGGCGCGCAAATCCCGAGGAGTGAGAAGTACTTTTGCGTACGTCGCAACGACGAGGGATGCAGCGCAACGCAGCATCCTGCCTTTTTACAAGGTTGTTATTTCCCTAAATGCGGCGCCACCACATCCAAAAGATTCTTAAATATTATTGTTCCCTGCATCCGGTCATTTTCATCAACAACCGGTATCGCGGTCAAGGCGTACTTGGCAAAATGTTCAGCGATTGTGTCATCTTTGTCATCGAGCTTTAGAGAAATAATCCGTTCATCCATGATTTCTTCAAGTCTTGTTCCGGATTCAGCCAGAATCAAATCTCGCAGTGTTATAACTCCCAGCAGGCGTTCTTCCTCGTCTGTTATATAGACATAATAAACCATATCGACATCGGCGGCTTCCCGGCGCAATACTTCCATTACTTCGCCAACCTTGGTTTGACGAGAGAAACTCAAATAGGACGTAGTCATCATGCCGCCTGCTTCTCTTTCCGGGTGCGCTAAAAGTTCTTTGACATCCTCGGCAATTTCTTGTTCCATTTCATTTAAAATGCCTTCTGCTTTGGCTCTGGGTAAATCGCCCAGCAGGTCGGCAGCCTCAGAAAGAGACATTTCTTCAATAATTTCGGATGCATCTTCCGAATTGAGGTTATTAATCAAGCTCACCTGAATCTTGGGATCTGTTTCTTCAAGTGTTTCCGCTGCTGTTTCCACATCGAGAGACTGGAAAACGGCATTACGCTGCTTGATATCCAAATCTTCAAGAATATCAGCAAGATCGGCCGGATGAATTTGGCTGAGCCTATTCTGTGCTATGTTTAACTGCAAGCGGTCAGGTGAAAGCAGCGGTTGCACGAGTTTCCAGGAAATAAACTGATCGGACAATTTATAATCGAAAAGCCCCTGAGATAAAACATCCATCGCTTTATCCAGACCTATCCGGCGGCTCAAACCGCGGAATCCAACATCGACATGGACCAGATGCAATCGGTTTTTTGTTTCCAGGAACTGGAGATCATTTACCCGCCGGACTTTTGCACCATCGGTATCAACAATCTGTTTATCCAAAAGATCATCACGCAATAAAAGCTCATTGGGTTGTAAATTCAAAACAGACGTTTCATTTGCCGAGTTTATCGCCACCGTTATATCTTCATCAATACCGACAACATTTTTCCATGGCAGAAAGAGCGGCTTTTTTTTCTGGGTAGAACCTAAAGTCATCCCGGTGACTAAAGGATAAGGGTCGACAAATTCAGCGGTGATGTCATAAACATGGCCGATTACCAGACCTGATTCCTCAATAATTTTTTTCCCCAGAATCTCGCTTAGAAACACAAATACCTGAGGTTCGCGATTTACTGCCATATGATAACCTCCAGTATTTCGCCCTATATCATCATTTATTTTCAAACAAAAGTTATTTTGATTTTTTCATCTTGACAGCTCCGTCGCTTCGTTGTATGGAAGCTGCGGATTTATACCTTTTAAATTAATCCAGCGAGATTGAAAAAGGAACTGATCATGAAAATACTTCTCAACGCACATAGGCCTTTCTCCGTCATGGGGGAAGGCTTTTTTTGTGCCCATAATCCTTTTAAGACCGGGGAAACTTTTTATGGCGGAAAACAAAAGCATTAAAGTAGTTATGGACAAAGAAGTTATCGACCGTTCCCTGACCAGAATTGCTTATGAAATTCTGGAAAAAAACAAGGGAATAAGCAATCTTGTTTTAGTCGGCATTCGCACCGGCGGGGTATATCTGGCGGAAAGACTGAAGAAGAAAATTTCCAGTATTGAAGGAGAAGAAATCCCGCTGGGTGTTTTAGACATCACCCTCTACCGTGATGACATTTCTATATCTAAAAAGAAACCGAGCCTGGGAAAAACTAAAATTCTTTTTTCCCTCGATGACAAGAAAGTTGTTCTGGTCGATGACGTTCTTTTTACCGGCCGGACGATCCGTGCCGCAATGGATGCCCTGATCGATTTCGGCCGCCCTAAAATGATTCAACTGGCCGTTCTAATTGATCGCGGCCATCGCGAGCTTCCCATTAGAGCTGATTTTGTCGGAAAGAACCTACCCTCTTCCCTCTGGGAAGCCGTGACTGTTAATCTGGTGGAAAAAACCGGCGTGGATGAAGTCATTATCGAAGAGGGAACTTAAATTCAGTTTTTCAAGGCATGCTTATGAAATTTAATCGCAAAGACATTCTCGGCATTCAGGATCTTTCCGTCGACGAAATAAACGTTATTTTAGAAACAGCCGAATCGTTCCTGGAAATCTCCACCCGCGAAATCAAAAAAGTACCGACACTGCGCGGCAAGACCATCATCAACCTGTTTTTTGAAGCCAGCACCAGAACTCGGACATCTTTTGAAATCGCCGGCAAACGGCTCAGCGCCGATACTATTAACATCTCCGCCTCCACCAGTTCCGTCGTCAAGGGAGAAACGCTGATCGATACGGCGCGCAATCTGGAAGCCATGAATCCTGATGTCATTGTTATCCGCCACAGCGCTGCCGGCGCCCCGCATCTTCTGGCAACTCTGGTTAAACAATCCATTATTAATGCCGGTGACGGCGCTCACGAACATCCCACACAGGCACTCCTCGACATGATGACGATTAAAGAAAAGAAAGGCACGCTCGAAGGCCTTAAAGTTGCCATTGTCGGCGATATCGCCCACAGCCGGGTTGCCCGCTCCAATATTTACGGATTAGCCAAAATGGGCGCCCGGGTCGTTTTGGCTGGCCCGGCGACGATGCTGCCCCGCGGCATTGAACAAATGGGAGTAAAAGCTTATACAAAGCTGGAAGATGCCATCTGCGACGCCGATGTCGTAATGATGCTGCGAATTCAGATCGAACGTGAAAAGCATAATATCTTCCCGTCGCTGAGGGAATATTCCCAACATTACTGCCTGAACAGCCGCAACATCAAGCTGGCGAAACCAGATGCAATAGTTATGCATCCCGGCCCTATCAACCGGGGGGTGGAAATATCGCCGGATATCGCCGACGATTTATCCCGTTCGGTAATTCTTGATCAGGTAAATAAAGGCGTGGCTGTAAGAATGGCGCTGCTTTATTTACTAACTGGAGGCGATGAATGAAAATGCTTTTAACCGGCGCCAGGGTAATCGACCCCGGCCAAAAGATAGATGAAATAATGGACATAATGCTCGCAGACGGGAAAATATGCCAAACAGGTGTTGATCTTCTCCGGTCGGCAAAATCCAAAGATGCAGCAAAAACCAAAGTCATTGACCTTTCCGGAATGGTGCTTACTCCCGGTTTAATCGATATGCATACACACCTGCGTGAACCCGGTCAGGAATACAAAGAAACCGTGGCATCCGGTTCGCAGGCCGCCGTGGCCGGCGGTTTTACATCTATTGCCTGTATGCCGAACACCGATCCCATCAACGATAACCGTTCGATTACTGAATTCATCAAAAGAAAATCTCTGGAAGCCTCAATGGCTAATGTTTACCCGATTGGCGCCATCAGTAAAGATTCCGCCGGCGTTAAGCTTGCAGAATTCTGGGACATGAAAGAAGCGGGCATAATTGCCCTTTCCGACGACGGCAAACCGGTTATGAATGCCGCCCTGATGCGGCATGCCATGGAATATGCCTGGTCGCTTGACCTGCCTGTTATCTCTCATTGCGAAGATACGAATCTTTCCACCGGTGGCCAGATGAACGAAGGATATTACTCCACAATACTGGGCTTGCGCGGCATACCCAGTATTGCCGAAGAAGCCATGATTGCCCGCGATATTTTAATTGCCGAATTCACTAATGCCGCTGTGCACATCGCTCATGTCAGCACCGCAGGCTCTGTGCGCCTGATCCGGGAGGCCAAAAAAAGAGGCCTGAAGATAACTGCGGAAACAGCACCGCACTATTTCACCCTTACCGATGAAAAACTCCTGACATACAGCACCAGTTTAAAAGTTAATCCGCCCCTGCGCAGCGGCACCGATGTAGCGGCTATCAAAGAAGGTCTGGCCGATGGAACCATCGATGCCATTGTCACCGATCATGCTCCGCATGCCCGCACGGATAAGGAGTTGGAATTTGAATACGCCGCCAACGGTATCAGCGGCCTGGAGACATCGCTCGGCTTAAGCTTACGGCTGGTGCGCGAAGGCGTGCTCACCTTACCTCAGCTGATAGCTACCATGAGCCTCAATCCCGCGCGAATCCTGAACTTGCCGAAAGGAACTCTTAAGACGGGAGCCGATGCCGACATCACGGTAATTAACCTTCAGTTGCCATGGACTGTCGATGTCCGGACATTTCATTCCAGAGGTAAAAACTCTCCCTTTCATGGTTGGGAAATGAAGGGAAAAGCTATTTTAACCATCGTCGGCGGAGAGATTAAGTACGCCGATCCCAGCCTTAATCTATGAGTGCCCGGGAAAGCCATAAAACAACCGGATTTGTGCTCCGCTGCCTTAGTTATGGAGAATCCGATCTGATTGTAACCTTCTACAGTAATGATTTCGGCAAACTCAAAGGCATAGCCAAAGGCGCCAAGCGCAGTAAAAAAAGATTTGCCAATGTCTTTGAGCCCTTCTCACTCACTAATATTATCTTTACCCGCAAAAGTCGCGATATGCTTGCTTTTATTGAATCCTGTGAGATCATCGACCATTATGACACCATCCGCCGGGATCTGGAAAAAACATTGATTGCCTCATATTTCATCGATCTTACCGACCATTTCAGCCCGGAAGGAAAAAAGAATGAAAAAATATTTGAGCTTCTGGAAGCTTTTTTAAGATTGCTCGGCACAGAAAAAGCATCGCACGCATTAGTGCGGTTTTTTGAAATGCGGATATTGAAATTAGCCGGATTTGACCCTGCTTTAGACCATTGCATTATGTGCAAAACACCCGTTGCCAACGGCAGTTCTTATTATTTCTATGCCACCGAAGGCGGAATTAAATGTGCAGAATGCGCCAAGCCCCAACGTTATGATATATCCATCTCCGCCGGAACCGTCCGAACATTGCTCCTGGGCAAAGACATGGACATTGATAAAATTAAATTAATCGCACTGTCTGATTCTCTTGCCCGCGAATCCCGCAACATTCTTGTAGGCTTTATTGCGCATGTACTTAGCCGTGAAGTAAAGTCACTGAAAGTCATGGAACAGGTGCAAAAACTTTGTCTGTAGAGAGTTGATTGCCATACTATCAATAACGTAAGGGCAATCAGGTTCAAGATTTCCTTGACATACATGATCGATATTCTTATAGTTCAACCACGACCGAGCAGTGTCTTATCAAACAAAATCAAATGCTTTTACAGGATTAATCTTAGAATTGATTTGAGGAAGAATATATATGCTCCAAAATACAAAAGATTCAGAAATAATTACAAGATTGACAGATTTTTTTGGAAAAAAGTCTGAAGGTTTGCTTGTTTTTCTCTTTGGCTCCGCAACAAGCGGGAAAATGGCCGAAGGAAGCGATATAGATATCGGGATACTTTTTGAATACCAGCCTGATGTTTACGAGATAAATGAACTGAAAAGTGAATTGAATACGATATTAAAAAGAGACATTGATATAGCTGTGTTAAATTCTGCTTCACCTATTTTAAAGATGCAGGTCTTGAAAAATGGCGTTTTGGCTTTTGCAAAAGATAAAAAGATTTATAACCAGTTTCATGTGGATACAATCAATCAATATGATGATTTAAAACAGACGAGGAAGACATGTGAGGATAATATTCTGAAAGGAAGAATATATGCCTGATAAAGATGTTGTTTTTGCAAAAGCTGCTTCTATCCAAAAGTGCCTGAGACGAATCAAGGAAGTTACAGCGTTGAACCCTGATTCCCTTGACGAAATGAACATACAGGATATTTTTGTATTAAACCTCCAAAGGGCGGTGCAATCTACCATTGACCTTGCGGCGCATATTATTGCTTCGGAAGGTTTAGGTGTGCCGGATACAATCAAGGATAATATTGTGCGGCTGGAACAAGCAGGAATTCTCAGCAAAGATTTATCTAGAAAGGCACAGTCAATGGTCGGCTTCAGAAATATTGCCATCCATGAATATCAGGCGCTAAATGTAGATATCCTGAAAACCATTCTTGTCAAACATCTTAAAGACCTGGAAGACTTTTATGCAGCTGTCCTTCTACATTTTAATTATGCAAAGCATTAATTATTCGGTCACTCAATCCATATTATGTGATTCAAGATTTCAAAAATCATAAATCCTTTGACAAACAAAATCATTTTCCATATTATTAAAAACACAAGTGGTGGCGTTTATTAAATTTTACTTCCACCCATTTCCCGGTAAATACGTTTGGTTCCCTGCGGCGCACCACAAAAACATATATGAACGTCCGTCCACAAGAAGCTACTATTTACTGGTATGTAACAGCGTGAGAACTTATCTCCAGCAATGACTCCGCCTTCGGAATGTCTGAAGCCCTGCCTTCATCATACCCTGAATTATATTGCGATTGCTTTTATCTTGTTTCAATTGTATTTAGCATCCCCATTGACATTATAGCGAGGCGCCATGAAGTTTGAAAAATATCATATCTCCGAGGCCATAAAAAAGAATCTGGCACAACTGGGCTTTAAGAGGCCGACGGATATCCAGTTTAAATCCATCCCGTCTATCCTGAAGGGGGAAGACGTTCTGGCCATCGCCCAGACGGGAACAGGTAAAACTGCGGCATTCGCCATTCCTCTGATCGATAAGATCCACCGGGGAAAAAGCAGCAAACGCGACTGCGGCATCAAAGGCCTGATCATGGTGCCGACCCGTGAACTGGCCATGCAGATAGGGGATGTCTTTACCAGCATCGCCAAACATACCAGGGTGAAGACATTTGCCCTCATTGGCGGTGTCGAACAGGAAGCGCAGCTCCGGAAGCTGCAGGAAGGCATCGACATTCTGATTACCACTCCGGGACGAATGTTTGATCTCATCCATCAGGGCCATATTAATCTGGGGCACGTCGATACGCTGGTTCTCGATGAAGCCGACCATATGCTGGATCTTGGTTTCATCAAAGACATTCAGTATGTCAAAAAAATGCTGACCCGCCGGCATCAAACCCTTTTCTTTTCGGCAACCATCAATCCGGAAATTAAAAAACTGGCTTTCTCCCAGGTCAAAAGTACGGCCATTCGCATTCAAATATCCCCCGATGATCCGGTCTCGGCTAATGTTTCGCACGCCGTCATGTTTGTCGAGATGGATGATAAGCGGTTTTTTCTGGAGAGCTTCATCAAAGATAATCCTGAAAGTAAAATCATCATCTTTGTCCGCACCAGAGTCCGGGCCGAGCGGGTGGCCAAAGCCATGGAGCGCGTCTCGATTCCCTCCATCACGATCCACGGCGAGAAGGATCAGACAGAGAGATCCGAGGCGATGAAAAAGTTCAAAGAGGGAAAATGCCAGATCCTCATTGCTACCGACGTCAGTGCGCGCGGCATCGATATTCCGGATGTGAACTATGTGATCAACTATGATTTGCCCGACAAGGTGGAAAACTATGTCCACCGAGTGGGCCGAACAGGACGAGGTGTCCATAAGGGCACGGCCCTTTCTTTTTGCAGTGCCGAGGAGAAGGAGATCCTCTCCGAGATCCAGCAGTTTCTGAATAAAGAAATTGAAGTAATCAAGCTTAGCAAAAAAGATTACGCGAGAACTTTGGATGTTGCCCAGAAGAATACCGGCAACGACTTGCAGGCGCTGATTGCCGACAATGAGGCCTGGCTGGCAACAAAGAAGGGCAAACCATTCCAGAAGAAGTAAGGGGAGGCAATAACCTTGTAGTGAGAGTGCACGACCTCCTTTTTCCTTTATCCTATTATTGATATCCCTTTCCCTATTGCAATGCGGCTTGTTGCTCTGCCAGGGGTAAAAAGACCCGAAATGCGCTGCCCTGTCCCGTTTTGCTCTCCACCGTAATAACTCCGCCGTGCACCCGCACAATCCCAATAACTGCGGCCAGCCCCATGCCCCGTCCGGTGAACTTGCTGGAATAAAACGGGTCGAAGATCTTTTCGATATCCTTGTCCGCGATCCCGCAGCCCGTGTCCGTCACTTCCAGGCAGGCATAGGAATCACTATCCGGTTGCCATTCCACAGGGAAACGATTATTTTGAGGAATATTGTCACAGGAAACCGTTTTAACAGTCAATGAAATAGAACCCCGGTTCATGCCGATAGCTTCCTGGGCATTGGTGACCAGATTAGTCAGTACCTGTTGAATATGCTTTGTGTTCGTGTTGACTGTCGGACCGGGGGAGGCCAAAGCGGTTTTCAGAACAATGTTATCCGGCATAACACCCTCGAGCAGAGGCAGGTCTCGGCGGCAGACCTCGGAAATATCCAACAGATCAAGCTTGTCGAACGATTGGCCGAGATAGGTCAGCATCAGGCCACTCATTTGTGCGGCCGTGTTGGAAGCTTTCATGGCTTTGGCAACACTTTCTTGCCCTCTCGTCCCTTTTGGCAGTTCCAGCAGAGCCAGTTCCAGATTGCCAATCACTGCGCCCAGCTGGTTGTTGAAGTGATGGGCAATGGCTCCGGCCATGCGGCCCAGGCTTTCCGACTTCTGGAGTTGCCGGTTTTGGTCTTCGCTTCTGCGTAGCGCCGCTTCCGCCTGCTTACGCATCAGCGCCGCTCCGATATGTGAGGCGATTCCTTCCAGCGCCTCCACAGCATTAATGGTGAAAAGTCCTTTGCGCCGGTCGTTGAGCTGGATCAGGCCAACAATTCTGCTCTGGTTGCGAATGGGTATCAGGGCTATGGAGGCATAGCCCTGATGAATGCAATTATTGCGGGGATTGTGCCGGGGATCATCCCCGATCGGGATATCCAGAATCGGAAAGGAATCATTAGTCCAGGCACTTCCCCTCTCGGTAAAAAGCGGGTTTAGCGGGTCGGTCTGGCCGGAGATGACCAGACCGCAGGTACATTCCAGACTGGCGCTGCCGTCCTTGTCCCGGCACACCCCGCCATCGGCGGCACGCTCAACCAGGGTATTTTCGGTCAGCAGAAAATCATCAGAGAAACCTTGTTGGACGAAATAGGGGAAGTCTTCCCCGTCCTGCAGGCGAATACCCACGGCATCGAACCCGGTACGCGTCTTCAATGTGGCAAGGACGCGCGCGATGGATTCCTGTAAATCTCCCGGTTCGTTAAGTATCTGCAGAATCTCCCGGCCCATTTCTCGATATTCATCAGCCCGTTTGCGCTCGGTGATGTCCATTGATATTCCAATAACGCCAATAATCTCTCCATCGTCATCCAAAAAGGGTATCTTACTTGTGCTTACCCATTTATCACCATCAGCAGCTTGCCAATGTTCTTCGATGTTCAATTTTCCAGCACCACAATTTATTACATCTAAATCATCCTGATAATATTTTTCAGCATCCGCTTGAGGGTAAAGGTCAAAAAGGTTTTTACCTTCCAGATCGACCTTGTTTTTCATTTGTGCTTCAGCAAAATATTTGTTTACACGGATAAAATTGTTATTTTTATCTTTATAAAATACAATACCCGGTATGTGGTCTAAAATTGCTTCAAGCTGATTGGATAATTTTTTAAATTCGTTTTCTCTTTTTCGCAGTTCCTCATAAGCCTGCTTGCGCTCGGTAATGTCGCTGGTCACGCAGATAATATGGGGCGCGCCTTGCAGGGTAATTATCCTGGCAGAAATCATCGCTGTCAGTTGACTACCGTCTTTACGCCGGAATACTGCTTCCATGTTTTCGCAATAACCTTTATCCTTCAGCGCTGTAACCAGCTGCTGGCGCTCCGCCGGATTCTTCCAGATATTAATGTCCTGACTGGACTTGCCAATCACCTCGGCAGGGGTGTAACCGGTCAGCGCTGTAAATTTCTCATTAATATCAAGAAGATAATCTTCCGTCCAGCGAGCAACCAAAACCGCATCCGGGCTGGTGTTGAAAATCAGCTCCAGGTTTTCTTTGGCTTCACTGTTTTCCCGATTTAAACGCTGATTGACCATGATAATCAAACCAAATGTCAATAGAGTACCTTGAACAAATAGAAACAGAAAGGAAACCGTTTGCACCAAAGTTGGGGTGAAAAAGCCGGAAACAGGGTCAACAGTTAGAGTAACCACAGCACGGAATGTGAAAAAACAGAATTGAACAAGGAAAAGTACGGTATTGAAGTTTGCGGCAGCTGTGATCAAACGAGTCTTATTAAAAAAGAGACTATGCGCATTCAAAAGTGAAATGGCTGCCACAGTCGAGTAAACAATCACTGTCCGCAAGGTAATATTATTATCAAAATAAGTATAATAGATAAAAGAGAGGATAAAAGCAGTAAAGATCGTAATAACAATGGAGCGATTCTCTTTTTTGTCCAAAAATCGCATGATGCCGATGTATATAAAAATAAATTCCAACACGATTAATGCGTTGGCAAAGATGATGGTGATTAGTTTAATGGAAATATTATCCCGCAGGAAAAGGAAGCCATACCCCATTGCCGCCGAGGCAAAGCCCAGCAACCACCAGCCAGTCCCCAGATAAGCTTTATTCAAACGATATTGGAGAAACAGGGCAATGACTTGCAGGAAACTGCTGATGGTAATGACAATGATAAGAGTGCGAATATCAATGTTCATAAATACTCCGCTGATTTATCTTCATCATCCGCATAACATTCATGTTAGTCATATCATAAAAGATTTCGCATTGAAATCATATATTTTGCAATGATTTAGACAGAAAACATCCCTGAAATAAAAGACCGGGTTTCTTCATATTCCCTCAGAAAGAAGCAATCAATTGTCCAACAAAGATCTGTGAGATTCTCTTTGCCGATAAGAAAAGTGTCTTGTATCTTCTTCATATCCGTCATATAAGCAGAATGCTTTCCGGGATGTATGTTTTCGCCGCAAGATATTTCAAAGGTAATGCGTGAATATGATAAATACAAAGAAACCCGAATTGCTGATTCCTGCCGGCAATCTGGAAAAATTACACACAGCGATACTATACGGAGCCGATGCCGTTTATGTCGGGATTGCCGGTTTAAGCCTGCGCGCGCAATCTGCCGAAATGTCCCTGGCGGCTTTGGCCGAGGGAATACACAACGCACATGCCCGCAATGTCAAGGTCTATGGAGCTGCCAATACATTTGCCCGCAATGCCGATCTGGAGCAGGCACGCCAGATTATTCCCGAGCTTACGGGAATCGGGCTGGATGCTCTGATCGTCAGCGATCCCGGAATGATCAGAATAATTCGCTCTCTGACGCCGCAACTGCCCCTGCACTTGAGCACCCAGGCTAATACGACCAACGCCGAAGCAGTGCGGTTCTGGCTCGATCAGGGAGTGCGGCGTATTGTGCTGGCCCGGGAGTTGAATTTAAAGGAAATCGGTGAAATTGCGGCGGCTGTGCCGGATATGGAACTGGAGATTTTCGTCCACGGCGCCATGTGCATGGCCTACTCGGGACGCTGCTATTTATCGGCATGGCTTAACCGTAGGAGCGCCAATCAGGGCGATTGCAGTCAGCCCTGCCGCTGGGAATACCGACTGCAAGAGTCCACCCGGCCTGACGAACCGCTTCTTCTCGCAGAAGACGAACGTTACACTTATTTGTTGAGTTCGAAAGATTTGTGCCTGATTGAATATCTGCCGGAAATATTATCTTCCGGTGTTGTCAGCCTGAAAATTGAAGGCCGGATGAAATCATCCTACTATGTGGCGATGGTAACTCGAACATACCGGCAAGCTCTCGACAGCCTGTCGCAGAATCCCGCAGGCTATCGCAGCAACCAGCAATGGCGAGAAGAGTTAAATAAAATATCCAACCGGGGTTACACAACCGGCTTTGCTTTTGCCACCGAGAAAATAACCGCGACCAATCCGGATATCAAGTATTTTCAGACTCACGAACCGGCAGGAACAGTGCTGGAATATGACACCAGCCAAAAAAGAATTCTGCTGGATGTCCGCAATCATATTATCGCTGGAGAGGAACTGGAACTTTTACTGCCCCGGGAAACTGTTAAAATAGCTACCGGGACGATGATTGATATGAACGGGGATAAGCTTTCCGCAGCCCATGGCGGCAATCGGGTTTATCTGCCGCTGGAGGGCAAGGCACCTGTGGGAGCTTTGCTACGTAAACAAGTACAGAGCACATGAAATCACTCATAACGAATTTAAATTATGACTACAAAAACACTTCTGATCACGCCTCCCTTTACCCAGCTCAATACTCCGTATCCGGCAATGCCTTATTTAAAAGGTTTTTTGCAATTACAGGGCTATGACGTTTTTCAGGTTGACCTGGGCATTGAACTGATCAATAGAATTTTTTCCCGGGACGGTTTTAACGAACTCTTCGATTCTATTTCGCCCACCGGCAGGAAGCTTTCGCGAAATTCCTATCATATTCTCAAGAACAAAACAGACTATGTGCAGACAATAGAGCAAGTAATGAGTTTCCTGCAATATCGGGATAACACACTAGCGTTGCTCCTGAGCAATGAAACATTTTTGCCACGAGCTTCCCGATTTAATTCTTTGCCTGATCTGGAATGGTCATTTGGCAACAACGGATTAAATGACAGAGCCCGGTTTCTGGCAACATTGTATATTGAGGATATCGGCGATCTTATTAAAGATGCGGTAACACCATTTTTTGGTTTCAGCCGGTATGCGGAAGCCCTGGGAATGTCGGCGCATTCTTTTACTCCGGTGAATAATGCTTTACAGCAGAAGGAAAATATGCTGGAGATCTGGTTGCTGGAATTACTCCAAAAACATATCGAGCAGTATCGCCCCGCTGTTGTAGGCATAACCCTGCCCTTTCCCGGAAACCTCTATGCGGGATTGAAATGCGGTCAATATATAAAAAAATATTTTCCCCAAATTAAAATCGTTGCCGGCGGTGGATTTGTCAATACGGAACTGCGCAATTTGTCCGAACCGGCGATCTTTAATTACCTGGATTTCATCACTCTGGACGACGGTGAACGTCCTTTTTTAAGCATTCTGGAGGTTCTCCAGGGAAAAAAGAATCAGGAGGAGTTAACAAGAACTTTTATTCGGATTAACAATGAAGTACGCTTTATCAATGATAACAACGAACCGGATTTTCATCATGCTGAAACCGGCTGTCCGGATTACTCGAACCTCCTCCTGGACAAGTACCTGTCTCTTATTGAAATGGCCAATCCGATGCACCGCCTGTGGAGCGACGGGTGCTGGAACAAGCTTACCCTGGCCCGAGGTTGTTACTGGCACAAATGCTCCTTCTGCGACACGTCGCTTCCCTATATAAAGCATTTTGAGAGCTCCCCCGCGTCCATCCTGGTTGATCGAATCGAGCAGGTGATTGTTCAAACAGGACATCGTGGTTTTCATTTTGTGGACGAGGCTGCGCCGCCTTCTGTCCTCAAAGAAGTGGCCAAAGAATTACTGTACCGAAAAACCGGAATTTCCTGGTGGACTAATATCCGCCTGGAAAAGGCTTTCACGGATGATCTCTGCCGTTTATTGGCAGAGTCCGGCTGCATTGCCGTAACCGGAGGACTGGAAGCAGCCTCGGACAGACTTCTGCAGCTGATGAATAAAGGGGTAACCGTTCGTCAGGCGGCACAAGTGTGCGACAATTTCAGCCGCGCCGGTATTATGGTGCATGCGTATCTGATGTACGGCTTCCCGACGCAGACCGCACAGGAAACCATCGACGCCCTGGAAATTGTCCGTCAGTTTTTTGATGAAGGGCTGATCCAATCGGCTTTCTGGCATAGGTTTACCGCCACGGCGCATAGCGATGTGGGACAAAATCCGCAAAAATATTCCTGTTCAATAGTGGACCAACCCGCAGGCAGGTTTGCCCGCAATGATCTTGTCCACGCAGATCCCCGCGGCTGTGATCATCATGTTTATGCCCCGGGTTTGAACAAAGCTGTTTATAATTTTATGTATGGCATTGGAATGAATTTGGCGATTAAGGATTGGTTCGATTTTCCCGTGCCGATAATTTCAGTAAAAAGAAATTATGTAAAACATGCGATCAAGGTTCGCTAATACTAATAAGTCTAACTATCTATTGCACATAATGCCATAAATGAAACACCCCGTGACGACTCCGTCACGGGGTGTTTTTCATTCTATAGAGGAATAATTACTTTTTGATAATGTAATTCACTGCTGCTTCGACACGGCGGTTTTTCTGACGCCCTTCCCTGGTCGCATTGGATGCTATTGGTTTATCCGGACCGAAACCTTTTGCGGTCAATCGCTTTGCCTCAATACCGGATTTTTCAACCATGTATTTTTTCACGGCATCAGCACGTCGCTGGGAAAGTTTTTTATTGTAGGCAGCGCCGCCCACATTATCCGTATGTCCTTCAATCGTTACATTTAAATCCGGGTATTTTTTCATAACTGCAGCCAGAGCATCAATTGCTTTAAAAGAATTTTTCGTGATAACATCCTTGCTGGTGGCAAACAAAACATTCAGAGTTGTTCTTCCCTTCTCCACTATTTCCGGAGCCGCCTCTGCCGCCTGAGCTTTCACTTCCTTAACAACCGGGGGTGCCGCTGGAGAACAACCGTTCTCATCTACTTTTACACCGATAGGAGTATTGGGACATTTATCCATATAATCATAGACGCCATCTCTGTCCGAATCGGCAGGACAGCCATCCTTATCCACCGCAACACCGGAGGGCGTGTCGGGACACTGATCCCTGTTGTCAGGAACACCGTCTTTATCCGAATCCATTACTACCTCCGCCGGAGTAGCCGCCTGTTGAACAGCAGATCCCTCGGCCACGGGAGCGGCTTTTTTAGCCCCACCAAAGGCGAAATTTATACCAATGGTATAGAGCAAATCATTATACCTGTCACTCAACGGAATAACATGACGAACATCGGCTCGCAGTGCCAGCCAATCGGTCAGGAAATACTTTAGCCCCGCTCCGTAATCAACAGTAAATTTATTTGCAGAATTAATTCCGATTTGCGGTGAATAGCTGCTTCCTCCCGCCCCCGCTGCCAAAAACGGAACCAGACGATTTTCCGGCATGAAATGATATAGAACATCAATGCCATAGCCATATAGTTTGAGGTCATCGTCACTTGTAATATTATTAACTTTGGTTGGAACGTAGTTAAAAAATCCTTCGGCACCCCAATTTCTGGCAAAGTTATACCCCGCCCGCACACCATAAACCGGTGCGTTTCTGATGTTTTCATTACCTTCAAAGACATAGCCACCAATGAACGGTGTAACCGAAAAAGAGCCTTCCTTAACTTGTGCATGTCCTGCTGTAACTATCGACATCATCGCTATGACAACAAGAAACATAATAATTTTTTTCACAATCTTCTCCTATTAGTCTGTATTAAAAAAACAAATTGATACTTATCGTTGCAGAATGGTGTGCTTTATTTTTTATTCTGCTTCCACAAGAGTAACCCGGTCAATTTCACCAATCGTGGTCAGCCCCCTCAATACCTTTTTAATACCGTCATAACGCATGGGTTTGAAGCCTGATTTGATTGCCGCATCCATAATCGCGATGCTTGTTGCATTTGTGGAGATCAAATGCCGGATATCTTCATTAATAATAAATATTTCATGAATGGCCACACGACCGATAAAACCGGTATTGCTGCATTGTTCGCAACCTTTGGCCTGATAACAAAATACTTCCGGTCGCCCCTTATAAATAAACAACCGATCCATCTCTTCCGGCGAAAGAATGTATTTTTCTTTGCAATTGTCACAAAGTTTGCGCACCAAGCGCTGTGCCATGGTTCCTATGATGGAAGGAGCAAGAAGAAACGGTTCGATGCCGATATCAATGAGGCGGGTTACCGCCTGCAGGGAATTGTTGGTATGCATGGTTGTCAAAACAAGATGACCGGTAAGGGCAGCCTGGGCTGCTATCCTTGCAGTTTCGGCATCCCGTATCTCACCCACCAGGATTACATCCGGATCCTGACGGAGGAATGACCGCAAAACAGCGGCAAAATTAAGATCGATTTCGGGATTCACCTGCACCTGGTTGATGCCGGCAAGACGTATCTCCACCGGATCTTCCACGGTCATGATATTGATGCCGGGCGTGTTGAGGTGCTTGATTGCGGCATAAAGGGTAGTCGTTTTACCCGAACCGGTCGGCCCAGTTACAAAAAACACTCCGTTGGGATGTTCGGTGAGCCGAATCAGTAAAGCGACATTCCTTTTCGACATCCCGATATCGTAAACGTCAGGTGCCTCCCGCATTTCGTTTTGTCCCAGTATGCGCATGACTATTTTTTCACCATACATAATCGGAACAGTGGAAATCCGGATATCGACAGCGCTGTTCGTCAGCTTAATTGTAATTCGTCCATCCTGCGGTCGCCGGCGCTCCGTTATATCCAGACCGGCCAGAACCTTGTAACGGGTCAAAAGCGGAGATAGAAGAGCATTATCCAGCTTCATCCGCTCATGCAAAACACCGTCGATGCGGAAGCGAATCCGCACCATATCTTCCGCCGGTTCAATATGAATATCGCTGGCCCTTTCCTTGACGGCCAGCAGAATCAGTCCCTGGGCAAACTGGATGATAGATTGATCGCCCGCCAGCGCCTTAATCTGCTCCGAACTTATTTTGCTGGTGCCTTTAAACAGAGAGTGGGAGGATATTTTCTCCAGCAGACCGCCGAGAGCAGAACTAGACTGATATTGAACCATTATTGCATCTTCAATATCATTGGGAAATGAAAAAACGAAACTGACTGATTTGAGCAGAACACTTTCCAGATCGCGAACGAGCTCCTCCCGTGTTGGATTAGTTGTGGCAACCGTTACGGAATCACCGAACTGATAAATGGGGATAACCTTGTTTTTGATTGCGTACTCCAGAGTCAGTTGCTGCACTGCCAGAGGCTGAAACATGCTTTTGGTCAGATCAACATACGCATAATTCAGGGAATCACCCCAGAGCTTGCCAAGAACATCTTTACTCGCTACAGTACCACGCAAAAGATGCAGGAGGAGGGCAAAATCGTCACCTCCATATTTCGCCGAAAGTCTTCTTACATCTTCATCCGTCAGGAGATTATTTTTAACGACAAGCTTCTGAAAGTCCGGATTTCTGATCATTGCTGACCCCCACTCTTCTTTTGCTTCTCCAGAATCATTCTTTTAATATCTTCCTGGGTAATGATTCTCGTGGTCGATTTTTTTTCTTCTACTTCATCTTCCTTGATCTCTTTGAGCATTTCATCAAGATTATATTTTTCCTGCATTTTCCTACTCCTGAGGGCAGAATTAATTAACGTACAGCATCCAGTTAATTATTAGTTTTACTCATGTATTTTGATGATTTTGCCACGTTTCGGCAACTATCTTTTTTATTTCCGTGATCGGTGTATCTTTCCGGATAAAATGGGATGCGCCCACTTCAATTGCCTCCTGCACGCTTTCCATATCAGAAACCGATGACAACATTATCACGCAGGCACCCGGGGCAATCTCTTTAATTTCCTTTAAAGCCTCCAGACCGGTTTTCACGGGCATATTGACATCCAGCAGCGTAATCTCCGGTTTTAACTCCTTAAAATAATCAATCGCCTGCTGCCCGTTGCCGGCTTCAGCAACAACTTCATAGTTCATCATTTTCAATACGGTTTTCATCAAAGTCCGGATGTGAGATTCATCGTCGGCTATTATAGTCCGCGGTTTTTCAGCGCTCATTATTACCTGGCCTCCATTGGAATATTGAATTTAAAGATTGATCCTGCCCCGGATGCACTTTCCACCCAGACCTCTCCGCCATGGGATTCGACAATTTTCTTCACAATGGCCAGACCAAGACCTGTGCTCTTTTCACCGGCAGTGGGACGGGCGCTTAGTTTTTGAAAGGTTCCAAAAAGTTTTTTACGATCTTCGGGCGATATACCGGGTCCTTTATCCTGCACGGCAATTTGAACCTTATCGCCAATCTGCTTTAATGAAATATTTATCTTCGAACCTACAGGGGAAAATTTGATCGCGTTGCTGATCAAATTATCAATAACCTGACCAATGCGATTGGTATCAAGGCTGAAGTCGGGAACATCATCAAAATCAATATCAATTTGAATTCGTTTATTCTCGGCGATAATTTGCTGCAGGCGGATACGTTCTTGCAGAAGTTTTTGGGCAGAATAAAGCTTCAGGTTAAGATCGATTTTCCCGCTTTCGATAACAGAGACATCCAGCAAATCATTAACCATGTGCAGCATCTCGTCGCTGGTTTTGTTGATAATCGCTATAAATTCCTTCTGTCCTTCATTAAGCGGACCTGCTTCTTCGGTAAGCAGTATCTCGCTGAAACCCCGGATAGAGGAAAGCGGATTTCTCAAGTCGTGCGCGGCCATTCCGAGAAATTTATTTTTAAGTTGATTTAATTCGGTCAGTTTCCGTTCTGCCACGGCATATTTCAAAACAAGTTGTCTTAACAACTCATTATTAATTTCATGATCCCGGTCATTCGCTTTATAGGCAATAAGTTCCATTACCATCTTTGATTGAGTTGGATCGTTGCGTCGTCTGTCTTTCAGAGATCCACTAATTATTTTTTCTGCGTTCATAATGATAACCTGCAAAATATTCCGGCAATGGTTTCACAGTTAAATTGAAACGCCGTCAATGCCAACACCTTTCAATGAAGCCAGCATCTTCGATATATACTGTATATCTTTTGCCTCACGGATGACGCTGCCGTGCTGCGGCGCTATCACCTGCAAAGGCAGCGCCATTATCCTACTGATTGCCAGTCTTAAAGACTTCTCGGACGGCATCACATTTCTATGAAATTGATAAATGGCCCTCAACGGACAGTGTGACTTCCCCATCATGCATTCCTGTTGATCTTCGCAATCATGACAATTCTCATCCAGTTTCAGGAACAACTCCCAATTTTTATCAATGCTTCCGAAAACATCACTCGTAAAAACAATACCGGATTGGGAATCAAAAGTAACAAGACTTCCCTGGGAGTGGGCGTATGGTGTCATGATAAACCGGAGTGTGCGGCCGGAGGAAAATCGAAATTCGTAGTTCATTGCCCCAACTGAGGAAAGTGGGGTCTTTACATAGTAATGCCTGATGAACATGTTGTTGGAAGCGTCGGAAATAATCTTTAAATCTTTCCGGTCAATAATACTTTCATAATTATGAACACTGCCGACCAGATCAGGATCATAATGATGGTAGATGAGGGCAACTATCGAGGAGGGAGCTACACCCGTGCGCAATATTTTCATTAAAACACTGGGAAAATCGGGCCGGCTGCCGCCGTCGATGACAACAGCCTCTTCTCCATCAACTATTAGGTAGGGATTGCAGTGCAGACCCGTTTCTTTATCATGAAAACCGATCCAGTAAACACCTTCCCCAATCTGTACCGGATAATCATAATCTAAATTAACGTTTGTCTGATTAGTTTTCATAAATAGTTTTCCTTTTTTTGATAAGTACTTCATTAAGTGAAGGAACAGACTATCGTTTCTTTAATATACGAAATAATTTTGGCGATGTCAAAGCAAAAATACTAATAAGTTTCGTAATATATAATTATTCATTTGTTAATTTTACTTCCTGTTTTTTCCAAATTGCTGGCCCGCACACCAATCAACCGGACTCGTTTATTCAGTTCAATTCGTTTCAGGCAGGCAAATGCCGCCTTGCGCATCTCTTCTTCGGAATCCGTATAATCAGCCATCGTTTTGGCCCGGGTCAGGGTCTGAAAATCACCAAACCGAATTTTGATAGTGACGGTTTTAGCTGTGAATTCGCTATCGCGCAGATCACTGACTACTTCCCTTGTCAGTGCCGCCAGGGTCTTGGCGATAACTTGCCAGTCTTGCACATCCTTCTGAAAAGTAGTCTCGCGACTGACTGATTTTGCTTCCCAGTGGGTAATCAAAGGACTGTCATTAATTCCCCGGGCGGAATCATAAAGATATTGACCGTAAGAATTGCCGAAATGCTCCAGTAAATTTTCGAGCGTCAGTGCCGCCAGTTGTCCGATGGTTTCAATTCCGATATTTTTCAGATAGCTTTCAGTTTTCGGCCCGATTCCATATAATTTTCTCGTGGGCAAGGGCCATAACCGGCATTCGATATCTTCTTCATTCAATATGGTGAGTCCATCCGGTTTTTGCATATCCGAGGCAATTTTAGCCAGCAGCTTATTGGGAGCAATGCCGACCGAGCACGTTAATCCGGTTTTTTCTTTGATGCCGGATTTGATTCGATTGACGATGTTTTCGATAGTTTCCGCCACTTCCGATACATCCAGATAAACTTCATCAATGCCGATGTCTTCGATAATCGGTGTAATGACTGTAAGTGTAGATTTAAATTGCCGGGAAGCAGCTATATAAGCTTCATAATCCACAGGAAGGAAAACGGCGTGGGGACAAAGCTTATGCGCAATCATCATGGGCATTGCCGAATGGATGCCGTACTTTCTGGCTTCATAGTTTGCCGTGGAGACGACACCTCTCTTCGTCGGATCACCCCTGCCGCCGATGACAACCGGTTTGCCGGTAAGCAGCGGATTGCGCTGCTCCTCCACCGCGGCGAAAAAAGCATCCATGTCAATGTGAATAATTCTTCTTGGGGCGGGTTTATTGGCTGTCGTCATTTTGATTTTTCAACTTATGGTTTATTGACTTTTTCGGATTGTACCATTTCTCCATCAAAAATAAAGCCGGAACATGTTATTTAACTGAATTATCCCGGTTAATTCATATAACTGCTTTTAATATCATTTTGCCCTTTCATATTGACACTATCGCGCTCTCATGCTAGGAACGCCCTTGTCTTAACGCCAACTATTTTGGAAGTTTTTCGCTTTAAACCACAAGGAGGAAATTGTGACTTTTCAGGAATTGATTTTCGCCCTGGAACAATACTGGCATTCCCAGGGATGTGTAATTCAGCAACCTTACGATATGGAAGTCGGCGCGGGAACATTCCACCCGGCCACCTGCCTGCGCGCTCTGGGTCCGGAACCATGGAACGTCGCCTATGTCCAGCCCTCGAGGCGTCCGACCGATGGCCGCTATGGCGAAAACCCCAACCGTCTTCAGCACTACTATCAATATCAGGTGATTTTGAAGCCATCACCGATTAATATTCAGGAACTCTATCTGAACTCTCTAAAAAGCTTCGGCATCGATCCCCTGGATCACGACATCCGTTTTGTCGAAGATGACTGGGAATCCCCCACTCTGGGTGCCTGGGGACTGGGCTGGGAAGTCTGGCTCGATGGCATGGAAATCTCGCAATTTACTTATTTTCAACAGGTCGGCGGTTTCGACTGCAACCCCGTCTGCGGTGAGTTAACCTATGGTACGGAACGGATTGCCATGTACATTCAGGGTATCAACAATGTCTATGATTTACAGTGGACCGACAAAGTCAAATACGGCGATGTCCATCATCAGGGCGAAGTCGAATTTTCCACTTATAATTTTGAAGTGGCCAATATTGAAATGTTAAGAAAAATTTTCGATATGTTCGAGCAGGAAGCCTTAAGCATTTCCGAAAGAAAGCTGGTTTTACCGACCTACGATTATTGCCTGAAATGCTCGCATATTTTTAATCTACTCAACGCCCGCGGAGCAATCAGCGTTAATGAACGGACTAACTATATCGGACGCGTCCGGAATCTGGCCAGAATCAGCGCCGAACTTTACTTAAAACAGCGCGAAGAAATGGGCTATCCGCTTTTAGGGGCCGTTACGAAATAAATATTACATTTCTAGTCATATTTAGTTACGGCCCCTTATGCCGAGCATGATATGATAATGTTACAGTTATTATTGAACAACGGCTTACCTAAAAAATGACAAACAGAGATTGCAACGCAGCCTTATACATATTTGGAGAATAAAATGAGTAAAGAACTGCTTTTTGAAATTGGAACAGAAGAAATTCCCGCTGCTTTTTTGACCAAAGCCATCAAAGATATCGCAGAAATAGCCGGAAAATCCCTCACTGAAAGAAGAATCCCGTTTACCGGCATTCAGGTTCTGGCAACACCACGCCGCCTTTGTCTCTACATTGCCGAACTTGCGGAACAACAGGAAGATCAGACGATAGAAAAAATGGGTCCCGCCAAGAAGGCTGCTTTTGACGAAAATGGCAATCCATCCAAGGCCGCTTTGGGTTTTGCCAAAGGGCAGGGCCTGGATATTTCTCAGCTGGAAACGATAACGACGGACAAAGGCGAATATCTGGCATCACGGAAAACTATTGCCGGCGAACCCACTGCTGTCCTTTTACCGGAAATCCTGACGAAACTGGCCACATCAATTCCTTTCCGCAAATCCATGCGCTGGGCGGATTATGAGTTGCGCTTTGCCCGTCCGATTCATTGGATATTGGCTCTTTACGGCAGCCAAGTAGTGTCAATGCATTTAGAAGCGGTGGAAAGTTCCGATTGTTCTTATGGCCACCGTTTCATGGCACCCAATGCATTTACTGTGAAGAATTTTGCCGACTATAAAGAAAAAACAAAACAGAATTTTGTTATCGTTGACCCGGCCGAAAGAAAGAAGATAATTCTGGAGGAAGCCCGGAAAGCTGCAGCTGATGCAGGTGGGGAGATTTTCTACACTGAAGATCTGCTGGAAACCGTTACATTTATCGTGGAGTATCCCGTTATCGTCCGCGGCAGCTTCGATCAGGAATTCCTGCAAGTACCCAAGGAAGTTCTGACCACCACTATGATTTCCCATCAGAAATATTTCCCGGTGACTGATAAAGCAGGACAATTGCTGCCCTACTTTATTGCTGTGAGCAATACTAAAGCCCGCGACTTGAGCGTTGTCGCCCGCGGCAATGAAAAAGTTCTGCGCGCCCGTCTGGCCGATGCGCGCTTCTTTTTTGAGGAAGACCGGAAAGTCCCCCTGGAAAAGCGCCTGGATGCTTTAAAGAAAGTAGTATTTCACAAACTTTTAGGCACTTCTTATGATAAAGTCATGCGTTTTAGAAAACTGGCGGCGATAATCGCGGCTAAAGCAACTCCGGCACTTCTTGAATCCGTCGATCGGACAGCGCTGCTCGCCAAAGCGGATTTGGAGACGCAAATGGTCGGTGAGTTTTCCGAATTGCAGGGTATCATGGGACGGGAGTATGCGCTGCTGGCCGGAGAAAACCCGGTAATTGCCCGCGCCATTTACGAACATTATCTCCCGATAGCCGCCGGAGGCGATCTGCCGCAGACGGATGAAGGAGCGATTGTGGGAATTGCCGACAAAATTGACACCATTACCGGATTTTTCGGTGTCGGCCTGCCCCCCACAGGCACAGCCGATCCTTACGCTTTGCGGCGTCAGGCATTAGGTGTCATTAACATTATTCTGACAAAGCGCTATCCGCTGCCGCTCGATTTCCTTATCGATGAAAGCCTGAAATTGTTAGAAACCTCTCTGAAAAAGCCGGCTGCTGAAATCAAGAAAGACATTCGTGATTTCTTTGCCGGCCGCTATTCCAATCAGTTAATCGCTCAGGGCTTTGCCTACGACACAGTAGAATCAGTACTGGCCGGTGGCTTATCTGATATTGTTGAGGCTTCGGAGAAGATTAAAGCACTGCAGGCTTTTCGCGCCAATCCGGAGTTTGAACCGATTTCCATTGCTTTTAAACGCGTCGACAACATTCTGAAGGACTTTAGCAACCCGAAAGTCGACACAGCGCTTTTTATTACTGATGCGGAAAGAAATTTGTATGCGGCGGCAAATGAAATTCTGCAACAAATAACCGCCAGCATTGCCAAAAACGATTACAACCTGGCTTTAAAGGAAATGGCGCGGCTGCGTCCACCGGTCGATGCTTTTTTTGACGGTGTCATGGTCATGGACAAAGATGAAAAGGTGAAATTCAACCGGCTGTCTCTGTTGGCTGAGATATCGGCCACTTTTCACAAAATTGCCGATTTTTCGAAGATAGTTACGGCAGGGTAATTAGCAAAACCATAACAAAACCGTTATTTGACATTAATAGCAAGCCCTGCTAGAATATTTATCTTAAGATTATCAGGGAGCACTTTAATTAATGAATGATCTGCCCAATCTCCAATCTGCAAATAGTATTGACGAAAAACTCCGCCTCAGCAAAGCTCTGCAGGATATAACCAACCGTATCCACGCTGCTCAAAACATCAAGCAAATTCTTGTTGACTTAAAAGATGGCATCCTCAATCTTTTCAATGCCCAATCTATAACCATTTACGTGGTTGATAAACAACGCAATGAAATTTATTCCATGTTTCTGGCCGGCGGTACGGAATTAAAAGAAATTCGCGTTCCCATAAGCAATAGAAGCATTGCCGGATACGTTGCCAATGCCGGGAAGTTCGTAAACATCAAAGATGCCTATGACCAAAGCGAACTCAAAGCGCTGGATAAAGAATTATCTTTTGACCAGAGTTGGGATAAAAAATCTGGTTACAGAACAAAGCAAATTCTGGCCGCCCCGGTTTTTAACCAAAAGCAACTCATGGGAGTTATTCAGATTCTCAACAGGAAAGTCGGCCAGGATAGTTTTACCGAAGAAGAAAAAGGTCTCTTGCATCAAATCGCCGAAGTGCTCGGCGTTGCTTTTTTTAACCAGCAGCGTTTTGCCCGCCGGAGAAAAACAAAGTTTGATTATTTAATCAGCCGTGATCTGCTCAAGGAAGAGGACTTGGACAGCGCCTGGGAAGAATCCCGTGAGAAAAAAGAGACTATGGAAAATTTTCTCATGGGTAAATACAAAATATCCAAAGAAGATATCGGGCGTTCTTTCGAAGAATTTTATAAATGTCGATTTCTTCTATATAACGATAAAACAGTCATACCGGGAGATTTGATTAAAAATCTTAAAAAGGACTACCTGCGCCGGGAACAATGGGTCCCTCTGGAAAAAAAGGACAACTTCATTTATGTTATCATCGATGACCCCAACAACATCTTAAAGAGAGATACCATCGAAAGTCTGTTAAAAACCAAGCAAGTCAAATACGATGTTGCTTTGCCGGAAGACATAATTAAATTTATCAATCTTTTTTATCACTCGCCGGAAGATGAACATTCTTTCACCGATATTCTGGGAAAAATGGACGAAGAAGATACGGCCGTCGAAGACGAAGAAGGCGGAGATGCAGTTACCGAGTCGGACAGCGTTATTATGCAACTGGTTAATAAAATAATTAATGATGCTTATTCCCGTCGCACTTCCGACATTCACATCGAACCCAATATCGGCAAAAAGAATGTGGAAATCCGCTACCGCGTTGATGGTGATTGCGCACTATACCAGACAGTTCCGTTCAGCTACCGGGCCGCACTTGTATCGCGCATTAAAATTATGTCCAACCTCGATATTACAGTTAAAAGACTGCCCCAGGACGGAAAAATTAAATTCCGGCGACCCACCGGTGATGAAATTGAATTGCGTGTGGCAACTATTCCCACGCAAGGGGGAGTCGAAGACATCGTCATGCGTATCCTGGCCAAGGGCGAAACAATCCCGCTGGATAATATGGGAATTTCCGAGCGTAATCTTCGGGAAATGAAAAATGTAATCAGTAAACCTTACGGCATGATTCTCGTTGTTGGACCCACAGGATCAGGTAAAACAACAACTCTGCACTCTGCTCTGCACGAGATCAACACTCCGGACAGAAAAATATGGACGGCGGAAGATCCCGTGGAAATAACCCAATACGGTTTGCGGCAA
Organism: uncultured Smithella sp.; assembly: GCA_964469905.1. Taxonomy (GTDB): domain Bacteria; phylum Desulfobacterota; class Syntrophia; order Syntrophales; family Smithellaceae; genus MVRV01. Next base: position 52,589 of record CAYXZW010000007.1, read on the forward strand.
GTACAGGTACAATCCAAAATAGGCTTTGACTTTGCCGCTGCTATGCGTGCTTTCCTGCGCGCCGATCCCGATGTTATCATGGTCGGTGAAATGCGCGATTTTGAAACGGCCAAAACAGGCGTGGAAGCCTCGCTTACCGGCCATCTTGTTTTCAGCACCCTGCACACCAACAGTGCCCCGGAAACAATTACCCGTCTTCTGGACATGGGGATTGATCCTCTTAACTTTGCCGACGCGTTGCTGGGTATTCTTGCCCAACGTCTGATACGAACCCTTTGCAAAAACTGCAAAGAAACATATCATCCGACAAAAGCAGAGTATGAAGAAGTAGTGGAAGCTTATGGAAGTGAAGATTTTGCCAAACTGAATATTCCTTATGACGATAATTTTACGCTGGCCCGTCCGAAAGGTTGTGATATTTGTGATAAGTCCGGCTATAAAGGTCGAATGGGAATTCACGAACTTCTGGTCGGTACCGATGATGTCAAAAGACTTGTTCAAAAACATGCAACCGTCGAACTTCTGCGTGAGCAGGCAATGAAAGATGGAATGACCACTCTTCTGCAGGACGGCATTTTCAAATCTCTTAAAGGATTTACCGATTTCAAGCAGGTTCGCCGAGTCTGTATAAAATAGTAGTTCAGGCTGAAGTTTGCCGACAACGCCCTATATTATATAACCAAAGGATATGAATACATAATTATGTTTAAAACAAAAATGACGCAAATGTTCGGCATTGAGCACCCTATTATGATGGCCGGAATGAACTGGATTACGGAACCCAAACTAGTCGCCGCCGTCTGTAACGCCGGAGGTCTGGGACTTCTGGCCGTTGCGCGCTGCACCCCGCAGGAAACGCGGGAAAACATCCGGCAGATCCGGGAGCTGACAGATAAACCCTTCGGTATCAACCAGATTCTTATCGGGCCGGGAGCAAAAGAAAATATCGCCGTCGCCATTGAAGAAAAAGTACCAGTCATTAACTATTCGCTGGGGAAACCATGGTTTGTCAATGATGTACACGCTTACGGCGGCAAAGTCGTCGGCACCGTGGCCATCGCGAAGCATGCGGCTAAGGCCGTTCAGGTGGGATGTGATGCTCTGATCGTTACCGGTCATGAAGCCGCGGCACACGGAGCAGCAGCCACATCCATGGTGTTGATTCCAATTGTCGCCTCCTTGGTCAAAGTTCCCTTGATTGCCGCAGGCGGATTTTACGACGGCCGGGGACTCGCGGCAGCACTGGCCCTGGGTGCCGACGGCATCTCCATGGGCAGCCGTTTCATGGTGGTCAAGGAAAGCATGGTACATGATAACTTCAAAAAATTATGTATCGAGGCCACCGAACAGGATACTCTCTACGACAACGTGTTTGACGGGTTGGACGGCCGCGTGCTGAAAACCAAAGAAGCCGAAGCGATGACGAAACGCGGTTTCCCGGTGGTGGATGCTTTCAAGGGCGCGCTTCTGGTCAAACGGCTGATGAATCTGTCTTTTGCCAAGTTTCTGGGTATAAGCATTGAAATGCTGAGAGCCGAGGAAGGTCATCCGCTGATGGTGCTGGCGCGTCAGGCGGTGGGCAACATGAAGCACCTCAAAGCCCTCAACGAAGGCGATGTGGAAGGCGGCATTCTGTTCGCCGGACAGTGTTGCGGCGGCATTACCGATAATCCGACTACTAAAGAACTGATCGACCGCATTATCCGTGAGGCAGAAGTTACGCTTGCAAATCTGAATAGTTACAAAACTTAAGAGACAACCTAATAGATGTAGGTTACGGAACCGCCGTCCACAACAAGTATCTGGCCGGAGACAAAGGCCGATGCATCGGAGGCGAGAAAAAGCGCAGCGCCTTTCATATCTTCTACTTCGGCGATGCGTCCCAGAGCCGTATGCTCCACGATACTCTTTTCCAGCCGGCCTTTGCTCATTTCCAGTGCGTCCTTAATCATGTCCGTCCTTGTGGCACCCGGAGCCAGAACATTAACCCTGATTTTATGTTTGCCCAACTCAAAGGCCAGGATCCGTGCCAGGGCGTGCTCGGCAGCCTTGCTGACGGAGTAGACCCCCACACCCTTGTTCGGCTTGAAACCGTTGGTGGAGCCGATAAAAATGATGGAGCCGCCACCCTGGGGGATCATAATTTTTGCCACCTTTTTGGAGAGCAGAAAACAACTCTTCAGATTCAGGTTCATAACCTTGTCCCAGGCCCATTCATCCGTTTCAATGACATCGGCAAATTGAGGATTGGTAGCAGCATTACAGACCAGTATATCGATTCTACCCCATTCCTTGATTGTTCTATCGACGAGTTTATCCAATTCATCACTTTTCGCCACATCGGCGGCAACTGTCAGACAACGCACGCCGAAGGAAGATATTTCTCCTGCGGCTTCATCAAGATCGTTCTGTTTTCTGCCTGCAATAACCACATGCGCACCGGCCTCCGCAAAACTCAGGGCAATCGCCTTGCCGATCCCCCGCGATCCTCCCGTGATCAAAGCCACCTTGTTGTCCAAACGAAACTTGTCGAAAATCATGTTCTTCTCCTTTTTTCCGGAAAACATTATCGGGAACAAGCCGCCCGACTAGTCCACCAGCATGAGACAATAATCATTATGTGTTTCTTCCTTCACACTGAGTGTCTTAATGAAAAAACCGTTATTGCGGGCTGTCTGAAAAACGTCAATACCGCAGGCCTCCATTGCTGGTCGGACGTTACCCATATGAACGCAGGGATTATCAGTCAGAATTGCGCATTTTTTGCATTTAAGGCAGGGGCCGGAAAGGAAGACGAAGGCCTTATAGTAGCCGTCCTTGAACAGGGTTCCCTCCAGTTCGACCAGCATGTCCATGTAAGCCTTGTAACGTTTCCCCCGTCCTTCCGTTGCCGGAGCCTCGATGTGGAAAAGAATGGCCCGCTGGTATGAATCCAGAATCGCCCTCGTCTGATCATAGGTAGGCGTGTGCGGGGGACAGCAGTGTCCCATCCCATAAACGGGACAACCATACTGACATTTAATCCTTACCCAGGGTGCCGTTACAACGCTGCCGGGATCAATGAGAACAGCATCGGTCGCCCCTCCATCCAGGGCAATTCGACAATATTTTTCCAGATCGTTTTGCAGCATATGAATTATCCTCCTAAGAATTAATACTTAATTATTTTTTCGGAAACCAGGGAATAAACATGCTTGTTCTGCTCTTGTAATCATCAAATCCCGGAAATCCCCTGATGAGGTTTTCCGCCAGCGGCACACCCGAAATAAAGAGCAGTAAAAAAGTAATCAGCAGTGGTCCGAAAAAGGACAGCCATCCCCCGGCGAAACCAAGAGCAATAATGAAGATACCCCACCACATTGATGCTTCTCCAAAATAATTGGGATGCCGCGAATACTTCCAGATGCCTCCGGTCATTATTTGCCCCTGGTTTTGCACAGCGGCAAGAAATGCTTTCAGTTGCTGATCACTGATGATCTCCAATAAAAAACCGATTACCCATACGGCAATCCCTATCTGGTAAAAGAGTATATTTGTGTTTTGACAGGAAGCATTGATGAAGACAATTGGAGCAGCGATAATCCAGGCGAGAAAGCCCTGGGCCAAGTAAATGCGCAAATAAGTTGTCAGGAGTGCATGCTTTCCCGATTCCATCTTCAGCCTCATCTGCTGATACCTCGGATCTTCAGCTTTCCCCACGGTGCGTAACATTATATGCGTGAACAGACGCAATCCCCAGGCAGTAACCATGGTCAGGACAATCCATTGTATCGTGGTATGTGTGTTCTGCATCCAGAAAGTAACATGGGCAACAATGATGAAGCTCAGCCCCCAGGCTGTGTCAATAAAGGTATGATTTTTCATCAATATTCCGATGATAAAAAAGATGTGCACGGAAACCATCACTCCCAGCAGTGCCGCACCGGCAAAAGGCAGGATATCGTATGCAGAAGCAACCAGCGGATAGAAAATAAGAAAAACCAACATCAGCAATAAATATAATTTTAACGCCTGGCTGTATTTCATCTTATCATCTCCTTTGATTAACGTGTGTCCTGCTGTATTCCGCCCTTAGCCAATTCTTGTCGACGCTTATTGCTTGAGGGATTGCCCTATCCGTCGTATGGCGATATCCAGGTAGGTCGTATCCGTCGCCCGGACCATTTGTGAGGCGCCCTGCAGAGCTGCCAACACAAAGACGGCTTCTTCCCTGGGTGTTCCCGAAAAACAAAAGGCTCCCTCTGCTCTTCCTTCCTGCAAGATTTTTTCCAACCAGACGAGAAAATCGGAGATGAACGCCTTTGTTTCCTCCTGCATCTGTTCGGGAAGAGTGTTGAAATCATGTTCCAGAGCACTTCCCAGACACACATGGCCTTCAAATTTCAGAAAGTCACGGAAGATATCGCAAAAGGCATCAAGCTTCATGGCAAAATCCATGTTAACCATCCGGGGATGAAGTGTCCATTTTTCGAACTGTTGTCTTGCTCGCTGAATTATGGCAACTCCCAGTTCGGTTTTCGTCGGAAAGTGGTAATGAATGGCTGCATTTTTTACATTGAGAGCAGATGATATATGCGCATAACTAAAGCCGTTGTAACCGCGCTGGAGCAAGAGGCTCTCGGCCAGATCGATGATCTGGTTTTTTGTATCGTTTATTGGCGTCATAGTTGCTTATACCTCTTTTTGGTGGACTGATCATACTTACTAGTAAGTAAGCTGTCAAGAACTTATTTTTGTGCTGAATAATATTTTTAAATACCATATGATTGTCACCCCCTAACTGCCAGGTGATAATGACCCTAATGCCATCCCCGGAAATAATCAGCTTCGAATAAAGTGCTTGACCTGACTACCGCAATGCATTTTGACGGGAAAGCGTTTTCTTCTGGTCAGAAGAACATGCAAGAGATTATCGGCAGAAGGTTCACCGTTTGCGCGGTGCATACATGACAGTGGATCAGATGAGCAAGGTCACGAAAATGATCCAAAGCGCTATATTTGCTTTTGACTGCGAAGATTTATAATATTAATAATTGAAGGGAGATATCAGGGACTGCGGTCCCTGATATCTCGACCGAACCTGGAGTGAATATCAACAACGTTTACTTCAATAGACCGGCACCTGCGGCATAGGCCTTATCCAGGATTGCCTGGTTTCGCTTAGCGGCATCTTCCGGCCCCATTCCACCGGCAACAATTCGCTCCTGGATCTTAAAACCAAGAAAACTCAGTGCACCCTCGTGCATATCAAATGAAGAAGCGAAAATGCCTGTATCAGGTTGTCCCTGTGAATAAACGGTTACGGTTTTCTTTGCTTTTACCTTATTCCTGAAGTTTCCCGGCCGACCGTCTTTGAGATACATCAAAGCGAACAATCTATCGATAAAGATTTTTGTCTGACCGGTCACCTGAAGCATAAAGACAGGACTCCCTATGACAACGCCATCGGCAGTGAATATTTCATCATAAAGTTGTGCCATGTCGTCTTTCTGGACACACTTACCATCCGGTGTCTGACATTGGTAACAGGCTTGACAGCCTCTGATGCGCAGTGCATTCAGATCAAAGATTTTTGTCTCGGCACCGGCCTCCCCTGCCCCACGCAGCACCTCATTAACGATTGTTGTTGTGTTACCTTTTTTTCTGGGACTTCCTACAAATCCGACAATCTTCATATTCGCCTCCTTAAAACTTAATATAGTTCGCCACCGAACCAATTGAATAAAAAAATTGGAGAGGATAAACCTCCCCACAACTGATCGTCATTTAATAATCAATGACAGGATTAATATTTAGAAGTTCCTGCGCATTTTTTCCAACCCCTGCAGAAGAATTTCTTTTTCCTCTTCTGTGAAACCTTTATAGGCCTTGTCAATGAGTCTTCGGGAAATCATATCGAAGTCCTTTTTTACTGCCTTTCCCTTATCCGTCAATACCACGTAAGTGCAGCGTCCGTCGACACAACAGTTGATTTTATTAACATATCCGAGAGATTCCAGTTTATTGACCAACTCGGTAACGGTTGATTTTGACTTGCCGGTTTTCCTGGCCAGCTCCATTACCTTCATTTTCCCTTCACTCTGATAAAGGCAGCCGAAGATAGAACCGTGAGACCCGACAATGCCTTGAATTCCACAGGTCTTTATTTCCTTTTCCAGGAACTCGTTGTATCTTTCACGCAGACTTCCAATAAGACCAATAACGGTATTTTTTGATATCATCTTGTTGAACCACATAGTTCGGCACCGAACTATTGTCAAGAAAAAAGATTTGATTATCAACATATTACGGCAGCCAGAAAGCCTGAACCGTTAATAATTCAATAAATACTGAGATTTCAACGGACTGACACTTCTAATCCCCTGTTCGCCGAACTTGACCGCCGTATATTTCAGTGATATTAAAGTTTCATTTGCGTGGAGAGGTTGTTTTTGAAAAATAGCAAGCAGGATTCTTTCTGGGGCGGAGTTGTCCGCTCAATGGGCATTGTATTCGGTGACATTGGTACAAGCCCCATTTATACATTGACGGTTGTATTTGCCCTGACTCCGCGAACACAGGATAGCGTTCTGGGTATTCTTTCCCTCGTTGTATGGACATTGCTCATTTTGGTTACAGCCGAATACGCTTGGCTGGCGATGAGTCTTTCTTACAAAGGACAAGGCGGGGAAATAATGCTGCGGGAAATTCTGAGCAAGACGCTCAAGCCGGGCCGCAAACTGGCCTTCGCCGGATTTATCGCCTTCATTGGAGTCTCGCTTTTATTAGGCGATGGAGTCATCACGCCAGCCATCACAATCCTTTCCGCCGTGGAGGGAATGCTGCTCATTCCGGGACTGGAAAATCTGCGGTTGGAAATCCTGGTCACGATTGCCATAGTAATTGCGATCGGACTTTTTTCCTTTCAATTCCGGGGCACTGATAAAGTAGCCCGGATATTCGGCCCGTTCATGGTGGTCTGGTTTATCTGCCTGGGACTGACAGGTTTGCTGTCTGTCTCTACCATGCCGGGGATACTGAAAGCAGTTAATCCCTACTATGCCTTCAAATTTCTTGCGGATAATGGACTGGCCGGCTTTTTCGTCCTTTCCGAAGTTATTCTTTGCGCAACGGGTGCCGAAGCCTTGTATGCCGACATGGGGCATTTAGGCAGGAAACCGATTCTGAATGCCTGGTACTTCGTATTTATAGCTGTCCTGCTCAATTACATGGGTCAGGGCGTCTTTGCCATTGCCCATCCGGAAGTCAAGTTTCTGCTCTTCGGCATGGTCCAGCATCAGGCACCCTATCTTTACATCCCTTTTCTTCTGCTTACTGTCGGGGCTACCATCATTGCTTCGCAGTCAATAATCAGCGGAACATTTTCCGTTGTTTATCAGGGAATAACAACAAGGCTCATGCCGCTGATGAAGGTGTCCTATACATCCAGTCAGATCAAATCCCAGATCCATATTCCCGTCGTTAACGCAACTCTGATGTGCGCGGTAATTTTCATGATATTTATTTTCCAAAAGTCGGAAAATCTGGCGGCAGCATACGGCATGGCAGTTACCGGATCAATGACGATTACGGGCTTGATGATGATTCTGGTATTTTCACAGATTAAAAAGATGAGATGGAAGCTTCCCTTCGCTGTTTTTGTCAGCGGCATTGCCTTCGCCTATTTTGTAGCAACCCTCAGCAAGTTGCCCCATGGCGCCTATTGGTCGCTTATCCTGGCTTCCATCCCTTTAACCCTGATGCTTATCTGGACGAGAGGACAGAAGCGCCTGTACGACTCTCTGCGGCCATTGGATCTGGAAACATTTCTGATCAGCTATAATCAGATTTATGCCAAGGGGAGAAACATTACGGGCACCGCCTTGTATTTCTGCCGGGGTTACAAAATGATTACACCCTATATCGTCCATAGCATCTTCCGCAGCAACATTATCTATGAGCGTAATATACTCACTTCCATCACTCGAACTGATGAACCTTTCGGCGTTAAGGTTAATCTCAAACAGGATCTGGCGCCGGGTCTTGAGGCTCTTGAGGTCAGTGCCGGTTACCGGGAAATCCTCGACATCGAAGGACTGATCAGACAATACAACATTTCCGAGAAGGTCATCTTCTACGGTGTGGAAGACATCGTCACGCGCAATCCGATCTGGCGCGTATTCAGCATAATCAAACGAATCACTCCCAATTTCGTTCAGTTCAGCAAGCTGCCGCCCAGCCGCCTGCAGGGGATTGTAACGCGGGTGGAAATGTGAGGCTTGCTCAATCAGGATGAGGCGACGACATTAGCCCTATTTCCAATAGCCGTCACCATTTATCCGTTTTTTTGCCGCTTTACTTGCAATTCGGCGGGAAGACATTAACTTAATGCTACATAAATGATTAAATAAGGAGGAAACATGAAGCTCAGCGAATATTTTGATCAAGCGGATGGGTTCGGAGTTCTTTCCACTGCCGATAAAAGCGGCAAGGTTGATGCAGCAATATACGGAAGACCGCACTTTTTTGACGAAGAAAAGCTTGCTTTCATTGCTGCCGATAAGTTGACTCACGCCAATCTGCAAGTCAACCCTCATGCCGTGTATATTTTCAAAGAAGCAGGGCATTATGAAGGACGCCGGCTTTACATTACGAAGTTAAGCGAAGAAAAAGACAGTCCGCTGATAGATGAAATCAGCAGAAGAAAATATCCTGAAGTAGAAGGCAAATACAAAACGAAATCCAGGTTTTTGATTTATTTTAAATTGGACAAGGTCTTGCCGCTTATCGGCGACGGTCAGGTAAAATGACAAACACTCTTGTTGCCGGATGCAGTTTCATCCGGCCAGCCAGCTGTCACAGACAGTACTGACTGGCCGGATACGATTTATGTTGTTTACACCTTAATATTTCCCGCTCTCATTGTCTTTGTTGCCAATAATGTATCCAGAGGGAATTTTTTGTGCAGTTCTTCGAGTTTTGCCAGCAGGACATTGTAGCCGATACTCTGCGCCAGGGCAAATGGTCCAAAAGGCGACCCGCCGCCGTTAGCCATCGCCAGATCGATCTCTTTGGGGTCGTCGGCAACACCTTCTTCCAGCAATTTGGTCGCTTCATTGACTTGCATAGCGATTAAATGGTTCACATCATATTCTTTAGTTGCTTTGGCCAGATCAATAGCTGGTCTGCCCTTAGACCAGTCATAGAAACCCTTCCCCGTTTTTTTGCCCAGATTACCGGATTTCAGATAAGACATAATCGCCTCGGATGGTTTGTAGTCCTTGGAAAGAACTTGTGAAAAATATTCCATCCCGTGCACGGCTATATCTATCCCCACATAATCCACCAGTTCAAACGGGGGCATCGGCATGACTGGTTTCAGCATCGCGTCGAACTCTTCGGGCGTGGGATGTCCCGCTTCCAGGATCTTGGAAACGAGCAGCAGCGTGGGCTCATTTACCCTGTTGTAAATAAAACCGGGCGAATCTTTCTTTACGATTACCGGAACTTTCTTGATTTTCTTGGCTATATCATAACCGACGGCAATCGACTCATCGGATGTTTTACCGCCTTTGGTTACTTCTACCAGCTTCATCAGCAGAGCCGGATTAAAAAAATGATAGCCGATTACTTTTTCCGGCCGGCCGGTGGCAGTGGCTATCTCTGTAATGCTGATATTGGATGTATTGGAGGCCAGAATGGCATGTTTGGGCGCATACTTGTCCAGATCGGCGAAAACGCTTTTTTTAAGTTCGAGTTTTTCCGGCACGGCTTCGATGACGAAATCAGCATCTTTCACCGCCTCCTGAAGATCAACCATGGGGATCAGGCGCGCCAGTGCATCGGCATAAGCCTCCGGTGTCATCTTGCCTTTTTCCTTAAACTTGTCGAAGCTAGCTTTAATACCGGCCATACCTTTATCTACATACTTCTTTTCGATATCCCGCAGGACAACCGTATATCCTCCCATGAGGCAGCAGGCCGCAATGCCATGCCCCATGTCTCCCGCACCGATCATAGCAATTTTTTTTACATCTTCTGCTTTCATCTTTAATCTCCTTTCTCCATTATGCTTTTGAGCTTATTTCCGATCTAAAGAAACAAAAAAGAACAAATACTTAATGACACGGAAGAAAAAGGCAACTCCATCAGGATTCCTTTTTTAGACGGAAAGATTCTGTCATTTTGTATAAAATATATTTCCCATCAAAGGTCATCATTTTCAATCTGCTTATTTTGTTGACGCTTTCTTCTTGCCCGTCATGAAATAAGAATGCTCCTGAACGGATATGAAACCATCTCCATTTTTATCGATCTCTTTGAATCGCTTGGTCATCGCAGCCATAAATTCTTCTAGTGTGATTTTGCCGTCGTGATTCTGATCGGCAGCATAAAAGTTTACAGCCCAGAAAACAACACATTCATCATCGCTTATTTTTCCGTCCTGATTAGCATCAATTTTCTTCTTTGGTTCTGCTTTGATCTTTTCCGGAAACACGGCTTTCGGCCCGCACCAGAAGGCAACATATTCTTTGGCTACCAGCACACCGTCTTTGTCCGTATCCATGTCCCCGAAAAAACCTTTTGTGGCGGCATTGAACTCATCTGCCGTCAATTTGCCGTTTTTGTCGGTATCAATATCTTTGAACCGTCCCTGCCAGAATGCCGCGTGTTCCGCCACGGTAATCACCCCATCGCCATTAGCATCCATCTGAGAATACACACTCCGGGCAACGCCCGGACTTTTTGTTTGAGCCGCTGCAATGCTGGAAACCGACAACAACATCAATAATCCTAAAACAACATAGACTTTTTTCATAATTATTCTCCTTTGCAGTGAATAACCGGGCATGGTATTCATCCCTGCCAACGGTTCCGATATTTGAGTAATTGTTTATGATAATTCCATTTATAAATCAAGTTGATATCGCGGCTACTGTTATTTCTTATTGTTCCTGTCCTCTTTCCCCTTTTCTTCCTTTATGGTTGGTGATGGAGGCAAAATGGACGGCACATCATCCCGCAGGGCATCGAGGATGTTTTGAAACGCGGTCCGGTTCTTTTCATTCAGATCACAGAGAATACGATGTGAATTATAGAGGGTTTTGGCCAGTTCGTCTCGATTCTCGTCACAGACGGCAATTCTTTCCATTTCGCAGTCCATGGGCAGCTCTCCGTGGATGATGTTGAAAACGGCAGGGAAACCGACCCCTTCGAGAATGCGGTCAATATCATCATGAAGGGAAAAGATAGTAGCTTTGCGACCGAAGCGGTCGTGGATGTAATTGGCGATTCTCGCCAGAATACCGAGACACGTGCTGTCAATCATCCGGGTTTCCGTAAGATCGATCAGAACATCTTCGAAGTCTCCCCGGGCAAAAAGATGATCGAGATAATCATCCAGAGATGAACCCATCTGATAGCGGATCTTGCCCGTCAGCTTGAGGATAACGACATTACCCGCCCTGGCGAAACATACAGTTCCCTGATCCATTATCCGGCCCTCCGGCTGATAAGAAGTATGGCAATATCATCGGGCGTTCCGACGATATTATCCAGTCCCAGCTTTTCGGCGATCCCCTCAACTGTTGAATCATCGCTGCCGGTAAGAAGCCTGGCTAGATACTCTTCCTTCTCCTTCAATGTTTCCTGAGGAAGAATTTCCAGAATGCCATCGGAAAAGAGAGCCAGATCGAATCGGTCCGGGAGGGAAATGGTCTGGGCACTGTATTCGGCATGGGGGAAGAGGCCAACGGGAACATTTTTACCCGAAATGAATATCGATTGTTTTCCATCACTGAGAATGGGGCTCGGCGCCTGGCCACCGTTGGCGTAGATGAGAATGTTATCCTTTATGGATAAAACACCGTAGAAGATTGTTGCATATTTGCCGATCTTTTCGCCCAGCAGTGCCCGGTTTAAAATATCGAGCATGCTGTCCGGCTTCAGGATGTCGAATTCCCTTCCCTGTGCAAATCGTCGGAGATAGCGGTTGATATGGCTGCGCAGCAGAACTGTTACAATCGCCGAAGACACTCCGTGGCCGGAAACATCAACCATATAAAAACCGTAATGATCGCTATCGATGATGAAATAGTCAATGAAATCTCCGCTCAGATAAAGGGAAGGATAAAGAACGCGACTGAATCGATAGGGCCCCCGTTCCTGGTGGTTATCGGGAAAGAGATGAAACTGCATTTTCCGGGCCGCCGATTCGTCTTCTTCCAGTCTCCGAAGACTTTCCGTCAACTGCCGGTTCACCTCTTCGAGATGAACCATGTGCTCCCTTTTTTCCCTGAGCATGCGGGCACGTTCGAGGGCTTTGGCGACGGCGTGCTTTATGACCATAATGCCTTCGACGGGTTTGGCTATATAATCCCAGGCACCCAGCTTGAGGGCATTGATCACATCTTCAATTATACCCGTTCCCGTCACCATGATGATGGGCATTTCGGGATATTCTTGCGTCACCGCCTGCAGTACCTGCATCCCATCAATCTCCGGCATGCGTACATCACACAGGACAAGATCCGGATGCTCCCGGCGGCACATGTCAATGCCGATACGGCCGTTTCCGGCTTCCAGAACATCGTGGCCGATAATTTTCAAATACTCGGACAGAACCGCCCGCATGGAATCATCATCATCAATAATCAGAATCCTGGCCTTTGTTTCCATAGGCTCTCCTGATGATACCCTGAAGTGCCAAGCACGGGCAATTCACTTTCCCGTACACCTGAGCGTTTATCCCCGTAAACTGCCGACGATCCTATTCATCCCGGTTAACAGGACTGCTCCATGCATTATACACTTTTTTCAGAAAAAAACGCTGCAATATTTCCGGCCGAATTGCCTAATGTTAATTGGAATAATTTCCTTCACCTCCAAAACGAACGTGCGGATCAGGACAGAAGCGCTGCACCGATCTGCTCCTGCCGCTTCAGGATTCTCCGCTGACTGAGTGCACAAAGGGATTTCAAATCATTCTGCAGCATTTTGTACTCCGGATTCAGTCCAATGCTTAAGCTTGTCAGGATCGCCGTGAGGCGTTCCGGAATTGTCGCAGTGAGGTGCATCCAGGGTATCAACAAAGGCAGAAAGACCTTTGCCTCTGCACTTTCCAGATCATCCGCTGCCTTCCGGGCCAGAATCTGCAGCATCGCAATCAAGGCATGCACTTCTCCCAGCTCTCTTTGCAACGGACGTTCCGCCGCGGACGCATGAAGGCGGAGCTCATCAATAGCAAGCACCTCCAGCCGGGCCAGAGCCCCTAAGATCGGTCCCGTCATCATCAGCTCTTCATAATTGCCGAATGGAAGCACTATTGACTCGTAGGCAGTTCCCTCCTGGCCTATAATCGCCGTTTCCGGGATTCGACAATCGGCAAGCATTATGCCGCCGTGCGGCGAGGGCTTGAGAAATGGCAGAGGAGCAGACGCCGCCAGGGACAGACCTTCAGTCTCCCGTGGTACAAGAAAGGCAGTGAAGCGCCTTTTCCCCATTTCTTCGGATGTAACAGCAATGACTATGTAGAGGTCGGCGATGGGTCCGTTAGTAAGATAAGCCTTTTGGCCGTTTAAGAGAAAGTGAGAGCCGTCGCGTTGTGCGTTTGTGGACAGGTGCTTGGGATGAGCACCGTGTCCGGGTTCGGACACCGCAAAGGAAACAGTGATATTTCCCCGGGCCATCTCCGGGAGGAGGAGCCGCCGTTGTTCCTCATCGCCAAACCGGGAAATGAGAAAACGGGCATCAACCTGCTGAACCAACCAGGAGAGCGCCAGCCCAAGGTTATGACCTTCGGCAACGAGTGCCTCACCCGCCAGAATCAGGTCACACCAGTTACCGCCGCATCCGCCGTGGATTTCCGGAATACCCAGCTCGAAAAGGCCTTCATCCCCCATTTGTCGCCAGAGATCGAGAGGAAAAATATCGGCACCGCCAAGATCCTCCCGGCCGGCAATATTTTCTCGTGCAAACCGCACAAAGCGGTCCAGTAGTTGTCGATTTTCGCAATCTTTATTCTCGGGCATATCACATCACCAATTCCTCAATGAAACTTATCAACTGGTTTAAATTCCGGCACGGACGAACCTCATGGCAATACTGCCGATAGGTGTAAATCTCACTGTCCGCCGTGCCCCAGATTGCTTCCGACTCGGGGTTGAGCCAGATCAGCCGGCGACAGCGATCACGCATCTCCCCCAGGATCGAATCCTCCGGGTTAAGGTAATTGGAGCGGGCGTCGCCGACAATAATCAGTGTCGTCTTCTTCGTCAGTATCTCCATAGAGTTACGTTTGAAATTACGGAAGGTTTCGCCATAGTCTGTCGTAGCGTCATAGTTGACATCCGCTTTCTTAAGGACGATCTCGATGGCCTCATTGATATCGTTTTGCTCAAATGTTTCGGTAACCTCCGTCAGACGGTCGACAAATACGAAACTGTTCACCCGATCGAAACAATCCTGGAGGGAATACAATAGATTCAGCATGAAATGCGCAGCCGACCAAACAGAGCCGGATACATCGCAGAGTGTAACAATCCGGCTTCTCCGGAGTGCCTTGCGCCGGTATTTCAAATCGAGGGGAACACCGTTGTAACGCGCCGCGGCGCGGAGCGTCTTTTTGATATCCAGGCTTCCCCGATTCCGAACCGCAAAGCGGCGACTGCTGATGTTCTGGAGCTTGCGCACCAGGACATCGATGGCCTCACGCATTTCCAGAGTTTCCCGGGCAGTGTAGGATGAAAACGGCTTCTCGCCCAATTGCTTGAGTCTTTCTCCCGCATCGTCACTTTTTTTTATGCCTTGCTGGTCTGAGAGCGGCTCGAACATCAGCAATTTCTGTGCTCTGGCGAGACGTTCCTCAAAATGCTTTGCCAGCAGAAGCCGGCCCGGAGCATTAATACCTCCGGATTCATCCCTAATGAGCGCCTGCGCGGCGGAACCAGCCCGTACAATCTGCATGAGAATTTTCAGGCGACCACCCAGAGGGGTCAGGTTAAACTTGACGCTCTGAGATGAATCGTCGGACTCCGTCCGGAGGCGATGCAGCTCCTGCAACAGGGCATGGGGATCACCCGCCAGAAAATCTACGATCGTCTTATACTCGGCATCCTGAGAAGTGTCCTGTCTGAGGCGGTCCGTCAATTTCCGAATCTGCTCCCCGACCTGCCCGGCCTGATCCATATCGGCGGCATCGAGCCTGAGTTCATGGAAAAAGAGATGATAGAGGTGGTTAAAGTGATTGAGCTCCCGGATACTCTTCGCGAAGTTTGCCCGCAGGGCCGCCCGGAATTCCGGTTCGCAGGTGCAATCGATCCGCTCCAGGTGACGGAGGCAATCAAGCACCTCGGACGTCGATATCCTCAAGCCCGAAGCGCGGCAAGCGGAAATAAATTTCAACACAAGATCAACCATAAGGGACAGCTTTATAGAAGGACTTTGTCGAGATTGTTGCGCACCTTTTCGATGTCGCTCTGGTACTTGCAGACAACATTTAAAGTATCCGACACAACATCCGGTGACAGCGCTGCGGCCTGGAGCACCAACAGAGACTGCGCCCAATCAATGGATTCGGAGATGCTGGGATTCTTTTTCAGGTCCATAGAGCGAATCCGGCGGATCGCTTCAACCAGACCCTGCACCAGCTTTTCCTCAATCCCCGGCACCTTGAGCCTCACGATGCGGATCTCCAGATCACGTTCCGGATAGTCGATATAAAGATGAACACACCGGCGCTTCAAGGCGTCGCTCATGTCGCGGTAGTTGTTGGATGTAAGCAGAACAAAGGGAATGTGTACAGCCTTGCGCGTACCCAATTCGGGGATGGATACTTGAAAATCACTTAACAATTCCAGAAGGAAGGCCTCGAACTCGGGATCGGATTTGTCGACTTCATCGAGCAGGAGAACTACGGGCTTGGCCGAACTGATCGCCTGGAGAAGAGGCCGGGGCAGAATGAAGCGGTCGGAAAAGAAGGCATCTTCCTGAGCAGCAATGCGGTCAACCGCCGTGGTCAGTGTATCGGCATCGGCAATGATGTCGTTGATCCGGCCCTTGACCATCTGGGTGTAAAGGAGCTGTTTGGCGTATTCCCATTCATACAGCGCCTTCGACTCATCCAGCCCTTCGTAGCACTGGAGGCGGATCAGCTCCCGATTCAGGCTGCGAGCCACGGCCTTGGCCAGTTCCGTCTTGCCGACGCCGGCGGGACCCTCCACCAGAATCGGCTTCTGTGTCGCCTCCGCCAGAAACACCACCGTTGCGATCTCGCGTGAGGGAATGTATCCGGCTGCAGTCAGTCGCACCTGAGCATCGTCCACACTTTTATAATTCATAAAATACTTCCTTTTTTTCAAGCTTTTACATCAATCATGGTCGGAGGTCAAGGAATTCAGGGCCTGCGGCTGGGCTAAACAGGAATCGAAGCATCACCTCTTTCGCGCACTTACGTTGGGCATAGATTCTGCCTAATGTCGTTTCTAAAGGTAGTTTCTGCCGGATTTGAGAAAGCCGCCGACCTCGGTGATGAAACAAATGAGCCGAATAGTTTTATGGCAGACAGGAGTTCAATCCTTCAGTTAATATGCAAGGACGCTTTTCTTACGCTTCCTTGCATATAAAGTAATTTCTTATCAGCTATAAGCAGCAAGAGCACGAAGGACTCAGGTTCTGCTTCCTAAGGGATAAAGCTTTTTGACTTTCTGTTACGATAAAGGCAATTCTGTGCATTACAAATTTTACAGGTATAATCATTATATCGGATATTTTCCCCTAAACCAATAAATCCGCTTACCGATTTCATAGGGCACATAAGGGAAACATCAGACAATTGTATTCCGCAGAAATTTTCGGGAAGCAAAGAAAATAGTTTGTGTTGCTCGGACACATTCCAACCGCAATAGCCGGGACTATACCTATTGGAAATTTTAAATCCTCCAGAGGTCATTTGTTTAGAGAGTATATTTTGTATCCTATCCATGGCGGTCTCAACAACTGCTGAGCCTATTACGTCAACGACATATCCTTTTATCATGTCGCCTTCTGCCATAAGTATTTTAGACAAATTACTAATTCCCAGCCCGGCTGTGCATGCAAATATGACTATTTTCTCGCTTCTTTTTAACTGGTTATACACAATTTTCTGAAGTTTAAAATCAATCATGTCAACGGATAATATGTGAGCGTTTTTGTTAAAGTCGAGATTATCTTTAATGATAAATCCGCCCTTAATTTCGCAATAATCTGCAGCAAGGGAAATCGCTTCGTCTATTATTTCAGGTAATGGTTCGGGTATAGCGTCAGGTTTGTATCCCATTAGTGATGAGAGTATTAATCGCGTAATCGCTAGTTCGTTAAACGAAAACCGATACATAAATACTTCTGCAACTTCAGTTTTTCTAATCATCCTGCATTTCCCTGCATATTTTGGTAAACATTTAGAACCGCGTGAGATGCCGATCCGAAAGCATAGGGGGCTGTTCTGAGAACCAGGTTTGGGCTTATTTGTAAAAACTATTCAAAGCATCCTGAGTCCAGCGGTGATCTTCCCTTCCATACCACCCTTTACAATCCAGGCCAATTTCGATGTAGCACCGGCCTGGGATGTGCGGATAATTCCTGAAGTCGAGTAATCGAAAAATTCATCCGCAAGCGTGCCTTTAACACGATAGATGTCGTCAGCGTGTGTGAGCACAAATTCTTCGAGCGCATCCACGTTAAAAGTCTGTTCCGTCACAAACACGGCATAGTTGGGATCGCTGCATTTGGCGTATTCACCTTGCAGTCCGTGCGGAGCATGTGCTGCAAACAAATCAATCGCCGCTTCACAGCGAACGGTTTTAATCCTCTCCGCTCTGGGATTAATATCCCGCACAAGTGCATCGGTCTTTTCGATTTTTTCCGGTGCATTACAGTCCGTCTTATTGATCAGCACGACATCAGCAGCTTCAATCTGAGCAATGATATTGGGCAATGTGTTGCACAGTTTGAGAAAGCTGTTCGGTTCGATTACACTGATGACCGTTGCCAACCGGTAAAGACTGTTGAGACTGGTTTCAGCGAGCATCTGCTCCATCACTTTGGGGTTGGCCATACCGCTGGCCTCAATGACCATGCCTTGCGCATCAGGCCACCATGTCGCCATCTTTTTGAGCTGTCCGATAAATTCGGTTACCAGACATCTGCAAAAAATACTGCCGCCGGGAATTGAAACCACAAAGCGATTTTCGGCAGACATGCGGGCTCCGTCTACATCGTGCGCGGAAAATTCATTGATCAGATAGATGATCTTCCGGTCACCGGTGCGGGCAACGATGTTTCTTAAAAAAGTAGTCTTCCCTGTCCCAAGGAACCCCGTAACCAGACAGATTGGCATCATAATTATATTCCTGCTGCTTCTTCTATGGCAGCAACCAGCGTTTTCTGATCGGGAATGATGGAGGCAAATTTTACCTCCCCGTTAATGCAGATCGTCGGCAGATTTTTTACGCCGAGCTTAACCATCATCCCGATACCACAGCGCACTTTGATTTTATGCTCATTGATGTAACAGATGATATTTGCAGCAGCTGCCGCCTTCTGCACAGCTGCCATCATGTACTGGCAGGGTGCACAGGATGCCGAGTCGAGCGTGATCACATCAATCAGCACCGTATTTGCGGCTTTGTAGTCCGGCAGTTTGATGTCATCAAAAGCATCGGCTTTTTTAGCGGTTAGTGTTTTAGCGACCTCACGTTTGTACTCATCATGCACCATGTCGGCGACAGCTTGGATATTTTTCACCGGTACGGCATACGGCAAATCGCAGCCCGGTGCCAGAATGAAACCTTTCGTTCCAGTCTTTTCCATGATGTCGAGCACTTCCATCTTGGCATCATCTTCATCACCCATGAGCAGTACCGCAGTCAATTTAATATTGCCGCCGAACGATTTGTTTTCTGTTGCGCAGAGTTCCCGCAGTCTCGCCATATCAATCTGCTCATCCACAGAGATGCAATCCGCAGTGGTTTTAACCATCAGCTCAAGATTGCGGGTCACATCACCACAGACAAAAATCGACGACAATCCGC
The DNA here is from genome assembly GCA_964469905.1 of uncultured Smithella sp. Taxonomy (GTDB): domain Bacteria; phylum Desulfobacterota; class Syntrophia; order Syntrophales; family Smithellaceae; genus MVRV01. The sequence continues at coordinate 71,638 of CAYXZW010000007.1, forward strand.
CGCGGGCGCGGATATGATCATAGATCTTATTCATCGCGGCTGTCACAAACTGCTTAAAATGTTCCGGAGATATCTGACTGGTCATCGGATCGACAACGGCGATCACATCCGCATGATGATCCAGATAGATGTCGGCCGACTTAATGCAGATACCGGCGCAATAATCTATCACCTCCAGCACACGATCCTCATTGTCATACATCTCGAGGAAGATGTCGTTGCCCAACAGATGCAGTGCCAGTGTGAACGGCCCGCAGATCAGCCCGTAAAGCGCTGTATCATCACCGATCTCTTTTATTAATGTCTCCAGCGCCTGTACAACCACCGGAAAGCGTCCTTTGGTTTCATCCAACACAGGCAAGTCAGCAATCTTCTTGCCCTCAACCAGCGGATGACCAAGCACCGCGGGGGGTACTTCGTCAGCCCAATGCAGCCCGCAACCGAGAATTTCAGCTTCCACCTGTAAATCAAACATCACCGGCAGGCCGTCCGGATTATATAGTTCCTTGGCTTTCATTAGGCCGGCAACCAGCAACTCAGCCGACTGAAGATATTCTGCTGCCGTTTTGCCGATTAGAAAGCCGCCATGGCAGCCGACAAAAGGGAGCCACGCCGGACGCGTTGTCTTCTCCCCTCTCAGTGCCTTCAATAAAAGTTCTTTACCGGTCATTTCAATACTCCTTCACTATTCTTTCAGAACTGAACACACCATTTCCAAAAGATTTTCCGGGAACCTGGTATACAATAGGACGCTCTTTCCTAGTTTCCGAGCAATCCTCTGACTATTTCCACCGCCGTGGAGGCGTCAGCGGCGTACCCGTGAGCACCGATCTCGTTGGCGTAAGCCTGTGTGACCGGTGCACCTCCCACAATCACCTTGACCTTGTCATTCAGATCCGAGGCACGCAACTCATTCATAACTTCCTTCATGTAGTCCATCGTTGTCGTCAACAGGGATGAGAGTGCAATAATCTGCGCACCCTCCGCTTTCGCGGTATCGATGAACGTTTCTTTCGAAACATTAATTCCAACATCGATCACGTCGAAACCGGCGCCCTGAAGCATGTAACAGACAATATTCTTCCCGATATCGTGCAGGTCGCCCTTGACTGTGCCCAGAACGATTTTGCCCTTTGACTCAACCTTATCCCTCAGGAGAAGGGGTTTAAGTATAGCGAGTCCGGTTTTCATGGCTCGCGCAGCCATCAATACATCGGGTACGAATACCTCGTTGTTCCTGAATTTAATGCCTATAGAGTTCATTCCAGCCACAAGGCCGTTGTTCAGCATCTCGCTTACAGAAATATTTTCCGCGATACCCTTCTCGACTAGCGCCATTACCTCTTTGTGTTTGCCATATTCAACCTTTTCCGCAATTTCCCTTAATAGTTCCATTTCCGATTCTCCGTAAGTAATTTTCGTAATCGTTTATTGTGTTACGCGCACCTTATTCCGTATTTCTTTGCCGCTTCAAACATTGCAATGCAATTCAGGGGGTTAACACCAGGATGAAGTGAGTTGGAGTCACACACGATGTATCCTCCTCCCTCCGCAGCGTCAGCAATGGCCTGCTGTACGGCTTTGTCAACTTCTTCGGGAGTTCCATCGGGAAGAAGGTCAACGCAGTCGATATTTCCGACCAGACAAAGCTTATCGCCGCAGTATTCCTTGAGCTTTTTGAGCACCATTCCCGCCTGCGGTTCAAGGGGATTGAGTCCGTCGTAGCCGGTTTCAATCATTACGTCCATAAGCGGCCACAGGTTGCCGTCGCTGTGCGCGACGGCCTTCAATCCCATCCGGTGGGCTTTTGCGACCAGTTCCATATTATAAGGCTTGATAAATTCAACGAACTGCCGCGGAGAGATAAGTGGAGAGTTCCGGTCAGCAATGTCATCTTCCACCACCAGAACGTCCAAACCGGCATCGACGAGCATATCGAGCTGTTCAAGACTGTAGTCGGTGACCATGCGGGCGATGCGGTGAACGAATTCGGGATTATCATACATTTGAATCATCAGGTTCTCCATTCCCATCAGCCGCCAGGAACGTACGAAGGCCCCGCGCATCAGCCAGAAGAGTGCCTTTTCTCCTTTAAAGCGCTCCCGCCCCATGTCAAGAAGAAGAAGGTGATTCCTGCTGGGTCGCGGAGGCGTGAAATTATCGATATCACGAGGATTCTGCAGGGGATGACCCGTGGCGACCGGAAGGCCGTGGAGACTTCTGGTATACACTACTCCCCAGTCGTCTGCGACATGGTCCGCATCCACGTTCTCCTCGTGGCCAATCTCAAATGAGGTAAAACCGTCTATACCGAAGTGTTCGTGAACGAGAAAGAGTGTATCCAGCAGCTTTCCCTTCTCCCGATCGTTCATCTCGCGGAATTCCTTCGGATCAGGAAGACCGTCGGTAATTTGTCTGCCGATACCGATGATCGGCTCCTCGTTGATGCCGTGAATGTAAAGCGGTACCCGATCGGGTTCTTGTATGCTCAACGCGGCCTTGATGCGTTCCTTTCCGTTCATATGCAATATCTCCAATTTAAATTAATTTTAATAAAAATATAATCGACAATACTCAATAGTTTCAGCCTCTTTCGCAAGTAAATCAAATACGTCCCCTGCCTCATGCCTCATTATCGCAAAATAGTATTTGACAAAGCCAACAATACCATGATTTATGAACAACGTTCTTACATCGAACATTGTTCATATTCGAACAACGTTCGATTGTCAATGTTTTTTTATTATTGGCGTTATTCCTAAAGATACCCGGCCGTTGAAGGTCGAATTCACTGTCCCAATGGTAGGCGATCGATTAAATTACAGAGGAGATGTGTATGGAAGCGGGGAAAAGGAAACAAAAAGTAAAAGATGAGCGTAGACGCGCTATCCTGGAAGCGGCGCGTGGTCTTCTACTGGAAAACGGCCTTGACGGTGTTTCCATCCGTCAGATCGCCGATAGCTGCGATCTGGGGCTCGGGACGATTTATTCATACTTCTCCGGCAAGACGGAGATTTACGCCACCCTTTCCATAGAGGCGTTTGATCTCATCCACGAACACCTCGCGATCGCGGTTTCACCGGTCACATTACCTCCTGACAGGATAAGGGCGATCGGCAAAGCCCTGCTCGAATTCAGTGTAAAGCACAAGGCCTATTTCGATTTTTTGGATTACTTCGTTTCATCATCCCGGAGGATATTCCCGGTACAGATGAAATCCCATATTGACAAGCACGGCGAGAAAATGCTTGCGCCGCTGGTTGAAACAATTGAAGCGGGGGTGGAAAGCGGTGAGTTCACCCGCGTCGACGCAAAAAAGTACGCATTGATTTTTCTGGGCATGCTCCACGGAGTCACCCATCTGAGGAAACTACAAAAAACAACACTGGACGGATACCGGTTTGAGGATCTCTACAATCAGGCTGTCGAGTGCATGATCGACTCCCTTCGTATAAAACAGTAATCGCGACCTCTTTTTAAAAATGATTTGAAGGAGATGTGTCTATGAAAAACAAGGAATCCTTTTCCGGCCCCCTAACGAAGCAACAGGCGTATTACATTTTCACCCTGCTTTTCCTGCTCTACATGTTCGATTATATTGACAGGATGGTGATAGTTTCCCTTTTCCCCTATATAAAACAGGATTGGGGACTCTCGGACGCACAATGCGGCCTGCTGGTATCGGTCGTCTACTGGTCGATTCTCTTGTTCACGCTACCCGCTTCCTTCGCAATCGACAGGTGGAGCAGAAAAAAAAGCATCGGTATCATGTCGGTGCTGTGGAGCCTAGCGACACTGGCCTGCGCCGCAACACGCAACTTCTGGCAGCTCTTCACATTACGGGGATTCGTCGGCATAGGAGAAGCGGGATACGCTCCGGGAGGGACGGCAATGATCTCCGCTATTTTTCCCGTCGAACGGCGGGCGCGGATGCTGGGGATATGGAACGCGTCCATCCCTCTGGGAAGCGCGCTGGGCATCGCTCTCGGGGGATTGATCGCGCAGCATTTAGGATGGCGCTATGCCCTCGGGATTGTTGCGCTTCCGGGTATGCTTGTGGCGCTCCTTTTTTTCAGGGTAAAGGATTATAAAACAGTCGACCTGAACAATGGGGATCTTAATTCTTCAGGTGGATACGGGAACAGCGTTCAATGGAAGACGCTGGCCTTGCACATCGTACGAATAAAATCGCTACTGCTTAATAATCTTGCTTTTGCAGGGAACGTGTTCGTCACCACTGCGCTAATGAGCTGGCTGCCGACATATTTCAACAGGACCCAGGGTATCCCGATGGGGCAAGCGGGAATGAAGAGCAGCATAATTATGCTGATGGCGATCGTCGGTGCTCCGCTCGGCGGATTCCTGGCCGATCGCTGGCTTCGTTCCAGATCCAATGCGCGGTTGATGTTCGCCGTGCTTTCGTCTCTTGCGACATCCGCCGCGCTTTTTCTGGCCTTCAGCGTTTTTTCCGGTAACGTACAATATGCGGTGCTGATTGTAACGGGAATATGCGCCGTCGCCTTTGTCCCGGCGTCGGTTGCGGTCACTCAGGATGTTGTTCATCCGGGGTTGCGCGCCACATCTCTAAGTATCTGCATCATTATACAGCACCTATTGGGCAGTTCGCTCGGTCCTCCCGTCATCGGTTATTTTTCGGATATCTACGGAATCGAAAAAGCAATGCTGTTTCTCCCGATATTCACAATGGGAGCTGCTGCTCTCTTCTTTGCGTCATCATTTTATTACAATGCCGATATGGCGAAGGTAGCCAATTATAAAATCATAGCTGAGGATTAGCTCATTGAATACCATTTTGAAGCGCGACATGTAAGCACAGCTGCTTTCAATGGATAATATTCAATGCTTTCCTCTCCTTCGGCATGAATACTGCGATAATGCCCATTTTCTCCAGAAGACAAAAGCAAAAGTGCGCACGAACACGACGAAATTTTGAACGCTATTAAAACCTCTGCAAGACTGATTCAGAAGGCATATAAAATTGATCCCCTGACATGTCCGCATTTTAAGTGGATCATACGGATCATCAGCTTCATTAAAAACCCGTCAGTCATACAGGCGTATCTGGAACTCTGACTAGTCAGATTAATGCCACAGCCGACAATCCCCGAACCGTCAAACCGAAAATACGACACTGCCAATTTCCAACTCCAAGTACCAGCTGATACTATTTATGATGAATACACTAGCGTGGAATACATACAGTCATGACGCATTATGAAAAAAGACACACTGGAGAGGGCTGCCTTAATTCCGCAAATAGTCTCATTGGCAGGATGTCACAACATTGCATTGAACCTTACCAGAGTTATATAGAATTTTTTTCTTTGAATACGCTATTAAATAAGATACTAGAAATACAAATTAAGGACGGGGATAGCTTTTTGAATAAATTAACACTTAAACTTGTATCAATCCACATCAAGGACTCACCTCAGGCTGTCCCTCTGGCTGCAGCCGCACTTAAAGCCCAGCTCGATTCCGTGGACACCATAAGCCGAAAGCTGGATGTATCATTTCATGATTATACTATTGATAACTCTGCCGATTTCATAGTGGAGGACATTTGCAGAAATATTCCGGATATGATCGGCTTCTCGACATACCTTTGGAACAAGCACCTGGTAATGGAAATCTGCCGGATAATCAAAGGGCGATTCCCGGCTGTATTACTCTTCGCCGGCGGCGCAGAGGCAACAGCACTTCCTTTAATGCTGATCGCCAGCGCACCATTTGACTTTATCATTAAAGGTGAAGGTGAGATCGTCCTGACGGAAGTAATGAACAGGCTGCTGAACGGTGAAGAGATTAAAGACATACCCGGAGTTTTTTTAAAAGGTGCAAAGCAAAACCCGGCAAAAGACCAGCAGCCCGTCATGGACTTAAACTCCCTGCCCTCGCCTTTTCTTTCCGGAACAATGGACCCCAGTCGTTATTCCGGTTTGTGGTGGGAGCTCTCCCGCGGCTGTCCTTTTAAATGCGGTTTTTGTTTCGAATCAAGGGGTGTGGCCGGTGTAAGGCAAATCTCGATAGAACGCATCCGGAAAGAACTGGAGCTCTTCGAAGAAAAAAAAGTAACCCAGATCTTTGTGCTGGACCCGACTTTTAACTGTAATATCAAGCGCGCCAAAAAAATCCTGCACCTGATTAGCAAAACGGCTCCGCTTATTCATTATACCTTTGAAATAAGAACAGAGTTTATCGACCGTGAAATCGCCGGGCTGTTTGCCGGACTTCACTGCAGCCTCCAGGTTGGACTGCAGAGCGCGCATCCCGAAGTGCTTGCCCATGTCAACAGAACCATCGACCCCGTTAAATACGCGAAAAAAATCGCACTGCTGAATCAAGCCGGTGCCGTTTTCGGGCTGGACCTGATTTACGGGCTGCCCGGCGATACACCCGCCGGATTTCAAGAGAGCCTGAATTATGCTCTGAGTCTGCAGCCGAACCATCTGGACATTTTCCCCCTCGCTGTTATACCGGGGACAGCGCTTTACGATCAGGCGGAATCCTTCGGGCTGAACTGTCTGAAAGATGCGCCATACACCCTGATTTCCTCACCGGGTTTTTCCGCAGCAGGAATGGCGCAAGCCGAATATCTGAAAAATGCCTGTGAAATTTTTTACAACCGCGGAGGCGCTGCGGGCTGGATGTTCATGGCTCTGGAAACAATCGCCGTTGATCCTGTTGACTTTCTTTCCGATTTTGCAGTACATCTATCGCCTTGCAAAGAGCCGCTGAAGCTCACAAGAGAAGAGATTACCGTTCTGCAATCCTCTTTTGTCGAAGAGCAGTTCACCAAACATAAAAAGAAAAAACTCTTTCCGGTAATGGAGGATATCATAAAAATTCACGGTGCGCTGAACCGTTCGCTTTATGCCGGACCGCCGGTAAAGGCAGTCAGCAGCAAGTTTACTGATGAAACCGTTTTCTGTTTATCACCCGGAACAATTTCTCTTTCCTTAAAATATGATTTTGATGACCTCATGACTGTCGGCGAACTTACCTTTGAGGAGTTCCTTGATTCCTATTCCCCGCAGAAATCATATCTGGTGGTTTATAATTGCGGCGGAGCTGTTAAAACACTGCCCATAGATATCACTTTCAGCAGGTTGCTGGGATCATTTACAGGCAGCGATTCTCTCCGACAAATCTGCGACAGGGAAAACATAAAAGCGCGAAAGAAGATTGATGAATTTCTGGACTATGCAGTTAAAGAACAGATAATCCAGCCTTTATAATTCAGGATGAACCTGATGTTGGAGATTGCTTCGCCCTGGCTCATACTCGCCAGTGCGAAGCAATGACTATAATCTTTTACTTCTTATTATCTGACGCTCTGGGTTTGGCTTTAACTGTAAAGACATCGTTGGCAAAGCCGGCAAATTCAATATAACTGCCCTTGGCGGCATAGGCGTCACCCGTATCGACCGCACTATCATAGATCGCGGTATCATCGGAAGAAAATATTATTATTCTTCCCTGCTTCGGTTTTGTTAAACTTACAACCATGTCTTCGTCTGTTACCAGCCACTTGTTATATCCATCGCTCTCAATTTTCACGGAATTTTCTCCGGCTTTTAAGGCAACGGCGCTCTGGGCCGGACTATACATCATGTCCGAAATCCATGCTTCTGTAACACCGTTCTTTTCCGAAAGGGTAAGTTCTGTCTGATCGCGCATGGCATCAAAGGGCATGCCCGCGAACTCCGGGGAATCATTCCTTTTAATGCCCCCGAAATCTACGTATCCCGGCAGTTCCTTGTAGAGCAAGGACTTAACAAAATGCGAATCCACCGTCATAATCCCCTCCAGAGGAGAGACGTTACGACGCAGCCAAACCATCCCATCGATATTGATGCGGAGGTTTTGCGGTTTTGCTATGGGTTTTACTTTCTGCATGCCGATCACATCTACACCGAGTGTAGCGGACGAGCTCACGTAATAACTTTCCTTGCCTGTATTGGCAAAATAGGAACGGTTACCTTCGGCATCGTAATAGTAGCCATTGTTATAGACGAGAGTCATTATGGGCACTTTTTCCTTTTCTTTGAGCATGAACACAGTAACGCTGTTCTTTTCCTCATCAAACACAAACTGGCCGATTTTCGCGGCGCTGGCATAATAACCGCTGAATGATACTTGATCCGGCGGCAATTTCTGCGCTTGCGGCGGAATTATTATTGCTTTTTCTTTTTTCGGCAAAAGATTCTTTTTGACCATAACGGCATCCATAATATCTAATGCTACTTCCATCGCATTGCTTCCTTTTCCGGCAACGATGACGGCAACCGATATTCTCTTATCGGGAACGGTGAAAAGCATCGAAGAATAATTTCCCGTGCCTCCGCTTTTGCCCAGCAGCTGAATTCCTGCCGCATCATACTGGGGAAGGCTTACAAGATCCCAACCCAATCCAAACGAAATGGTCGGATTACGAAGTTTACCTCTAAACTCGGAAGGCTGAGCTTTTCTCATCTCGGATAGAGAGCCTTTCTTCAGGAGTTTACCTGCCGCAGAAAAGGAATCGGCAAAACGACAAAGATCCTCGGCAGTCGAAGACAGCCCGCCTGCACCAAGGACTGAGAGCGTTTCAGCAGGATGCTTCTTCCCGGTTTTCGGGTCATAATAAAATGCTACCGGTTTGCCCTTGATTTCGCCGACGCCAATGCCGGTATTTTTTAAGCCCAGTGGCCGGAACATTCTTTTTTCCAGAAATTCCATGTAGCTTTGTTTACTTACCTTCTCCACGATCATTTCCGCCAGTGTAAATCCGTCATTGCAATATACATCCATAGCCCCCGGAGCATGTTTGAGATGCGCGCGGGAAAGGGTATTGATAGTTTCCTGCTTTACTTTGTCATCATACTTGAACCCGAAGGAATTCGAACCTTCCGTTCCCGGCAAACCCGATACGTGGTTCAGTAGCATTCTTACAGTGATTTTCTTATATCTATCGTCAGCCATCTTGAATTCCGGAAGATAGTACGTAACCGGCTTATCGAGCGAAACCTTGCCGTCATCAACAAGCAGCATGATTGCAGTTGCTACATGCACTTTACTGATAGAGCCGATATTAAAGAGCGTAGCTTTAGTGACAGGAATGCCCCTCTCTCTGTTGGCCATGCCAAAACCTTCGGCATAAACGATCTTGCCATCGACCATTATGGCAACGGTAGCACTACCGCATTTGCCGCTGTTTATGGACTGCCAGATTTCGCTGCGGGCTTTGGTAATAGCACCCTCATAGTCATTTTTCTTACTTGTTGCCGCACCGAATGCCAGTGTAGTAACCAGCATGCAGCAAAGACAAAATATGCCGATAATTCTGGTCTTTAGCATGACTTCCTCCTTTATCTTTCATTCCCCGGGTCTTCCTGCAGGCAGATTGCCTCAGTTATTTTTTCTGGAATATCGCTGCCAATGGAACTTCCGTCCATTCCACTCGGCCTGGTACTTTTACCCAGATCTTTCTCTCCGCCGGTGCAGCTACGACCTGGAAGATGGTACCAGCATGTGTTGCCCCGTCCTCTTTGATATCCACATCCATTATTTTTTGCATCATCACTTCCGGAGTAATTGCCCCCTTGTACTTCGCGCCGAGTTTCAGCAGGTTCCCTTTCCGGAGCTGGTTCGCACCTGGATCCTTCTTGGGGTCTAAAGGCGTGATATTCCAATCCGGATGAGAGTATTCGTTCGCCGCGGCAACGATCCCCTCAGCGTCCTGGTCCCGCCGCTTCGTATCCCAGAGCGAACATTCATAGGAGTAGCCACGGGTCGAATCGGCCACATTGACAATGGAACTCATATCTACCAGTGTGGAACGCATGGCACGGTCCAAATCTACAAGGTTGCTGTATTCCTGCAAATACAAAAACAGCGTCGTGAAGATGGAAATCCGGTCCATGGCGAATCCCATATCGTTTCCGGCATTGAGTTCCATAAACAAGCCGGCGGCGTTCATCCCCGTTGCATTGTAGATCACACCGGGATAGTTAATCAGGGCCACGGGGATGCTTCCGTCATTCGGCTTGAAAACGGCTACGACCGGACGGGCAAAAGCTAAGTAAGACGGATCGTCATCGTCATTTCTGCCGAATATGACCTGGCCTCTGGTATAGGGACCCCAGACGGCCATGCCGGAACATTTCCCATAAGAAAGTTTATTGATTTTCGGAAACCATTCCAAAGCATTGACAAGGAGCACCTTGTCCAGATTGAGGCCGGATGTTTCCGCCATTCCATATAGAATCTCCTTGTAGCGCTGGGGATAGCGGTCGAATATAGATCGGGCAATCTTGTTCAGATCTTCTGCGGTCATCCTTCTTTTTTTATCCGGATTATTTAGAAAGATCTCACCGATATTGGTATACATCGCCTGCAGATCGTCCCTCACAAGTTGCCCGTACTGCCGCCCCATCTGCCGGTAATTGCCGGTGAGTTCCAAAACCCGAACTTCTCCGACCCGGTAGAGACTGCCACCTTCAAACGATGTCTGGTATTTCATCTCTTGGGCTGCGAAAACAGGAAGAGCGAGTAGACTGCCAACTGTAGATGACTTCTGGTGTTTTATTTCTCCTTCTGCAAAAACCGGAAAAACGAACGCTATGCTCATTAAAAGTGATAAAACAATTACTAATTCCCTTGCTCTCATTTTCATTATCGCACCTCCAAATCAGTTTTTCTCCGGAAATCCGGGATTATTGAATATAGTTGGAACGAAAGAAGATCGGCAAGTCCAGGAGACAAATCATTCTTTAGTCGGCAATGGGGACACCTGGCTCTGACACTATTCTGTTTATACAGCTTGTGGTATCTTCAACCTTTCTATCACAAAGTCCAATCTAAAGACAGAGAGGACGAAGCTGCAAAAAGAGACACATAGCGCCAGAAGGAAAAACTTGGATTTTCACAAAGAACCTCTCGCATAATTCTTTAAGAACTTCCTTTTGTGGGGTAAAGTATAAGAAACGCTCTTTTGTATGTCAAGGTAATCTTCTTTAACCCATTTACATCCGTTCAATATTAGTGACTTTTCCGGATACACTGTTGTCCTAAAAATCGATACAGTGTACATTATTATGTCCTAGTGTTTCATTAAAATACCTTGCTACGTCTTTATCAAAAGTGTATTTAAATAGAATAATTTTATATAAGGGTTCACATCAATGAAATACAGACTAACACACATTAAATTGATCTTCTTTCTGCTTATTTTATTTATTCCAAATTACGCGTTTGCCGAAAACAGAACATTCATCAAGGAATACACCTATCAGGCAAGTGAGGATGATAGCAGAAACTCCAGCCGCATAACTGCAATGAGAGAAGTGAAAAGACTTCTCCTTGAGGAATTGGGCACATACCTGGAAAGCATAACTGAAGTGAAGAATTTTCAACTTACAAAAGACCAGATTACCTCATTAACGGCAGGTATAGTAAAGACTGAGATCATCGATGAAAAATGGAATGGTGAAAAATATTGGATAAAAACAAAGATCGTCGCAAATGAAAATGATTTGATTAAATCAATAGACAATCTCCGTAAAGACCGTGATAAATCCCGGGAACTTGAGGAAACCAAAAAGAGAACAGATGCTATTTTGGAAGAAAACAAGAAACTGAGAGAAGAGCTGTCACTTGCAAAGGGTAACGCAAAACAGCAGGTTCAAAAAAGATATGATAAATCAATAAAAGAACTTTCTGCGTTTGAATGGCTTGAAAGTGGATACAAAAATCATATACAGAACGATTTTAAAGCAGCAATGGCTGATTATACCAAAGCAATTGAATTAAACCCAAAGTTTGATTTAGCTTATAACAACCGCGGTGTACTATATCATATGCTAGGTAAATATAGTGAAGCACTCGTTGATTACACTAAATCAATCGAGCTAAAGCCCAAATATGCTGATGCTTATAATAACCGTGGAATGACATATCATGTGGTTGGTAAATACAGTGAAGCATTTGCTGATTACAATAAATCAACTGAACTGAATCCTAAAGACGCTGGTCCTTACAACAGTCGTGGAGTTACCTTCCATATACTTGGTAAATATAATGAAGCACTATTTGAATACAATAAAGCAATTGAACTGAATCCCAAATATGCAGATGCTTATAATAACCGTGGAATGACATATCATGTGGTTGGTAAATACAGTGAAGCATTTGCTGATTACAATAAATCAACTGAACTGAATCCTAAAGATGCTGGTCCTTACAACAGTCGTGGAGTTACCTACCATATACTTGGCAAATATAATGAAGCACTATTTGAATACAACAAAGCAATTGAACTGAATCCCAAATATGCAGATGCTTATCTCAATCGCGGGATGGCTTATCACGCACTTGGTAAATATAACGAAGCACTTATTGATTACACTAAATCAATCGAGCTAAATCCCCAAAATGCATACGCTTATAAATGCCGCGGAATGGCTTATCATGCTCTCGGCAAATACAACGAAGAACGTATTGAGTATAACAAGGCGAATCAACTGGAATTAAAATAATACCGATTTGATGTCAGCAAGTTTGATTCGTCGCCGTCGATTAAGACTTCAATCAGCAATATTCACAATTCACCGCTCACGATAATCATAAGTACACGCATTCGTTAAATTAGATTGCCCGTGACCACAGTATCTAGTTGACGGTTGAATCAGGGCAAGCGGACTCCAGCGGACAGATAAAAGTCAAACTGATCAACGGACAGATAATTACCGTTCCGGTTCGGAATGCAGATATTCACAGCATCATTTTCGAATAATCTTCCCGGGCAGATAAAACTCTATCCACAACAATGAGCGCAGTTGCGTTGACCGGCTTCCTGCCAGGTAAGGCCGCTATCTTAGTTAGAAGAATTCTACAACAGAACTCCGGCAGAGTATCACCATTCACCGAGCATTTCATCGAGCTTCATGATTCGAACCATAGGATCCAGCGGCATCATTTTCACTGCAGACAGAAATTTCTCGTGAATTTCGGGTTTGTGGGCCGCACAGCAGTCCTCGAGGATGATAACCTTGAAATCGTAGCAGAAGCCGTCCATCGCAGTCATATATACACAGCCTGGAGTCGAGATGCCGGTAACGATTATCGTATCCACCTTCCAGAGCCGCAGGGTCATATCCAAATCTGTCTTAAAAAAGGCGCTGAGTCTCCTCTTTTCCAGGACCGTGTCTCCCGGTTCGGGGCCCAGTTCCTCGATGACCTCAGTGCCCTTCGTGCCTCTGATGGCATGCGGTTTCATCCGGCCGCTGAACAAAAGATCGCCCACCATAAAACTGTCATTGGCGAAGGCGACAGGAATACCTCGCGTGTGGCATTCCTTCAGCAATTTCTGTAAATTGGGAATGATCTTCGCAAATTCGTTCGATCTGCTTGACGACATATGCATTCCGACATTATCCTTTATCATGTCCACAACAATGAGAGCAGGTTTCATAAATGCCTTCCCCTTGGTTTGTTTGTTATTCTTTTTATTTTACCGCTATTTTAGGGATGTACAATCCAGCCGGATCCGCTGATAACAAGCCGTCTCTCTGTCATACAGGGCACAATCTCCGTCCGCCACCGCCCCGACGACGACAATGTAGCGTTCCGACTCTTTCAGCGGAAACGTTTTATTCCGGGGAATCTCCTCCCTGGTCACCTTTTCCTTCTTCCAACGAAACAGTGACGGGGTGTGGGAGTGGCCGCAAAACATGATATGATGCGCTGTCCGCTGGAAAATCTTAATGGCCTCTGCCGTTGTACCGTCATCGATGGGTTCATATAAAGAACGGATGGAGTCATAAGGCAGGGAGTGTGCAAAACATAGACCATCGCTGACCATGGTCGTTTGCAGCAACCGGAGATATGCCCACAGTTCAACTGCCGCCTGATCCCTTCCGGGGCCTCGTTCTTTAAGAAGCGTCTCTACCTGGAAATCATTGTTTCCTTTAACTGTTAGCATCCGGTAACGTTGTAATAATTGCATAACAGCCACCCAGGAGGATTCCTGAAGCGTATCGCAAAAATCGCCTAAATGGATCAGTCGCTCCGCACCGGCAGCCAGGAGCACTTCGGCTGCCAACTCCGTTCGTTCATAGTCGCCGTGGCTATCGGCGATCAGCCCGATCCGTCTGGCCTCATCCAATGTTTTTTCCCGATTATGCAGAAAAACATTCTCCATTTTACACCTGATTTCCATCAGCTGCTACATCATCTCAATTATGCATCCGTTTTCTTCGTTCCATCTTCTAATAACGGCTTAGGAGTAAGATGATTGCGAGCTTAAGTCTATCATCTTTGCCGGTGTTGACGATTTGTGGATGGCAGAAAGCAAGGTGCCGCGTAAAAAACTGTCAAAAATATGCAGTCCATTTTTTCTTTTTATCTCTTTTATAATAATAATATTTTTTACAGATAAAATATAAGACAGGGAGAAGCATTGCCCACACAAGATAAGTAACCCAGAGATTAAAGGCAAACGGAATCCCTTTAATTAAATCCGGCATTTTGAAACCATGCAATATTGCGCTGGTAGAAAAAGCAAGAATGACAATTAAAATAAAATGAATGATATAAAAAATCATCGGAGTTCTCCCAAATATCAGAAAAAGGTTGTCTGTTTTCAATTGGCGGTTTTCCAGAAACCCTAATACAACAAAGGAAATACCGAGGGTTATCAAGAGATACAGCAATGAAGGAGGATATTTTTCAACATTGATGAAAGACAGAAAAGTGAAAAGAAAGTCCTTCTGAACACTCCAGGTATGATGGTCTCCGTAGGCATTAAAAGAGCGGATTACAATAAATAAAGCGACTGCCGTTATACCTGTAAAAAGAAGCATTGTTTTTCTCTTGCCGGACTCTGTTAAAAAGACACTTCCCAGAGAAAAACCCAAAGACATTACAAACACCCAGGGAATTATTGCATACTGAATTCCCAGAGTGAAATAATCATTTACCTTGTAGAACACAGCTTGGTGGAGCATGCCATAGACAACATTATGAAAAGAGAATTGAGATAAATCCAATATTGGCATCAAATTATGAAGAAGAATGACTGCAAGCGAGATAGTCCCTAAAATTACCGGTTTTATAAATTGCAGAGCGGCCAGTAGTATCATCGAAATTCCTATGGAAAACATTACCTGTAAATGAAGTACGACAGGTGAATAAAAACGATATTCAAAATTAAAATATATCTGAGAGAGAAAAACCTCGACAGCCAGTATGATCAAGCCTCTGACGATTAGAAAGTTTGCTGTTTCGCTCCTGGACATATTTTTTAATTTTGTGCTCAAAAAAACGGCTATGCCGCTCAAAAATATGAAGGTCGGCGCACAGAAGTGGGTAATCCATCTGGTGAAATAAAGAAAAGGATAGGTTTTATCAATATCCAGCGGGTTAAAATTGTAAGAACTCCAAAACCCCCGGATATGGTCGATTAACATTAACATCATTATTGCGCCGCGAAGAATATCAATTGACTGTATTCTCTGATAGTTTTTTATTTTTTCCGGCATCATCCGCTCCTTTAACTCCTGACCGAGGATAATTTTTTTAAGTATCTGGAGGTTAAAAATACAACGTACGCATGATTCGGGCAAAGCATTCATTTTTTTCGCCTATACCAGCCTGGCGGCTAAAGGTCGCCAGGGCAGGCATCACGCCTCTGCAAGCTCCTCTCAGAGTGTCTATCAATACCCTAATTACTCCAAAACAGCATCAATGATTACCAGTTAAAGTCCAGCATTTTTTAATGAAGTTGGCGGTTTGCGCAGTCCAAGAAGCAAAATGTTTATCATTTGCGGCGCTTCATTCCTTTACATTTATCCGCATATCCCTCTTTAGGAATGCATCCACCAACTCTCTGAGCTTATCCGACTCGCAAAGGAATGCCAGATGCCCGCAATCACCGGTCAGTTCTGCTGTTTGGGCTTTCAGAAGCCGGGCAAATGTCCTGGCGGGCTCCGGGTAGATGATCTGATCCTGAGTGGTCGTTATTATCAGTATTTCGGCCTGCACGGCTTTAGCTGCCATCTGAGATGAGCCATCAAAATTTTTAAGAATGTCCTGATTCATAGCGGCCTTCACCTGCCAGACCCAATCTGTAGGGTTGTATTTAAGGAAACTTTTTTCCAGATTGCTCAAAAACTCGGGAACGGCAGCTGGTTTGGTTGACGCTACGCGGAAACGGGGAGTCCATAGAAGCAGTGAATGCAGAGGAGCCAGAGCTTTCATCGCTGCATGCTCACCTTGGCAACTGCGGACATTCTCGATAACCGCCAATTCAGCAGACCATACCAGCAGGTCATTGGAAGTCATCCAGGGTGATGCGGCAATCGGAATAACCTTGTCCATAAAATCAGGATACATAACCATCCATTGAAATGCCTGCATGCCGCCCAGTGACATTCCGATTACAGCGTGCAGGCGGTGGATATTCAGATGCCGGGTCAGAAGCAGATGTTGAGCCCGGACCATATCACTTATGGAGAATTGAGGAAAATCCCGATCGGGCTGCATAGCGCTGTTGGAAGGAGATGACGATACGCCGTTGCCCAATGAATCGAGGGCGATAACGTAATACCTCGAGCTGTCGATCACTTTTCCGGAACCGACGATTCCGAGATCGATAAGTTCCTGCGAAGTTCCCGCCAGCCAGGTCGGTATCAAAATCGTGTTGGATTTTTGCTCGTTATGTTTACCCAGAATTCGATAAGCCAGACGGCATTCCTTGATAACCGCTCCGTTCTCCAAGCGAAAATCACCCAGATTCGCATAACGGAGGGAATTATCGCCGCAGGCCGCTCCCCATGACAGGAGAAGGATTGAGCTAACGAGCAGGAGATGAATCGTGATTCGTCTAAGTATCATATTTGTTTCCCCCTATTTGAACTGACAATTCAATCGCAAATGATTATAAATTCAGAATGTTCTTTAAATGAAACTCAAAAGGGAAGATACTTGCGGCTTCGAACTGGTAAACATTGCGCCACAAGGTCAGTCACAGAAAGAACTGCTTACCGACTCCATCAACCACTCCCTGCAACTGAAGCGGAAGTGAGATCATTTCGCCAATGGCGCAAAAGTAACCAGAATCTGCGGACTGTATTGATCATCGTAAAACTTTATAATCCTATTAAACGTGCTATCCGGCCTCGGCGTTCCGTCAGACATCAATTGCCGTGAAGTCATCTCCGCCTTGATTAAAGAGCTCTTTACCTTTTCCCCCCTCAGTTGGTATATAACCAGGCCATTTCCAGCAAACTTCTGTGTCTCTTGTTGATCTAAGGGTGTAGTTGCTATTTGGATCAATGTTTTCACATCGCTTATGCCTTCTTCGATGTAGTACTCTTCAATCCTCAGATTCAGAATGCTTTTTCCGTCCGCTGCAATAGCGCCCTCGACTTTCAGAGTGGCACGTTTGTTTACACCGTTTACAATTCTTTTCCCCTCGACAAGTGCTGAAAAAGCGTTTCCGGACCATTTAAGAAACTTTTTCTCTACACCAGGCTGTGCGAAGAATAACATGTGCGGGACATGAATGTTTTCCCAGAGCTTCCGGTTTTCTCCTTTGCCTGAAGTCTGTATGATGGGGCCGTATGCATTTACTCCTAACCGTACCGTCGCCTTTAGTTTTTGCAGAATTTCCACGCTTAAACCATCGAGCTCTGTCTTATCGGTCGATGGAACATCATCGGTTTTGGCTGCAGATGTTGTCATCGCATACTGGAGATCTGGAGCACCGTAATTGCCGATGGTCTCCAACTTAAGTTTGCAAGCATCGCCTGATCCCTTGATGCGCCATGGTTGAGTTGAAGATGCCTGCCCTGCAGCTATACTGGATATTTTTTGAATTGCCTGGTGAGGATCAATCGGACAGTCAGCGGATGTTAGGCGGGCTTCTATATCGCGAAGTTCCGCATTTCCCTTATTCGACACCTTTCCGCGTACAACAAGGTGCTCACCTTCCTGAGTGGATTCAAGCGATGGCTTAATGGCACTAAGAGATGCACGCCATACCGTTGCCACCGCCTGAATGGCGTTATTGATAGCTGGTTCGGGGTTATCAAAATAACTTGTTATGCGGGAATATGTTTCCGTAGCTGAAGACACGGTCAGTCTCCGGACTTGTTCGGCCTGCGACATCCAAGGCTTATCGAAGGTTTTCGGGCTGTTCTTCCATGAAGGATCATAACCGGAAAGTCCGGTGCCATTGTGGCCTATCGTAGTTTCCCATGCGATATGACTTGAGGTTTCTGACATAGCCAATTCGGTGTCGCCGTTGTAGTACCAAGGGTCAAACCAGTCTTCGTTAGATTTGGTGAGATACCGGGTCACTTCAGTATTGAAATTGTTGCTGAGAAATTTCACCGGTGTCAGGTATGCCAGCTTTACCGAACCCTTGATTTCATCCTGAAGATAGATGCTGTCCTTGTGCTTCGTGTTCTGTTCTTCGTAGATGGCCTGAATGGTTGACCGGTCGGCTCCGATCACGTGATAGGGGCAGAACATATCGGACAAGTAATGAGCACCCCATGCAGCGGCCTTAGGCAAGGCTTCCTTTTTTGAGGTCAAAATACCTTCGGCAAGGTAGCGGTAGTAACGGCTGATCGAATCAGGCGCACCACCCCTTCCCAGTTTCGGATTGTAGTAATGCTCCGAAAAATTTGATGCCCCTCTGCTGTCCGGTCCGGGGCCGGAAAGAACGTTGTAATCAACACCAAGACCGATATAACCCTCACCCGTCCACTTGTATCGCGCCCACACAACACCTTCATGATTGATGATTTCCTCGATGGTGGGAAATAGTTTTGGATCAAAGGCAGGATCAGCACTCAGCTTTTTATAGGCCTGCTGGAGGATGTACTGGTGAGTCTGCGCTGGTGCGAGTGATCCCCAGGCATGTACTGCAACGGGTACAAGGAATGTTATGAGCATAAAGATGCAGAAGATTACAATTTCAGTTTTCTCGAAGTTAATTATGAAATGCTTTTTCATATCTGATCAGTCCTTTCTCTAGTAGAAATTATAGGAAACGCCGTCTTGTATGTCAAGGCATTAGTAACAGCATTACGGCTGGTCAATTTCAGCGTGAATAAAAAAAGCAAAACAGAAATTAGAAGCACACATCCATTTACCAGATCGTTATTATTTTATCTGATACAGCGGATAATCCTTGCCGAAATTAATAATCAGCGGTGTCTGGTTGTGGCCTATCTGTTTTGAAATATCAGTGGTTGCCTTTTTCGTGTGCTCTCCCAGACTGATTACGCTTACTTCATTGCCCTTGCCGCCTGTGGCCTGCCGGTCGCAACCGTTTTGCCGCCCGCGGAAAAGGCGATCCTCTGCAGATAATCGCCGTGTCCCTTGACCGCCCAAAGCGTTGCACCCGGCTCCAGGCACCTCATCTTCAAAAGCCCATTCCATCCGCCGGTCATGAAAAGCGATTCGTCGGGAGAGAGCTATTTACCATCCGGGATCACAAACATCCTGCACTGCTGGCAGTCAAATTCCAGACGATAAGTATGATGACTATCCCTGATCCGGAGAGGCTCTTTAACGTAGCTACCCGAATGCTGCAGCCGGGGACACAGATCCAACTGATGCCGGATACAGTACCGGGTGGTCATGACCGTTTTTCCGGTCGTGTCGGAAAGTACTTCAAAGGCCTGCTCAGTAACTGTTGCTCCGTGGCGTTCATAGAATCGACGGGCAAAATCATTGAGGACATTGGCGCGGAAGTCGAGATTTTTTTCCGGGTAAGGGGTGTCATTGGGTGTAAACCGGATGTTTGGGCGCAGGTATTTTTGTTGCCTGACCCCGGTAAGCATCACCAGAACATCACGCCGCAGACTATTCAATGCGCTCGCGGGAAGAAAGCCCGGTTGCAAGGGGTAAATGGTCAATTTGGCCACCTGGTAGGGTGTGTTGCCGGTGCGGGTAAGCTGTGTCTCAATCTGCTTTCTGGCTGTTACCGGATCACGGGGTGGCTCCAGCAAAACCTCCTTTACCGTCTCGGTCTCATTGCCGTCTTCGTCTCGCACCGCTAGTCGGATTAATGTATCCTCTTGAGTGAAATTCATTTCCACTGCTATGCGACGGTTGGCTGAAGATTTCTTCAGTATTTTGTTAAGCGCTGTGTCATGATTGCGATACAGCAATGTGCCGATCTCCAAACCATTCATATTATTAGGGTAGATTTTCCCCTTCTCCACCCGCTCCACACGGAATCCGGCCAGCTCGTTTTTCTCTGTAAAGAAGCAGAGCCCGTCCCCGTTTTGCAAATCATGACCGGCCAGGCGAAAAAAACCATTTCCCACTGCGGCGATTTCACCAACATGCTGTCCGATGGATTTCTGCGTGTCCATAGAGGCGACTTTTTCTTTCCGGCCATTAAGGAAGTATCGTGTATAGCCGCGGTTGAAGGTCTTTTCCGGGACAGGCGAAAAGGTCAGTGTGCTCACCCCGGAACTGCTCTTCCGATAATTGGAATTTCCGCTGATGAATCGGTCGATGGCCTGCCGGAAGGCGGCTGTTACATTTTTTACATACTCAATGCCCTTGTACCGTCCTTCTATTTTAAAGGAGGTAATCCCGTCCGCAACCAGCTTTGGTATGTCGTTAATGAGATTCAGGTCCTTGAGGGAAAGCAGATATTTGTTCTGCCTGATAGCTTTACCGTCACCGTCAGTCAAGGTGTAATGGGATCGACAGGGCTGGGCACAAACGCCGCGATTGCCGCTCCGGCCAGTGACGGCCTGACTCATATAACATTGCCCGCTGTAGGAAACACACAATGACCCATGGACAAATGCTTCCAGTTCTATCCGTGTTGTCCTGCGAATATCCGCAATCTCATTAAGTGAAAGCTCTCTGGCCAGAATCACTCGCTGGAAGCCCACGGCCTCCAGGAACCGGACTTTCTCAGCAGTGCTGTTGTGCATCTGTGTGCTGGCAATGAGAGGAATCGGGGGGAGAGCTAGCTCCAGCAAACCCACATCCTGGATAATCAGGGCATCAGCGCCCAATTCATAGACCTCTTGGATGATATCGAGAGACTCCGCCAGTTCCCGGTCCGTCATAATGGTATTGAGCGCTACATAGACTTTGGCGTAATACAGGTGCGCGTGCCGGATCAGGCGGGCAATGTCGGCGACGCTAACTCCCGCCTCGGCTCTGGCGGAATATTTAGGAGCGCCGATATATACGGCATCGGCACCGTGGTCGATGGCGGCAATCCCGATGTCGGCGCTGCCTGCCGGTGATAATAGTTCCAGTGATGTGACCATTTATTCCTTCCTCGAAGAACCGGTGACTCCTGCGGCCTTTTTTCTGATGAATTCCTCAATGATTGTTTCAGCTTCTTCCATGGTGGAATATTCAACGTTACGTATCCCGAGGCTGCCGGCAATCATAGCGGACAAGGGATGCCCCGGCATGTTCCTCCGGAGACACAAGACAGGCTTCTTTAATGCCGTGGCCCATCCCAGTTCATATCCCACTCCCAGAGACGGTATCGTAACTTCAGCCACCACAAGATCGCTCGATGATAGCCAGGCCATGTCCCGGTCATGGATATAACGGTCGTCTGGTCCGTCGTCGCCTGCCTGTGTAAGATCGGTGTTACCCACATGCTCGGTCAATACTTCCCCGAAAGATTTTAGAAATTTGATCAGGGCTGCATAGACTGCGGCGTCGTTGCGTCCTGCCCGGATCGCTCCGGCAAAATAGATTTTCATGTGTTCCTCTGAATCATTGGCGGGCTCAACATATTATCTGACCAGAATTTCCTTCTTATAAAATAGAGTATAGGAAACGCTGTATTGTGAGTCAAGTTTTTTAAAAAATGGTGCGTAGAGCTAACTGTGCAAATTGTTTTAGTCAGGGTAAATCGCCAGGTGAATGATTTCCGGACAGCAAAATAAGGTGATTTTGGTATCCCGTGAGACCGGCGGCGGAAAGACTTCCGCCGCCGCAATAGGGTTAATTGATGAATTGACTGCTCTTTCTCATCCGGTGTTGTAATTGAGCCGGGTCGCGGATATTCTACGTCGGTATATACTTGAACGATATACTCATTTTGGCACGGTATTCGGCTACTTTACCTTCTTCAATGCGCATGTCCAGTTCCTTGACCTCCGCAATCCGGATTTCCTTCAGACCTTTGGCGGCATTTTCCACCGCCTTTTTTGCCGCGTCTTCCCATGATTTTTCACTGGAACCGATAATTTCTATAACTTTATAAACGCTCATAATCTTTCTCCTTTCTTATCTGTGGGTTGAAAGCCTATTAACGTTAAACGCCGGTCTTACAGCCGGCAATAATATCGATATATTTTCACTTGATTAAATTGTATGGCAGCACTTAAAAAAAATGGTTAACCCGAGCTCAAGATATTACTTTCCTGATCAGGTACTATTTGTGAATTTCATGGTTTGAATTATACCACTGAAAAGAATCCATAACTACTAAAATCAGCAGAAGCTACGGAGCTCTATTTGGAGAAGAACTTGCTTTAATCGGAATTGTATATCTGGAGGAGACTCGTGTACGTCCAGGAAATTGGCCGCAAAATATGTGGTGTGTCAATGCTTGTCGTCGGTTGCCACTTGTGTTCATTACGTTCTGTGAATTACAGCAGTAATCTGATCTGATGTGTGGTATATTACAGGTGAAGGTTAAACATAGACGCAGGAGTAAATAATGGCTGTCATCGAGCAAATTGATCGTTTTAAGATCATCCGGGAAATAGAAAGCGGCCCCGGCAGTGTCGCTTACCTGGCCGAAGACCCTCTCCTGCTCCGTAATGTGGCGATTAAGACAGTTGCGCATTCCCTGTCACCGGAACAGGGAAGCTATCTCATGGAAGAGGCAAGGATCGTCAGCAAACTCAAGCATCCCAATATTGTCTCTGTTTATGAGGTAGGCAATTTTGAGGGGAAGCCTTACGTCGTCTTTGAGTATGTGGAAGGAAAATCCCTGCGTGATATAATGAAGCGGGAAAAGTTAATTGTTGTTCCCAAAGCAGTATCCCTGATGATCCAGATATTGGATGGCATCGCCTATGGCCATCAGATGGGTGTCATCCACGGCGACTTGAATCCGTCCAACATTATAATTGACTACAATGGCATACCCAGAATCATGGATTTTGGCCTGTCGAGCATAATCGGCAGAAGGTATTGGGATGGCCAACTTTATGTTGCCGGCATACCGAACTACATAGCACCGGAACACTTTTTCAAGACAGCTCTCACACCACAAACAGATATCTTCTTTATCGGAAGCTTGTTTTATGAAATGGTAGTAGGACATCCCGCTTTCAGCGGTACGGACCTTTCATCCTTGATGTACCGGACCGCCCATGATGCACCTGATCCCCCGTCTCATCATAATAAGCTCATCAATCATAATATCGACCGGATCATCATGAAAGCCATGGAAAAGAATCCCCAAGATCGTTACCCTGAAGCCCTGGTAATAAAAAATCTTTTAGAGAACTACCTGAATCCGTCCGATCAGCATGACGCGATAGGCCAGGTTCATGGAACGGTCGATTTTATCATGCGGCGGATGCGTCTGAAAGGTGATCTGCCTGCTTTTTCCGGTAACATAATCGAGATCAGTTCCAAGCTCTCATCGCTGACGGCAATCAACTTCTCCTCCGCAGGAGATCTGGCCAAGATAATTCTGCGGGACTTCTCGCTTACCAACAAGCTCCTTAAAATCGTGAACTCCGCTCTGTATGCAAACCGTTCGGGCAAGGTTTCGACCATTTCCAAGGCAGTGCTTCTCCTCGGTGTTGAAAAAGTGCGGATGATGGCGGCCTCACTGATGATTTTTGATCATCTCCAGAATAAATCTCAGGCGATAGAGTTGAAAGAGGAAGCTTTGCAATCATTCATGAGCGGTCTTGTGGCCATCGGTGTTGCCGAAAATCTAAAACTAAGCGGAAAAGAGGAAATCTTCATTTGTGCCATGCTCCATAACCTGGGCAAGATGCTGGTAATCTGCTATTTTCCCGAAGAATATGAAGAGATCAAGAACCGGAAACTCCAGATGGGACTTGACGATACCAGGGCATCCAAATCCGTCCTGGGAATTACATACAAGACTCTGGGAATGGAAGTATCGCGATCCTGGAATTTTCCTGAAAAAATAGTCCGTAGCATGGAAGATGTTTCCCCCAGTATCATCGAACAGCCAAAAACGGAGTATGCAAATCTGCAGATACTCTCCAGCTATTCCAATGAGTTGCTGCATCTGGTCATGAATACCCCGGAAGATGACAGACCTGCCGCCCTGTCCGATATGTCGAAGCGCTACCAAAACAGCATTGCCATTCCTGATGAACAGATGGAATCCCTGATAGAATCAGCAGTAACAAAAAGCAGTACTTATAACGATATTGTTCAGATTGACAGGCAGACAAGTACATTGATTAAAAAGATGTTCAAGGCCGGCCCAAAACAGGTAAGCGAAGCGCAGGAGGCTAAATCCGCCGGGCAATCGCAACGAACACTTCCGGCAGCAGAGCATGCTCCTGAACCGGCCAGGCCTGTTGTCGCTCTTACCAGTCAACAGATTCACATCTTCGCCGATGCTCTCCACGAGATCAACGATGTCATGGCGGGAAGCGCCAACCTGAGCGATGTGATCTACATGATCCTCGAAACTATGTATCGCGGACTGGAATTTAACCGCGTGATCTTCTGCATGCGGGATGTAAAACAGGCCAGGATGGTGGCTCGTTTTGGTCTCGGAGAAAATATCGATGAAATTGTCAAACATTTCCAGTTTCGGATCAGTCCCTCCCCGGACATCTTTAACATTGCCATATCCAGGGAGCGGGGGATCATTATCGATAATGCTTCAGCCCCCACTATCATCAGGAACATTCCCGAATGGTACCGGAATATTATTGCTGCGCAGTCCTTTCTTGTTTATCCCTTGATTGCCGCGGAGGGTTGCATTGGTTTGTTTTATGCCGATAAGAAAGAAGAAGGAACCATGCTGAACGATTATCAAAAAAACTTCATGGAAACACTGCGTGATATCGCCATCCAGGCAATGACACGGAAACACAAATAAATCCAACCTCTTCCTTTATCACAAAAAAGTTGGCATGACTGCAATCGGCGCAGTGAGCAATAAATATCATTTACGGCTAGAAGGCATTGCTTCCCTTCCGGCTTTCTATCGCCGCCAGATCCATGCGCTTGAGCTTAGTTCTGAAATTGGAGTTGTCGTCGGTGATTATTGTGCCAAGGTAGATCATTTGACTGGAGATCGCCTCGCGATAGAGGTCGCGAGAAAAGCCGTAGCGAGCCTGGAAATGTTGTTTCGTTTGGCCGGAGACCCTTCCGAGTGTATGGTCGAGCCTATTTTGAGTGGATTCATAGAATCCGGCTGTTTTCTTGAGTATGTCAAAGGCACTGTCGTAACCTCCAATACCCGCTTCGCGAAATTCGTAATAAAGGAAAAGCAGTTTTTCGAGGTATGCCCGATCGGACATCTGGCCCAGTAGATCGGCGCTTGCCAGTATTTCCGCCGCAATCCGCTCTTTTTCCGAAGCGAAGGAAAGAGAATTCCAGGGGCGTCCCAGATCGGTGCCCATTATTATCCGGGAAATGCGGTCGGCACCCTCGGGGCTAAGACCAAAGGCTTCTCTCTCCCTAAGAACGAAGTCCGCCGAGCGATCCACATGAATCTTCGTATACTGAGCCCCCGTGCCGCAGGTATCGTCTGCCATCCGAATATAGCCGGTATCATGGAGCATGGCAGCAATGAGGGCATCACCGGCCAGTACAGGACCCAAGTCAAGCCCGGCGAGTTCGCAGCCGTCAATAAGTCGGGATGTAGCGGCGAAGACGGCTACACTGTGAACAAAATTGTGATAATCGACAGCACAGGCTAAATATCCGGGGAAATGGCCTTCATAGAGGCGTTTCGTCAGGTGAAATACCTTGTCTATATGCTTGAAGTGGGCGTTGGGGTAGGATTCCCGATATAATCGCTTAGCATCCTCTAAGATGGCGCGAGGCTTATTAGGATCGACGAGGATAGAAATCTGACTTTCGTTATCGGGAGCTGCAGCTGCCATTTTTTTCCCTATAAAACATTTTGTAATATGGACTTCCTTTTCTTAAAGGTAGTATAGAAAACAATATCTTGTATGTCAAGAATATCTTAACCACAAAATAAGGGGTTTTTCTACTGGCAGTCGCTGTCGGAAGTGGGCTGAGTTTTTTCTAAATAATCATGTTAATTCTGTAAATGAGCTTATTTATCATTGTGTAAGTCTGTTCGGCAATCGAGGTAAATAATTTTTTAATCAATTATTTGCATAATTCATCTATCCCTCTGCTGCCGTTTTATGTTATCAGAAGACGCTATTGTTCTATGATCTTTATCAATCTTTAGTTTTTCTACCTCCAATCTTTTTGGGGGCTTATTCTGCAAGGCACAGTCGATTATGCCGGGCAGTAATATTCTTTTTTTAGACCTGTAAAACATTTTCAAGTAGGAGGTCATTCATGCCAGATTATGACGTAGTTGTAATAGGTGCCGGTAACGGGGGGCTTACAGCCGCCGCCGGGCTCGCTAAAAATGGACATAAAACCCTGCTGCTGGAAAAACATAATATTCCGGGCGGATGCGGCACAAGCTTTATTCGGGGCAGATTTGAATTTGAGGTTGCCCTTCACCAATTAAGCGGCCTGGGATTCCCCGAATTTCCGGGGCCGCTGCGGGGTGTACTGAGCGAATTGGGTGTTGCCGACAAGATTGATTTTGTCCAGCAGAAAAACCTCTACCGTATTGTTGTTCCCGGGGAAATGGATATCAACCTGAAGGCGGAAAGGACTGCGGCCCAGGATACTCTGATAGAAAAATTTCCAGCCCAGAAGGAAGGAATCAAAAAGTTCTTTGACCTTCTCTATGCATTTTGCACGGAAGCAGTCAGCGTGCTGTTTATGAACGACAAGGAAGCAAGCCCGGAAAAATATCCTCTTTTTTTCCAGCTGGCCCTGAAAGACACTCAAGGCATTCTTGATGAATACCTGAAGAACCGCAGCTTGCAAAACGCCGTATCCATCTACTGGAGTTATGCCGGTCTGCCGCCGAGCAAACTCAGTTTCATGGAATTTGCCATGACACTCTGGGCGTATATCGAATTCAAACCCTGGCATATCAAGGGAGGTTCGCAAGCGATGTCCAATGCGATTTGCGACGCCTTCATCAATTTCGGCGGTGATGTACGATTCAATTGCCCGGCAAAAAAGATCAATGTCGAAAACGGCAAAGTCAAATCCGTTATTACCGAAGACGGCGATGAGATATCGACAAATTTTGTTGTTTCCAATGCCGGCCCGATACCCACGTTAATCGATATGATCGGCGCAGAAAACTGCCCGGCGGATGAACTCAAAACCCTCAACACAAGAACGATTGGCCTCTCGGCTTTTACTGTTTACATGGGTTTTGATTGTGATCCGGCCGATATGGGAATAGATAAGGCGACCAACTTCATCTGCTCTACCTCGGATGCTGATTATGCCTATAAAAAGATGAATACGCTGGACGGGGCCGAGTTTTCCCTCCTGACGTGCTATGACGTTGACGATCCGGATTTTTCGCCCCCCGGCGCATGCCAGGCCTCTCTAGTTACTCTTCAGTATATGCAGCCGTGGATGAGAATCCCTGCGGCAAAATATTACGACACGAAATATCGCTTTGCCGAAAAATTGATCGATCTCGCCCAAAAAGTTTTCCCGGACATCAGGAAACATATGGAGGAGGTTGAGCCCGCAACGCCGCTTACTCATATGCGCTATCTCGGACATCCGGGTGGTTCGATCTACGGATCGGAACACTTCACAAGAGAGACAAGCATGTTTGTCCAATCAAAGTCAACTATTCAGGGTTTGCATTTCACTGGCGCATGGAACGGCTCGGGCGGTTTTCAGCCCACACTTCAGTCAGGTGCTTCCGCAGCCAGACAAATTTCACGACTTCTTAGAAAGCAGTAAGGGAGGGGAATATGGCCAAAAAAGACATCATCAAGCAAATCTCCGGATATGATGAATTAATCAGCGAAAACGCCATTCTGGAAAAATACGGCTTTAACTACCAGGCAAAAAGAGGTGAAATAAAAAGCATCATCGATGCACTGCACCCGCAGTGGCTGAACCTGACCGTAGCGGAAGTTACCGAGGAAACCGGAAGCGCAAAATCCATCAAGCTTGTAAGCGAAGACGGTTTTCTGCCGCCGTTTCACGCGGGACAGTATATTAATCTCTTTTTGGAGACAGGCGGGGTCAGAACAAGCAGGCCGTACAGCATAGCATCGTCGCCTACGCAGACAGGCCATATGGAAATCACTGTCCGCAGAGTAGAAGACGGGTTTGTCTCTAATTATCTGCTCGACGAGTTGAAGCCCGGTGATAAACTCAGCAGTTCATCACCATCCGGGAATTTCTATTACAATCCTCATTTTCACGGCAACAAAATGGCGTTCATCGCCGGTGGCAGCGGCATAACCCCTTTTATGAGCATGGCAAGAGAGCTCGCCGATAAGAATCTGGGACGCAGAATGCATCTGTTTTACGGAAGCAGGACTGAGGATGATGTAATTTACAAAGACGAACTGGAAAGAATTGCCACAACGCACGGGAACTTCACCTGGGATTTGGTCATATCCGAACCGGCGCCTTCCTTCAATGGACTTCAGGGATTTATTAATGCCGGTCTGATAAAGGAGAGACTCGAAGGACTGGACTGGACTTTCTATGTCTGCGGGCCGGAGGCCATGTATAATTTCTGCCTGCCGGAGCTTAAAAAACTGTCGATACCGGCAAGAAAGATAAGGGTCGAAGTGATGGGCGCGCCAAAGAATATCACAGCCTACCCCGGTTGGCCCGAAAACGTAAAAGCCGGTTCTGTTTCCCAGGTGGTGATAAAGGGAAAAAAGACGATCAGTGCGCCGGCCACAGAGCCGCTCATGATCTCGCTGGAGAGAGAGGGCGTGGTAATTCCCGCCTTGTGCCGATCCGGCGAATGCAGCCTTTGCCGGACCAAGCTGCTTTCCGGATCGGTCTATCAGCCCAACGGCGTGAAGCTCAGAAAGTCCGACCGGGCCTTTGGATATATCCATCCGTGCCTGGCGTATCCGCTAACCGACATTGAAATAATGCTGTAGATAAAAACACAACCACGGACAGGTCTTTGCCGCAATTACCTTCTCTGCCCTTCCTGACACGGCATAGCGCGGCGGATTTTGGACTTATGTCTTTTTCCGGTAATGGCGCACGAAGAGTAAACCGGAAAATCCGGCACAAAGCAGGCCTCCCACCGACCAGGCGCCGATGCCGATCGCGGCGGGAACGAGATAGAGGGTGGCGGCACCGCAGGCCGGACCGATAAACAGGCCCACGCCGATCATTGCCTCATGCAGGCCGGCGTTGGCACTTTGATTCTCCGTCACATTCATGGAATAGTAGAGGGATGAATAATAAATCAGCCCGATCGACAGGCCGAAACCGACTTGGGCGAGCAAAAGCAAGGCAATCGATTGCGCCATAAGAAATCCGAAAAAGCTGACGATCAGCAGCAGAAAGGACAGCGTCAGCCACCGGAAATGGTAATGCCAGCCAGTCCATCGCCAGAACATCCCAAAAGCAGCCAACCGGACAAACATCCAGAGAGAACAGACAACGCCCGCCATGCCTGTGGAAAGGTCAAACTTTTCCGCAAGGGAGGGAATCAACGGAAGGACTGTGTTAATCGCTACGTAAGAAAAGGGATTAGCAATCCAGGCCAGCAGCAGGAAGCTTTTGCCATCGGCCGCTGATGCCGTCGGAGTAAAAGATTCTGTAGAATATTGACCGGCAATTTCTCCTTTTCGCCATCTGGCGGCAAGAGGCAAAAGGGCCAGCTCGACAAGGGTAAGCCCGAGGGGAAGCCAGAACAAACTGAGCATTCCCAATTGTTCAATCAGGATGCCTGCCGTGAAGTATCCAACAGCTGCACTACCTGCCCAGGTTACATTATAGATGCCGACCATTTTCGACAGTTGCGTTCCCGGACGTTCACTGATCAGCGTTTCGAGGGCCGGCCAGATAAAACACACGCCCACTGTCCACAGACAAAACACCGTGACCTGCGCCGCAGGCTTGGGAAAGGCCATCCCCAGAGCCAGCGCGATAATAACGACAATTAATCCCAGAGCAAGTATCCTGATGCAGCCGTAGCGCTGGGCCAATTTGCCGCCCTGCCAGGCCGCAAATATATAGATAAGGCCGCCGAGGGCCGCCGTCAGCAGATTGGCCGCCTCCCCGAAACCGAAAGTGCCCCGCAGGTAAAAAAAGAGGAAATTGGAGTAGTAAACGGCGGCGTAACAATTTATGAATTCAATAAGATAAAATAATGCTTTTGCAGGACTGATCATGATCAACTTTCCCAGACTGAAATTATTCTTTCACACCCTGACCGGTACTGCCGGGCAGCAGGAAACTAAGAAGCACCATGGCAACATTGGCAAATCCCAGCCACATCAAAGCCTGTGCAGCATTATTCCCCAGGCTCTTATATAATTCGCCGATAATGCTCGGCACAGTGCCGCCCAGACACCACGCCCAGCCCATCAGGATCGCCGATACAATGCTCACATTTTCCCGCGGAGCAATTTGTTGCCCGAACGCAACGCCCAGAGGGTTCACCGCCCCTAAAAACGCCCCGCCGATAACGCACAGCAACATAAACGCCGGCACCGGCAGTGTCAAGCGGACGATAGCATGATAACTCAAAGCCGCGATAATTACCATCGCCATCAGCGTCCTGCTCCTGCCGATGCGGTCTGCCAGATGGCCAATCGGCACCATGAATAAAGTTGCCCCGAATACGATCAAACCAAAAGCCCCGCCCTGCCCAAGCCAGGCCGGATAACCCTTCTCGTGGGCAAATTCCGGCAAGAGGAAGAACAGACCACTCAGCACTCCGCTCGATATTGCCAGTATCAGGAACAAACAAAAGATCGGACCTGCCACCGGGCGAAGAGAGCGGAGAGAGGCGATAACAGAAATTCTCCCGGCACTGGACACCTGGACCGGCCGGCAGCGCATCCAGACAAACACCCAGAGAATTGCCACCGGCAGAAAAAGGATTTCAGTGTGATGGCCAAAGTTGCTGTAAACAGTGCGGAACCCGATCTGGCTCAGACCGAAGCCGATGCTGCCTACGGCAATGAACACGGCCAGGAACATCGAACCATGCCGGGCCGAAAAGCTGCCCGCGATTCCCGCTCCCGCAGGATGAAACATATCCTGTCCGAGTCGTCCGGCGGCAAGAATCGCAAATACAACGAGATAAAAGCCACTAAGTCCGAACAATGTCGGCAACCGGCGGTCCAGCGTCTCCCGATAATCCGTAAGAGGTCCGAGCAGCAAAGCAAGCGATGTCAGGAGCACTCCCAGCAGGATAACCCGTCGCGGCCCGAAACGGTCGGCGATGGAACCAAACAACGGCTGCAGTGCGGTTCCGCTCATGGCGATGACGGTGGCAATCCATCCGGCTTTCACGACATCCAAACCGGCCAAAGTTTTATAGACCGGCCACACACTCATGCCCATAAAATCCACCATGACATGCGCAACGGCTATAGCGACAAACGTGCCCACAGCGGCAGATACACCGTTGGAAAGCACTTCCGCTGGAGCAACTGAAGTTGTGCTTTGCCCGACATTGACCATACTAACTCCGATTTCTCATCACATTTACACCGGAAACAACTTTCTGATTAACATAAAAAACCCGCCTGGTTTATCCATGGCGGGTTATAATCTGCAACTGGGATATGAATTGTTATTGTTCTTCTCCTCGCGCATGCACCCTGCCACAGCCCGTCTGTGGGACGGCCGTTTTTTTCATTATAATGGCATGATGGATGAATAGGCTCATGGTGCTTCTTTCTCTTCCTCTAAGTTGATCTGCAAATACTCCTGAAAATCGGAAGTGTCAATCTTTTTTTATAAAGATTAATTACCATTCAAAGGATGGATTGCAATTCGTCACATTTTGTCAATAGGCATTGTCAAAAAGCACGTTTTTGTTTATAGAGTAACGACACAAGCACAAGCTCCTGAGGAGGAATTATGAACGCTGAAAACACTGCCGGTTGGCACAGGTTTTGGGGTGAAACAACCGCTTTTCTAGCTCTGTTTCTTGACAATGTCGGAACACTGATATTTTTCAGCGCAATTCTTGTTTTCACTTTCAATTATCCGGCGGACATTATTCTGACGCGCATGATACCCGGCACGGCTGTGGGCATCTGCGTAGGCGATCTCGTTTATACCTGGCTGGCGCTTCGCTTGAGAAAAAAAACCGGCAGAACCGATGTCACGGCGATGCCTCTGGGAATTGATACACCATCGACCATAGGCATTGCTTACGCTGTCATGGGTCCTGCATATATCGCTACTCATGACGCGCAACTGACCTGGCATATAGGCATGGCTACTCTTTTCATGATCGGCGCCGTTAAAATAGTAACTTCTTTTTTCGGCGGTTGGATTCAGCGCATTATTCCCACCGCAGGACTTTTGGGACCGCTGGCGGGCATCGGGCTTTTGCTGCTGGGCTTCCTGCCATTGATCGAACTGTTCAACGAAGCTATTGTGGGTATGGTGGCGTTGGGTTTAATTTTTACGGCGCTGATGAGCAAACTGCAGCTGCCGGGGAGGCTGCCCGGCGTACTTCTGGCGGTAATTCTCGGCACAGGCATTCATTTTTTTCTGGGTTTTGGCGGATACCTGCCGGAGTTTACTCCGCCCACTCTGCAAATGAGTTTTTCCATGCCGGTGTTTTCGATCGATTTTCTCCAAACACTTCCGCAAAGCATCCATTATTTAAGCATTGCCATCCCCTTCGGCATACTGACAATTATCGGCGGCATCAATAACACGGAAAGCGCCCGTCTGGCCGGTGACGAGTACCGCACAAGAGACATTCTGCTCACCGAAGCGTTTTCATCGTTGATAGCGGCTTTTTTCGGCGGCGTGGCGCAAACTACACCCTACATCGGCCATCCTGCATACAAAAAGATGGGCGCGACATGGTGGTACACACTACTGACGGGAATGTTGATCGGCCTCTGCTCCGTGGTCGGATTGCTTTCCCTTTTTGTCAGTTTAATCCCGCGGGCTGTGATCGCGCCTATTTTTATCTTTATCGGTTTTGAAATCATGCGTCAGGCCTACCATGATTCGCCGCCCGCTCATTCTCCGGCGGTTAGTTTAAGCATCCTGCCGGTTATCGCCGCTCTGGTGCTGATCATTCTGGGCCAGTTCACTGGCTCTATGGGCGTCACGCCGGACAAGTTCCCCATTCGCCTGCAGGTCATGCACCAGACACTGACAATGCTCAGTAATGGTTTTATAATTACGGGGCTGCTCTGGGGAAGTATGCTGGCGTTTATTATTGACCACAAAGCACGGCTGGCTGCCTTATGCGCAGCTGTCTGTGGCGTTCTGACACTATTCGGCATTATCCATTCGGTATTGCCCACCGGCGAACTTTATCTGCCCTGGCATATTAAAAATAATGTTCATTACATGCTGGCGATTGCCTATCTGGCGCTGAGTTGCATCCTGCTGTTACCGACCGGAAAAGATGACAGGCCAACCCCATAAAATAATAAGGGGACGTTCTATTTAAACAGCAACTGATATAGAACCTTCCCCTTTTATTGAGCGTACTTGCCCTGCCCTTTCCTCTTTTTAACCTCTTACCTTTTTTGCTCTCGCGATTTTTCTATTGACAATTCCCTTATTGTTGACATATAAACTATTTACTAGTTAATATTCTTGATCTAAACATATTTCCTGGCGATCCCCGGCAGCAGTTCAGGGATTGCCTCCGCAAGGTGCTTATGAAAAAAGAAAGACGCTTCATTTTTCTCATCGGGCAGGCCAGACAGCGGCTGATGACCCGCCTGGATCAGGCGCTTATGGAAACAGCGGGTATAACGGCAGCCCAGTCCGGAGCCCTTTATTATCTCAGAGACAATAATGGCTGCATGTTTACAGAACTCAGCAAAGCTCTGGGGCTCGACAAATCGGCTATTACCGGGCTTGTAGACCGACTGGAGAACAAAGGACTTGTGCAACGCCGCATCCCTCCTGCCAATCGCCGATCAATCAGCATAGTAATTACGGATGAGGGGAAAGATGTTGCCAGAAGATGCCTAAAAGTCACCAAAGATTTCAATGCTGCCATTACAGAAGGACTCTCTGAGAAAGAAATAGAGACCTTCAGCAATATTCTGCAAAAAATAATCGGCAAATTTTCATAATATTTTTTTAAAGAGAGAAACCTGTGAATACCCGATTCGGAAACATAAGAGTAATACCCGGTGAAGATGCATCCAGATTTCCCCATTGCACTTCTTTGTTTATTGATGATGATGTCAAGGTTCTCATTGATCCGGGTGCAGGCTTAAAAACTCTTGCCGCCCTGAAACAGGAAACCTATATAGACCTGGTCATCAACAGCCATTATCATTTTGATCACATCACGTATAATTATCTTTTTGATGAAGCACGGATCATAATAAATGAAAAGGAAGCCCCCTGTTATCGGGATAGAAAAAACATTGGATTATTCCTGGGCATGAATGAGGTTTACGGCCCGGATTGGGTCGATGAATGGCTCGCCAGAATTGCCAACCCGAACACAGAACAAAGCCCGTTTTCCCCGCAAAACAGACACGAGTGGTGGATGTCCTCGGTCAGGGTGGATGGCGAGTATAAGTGGGGCGATATAATGGATTTCGGTAAAACCAGAATGCAGGTCATCGGTACCCCCGGCCATTCCAGAGGTTTCAGTTGTTTAAATTTCCCTGACAACGGCGTTATGTACATAGCAGATATTGACCTCACAGCTTACGGGCCGTGGTATGGAGGCTCCGATGGCGACATCGACCTCTTCATCTCCTCATGCGAGAAGATCAGGGAACTTGATTGTAAATATTATATAACTGGTCATGAAAAGGGTATCTTAAACAGAAATGATTTTCTGGCCGGCCTGGACGGCTTCCTCAAAATCATTGATGAACGCGACAGAAAGATTTTGTCTGTAATAACAAGACCTTTGTCATTACAAGAAATTTCTAATCAGGGCCTTATCTATGGCATTAAATATCATAGTGATGCCTGGATATACATGTGGGAATTCATCATGGTTAAAAAACATCTGCTAAGAATGATCAATAAGGGTCAAATTAACGACCTGGGCAACAGCTTTATCATTGCCTGATTGCCCGGTGATCTCCGGCAATATTTTCGAAAAGAAAGGTCCACTAGAAAAGCTGTAAAAGCTCCAACCCGTCCTCCATTAATCACGTAAAGGTTACCGCCGTCTTGACGGCCCGGTTGGCCGATTTGCGCATATTGACTTCGATCATATCCTGATACCGATCCAACGGAAACTTGTGTGTAACCATTTCGTGAAGGAGCACTTTACCGGCATCGGCAAACCGGATAGCCGTTTCGAAGACATGTTCACGCCGGCCATCGACCAGATTTACGCCGTGCGCATAGACCCCTTTGATAGTCTGGAGCTTCAGCCACAGAGGCGTCAGATCCAGTTTGACCTCATCCCCGATGCCCACAACGCTCAGCGTTCCCCCTCCGGCCATGGCCCGCATTGCGGCCCGCAGCGTGTCCGTATGACCGACGCAATCGAATATTTTCGTAAAACCGCCCATGAGGATGCTTTTCCCCAGCAGCGGTTTATAGGATTCGGCACCGGTAATCTCACGGGCGGCACCGGGAATATCGCCGTCCGTAACGATCTTGTCAGCACCGGCTTTTAACGCCAGCTCGGCATGAAACCGCGAGGGCTCGGCCACGGTGATGGAACAGGGAATCTCGAATGCCCGGATGGACTGCACGATCAGGTTGCCGATGACCCCGCCGCCGATAACGAGGACTTTGTCATCGGCCGTCGGCTTGTTGTCGATTACGGCCTGAAGAGTCACTCCCAGAGGCTCCATCATGGAGGCCGTCTCCAGAGACATTCCGTCCGGCATCTTGTATATCTGGCTTTTGTGCGCCACGAGATACGGGGCAAAACCGCCACCTACATCCTTGCATATCCCCGTGAACATGCCCGGTGCCAGACTTCCTTTAGCCGTATTTTCACAGCTGCCGGGACGGCCGGACCGGCATTCCGGACACGCCGGATCGATCCCCCGGGCAGTACAGGTCAGTCCGGGCGACATTGTGACACGATTACCGACACTGAAACCGATCACCTCCTTGCCGACTTCGACAATCTCCGCGCACAGCTCATGCCCGAGCACGCAGGGAAAGGATGTAAAAGGCGATGCGGTAGGAGAATCCTTAAGGAATATCAAACTCTGATCAGAGCCGCAGAAGCCGCACATCAGCGTTCGCAGTTTCACCCAGTCCGGCCCCGGCAGTGCCGGTTCCGGGATATCGACATATTTTACCGTGGCCAGCGGTCCTTTGTAAAACAGAGACGGAAACAGCGCGCCCAGGGGTTTGAGAACAACAAACTTCGCCGCCGATGCGGAAAATTGTAATGCTTTCATGTAACCTCCAGTGTTTACTCCATCTTCAGCGCCTGATAGAAAATCACCGATGCCGGACTCATCGCTGTCGGATCGGTCATCACGTTGATGCAGGCCGGCTTCCCGGATTCCAGCGCCCGCTTTAAAGCCGGGATAATCTCCTCATCTTTAGTGACAAACTCACCATGACCGCCCAGCCCCTCTACCATTTTATCGTAACGCCGCAGTCCCAGCTCCGTACACTGGAGCCTGTCCTTGCCGATCGACAGCTCCTGCCCGTGCTTGACCATGCCCCAGGCGCAGTCGTTGTTGATGACGCAGA
>CAYXZW010000008.1:0-21317 GCA_964469905.1 uncultured Smithella sp.
CTGTCGGTCCTTCTCTTGAGCCTTTCAAAAACTGTTTCGCCGTTCGTAAAGGCAACAGTCTCCTGCTTTTACGTTTTACCGAAGGACTTAATATCCTTAATCAAACCGGAGAATACGGAAAACTTTACGAAAAATGGCTGGGTGTTCTGGAGCCACCGCGGATTACTCGTGGATCGATCATTAAATATGCCGCCATTGTGTTTGTTCCCCTGATTCTACTCCTTTCTTTTTCTTTTTTGTGGTCTTGGATGTTGCGTTCCCGTGTGAATAAAAAAACAAGAGAACTGCTGGAAAGTGAACAAAACTTGGTCGCCATGATCAATGCCAGTCCTGAATCGGCTTTTCTTATAGACACACAGGGTATTGTTATTATTTGCAATTCTGTTTCGGCTGCACGTCTTGGCTTAAGAACCGAAGATTTAATGGGTCATATTATTTTTGATTTTCTGCCTCCGGAAATAGCTGCGACCAGGCGTCACCATGTGACAAACGTCATCCAAAGCAAAAAAGCTCACGTTTTCGAAGATGTCCGCTGGGGGAAAAACATCATTCATTATCTATATCCTGTGCTGGATAGCAGCGGCCAAGTCTACAGGGTTGCGATATTCGGTCATGATGTTACTGAATACAGAAGTACAGAGGAAAATCTGAAACAACAGAAGAAATTGTTGGACTCTTTGCGCAACGCCCAGGATCTGTTTATCACGAGCATTGAACCCGGCAAGGTTTACGAAGAAATGCTTCGCATTCTGGTGGAAGCAACCGGCAGTTCCTATGGATTTCTGGATGAGGTATTGCATGATCCCGACGGCACGCCCTATAAATTGAGTCTAGCCCTGTCGAATATTTCCTGGGATGAAGAGTCCCGCCGCCTTTATGAAAAACTAATCGAACAAAAGATGGAGTTCCGTAACCTCAGCAATCTGTCCGGCGCTCCTGTCGTAGAAGGCAGGATTATTATTGCCAACGATGTTCCAAAACACCCCAGGTACCGGGGTATTCCCCCCGGACATCCCCCTTTGAACACATATATGGGTATTCCTTTGTTTTACGGTAGTCAAATCATCGGTGTGGCCGGAGTTGCCAATTGTCCTGCTGGTTATGCAGAAGAAATAGCCGAACGGATCAGGCCTCTGACACAGACATGTGCGGCAATGATCTGGGCTGGACGCATTGCACGTCAAGATAAAGAAAATTTAAAAGCACTAAAAGCAAGCGAAGAGAGATACCGCCAAATTATTGAAACGGCCAATGAAGGCATTTGGTCTATGGACGGGCAGTTTCGCACCACTTATGTCAATCAGCATATGGCTGAAATGCTGGGCTATCGAGTCGAAGAGATGCTGGGTAAGAGCGTGGACAGCTTTATGTTTCCCGAAGACATTGCCGACCATTCGAAGAAAATGACGAAGCGCCAAAGCGGCATGGGCGGCACTTATGAGCGGCGTTTTATTTCTAAAAACGGCTCCGCAGTCTGGACTATAGTTTCAGCGACCGCTCTGAAGAATGAACAGGGTGATTTTGCCGGATCCTTTGCCATGTTTACCAACATCACCGACCGCAAGAAGGTGGATGAGGCACTGAAAAAAAGCGAGTATTTTCTGAAAACGCTGCTCGATTCGATACCAATTCCGGTTTTCTATAAGGACAGGGATGGACGATACCTGGGATTCAACAAGGCTTTCGAGACATTCTTTGGCGCAACAAACGAGAAACTAATCGGTAAGACAGTATTTGACATTAATCCACCGGATCTTGCGGCAATCTATCATGCACAGGATAGCGAGCTCTTCGCGAGAGGAGGCATACAGCGATACGAATCACAGGTAAAAACCACGCTTGGCAAGATGCGTGAGGTCATCTTCAATAAAGCAGTCTACACTGACGGACATGGAGAAATTATTGGTCAGATCGGGGCAATTCAGGACATCACCGACCGCAAACGTGCTGAAGAGGAAAAGCACGATTTGGAAGAACGCCTGCAACGTGCCGAGAAGATGGAGGCACTGGGGCTGCTGGCTGGCGGCGTTGCCCATGATTTGAATAATGTCCTGGGCATAGTTGTCGGTTATGCGGAAATGGTTCTTGGTGATATAGATGAGAAAAACCCGATGCGGGATGACCTGCAAAGTATTATGGAAGGCGGCCAGAAGGCGGCGGCCATCGTGCAGGATTTACTGACTCTGGCCAGAAGAGGTGTTACCGGCAGAAAAGTCATCAATGTCAACAGAATTATCCTAGATTTTAGCAAATCACCGGAATGGGAGAACATCCATGCCAACCATCGGCATGTGCAAATTCAAAAAGATCTGGAGCCTGATCTGCTTAATATTTCCGCATCACCTGTTCATATACAGAAAACTCTGATGAACCTGATTTCCAATGCGGCCGAAGCCATGCCCCAAGGCGGTAGAATCAACATTAAGACGACGAATCAGTATCTGGACAAACCTATATCCGGCTATGACAATATCCGGGAGGGAGATTATGTTGTTCTATCTGTATCCGATGAGGGAGAAGGCATATCAGAAGCAGACCTTAAACGCATCTTTGAGCCGTTTTACACCAAGAAGGTTATGGGCAGAAGCGGGACAGGATTAGGATTGGCTGTAGTCTGGGGAACTGTAAAGGATCATCAGGGATATATAGATGTTAACAGCCTGGAAGGAAAAGGAACCACCTTCACCATCTATTTTCCGGTAACCAGAGAAGATCTCACCAAAGAAACTTCATCTGTATCCATGTCTGAGTACATGGGCAACGGAGAATCCATATTAATAGTGGATGATGTGAAGGGTCAGCGCGATCTGGCGACGGCAATGCTCAAGAAACTTAATTACACAGTTACAAGCGTTTCCAGCGGGGAAGAGGCAATAGAATACTTAAAGCAGAACAAGGCCGACATAATAGTATTGGACATGATAATGGAACCGGGCATGGACGGTCTGGATACCTATAAGAAGGTTATCGAAATCCATCCGAGACAGAAAGCGATAATAGTCAGCGGATTTTCGGAATCTGAGCGGGTTCATGATGCCCAGGTACTGGGTGCCGGTGAATACGTCAAAAAGCCTTATGTTCAGGAGAAGTTGGGACTGGCCGTGAAAAAGGAGTTGGAACGAAAAAGATGAATATCCAATTTCTAACACTCAATTTCCAATGATGAAGAGAAATGTAGGCCGCATGACCTCATGCGGCGTATAACTATTGATTGAAGGGATTAACATGGAAGATGAAAGAAAGACCAAGAAGCAACTGATTGAGGAACTTAATTCAGTGCGTAAATCTGTTGCTGAATTAGAATGTTTTGCCGAGGAGCTCAAACAATCAAAAATAAATCAAGAGAAGTTCACAAAAGCTTTCCTGCAAAATTCTATACCTGCAGTCATTACTACATTAAAAGAAGGCAGAATTGTTGAAGTCAGCAATGCTTTCCTCCGACTTGTGGGACTTAAGCGGGGTGAGGTTGTTGGGCATACTTCCAGAGAAATCGGATATATTTCAGAAGAACAAAGAAAGGCTTTTGTCGGTGAATTGAATAAAAGTGGCTGCATTGAAAATTTGGAAATGGAAATCAAAGCAAAAAACGGCGAGTTAAGATACGGATTGTTTAATTCGGTCATGATGAATTTCAACCATGAAAAATATTTTCTGACGGCAATTCAGGATATCACCGAACGCAAGCGGGTGGAAGAGGCACTTCAGGCATCAGAGATCAAGTATCGCAATCTGTATCAGAGCATGGTGGATGCGTTTGTAAGTGTCGATATGAATGGCAATATTATTGACTGCAATGATTTTTATCTCGACATGCTTGGTTATACGCCCGAAGAAATCAGCAAGCTCAACTTTAAGGACATTACCCCTGAAAAATGGCATGCGATTGAAGACGCCATTGTTGAAAAACAAGTGCTCACCAAGAAATACTCCGATATCTATGAGAAAGAATACCGGAGGAAAGATGGTACCGTCTTCCCGGTGGAGCTCAGGACCACGCTCATAATGGATAATAAAGGCAATCCAATAAGTATGTGGGCCATCGTTCGCGATATTACCGAACGTAAGCGGGTTGAGGCTGTTTTGCGAGTGAATGAGGAGAGATTCAGGACACTCTATGAAAACGTACCGGTGTTTATTGACGGATTCGATAGTAATGGCCGCTGCATCCTGTGGAACAGGGAATGCGAGAAAGTTTTCGGTTGGACAGTTGATGAGATCAACGCCCATGAAGACCCCCTTGCATTGTTTTATCCGGATCCGGATGTAAGAAGGGATGTAATGGATACGGTCACCTCGAAGCCAGAAAAAATATTCAGAGAATGGCATCCGCTAACCAAAGAAGGAAAAGAGCTGACAACATTATGGGCGAACTTTCAGATTCCGGGCGGAATAGTAATAAACATAGGATACGATATTACCGAAAGTAATAAGGCAGAAGAAAAGTTAAGGGAAAGCGAGAGAAAATACCGGTCATTGGTGGAAAATGCGAGCGATATAATCTTTAGGACGGACAAGGCCGGATACTTTACTTTCGTGAATTTGGCCGCGATTCGCATTACAGGATACAAAGAGGAAGATCTTATTGGCAGGCAGTACACGATATTGCTCCCCCCGGAAAAGCGTGAAGAAGCACTGCTGTTTTTCGGTCATCAGTTGATGCAAGGGATTCCCAATACATATTCAGAATATCCGGTTCTTACAAAAAATGGCCAGGAGTTCTGGGTTGGGCAAAATGTTCAGTTGGTCGTAGAAGGCGATACAGTTTCGGGCTTTCAGATAGTGGCTCATGACATCACCGAGCGCAAGAGTGCACAAGATGCGCTGCGAGAGGTATCTGCAAGTCTTAAGTTAGCCTGTGCGGCAGGCAGTGTGGGGCTTTGGGATTGGCACTTGCAGACTAATAAAGTATTTTACTCGCCGGAATGGAAGCAACAAATCGGTTACGAAGACCATGAAATATCCAACGACTTTAGTGAGTGGCAGAAACGAGTCCATCCCGATGATTTAGAAAGTGCATTGCGCAGCATCCGGGCATTTATAGAAAAACCGTGGCCTAATTATCAAAACGAATTTCGTTTTCACCATAAGGATGGTTCATACAGATGGATCCTTGCTCAAGCGTCTTTATTATTCGATGATAAATCAACTCCAGTGAGGATGATGGGATGTCATATCGATATTACCAACCGCAAGCAGGCGGAAGATGAGCTGAGGAAGAGTGAAGAGAAGTTCCGCAAAGCTTTTTATACCAGTCCGGACTCCGTAAACATCAACCGTCTCGAAGACGGTATGTATATCTCCATTAATTCCGGATTTACCAGGATCATGGGTTACACGGAAGAGGACAGCGCTGGAAAAACTTCAATAGAGCTTAATATCTGGGAAAATACCGAGGACAGGCAAAAACTGGTAGCTGGATTGAAAAAGGATGGGGAAGTAAAAAACCTTGAAGCTGTTTTCCGAGCGAAAAGCGGCGATATTCGCTATGGGTTGATGTCAGCCTCCGTGATCGATCTTAACGGTGTGCCCCATATTATCAGCATTACCCGCGACATCACCGAACGCAAGAAACTGGAGCAGTCGATGGAAGAAAGTGAGCAAAAGTTTTCTGCAGCTTTTAAAACAAATCCAATTCCTACGGCTATTTCCACAATTCAAGATGGCCTTTTCCTCGATGTTAATGAGGCCTTTATCGAGATATTTTCTTTTTCTTCAAAAACAGAAATCATCGGGAAAACATCGCTGGAGTTGGGGCTATTTGCCAATCCCACTGATCGTCAATCTGTACGAAAAGATATGGAAGAGAGAGGAAGGGTTCATCATAGAGAATTGAAAATGGTGACCAAAGATCGGCGTACACTGGACATGTTGTTTTCTGCGGAACAAATATTAATCGGTAATAAACAATTTTTGCTTACCTCTGCAATGGACATTACCGATCGTGTGAAAGCAGCGGAGGCTCTGAATGCAAGCGAGGAAAAATATCGTACCCTGATTGATAAGTTGCAGGAGGGTGTTATCATTGCTCAAGGGGGAGTATTCGCCTTGGTCAACCGCAGGATGTCCGAAATGTTGGGTGTGCCACTTGAAGATTTAAAGGGCAAGCCATTTATCGATTTTGTCTGGCCCGAAGACCAAGAGATGGTCATGAGGAATTACCGGATGCGTATATCCGGAGAAACAATTGATGATGGCTATGATTTCAGGATCATCGGTGCACAAGGCAAACTAACCTGGGTTTTCATCTCTGCGAGTTTAATTATGTGGGATGGGCAACCGGCAACACTCAACATAGTGAAAGACATTACCGAGCGTAAAAGGGTGGAGGAGACGCAGGAATTTCTGCTGCAATGTGGCTTGCCGTCCTCGGGAGAGGACTTTTTCGAGTCGTTGGCGCGCTACCTGGCTCAGACTACAGGTATGGATTATGTCTGCATTGACCGGCTGGAAGGAGACGGACTTAGCGCGCAGACCGTGGCCGTCTACAACGAAGGTATGTTTG
The DNA here is from genome assembly GCA_964469905.1 of uncultured Smithella sp. Lineage (GTDB taxonomy): Bacteria > Desulfobacterota > Syntrophia > Syntrophales > Smithellaceae > MVRV01. The sequence continues at coordinate 6,503 of CAYXZW010000008.1, forward strand.
AGTGTAACGTGAGCTATGCCCTCAAGGACACGCCCTGCGGTGAAGTCGTAGGCAAGGGAGTTTGTTGTTATCCGCGAGACGTGCGGCATTTATTCCCCCGCGATCAGGCTCTGCAGGAGCTGAAAGCCGAGAGCTATTACGGCACCACGCTAATAGACTCAAAGGGTCAGCAGATAGGATTGATTGCTATCATTGGACATCATGTGTTGGATGACACAAATTTAATAGAATCGTTACTGAAGATGGTGGCGCCGCGCGCGACAGGCGAACTGGAACGAAGAAAGGCGGAAGAGGAGCTTGCCCGGCGGGAATCTCTGCTTAATAAAATATTTGATGTGCTTCCCATAGGCTTGTGGTTTGCCGACGAGAATGGCAAACTTCTTCGGGGCAATCCGGCCGGTGTGAAAATATGGGGAGCTGAACCTACTGTGCCTATGGAGGAATACGGTGTGTTTGTGGCCCGCCGCCTGCCCTCGGGGGAGGAGATAGCACCTGACGACTGGGCTCTGGCACACACTATTAAGGAAGGTATTGCTGTTCATGATGAATTGCTGGAAATAGACGCCTTTGACGGGCAGAAAAGAGTTGTTCTCAATTATACCGCGCCGGTGCTGGACGATAAAGGCCATCTGCTGGGCGCCATTGTGGTCAACAACGACATCACCGATCGGATTCAGTCAGAGCAGGAGCGGGAGAAACTGCAGACGCAACTGATCCAGGCACAGAAAATGGAATCCGTGGGCCGACTGGCCGGTGGTGTGGCGCATGATTTCAACAACATGCTGGGCGTGATCCTCGGCCATATAGAAATGGCCCTAGAACATGTTGATCCAGCCCAATCGCTCTATGAAGATCTCCAGGAAATACAAAAGGCGGCCAATCGCTCTGCTGATCTCACGCGCCAGCTTCTGGCCTTTGCCCGTAAGCAGACCATTGCACCCAGAGTGCTCGACCTAAACGACACAATCGAAGGAATGCTCAAGATGCTGCAGCGGCTCATCGGTGAGGACATTAAGCTGTCCTGGGTGCCCCAGGCTGGTTTGTGGCCGATTAAGATGGATCCCTCCCAGATCGATCAGATACTGGCGAACCTTTGCGTTAATGCTCGTGACGCCATTTCCGGGGTGGGGAAGATCACTATCGAAACAGCGGACATAACTTTAGAAGAAGATTACTGCGCCGAGCACGGATCGTTTGTTCCCGGCGACTACGTCCTGCTTGCTGTAAGTGATGACGGCTGTGGTATGGATACTGAAACCAAAATCAGACTGTTCGAACCTTTTTTTACAACCAAAAGCATGGAAAAAGGCACCGGTCTGGGATTGTCCACTGTATACGGCATTGTTAAACAGAATCATGGTTTTATCTACGTGTACTCAGAACCGGGTGAGGGAACGACCTTCAGGATCTACCTGCCCCGGCATGTGGGCAAGGCCGAGCAGATCCAGAAGAAAGGTTTTGCGAGGACTGAGGCGATTGGTCACGAAACCATCCTGCTGGCCGAGGACGAACCCACAATCCTGCATATGACCAAAAGAATGCTGGAAAAAATGGGTTACCCGGTTCTGGCCGCGGCCACGCCGGGAGAAGCAATCCGGTTGGCTGAGCAGCACGCCGGTGAGATTCATTTACTGATAACCGACGTAGTGATGCCGGAAATGAATGGCCGGGACTTGGCCAGGAAACTGCTGTCTCTCTATCCGGATATCAGGCGCCTGTTCATGTCCGGCTACACAGCAAACGTTATTGCCCACCACGGCGTACTGGACGAAGGGGTGCACTTCATCCAGAAACCATTCTCGATGAAAGACCTGGGCGCTAAAGTGCGCGAAACGCTGGATGGCAATTAGGGGCTGAGTGAATAAGGAGACGTTCATGGAATATTCTCTGCACGTAGATTTGCCGGTTCATTGTTGCTTCAAGAATAAGCGATTATTCAATAACATTATCGTCTTGTTTGCTTTACTGATCGTTTTTGTGCCTGCTGTGCAGGGTCAGGAGAAAAACCACTCCGAGAACATTTCCTCATCTTTCGTCCGGACAGTTACAACAGATATTTCGCAGAAAAAACTCAAGACAATCATAGTGGACAATTATTATCCTTACACTTTCATGAACGAGAAGGGGCTACCGGATGGCTTCAGCGTGGATTTAATTAAAGCCGTCACAACTGTAATGGGCATGGATATTGAGATTGTCGCCGGACGCTGGGAAGATGCCCAGCAAGCCCTGGAGCAGGGCAAAATCGATCTGCTTCCCATGATGGCCTATTCCCGCGAACGTGATAAAATATTTAATTTCTCCGCGCCGCACACAATTGCCTTCGATAGCTTCTTTGTCCGCAAAGGAACAAAGAAGCTATCCTCAGTAACGCAATTAGCAAAATTAGGTGATAAGTCCATCATCCTTATGAAAGGTGATGCCGCCCACAATTATCTGCTATCCTCGGGCCTGGTCAAAACCAACCAACTAATCTTAGTGGACAGCCTGCCTGCAGCCTTGCGTCTGCTGGCAGCGGGCACTGGAGATACGGCCATAATGCCGAATGTTGTAGGTATAGTGAACATGAAGAAACTAAACCTGACGAATATAGAGACCTCACCGGCATTAGTTGATGCTTATAATCGTCCGTTCAGCATTGCGGTTAAACATGGCCATCAAGAGCTGCTGGAGCGCCTAAGCCAGGGGCTGCTTATTGTCAAACAAACTGGTGATTATGCGAAGATTTATGAAAAATGGTTCGGCGCTCTGGAACCAAAGCAAACATCACTCCGGGAAGCGCTAATGTACATTATCGGAATCATCGCAGTATTTTCCTTAATCGGGCTCATTCTTCTTTTCTGGTCCCTTTCCCTAAGAAGAAAGGTAGCATTGCGGACGCAATACCTGGAGAGCGAAATTGCCCAGAGGAAGAAGGCGGAGGAGGCGCTGATAGAAAGTGAAGGCCATTACCGCACGCTGGCCGATTTCGGACAGGCACTTATCTGGACTTCCGGGATTGACAAGCAATGTGACTACTTCAACAAGCCCTGGCTTGAATTTACCGGCCGCACACTGGCGCAGGAGTTAGGTGATGGATGGATACAGGGTGTTCATCCTGATGATCTGGAGCGCTGTCTGGAAACCTATACCGATGCTTTCGACCGGCGGAAAAAGTTCAGCATATATTACCGCTTGCGCCGGCATGATGGAGAGTACCGCTGGCTGCAGGATGACGGGAAGCCGCGTTATAATAGCACCGGAGAATTCATCGGCTACATTGGTTATTGTCTGGACGTCACCGAGATTCTGCAGATGGATGAAGAAATTAAAGAGAGCGAGAAGCGCTTTCGGGCCGCCTTTTATACTAGTCCGGACTCGATCAACATCAATCGCCTGGAGGACGGTCTCTATGTTGACATAAACGAAGGCTTTACCCTGCTGACGGGTTATACGCGCGGGGATGTCATTGATAAAACATCCTCGGAAATCAACATCTGGAATAAACCGGCAGACAGACAGGACCTGTTGCGGGAACTGCGGGAAAACGGTTATTATAAGAATCTGGAAGTAGATTTTCGCCGCAAAGATGGCTCGGTCATTACAGTTCTTGTTTCCGCCAGAATAATTAAACTACAGAATGTGCTACACATTCTCTGCAACACCAGGGATATAACCGAACGCCGTCAGGTGGAGAAAAGGCAGGAATTAGTTAACCGGATTCTCGAAATTATCAATTCTGATATTGGGGCTATGTATTCAATCAAAGAAATTGTTCTGATGATCAGGGAATTTACGGGGTTTGAAGCGGTGGGACTTCGCCTGAATGATGGTGAAGACTATCCCTATTTTGAAGCCAGGGGTTTTGCGGATGATTTTGTGCAGGCGGAAAATTACCTGTGCAGCCGCAATGATAATAATGAAATCATCCGTGATACAAAGGGCAACCCTTATCTGGAATGTATGTGCGGTAATGTTCTCCAGAGACGGATTGATGCCACAAAACCGTTTTTTACGAAAGGTGGCAGTTTCTGGTCTAACAATACAACGCAACTTCTGGCCTCAACAACAGACGAAGACCGTCAGACAAGGACCAGAAACAGATGCAACGGAGAAGGCTATGAATCAGTCGCCCTCATTCCGCTTCAACACGGCAATGAAATTATCGGCCTGCTCCAGTTCAACGATAAAAGAACCGGTTGCTTCACGCTGGATTTGATCGAGTACTTTGAAAAAATCGGAGCAAGCATCGGTATTGCCATTAACCGCCACCGAATGGAGGTGAAGCTGGGCGAAGAGCAGGAGCGCTACCGGACAGTAGCCGACTATACATACGACTGGGAGTATTGGATTGACACAGATGGCAGTTACCGTTATATTTCGCCCTCGTTTCAGCGGATTACCGGCTACGCAGTTTACGAATTAATAAATAATCCCAATGTTTTGGCATCAATTATCCATCCTAATGACCGCGCTTTTGTAGCAGAGCATCTGTCTGATCCCCTTAATCATCCATGTAAAGAGTTTCGTATTATCACTAAGAATGGCGAAGAGCGCTGGATCGGCCACAGATGCCAGCAGGTTTTTAAGGGCAATGGAATTGCGCTAGGCTGGCGGGGCAGCAACCGTGATATAACCGAGCGCAAGAAAATGGAAGAACATATCCGCCAATCACAAAAAATGGAGGCAATAGGAACACTGGCCGGAGGCATTGCTCATGATTTCAATAATATTCTGGGGGCAATTATGGGCTATGCCGCCATGGCCCAGGATGACTTACCGGTCGGCAGCATTGCCCGCGAATGTGTTGATGAAATATCTGAAGCCTCTGAGCGGGCCAAATTTCTTGTCCAGCAGATTCTATCCTTCAGCCGCCATGCAAAAAAAGAATTACATCCCCTGATGCTCGGAACGATTATTAAGGAAGTAGTTAAACTTCTGCGTCATGCATTGCCGACAACCATTAAGATAAAACAGGATATTAATGTAAAAGACACATTAATCCTGGCGGATGCGACGCATATCCATCAGATACTGATGAATTTGTGCACTAACGCCGGACATGCAATGCACGAAAAGGGCGGAACATTGACAATAAGCTTAAACCAAATGGAAATTACAGACAATAATTTACCAGGCCATGAATTAATGGCTGCCGGTACCTATCTGGAGCTTAAAGTCACCGATACCGGCCAGGGCATTGATCCGGCCATCATCAATAGAATATTTGATCCCTTCTTTACGACCAAGCAACAAGGCCAGGGTACCGGCATGGGGCTGGCGGTAGTCTACGGCATAGTAAATGGCTACGGAGGACACATAGATGTGGCAAGCAAGTTGGGTGAGGGCACGACGTTTACTATTTATTTCCCCGTGTTGCCGGAGCAAATAATCTCCGACAAGGATAAAGATATAAATATAAATATATCACTTTCCGGCCGGGAAAGAATTCTGGTTGTCGATGACCAGAAATATCTGCTCAATATGCTGAAGAAAATGCTTTCCCGCTTAGGATACGCAGTTACGGCGAAGCAAAATCCTCTGGAGGCATGGGAGTTGTTCTCAGCTGATCCGTTCGCCTGGGACATGATCATTACCGATCAAACCATGCCCGATCTGACCGGCTGCGTTATGGCCCAGAAAATGATAAATATCCGGCCGGATATTCCGATAATCCTCTGCACCGGATTTACCGACCTGGTAACCGCAAATGAGGCAAAGGCAATGGGAATTCGCGAATTTCTGCAAAAACCAATTAAAAGCAGCGAACTTACCCAAATTATGAGGAGTATATTTGATAATAGTAAAGGTGGAAAGGCTGAAGGAGATGTAGGCCGAGTCTTGTGACCTGCCTTTTAGGGTAGACCTCATACGGCGGGAAAATTAAGATCGCCGGGTCAGTTATGGTGACCTTCAGGTTATGACCCGGCATACAGAAGAAAGGATGTTATGGCGAAAGTTCTGATAATTGATGATGACGAAGGCATATGCAAAATGATGTCCCTTAAAATCAAGTCTCTGGGACATGAGGCACAGTGCGCGCTGACGCTGGAGGAAGGCATCACCAAAGCAGGCAGCGGTATCTTTGATATTGCTTATCTTGATGTCCATCTGCCGGATGGCAGTGGATTACAGGGGCTGCCGAAAATTCGGTCAATAGCGCCTTATACCGAAGTAATCATCATTACCGGTGTCGGTGACCATGATGACGCTGAAATGGCTATCCGTAACGGGGCATGGGATTATATTGAAAAACCTTCGACCATCAACCTGATGATCAATCCGCTCCTTAAAATCCTGCAATACAAAGAAGCTAATGCGTCCGATTTAGCGCATATCGCTATAAAGCGTGACGGTATTATCGGCAGCAGCCCGGCTCTAAATGCCAGCCTGTACCAGGCCGCACAGGCGGCAAGGACGGCTACTAATGTCCTGCTCACCGGGGAATCAGGAACAGGCAAAGAGCTATTTGCCTGGGCGATACATCAGAATTCGGCAAGAGCTGATAATAATTTTATTATTGTTGATTGCACAATACTGACGGAAACTCTGGTGGAAGGAATGCTGTTCGGTCATGAAAAAGGTGCTTTCACCAGTGCAGATAAAATGAGGGAGGGATTGATTGCCCAGGCCGACGGTGGCACGCTGTTTCTCGATGAAATCGGTGAGCTGCCCTATTTAATTCAGAAAGCCTTTCTGCGGGTTCTGCAGGAGCACAAGTTTCGGCCGCTCGGCAGCAAGCACGAGCGATCCAGTGACTTCCGGCTGATTGCCGCTACCAACCGCAATCTGGACAAAATGGTGGCCAAAGGACAATTCCGGGAAGACCTGCTCTTTAGGCTGCGGTCTTTTGTTGTTGAATTGCCGCCTTTGCGCCAGCGGCTTGAAGATATCCGGGAACTTGTTACGTATAAATTGAATGCCAATTACGATCGGCTCGGAGTCTCGAGGACAGTATTATCACCGGAGTATCTGGATGCACTTAAATCCTACGACTGGCCCGGTAATGTTCGTGAACTCTTCAATGCCGTGGAACGGACATTAGCCGTTGCCAAGGACAGTTCTGTTTTGTTCCCCCGGGATTTGCCTGAAAACATCCGGATTAAACTTTCCCAATCCCTCATCGAAAAGAAAAAAAATGGACCAGGCATTAAGACAGAGAAAGCGGTTATTAAGATAGCAAAAGAAGCTGATATTCCTAGCCTCCAGAGTGCCCGCGATGCCGCTCTGGCCCAAACAGAGAAGGACTATTTGGGAGAACTAAAAACTGTTGCCGGGTGTGATTTGGAAAAGGCCTGCAAAATATCCGGCCTTTCCCGCTCCCGCCTTTATGCGCTCCTGCAAAAACACAATATTAGTTTTAAGTAAAACTGTTTGTTATTGTCTGGTTTTTAACGGGACAAAATATTCAGCGACTTTTGTGTAATGTTCCTGAGCCCTGGCTTTAAAATCTTCCTGTCTTTTCTTGTAACTGGCAATACTTTGAGAGAATGCTTTTTTCCCTTCTTCCGGAAACCAGGAAAGTTTATCTAAAAAGTGCATAGCAAAATTTTCATTTTGTGACTGAAGCGTGGCCATATAAGTAAAAGTGTTATCAAATACTGTTTTGTTAAATTCCATCATTTGCCTGCCCAATTGATTCTTTTCCATGGTAAATCCTCCCTCGTAAAATATTGTTTGAAAGAGTTAATTATATCAGCCGAAATTTGTCTTCGGTTACTCCTTTTTATTCTATGCAGAACTCCCATAGCGACAGTGCTGTCCAACATTTTCATCGGATCAACCAGAAGAAAAGATGCACAAGAAGGACAACGATAGTGCATGTTTCCCGTGTAAGGATCATGACCTAAATGCTCAAATACAGCTTCTGCGGATTTGCCCGGGATGAACATGTTTCCCGCTTTAGCTACACAACCACAAGCCTCACAGCTGATAAAACGTACTGGCATCATTCACCTCTCTCTTCCTTGTGCCGTTCATGAATAGATACTGCAGTGAAAAAATATATTGTTGTGCATTTTAAATGCCAGAAACAAGTTTATCCAACTCTGCTCGCTGAACCAATACTGTAGGCCGCGTCTCGTGCCCTTTAGGTTAGACTCACGCGGCGTTTTAAATTAAAATCGTCCTGCAAAGCGAGAAAAATCCTGCCGGGCAAGAATATTTCTTGTGCGACAAGACATTTTTTTAGTTTGTTCAATTGCTCAATATTAATTCCCGCCGATTATTTTTCTACACCCCCGCAATCAATATTCTTAATATTCTAAAATCTTGCGGCGGTTTTGATGAGCTATAAGATTTTCTTTCTGCCCGTTGGCCTACTTGATGCACTAGGATCACAACGCATTGATGCATATCTATTTAAAGGAGCATCTCTTAAAATGACTCTTTTTTGTCTTTCCAATTCCAAAAACGAAGCCAAGAATCTGCTTCTCAGGGTTCTGTATATGATCGTACCCAAAAACAAAATCACTCTGATCAATGATATTGGAGAACTGGAAAATCACTTAAGACAGCAATTACACGAAAATTCAATCGCCGTGCTTCTTCCTGCCGACAAAAGTGAACTAACGGCCATCATTGCTCTGAAAAACATATTCGGCGATATACCAATTATTCTTGTCATGCCTGATCGCGAAAACAGCACAATTTCTCTGGGATACAAATTGCGCCCGAGATTCATTGCTTATGCCGACAGTGATTTTCTGGATGTAGCAGCCGTATTGATGAAAATGAAAAATAACATGGAAGGCGAAGAGGGTCATGTATGAATCAAGACAGCGGAACCTATGAGGACACAATTACCCTGGCAATGGAAGGAACCCTGACCATAGGGCGGGCAAGTGACGCGAGAGTGGAACTCCAGGATGCCCTGAATAATGCGCAGCATATCGAGCTGGATATTGAGGAGGCCAGGGAGGCTGACTTGGCTTTTTTGCAGCTGCTGTGTTCCGCGCACCGGACAGCCATAACTATGAACAAGACACTGGTGCTCCAGGGTACGATCCCGGAAATGTTCAAGAAGTCGGTAGAGGATAATGGTTATGCACGCCACACTGGTTGTGCGCTTGATTGCAATAAAACATGCTTATGGATGATGAAGTGAGGAGAAGATGGGCAAGATAATAATGACCGTAGATGACTCAGCGTCTGTTCGTCAGATGGTTTCTTTTACCCTGAAGCAGGCGGGCTTTGATGTGGTGGAAGCGGTGGATGGCCAGGACGCCTTAAATAAGATCAATGGTTCCGGTGTCCAGATGGTCATTACCGACTTGAATATGCCTAACCTCGATGGCATTGGCCTCATCCGTGGTGTTAGAGCTCAACCGGAGTTTAAATTTATTCCCATTGTCATGCTGACAACGGAATCACAGATCGAAAAGAAACAGGAAGGTAAAAGTGCCGGAGCAACCGGCTGGATAGTCAAACCTTTTAATCCGGATCAATTACTGGCTGTCGTCAAAAAGGTGCTGGGATGATGGATCAACACGCAATTGTTTTCAAAGAAGAGGCCGGGGAATTACTGGCCGAACTGGAGACCTCTCTACTGGAGATGGAAAAAAACCCGGATGATCAGGAACTGATCGCGCGGATTTTTCGCGCCATGCATACAATTAAAGGTTCCGGGGCCATGTTCGGTTTTGACGAAGTGGCGTCATTTACCCATAACGTGGAAAACATCTATGACCTTGTCCGCAACGGCAAGCTGGCGGCCACGAAAAACCTGGTTGATCTTACTCTGGCAGCCTGTGATCAGATTCGCCGCATGATCGAAGGAACAGAAGATGTCGATCGGAACGCTGTTGAAGACCTGGCCGCCTCATTCAAAAAACTTATACCTACAGTCGATGCAAATATCAAGAAAGAGGCTCCGCAGCAAACGCAGACAATCGCCATCGCTCCTGAAGCACTGCAAAAAGCCTGGACTTATCGCATCTGTTTAAAACCGGACATAGGGATCTTTGCCAACGGGACAAATGTGACGCTGCTGCTCAACGAACTGCGGGCTTTAGGCACCTGCGCCATCACCGCCCAGACGGAGCATATTCCGCTGCTGGACAAGCTGGAGCCGGAGAGCTGCTATACCTATTGGGACATTGTCTTAACGACAAGTATGGGAGTTAACGCCATCAAAGATGTTTTTATCTTTGTCGAAGATGACATCGAATTAAAAATTGAAATGATTGATCAGGGTGCAAATGTCGCCGAATTGGAAGATGATAAAAAGCTCGGCGATATTCTTGTGGAAAGAGGTGATGCCGATAAGGATACCATAGACAAGGCATTAAGCGGGCATAAGAAGATAGGCGAATTGCTAGTCGCAGCAGGGGTAGTTGCCCCGGACAAAATTCAGGCGGCTCTGGCAGAGCAACAGCATATCCGGGAAATAAAGGAAAAACGCCAGACTGCGGATGCGGCAGCTTCGATCCGAGTACCGGCGGAACGTCTTGATATTCTCGTTAATCTGGTGGGCGAAATGGTGACCGTGCAGTCCCGATTATCGCAGATGTCATCAGTAATCAATAATGCCGACCTCATTTTAGTGGCGGAGGAAGTCGAAAGATTAATTACCGAGCTGCGTGATAATACCATGAGCATCCGCATGCTGCCCATCGGTAATACATTCAGCAAGTTCAACCGCCTGGTCCGCGATTTATCCGCGGAACTGGGCAAAAAGATAACCCTCATTACCGAAGGTGCGGAAACAGAATTAGATAAAACGGTCATTGAAAAGCTCAACGATCCCTTAGTCCACCTTATCCGCAACAGTATTGATCATGGCATCGAATCTCCGGCAGCACGGGAACAGGCGGGAAAGCCAAAAGAAGGAACGGTGAAATTAACCGCCGAACACTCCGGAGCCAACGTTATCATTCAAATCATCGACGATGGAGCAGGCATTGATCCAGAGGCCATCCGCCTCAAAGCGATCGAAAAGGGCATTATCCAGCAGGATGATAACTTGACCGATAAAGAGCTTTACAATTTAATCTTTGCTCCCGGTTTCTCCCTGGCGAAAAAGGTTACTAATGTATCAGGCCGTGGCGTGGGTATGGATGTCGTTAAGCGAGGGATAGATGCCTTAAACGGGGTACTCGATATTACGAGCAAAAAGAACGAAGGAACAACTATAACTCTTAAGCTGCCTTTAACCCTGGCTATTATCGATGGCTTGCTGGTGCGGATTGCGGAATCATTTTTCGTCTTACCACTTTCCTCAATTGAAGAGTGCGTAGAACTCTCTCGTGAAGATATTCAGAATATGCATGGGAAGCAAATGACGCACATCCGCGGGGAGGTTGTCCCTTACATACCGCTGAGGGAGAGGTTCCGGATAGCAGGTGAGCCCCCGGCAATCGAACAGATCATTATTAACCGGACCAGTGATGGACGCATAGGCCTGGTAGTAGATCAGGTTATCGGCCAACATCAGACGGTAATAAAAACTATGGGCAAGTTCTACCGGCATATCAAGGAAGTCTCCGGAGCAACAATTCTGGGTGACGGAACGGTCGCGCTGATAATTGACATCGGCCAACTGACTCAAGGGGTGATTGCAGAGGCAGGGTGAAAAAAAGGCTGAAGGTCGAAACAATGATGAAGTCGTAAAAAGTCGCAAAACCGTCATACCGGCGAAGGCCGGTATCCAGAAAGCATTAAATTTGCTGGATTCCGGATCATAACCTAAAGGTCACGCGAGTCCGGAATGACAAACGAGGACAATGACTTCCTCACTTGGATGTTGGAAATTCCTTGTTGGATATTGGTTATTGAAAAACGGAAGGAAACAAAAATGGCTTTTACATTCTTTTTCCGGGATCAAACACCTCTGGAGCATGCTGTTCGTTTTATGATGACCTCGGCAGCGGGCCGCAGCAGGATAAATATCTGGGATGCCGGTTGTGCCATGGGGCAGGAACCATACACACTGGCTATATTGCTGGCGGAAACCATGAATCAATTCGCGCTGCGCAATGTTAAAATTCTGGCGACAGACTATGATGAACCACTTTTGAAAGTTCTTGCTGCCGCAAGCTATCCCCAGGAAGAATTACAAAGAATTCCGCGTGATTTATTTGAAAAATATTTTCAGCCGGGCGAGCCGGATGGGTATTTCCGTGTTACCGACACGATTAAAAACCTTGTTGAACCCAGTCATCACAATCTGTTGTCGCTGGTTCCGATCAAGGATGGTCTCAGCCTGATTGTCTGTAAAAATGTCCTGCTCCATTTTAATCAGGCAGAAAGGGTAGCTGTTATCCGCATGTTCCATAAAGCGCTGGAATCGGGCGGAATCTTCGTAACCGAGCACACGCAGAAAATGCCGGACGAACTGAGTCCTCTCTTCGAGCAATTAGTATCGGACGGCCAGGTGTTTCGTAAAGTGGAGGCGCTATCGTGAAGATAATCCCCGTTAAAGGTTATTGCGACGTATATACCTCCAATGTTTACCTGGTCATCGGCGAATGGAAGCGGATCGAAGACCTCAATACCTTGATTGATGTCGGCAACGATCCGTCAATAATTGATGTCATCAGCAAACTGGACACCGGCATAGGAAAGAAAAAAGTGGAGCAGGTTATTTTGACGCACGAACATTCCGATCATACGGGTATTCTCCCGCTGATCATTAAGGAATACAATCCGGTCGTGTATGCTTATTCACCTTTTCTGGAAGGCGTTACGCATACCGTTGGCAATGATGAATTCATCCGGGTTGGCGACACAAATTTCGAGGTCATTCATACACCGGGGCATTCCAGTGATTCCATATCTCTTTATAATGAAGATCACAAAGTTCTTTTTGTTGGAGATACCCCTGTTATTGTAAGGGGGTTAAACGGCGGCTATGAAGATGATTTCATTAATGCCTTAAAAAAACTCTGCCATAAAAAAGTGAAGTCGATCTATTTTGGCCATGGTGATCCGGTAATGCAAGGCGGCCATTCTTTACTGATCGAGTCATTAAGTAATATTCGCAACAGCAAGAAGAAAGATAGTAATTTTGCAATATCAAATTAAAAGGAGGGTAAGGTGGTGGCAAAAAAGATTGTAAAGCAGATTAATGAAGTGGGTGAGTCCTTACCTGAAGGAGGATTCTTGCCAGAAGAGGACGAGGAAACCATGGCGCAGGATGACCAGAAAATCTTAAATGTCGGCAATGAAGAACAAGTTGAAGATAATAATAAAATAATCCCAACAAAACCAACAAGAAAGGAAAAAACTATGAAGGCAGAGGAAAAGGGGCAGCAAGCGGCAAGTGTCAGTTCCGCCGTGCTGGCCAGAATCAATGATCTGGCCTCGGATATTAAAGCGGGACGATTGAAATCCAGAGCGGAAATAAAAGGCCTGGGCGGTTCGGACAAAGAAATTATCGAAGGTGTCAACCAGATTATAGATGCCATAGTTATTCCATTGAATGTGGCTGCCGAGTATGTTGATAATATCAGCAAGGGCAATATTCCGACCAAGATTTCTGACACTTATAATGGCGACTTCAATACCATTAAGAACAATCTCAATCAGTGTATTGATGCCCTGAGCGGGCTAATCACCGAGATGAACACCATGTCGGCGCAGCACGACGCGGGAGACATCGATGTGAAGATCGCCGCCGAGAAGTTCCAGGGCGCCTACAAGGCCATGGGCATGGGTGTGAACGACATGGTCTTCGGCCACATCGCGGTGAAGAAGAAGGCCATGGCCTGCATCAAGGCCTTCGGTGAGGGCAATTTCGAGGCACCACTCGAGAAATTCCCTGGCAAGAAGGCTTTCATCAATGACACCATCGAGAAGGTGCGAGACAACATCAAGGGCCTCATCGCTGACATGAACCACATGAGTACCCAACATGATGCAGGCGATATTGACATAAAGATACCCGCTGAAAAGTATCAGGGAGACTTTCATAAGATGGCGGCAGGTGTGAACGACATGGTCTTCGGCCACATCGCGGTCAAGAAGAAGGCTATGGCCTGCATCAAGGCCTTCGGTGAGGGCAATTTCGAAGCGCCACTGGAAAAGTTCCCCGGAAAGAAAGTCTTCATCAACGAAACCATCGAGCAGGTAAGAACGAACCTGAAAGCGCTCATCGCCGATGCTGAACTACTCAGCAAGGCTGCAGTCGAAGGAAAACTCGCCACACGTGCAGACGCAAGCAAACACTTGGGCGACTTCCGCAAGATTGTCCAAGGGGTTAATGATTGTCTGGATGCGGTTATCGGGCCGTTGAACGTAGCTGCCGAGTATGTTGACCGGATTTCCAAGGGTGATATTCCTCCGAAGATTACCGACACCTACAATGGAGATTTCAATGAACTTAAGAACAATTTAAATCAGTGTATAGATGCTGTTAACGCCATGACATCAGATGCAAGGATGCTGGCCAAAGCCGCCGTGGAAGGGAAGCTGGCCACACGAGCCGATGCCACGAAACACCAGGGTGACTTCCGTGAGATCGTCGAGGGTGTCAATGGCACGCTTGATTCCGTTATTGGGCCGTTGAATGTAGCCGCCGAGTATGTGGACCGGATTTCCAAAGGCGATATTCCCCCCGCGATTACCGATAAGTACAACGGTGATTTCAACGAAATCAAGAACAACCTTAACAACGCTATTGCTGCTGTCAATGCGCTGGTTGCTGATGCGAACGTTCTGGCCAAAGCCGCCGTCGAAGGGAAACTCGCCACCCGTGCAGACGCTACGAAACATCAGGGCGATTACCGCAAGATAGTCGAGGGTGTCAATAATTGTCTGGACTCAGTCATTGGGCCGTTAAACGTAGCCGCCGAGTATGTGGACCGGATTTCCAAAGGCGATATTCCCCCCGCGATTA
>CAYXZW010000008.1:21417-21603 GCA_964469905.1 uncultured Smithella sp.
GTGTCAATAATTGTCTGGACTCAGTCATTGGGCCGTTAAACGTAGCCGCCGAGTACGTCGACCGGATTTCCAAGGGCGATATTCCTCCGACTATTACTGATTCGTACAATGGTGATTTTAACGAAATCAAGAACAATCTTAACGCGGTTGTGAAGATGATGAGTGATCTTTTAGCCGAAACAGACA
>CAYXZW010000008.1:21703-84882 GCA_964469905.1 uncultured Smithella sp.
TTATCAAAGCGGCAGCAGACGGTGAGCTCGATCAGCGGGCGGATGCAACAAAGTTCGTCGGCGGCTGGAACAAGCTGGTAAGCGGAGTCAACGATACGGTTACTAACATTGTCAACCCATTGATGGTTACCGCAGACTATGTGGAGAAAGTCAGCAAGGGAGTTATTCCGCCGGAGATCACCACGATTTACAAGGGTCAGTATAACATCATTAAAAACAATCTTAACGCGGTTGTGAAGATGATGAGTGATCTTTTAGCCGAAACAGACAAAATTATCAAAGCGGCAGCAGACGGTGAGCTCGATCAGCGGGCGGATGCAACAAAGTTCGTCGGCGGCTGGAACAAGCTGGTGAGCGGAGTCAACGACACGATAACCAACATCGTTAAACCGTTGATGGTCACTGCAAACTATGTGGATCTAATTTCCAGAGGTGATATGCCCGCAAAAATTACGGATAATTATAAAGGGCAATATAATATTATCAAAAATAATTTGAATGTGCTTATTGATGCGATGCAGGAAATTACTCATGTTGCACAGGAAATCGCCGACGGTAACTTAACCGTTACTGTGAAAGAGCGTTCGGAACAAGATCAGCTCATGCAGGCGTTGTCTTTAATGCTGGAGAAACTGAGTGAAGTTGTTAATAATGTCCAGAATACGGCTAATCAGGTGGCCACTGGCAGTGAAGAAATGAGCGCGACATCGGAACAAATATCTCAAGGTGCAACCGAGCAGGCGGCATCGGCGGAAGAAGTATCTTCCTCCATGGAGCAGATGATCTCCAATATCAAGCAAAATGCCGATAATGCCCAGCAGACCGAAAAGATAGCCGTCAAATCGGCATCCGATGCGAAAGAAGGCGGAAAAGCGGTTACCGAGACAGTGGCAGCCATGAAAGAGATCGCCACTAAAATATCAATCATTGAGGAGATTGCCCGTCAGACCAATATGCTGGCGCTCAATGCCGCCATTGAAGCCGCGCGGGCCGGAGAGCATGGCAAGGGATTTGCCGTTGTCGCCGCAGAGGTTCGCCGACTGGCGGAACGAAGTCAGAATGCCGCCGGTGAAATTACCCGCCTTTCCACTTCGAGTGTCCAAATTGCTGAGCAGGCAGGAGTGATGCTCGCCAAAATGGTTCCCGATATTCAGAAGACCGCTGATCTGGTTCAGGAAATCAGCGCCGCCAGCAAGGAACAGGATACAGGCGCCGAACAGATCAACAAAGCCATTCAGCAATTGGATCAGGTCATTCAGCAAAATGCTTCCGCGTCGGAAGAAATGTCCTCCACCTCGGAAGAATTGTCCGGCCAGTCTCAACAATTGCTGGAGGTTATTTCCTTCTTTCGGTTAGCAGAAGAAGGACGCAAAGGCGCGTATGCGGCCAGCCAGAAAAAACCGGCATTTAAAGCAGCAGCTAAAGCGATTCCGTACATGAAGTCTCCGGTAAAAGCTATGCAGGGAAAAGCGGCATTACCCCATCCAACTGTTGCCGTGGACAAGTCTGCCGGAGTTAATTTGAATATGGCCGGCGGCGCTGATAAAATGGATGCCGAGTTTGAAAAGTATTAATGTTGCCCGGTGAAGTGTTCCCCCTCCCGGCGAGGGGGAACGTGCCGGATAAGAAATTTTAAAGGCCTGCAACACATTGCAGAAGGGAGATAATCCGATGACTGTATTGAAGATAACTGAGGTCAGACAATATCTGACTTTTAAATTAGCAGGAGAGGTATTTGCCCTGGATGTGGTCAAGGTAAGAGAAATACTGGACTACACCACTATTACCAAAGTTCCGCAGACACCGGAGTTCATGAAGGGCGTAATTAATCTCCGGGGTAGTGTGGTTCCGGTAGTGGATATGCGTCTGAAATTCGGAATAGCCACTCAGGATAAAACAGTAGATACCTGCATTATTGTCGTGGAAATCAATATTGATAGTGAAGCTACAGTATTGGGAGCTCTGGTGGATTCCGTCCAGGAAGTCTTTGAACTGGAGCCCTCCCAGATTGAGCCGGCTCCCCGGATAGGAACAAAATTGAGAACCGAATTTATTATGGGGATGGGCAAACGCGACGACCAGTTTGTGATTATTCTGGATGTGGACAAAGTGTTCTCCTCGGAAGACCTGGAGATGGTGCAGAACATGGGCAAAGAAGATGCGGTGGCCTAGAAAGGGAAAGGGCTGAAGGTTGAAAGACTGAAGCGCTGCCAGGCAGGAACCCCGAAGCATGCCTGGGTATGCCGGGGGAAAAACAGATTTCCCCCTCCCTCGCCGGGAGGGGGAGAATAAGGAATAACGCCTAGTCAGGGGACCAGGACTATAAATTAAGAAGGTAGTTTGCTTTGATTGCTAATGGCGAAGAAATAAAAATAAAAGACATGACGGATGCTGAATTTTTCCGCTTTGCCGAGTTTATTCGAGATCAGTGCGGCATTAAGCTGCCCTTGCCAAAAAAAACGATGCTGCAAGGCCGCCTGCAAAAGCGTCTGCGTATGCTACAACTTGGTTCATTTTCGGCTTATGCTGATTTTGTTTTCAGTGCGAAAGGAAAAGAAGAAGAACTCTTCCAGATGATTGATGTCGTTACCACAAACAAAACGGACTTTTTCCGCGAATCCAGGCACTTTGATTATCTCAATAGCATAGTATTCCCGGAAATGATTAAAAAATCAAACGGCGCCGCCCGGAATCAAATTAAGGCATGGTCTGCTGCCTGTTCCACGGGAGAGGAGCCTTATACTTTAGCCATGGTTTTAAGTAAATTTATCGAAGATAATCCTTCCTTCCATTTTTCCATCCTGGCGACCGATATTTCGACAAAAGTTCTGGCCAGCGCACAAATGGGTATTTATCAGGAAGAGAAGATAGAGCCCGTGCCAATGATCTTCCGGCAGAAATATCTGCTCCGCAGCAAAGATAAGACTGTTGTGAGAATTGTGCCGGAGCTCAGGTCCTGCGTAAAATTTATGCGACTGAATTTTATGAATAGTGATTTCGGAATCCGGGAAATGATGGATATAATTTTTTGCCGCAACGTTATTATCTATTTTGACAGAACTACGCAGGAAAGTATTTTACAACGCATCTGCCGCTATTTAGTGCCGGGGGGGTATTTATTCATGGGGCATTCGGAATCACTCAGCGGGATGGATTTACCGGTTACTCAGGTATCAGCATCGATATACAGGAGATGATCAAGTGAGTTTATTAAATAAAAAAATCAGAGTATTGGTGGTGGACGACTCCGCAGTGGTACGGCAGACATTGATGGAAATTATTAATTCCGATCCGGAGTTGGAGGTAATGGCTTCGGCTCAGGATCCTTTTGTGGCGGCGGAAAGAATGCGCGATGAAATTCCCGATGTAATTACTCTGGACGTGGAAATGCCGCGCATGGACGGCATTACTTTCCTGCAGAAGATCATGAGCCAACATCCAGTTCCGGTAGTCATCTGCTCATCTCTTGTCGAAGATCATTCGGGAACGGCGATGAAAGCACTGGAATACGGTGCTGTGGAAATTATCCAAAAACCCCGCATCGGCACGAAGCAGTTCCTGGAAGAATCCAGAATAAGGATATGCGATGCGATTAAAGCCGCAGCGCAGGCCCGGGTCAGGCCTCTGTCCAAAGCAAGACCGGTAGAACCGAAATTAACTGCCGACGCCATAATGGCCAAACCAAAAGCAAACGCGGCTATGGTGGAAACAACCGATAAGGTAATTGCCGTTGGAGCTTCGACGGGCGGTACGGAAGCTATCCGGGTTTTTTTAGAGGGACTGCCGGCAGATGCACCGGGAATTGTTATTGTGCAGCATATGCCGGAACACTTTACGAAATCATTTGCGGCAAGACTGGACTCTCTTTGTAAAATATCAGTTAAGGAAGCCCAGGACAACGATACCGTTATCACCGGAAGAGCCCTCATCGCTCCCGGTAATTATCATACTTTGCTTAAACGCAGTGGCGCCAGATACTTTGTGGAAATCAAAGAAGGCCCTCTGGTATGCCGGCACCGTCCTTCCGTAGATGTTCTGTTCCGCTCGACGGCAAGATACGCCGGTCGGAATGCTGTCGGAGTTATCATGACGGGCATGGGTGATGATGGCGCCCGAGGTCTGCTGGAAATGAAACAAGCCGGAGCCTACACTTTTGGACAGGATGAAGCAACCTGTGTTGTTTACGGCATGCCGCAGGAAGCTTTCAAAAGGGGTGCAATCGACAAGGTTCTTCCCCTGGAAAGCATAGCCGATAAAGTACTGCTGAAGTGCAAAGAAAAATAAAAGCTTTGGTGGTGGTATTCAGGATTAAGGAATGGTGACAGATATGAAACATATTTTGGTGATTGATGATGATGACATGCTCCGGGTAATGCTGAAAAAATTATTAAGTGATGCCGGATATGCAGTGGCCGTTGCGGAAAACGGGATAGAGGCAATGAAGTTGCAACAGGAGAATCCGGCAGACCTGATTCTCACAGACATTATCATGCCCGACATGGAAGGGATTGAGGTTATCACGGAGCTGCGCAAGAAGTATCCGGCAACGCAGATTATTGCCATGTCGGGTGGCGGCCGCATTGATGCCGATCAATATTTGACAATAGCCCGCAGGCTGGGTGCCCAGAGAACTTTTGTCAAACCGTTTAAATCAGCAGAGATGCTCGCAGCTGTGAGAGAACTGCTGAATATTGATGTTGCCGAAAAATGATGGATTCGAAAAAGTCAGGAATTCCTTCCCCCTCGACGGGGGAGGGTAAAAACCGGCGAATGCTGGTTTAGGGTGGGAGCGGGAGGAAATGAAAGGAGGCTGCTGAATAATGCAAAATGATGAAGACCTGGCTCTCCTGCAACGGCGTATTAAAGAATTGGAAACGGATGCACTGGAATTTCGCAGCCTCAAAAATGCCCTGTTGGAAGAACAGAAGTTTCTGATAGAGCTTACTAACCGCCTTCCGGGAATGGCCTATACCCGGCATGACAACCCGAACTGGAAAATGGACTATGTCAGTCGGGGATGTCTGGCGCTCACCGGATACACCGCCAATGATTTAACCGGCAATGATAAAATACCATTGGCTCAATTGATTTCTGCCGCAGATATTTTCATAGCCAGAAAAGAAATACAGGCAGCACTAAAGGCAAAGACAGAGTATCGTGTCTACTTCCGCATCAAAGATCGCACCGGAGCTGAAAAATGGGTGTGGGAACAGGGCCACGGCGTCTACTCAGCAGACGGCGAGCTGATTAACCTAGTTGGTTTTATCAGCGATGTTACTGAAGAGAAACATGCCGAGGAAAAACTGCAGCAGACCACGGCAAGCCTGAGAAGAGCTATATTGGGCACTGTCCAGGCTGTATCTACAGCCATGGAACTCCGTGATCCTTATACCGCGGGACATGAAAGAAGGGTTGCGGATCTTGCTGTTGCCATAGCCGCAGAGCTGGGCTTTTCGCAATGGCAAATTGAGGGAGTGCGCATAGCAGGACTAATCCATGATATCGGCAAGATTTACGTGCCCGTTGAAATTCTAAGCAAACCGGGACGCCTGAATGAAGTGGAGATGAGCCTGATCCGCATGCACTCCCAGGCCGGATTTGAAATATTGAAAGGTTCGGAATTTCCCTGGCCCATCGCTGAGATCGTAATTGAGCATCATGAGCGGATTGACGGAACCGGCTATCCCCGAGGAATAAGAGGAGATGATATGCTTATAGAGGCTAAAATAATTGCCGTTGCTGATGTCGTCGAGGCTATGGCATCTCCCCGCCCTTATCGTCCCGCTCTGGGGTTGAATCTGGCATTGGAAGAAATTACAAGCAAGAGGGGCAAGCATTTCGATACGCTTATTGCCGACATATGTATTGATGTTTTTTGTAAAAATAATTTCCAGTTTGATTACAGTATGGAAACCGCGCGGAAACGTTTGATTTAAATGGAAGGATGCCCGGAGAGGCGAAGTAAGCTAATGAAAACGGATAAAAACATCAATCCTGAAAAATATCATATTCTGATTGCCGAAGACAGCAAGGCACAGGTGGCGGCTCTGATAGAAATACTCACCAGCAATGGATATGAAGTAACTGCTGTGGAAAACGGCCTGGACGGGCTTTATAAACTTATGGAAATAAAACCAAACCTGATTATCAGCGATATCTGGATGCCGAAAATGAACGGCTTTGAGTTCTGCAAGGCAATTAAAACCGATAAGAATTTGCACAATATCCCGGTAATATTGATTACTTCGGTTACCGAAACCAGCAGCATTATCAATGGTTTGGATGCCGGTGCCGACTTTTTTCTTACAAAACCATACAGTGAAGATGTCCTGCTTGTAAAAGTGGCAGATATCTTATCTGCCGGCAATATTGTGGGTAACGATCGACAGAAGGCGTCCGTTGAAGTCCGACTGAATGATAAAATTGAAAAGTTTGATCTTGATCCGCAAAAAATTCTGAATTTCTTTATTTCGACTTATGAAAATCTTATCTCTCACAACACTAACCTTACTGTGGCCAAGAAGGAGCTGAGAATCTTGAGCGACAATCTGGAGGAGAGGGTACGCGAAAAGACTTTGTTTCTCGAGGAAGCGGAAGAGTCTTTGCAAAAGAGCCTGCGGAGCCTGAAAAGGACATTTGGCGGTATAGTAAAAGCGCTGGCCGGCACCATTGAAATGAGAGATCCCTATACGGCTGGGCACCAAAGACGTGTTACTCAACTGGCCTATGCCATAGGAAAAGAAATGGAGTTTCCGAAGGCGCAGCTGGAAGGATTACAGGTTATCGGCCTGCTCCATGATATCGGCAAGATAGTAGTGCCGGCGGAAATTTTGAGTCGGCCGGGTGAGCTCAATGAAATTGAGTTCAGTCTTATAAAGTTTCATCCCGAGGTGGGCTGTAATATCCTGAAGGAAATAGAATTTCCCTGGCCTGTAGCCGATGCTGTTGCCCAGCATCATGAAAGAATTAACGGCAGCGGATACCCGAACAAGATCAAAGGCAGCGAGATGCTTATTGAGGCTAAAATAATTGCCGTTGCTGAAGTTGTCGAGGCTATGTCTTCACACCGTCCTTATCGGCCTGCGCTGGGCATTGATGTTGCCCTGAATGAAATAATAAAGGGCCGGGGTATTTTATATGATGAAGGGGTGGTTGATGATTGTGTCCGCGTCTTTAAAGACAATAGTTTCAGTTTTGACGCTGTTAATTGACAAGAGTCTGAAGGCAGAAAGTGTGTCCCAGAAGAAATGAGGCGTAATATCTTGGAATCTAATTACTTACAATATCTGACCGACCGCAAGCAAATGGAGGAAGTGCTGCGGGAAAGCGAGACCAAACTACAGGCAATCTTCGATGCAGTAGGGACAGGGATTCTCATCATCGACAAAGACACTCAGGTCATTATTGAAGCTAATCCGGCAGCCATGGAGATGACCGGGTTATCCAAAGAGAGCATTATAGGTCATATTTGTCACTCGCTGGTTTGCCCTGCCGAGGTCGGCAAATGTCCGGTCAAAGATCTTGGTCAAAATATTGATCACTCCGAACGTAAGCTGGCTTGCGCAAAAGGACATCAAAAGGATATTCTAAAAACCGTTCATCCTATTACCATCGGCGGCCGTGATTGTTTTGTGGAAAGCTTTATTGATATTTCCGACCGCAAGCTCGCCGAGATGGAAATAAAAAAAGCGAAAGATGCCGCGGAGGATGCCAAAGCCGCCCAGAGCAGATTTCTCGCTAATATGAGCCACGAAATCCGTACACCGCTGAACGGCATAATCGGCATGATCGATCTCCTCCTGGATTCCCGGCTTGGCGCCGAACAAAGACAGTTTGCCGAAATAGTCCGGACGAACAGTTTATCACTGTTATCGCTTCTCAATGATATTCTGGATTTATCCAAAATTGAGGCGCACAAACTTAATCTGGAAAAGCTCGATTTCAACCTGCGTGTTACCCTGGAGGACATTGCCGATCTGGTTGCCATCAGTGCCCAGGAAAAAGGATTGGAGTTAACCGCCCTGGTCGAACCGGATGTGCCGTATCTTCTGCGAGGCGATCCCGGACGCCTGCGTCAGGCCATTATCAACCTGGCCGGCAATGCCGTAAAATTCACCCAAAAGGGAGAAGTATCCATTCGATTATCGCGTCTGGCAGAAGACGAACAGACCGTCACACTTAATTTTGCCATCAGCGACACGGGTATTGGCATTCCCCAGAATCGGGTTGAAGCTCTTTTTACCCCTTTTGTTCAGGTGGACAGCTCTACTACACGTAAATACGGCGGGACGGGACTGGGACTGGCAATTTCCCGACAGTTGGTCGAGCTGATGGGCGGCACAGTTGGTTGTGTGAGTGAAATCGGCAAAGGTTCCACCTTCTGGTTTACTGCCATCTTCGAAAAACAACCCCAAACCGCTTTTATTGCGGAGGAAACATTTGCGGGTATCAGTTCGGTGAAAGTACTGGTAGTGGACAATCACGCCACCAACAGGATGCTGGCGGTTAATCTGCTCAAAGGCTGGAAATGCCGACCCGGCGAAGCGGAGGATGGTAAATCCGCACTGGTAGCGCTCCGCAGAGCCGTGCAGGAAAAAGATCCATACCAGGTGGCTCTTCTGGACATGGTAATGCCGGAAATGGGCGGCTACGAACTGGGCCGCCTGATCAAAGAAGACAAAGAACTAAGTAATACGCGGATCATTATGATGACCTCACTGGATAAAAGTCATGATGGGGCACGCCTGGCCAGTATCGGTTTTGCCGGATATTTGACAAAGCCGATCCGGCAATCGTATCTTTATGATGCCATTGCTCTGGCTATGGCCAGCGCTGAACGCGGGATAGATGGAGGGTCGGAAGATATTATAACCCGGCACACAATAGCCGAGTCGCATTGGACAGGAAAGAGGATTCTGGTGGCTGAGGACAACCTAACCAGTCAGGGTGTTGCACTTGTCCTATTGGAACATCTTGGATTTAAGGCCGATGCCGTCGCCAATGGCGCCGAGGCAATTCATGCACTGCGGAATATTCCCTACGATCTGGTTCTTATGGACTGCGAAATGCCCGAAATGGACGGCTACGAAGCCACCCGTCGTATCCGCAAGACCGAAACAGATGTGCTGAATCCTGCTATCCCGATTATTGCCCTGACTGGCCATGCGCTGGCGGACGACCATGACAAATCGCGGCGAGCCGGGATGGACGATCATCTGGACAAACCAGTGCAGTTAAAACAACTTTCGGAGATGCTGTCCCGCTGGCTTAAAAAAACTAACGGCAAAGAAAAAAATCCGGAGAGGGCGCGCGGTTTATTTGAGGTTGATGCGCCGGAAGAAGAATTGATTTTTTTTAGCGAACAGGAAATGATGGAGAGGTTAATGGATGACGAAAAAATGGCCAGAATAATTATTGCCGGATTTATTGAGGATGTACCTAGGCAGATAGATATTCTGAAGGTATGTCTGGAGCAGGGAGATATTGCCGGCGCCCGCAGACAGGCCCATTCCATCAGGGGTGCGGCAGCCAATGCCGGAGCGCAGTCTCTGATCAAATCGGTTAAAGTAATACAGCAGTTCCTTGAAAAGAAGGATTTGCACGAAGCCACCGTCTTATTTCCACGGCTCGGGGAGCATCTGGATCTGTTTAAAACTGCAGTGGGAAAATCACAGTGGTTAAAACTGCCTTAAAAGAGGAGAAATATGATCATGAAAGTACTTATCGCTGAAGATGATTTTACCGGCCGGTTGACACTGCAGAAGCTTCTTGCCGCATACGGGGAATGTCATATTGCCGTCAATGGTCTGGAGGCTATGGAGGCATTCGGAAACGCCCTGAAGGAAGGACAGCCTTATGATCTGATTTGCCTGGATATTATGATGCCGGAGCTGGACGGACACAAGGTGCTCCAGAGAATCCGGCAACTGGAAGAAGAAAAGGGTATCAATTCCAGCAATGGTGTTAAAATAATTATGACGACAGCACTGGATGATCCTGTAAATGTAGTAGCAGCTTTTAAATCACTCTGCGACGCATACCTTGTCAAACCGGTGAGCAAAGCAAAGCTGCTCGATTATCTTCGATCCTTTGGTTTGATTAGCTAAAGGGTCTCTCAGGAGCAAAAGATGTTTAAACCACTGCGGGTTCTAATTATTGAAGATATCGAAGATGATGCCTTGCTGCTGATTCGCTCTCTTCAAAAGGGCGGATACGATCCCGAATATTTGCGGGTGGAAACGGCGGCAGCCATGTCCGAAGCCCTGCGGGCAAAACAGTGGGATATTATTCTGTGCGACTATCATCTGCCGAATTTCAATGCTCTTGAGGCTATTGCTCTGTTAAAGAAAACAAAACTTAGTATACCCCTTATCTTAATTTCCGGCAACATTAGTGAAGAGATGGTCTTGGAATGCCTGCACCAGGGTGCCCGTGATTACATCAGCAAGGGAAATATGCTCCGGCTGATACCGGTTATTCAAAGGGAAATGGCAGTGTCGGAAGAAAAAAATTTACACAGGCAGGCGATGCACGACGCTCGCGAACGGTTAAAAGAATTGCAGGCATTCTTCAATTTGGCAAAAATCAATGAAAAAGAAGACATCACCCTGGACAAACTGTATCAGGAACTGGTGGACATCCTGCCGAACAGCTGGCAGTACCCGGAGGTTACCTGCGCCAGAATCGTGAAGGTTGACAGCGAGTTTCGTACCAAAAACTTCTCAAAAACCCACTGGATGCAATCAGCGCCCATCAAAGTGAAAGGAGCTGTGGCGGGGAGGATCGAGGTCGGTTATCTTGAGGAAAGGCCGCAAGCGGACGAGGGTCCATTCCTCAAAGAAGAGCGAATGCTCATAAATGCTATTGCTGAGCGGACAGGGCGCATCACCGAGCGCAAGCTTACGGAAAACGAGCTTATCATTGCGGAGTCAACCTACAAGAATATCTTCCTCAATTCGCAAATCGGCATCTTTCGGACAGACTTGCAAACAGGGATTATACTGGAGGCGAACGATACCGTTGCTCGGGTTATCGGCTATCCGGACAGAGCTGCGTTACTGGCCGATCCCTTCAGCATTGCGGAGAGGTATGTCGATCGCCACGACCGGGAAAAGATGATCTCTCTGCTGCAGGCTTCCGGTGAAATTAAAAACTTCGAAACGCGTTTCCGGAGAAATGACGGGTCGATAATTTGGATGCGCTTTTCCGCCAAGCTTGTCCGGGAGAAGGGCTGGATTGAGGGAGTTGCTGAAGATATCACCGACCGCAAACGGGCGGAGGATCAGCTGCGGGAAAGTGAAGAAAATTTGCGAAAATCACAGCGCATCGCCCATTTGGGCAGTTGGTCTTTGGACCTCGCGAGTAATCAGGTCGTTTGGTCTGATGAACTATACAAAATGTATGGCTTTAACTCGACACTCCCTCCGCCACCATACACCGAACACAAGAAACTGTTTACCGAGAAGAGTTGGGAAATATTGTCCGCTGCTCTCAGCAACACAGCAGCTACAGGAATACCTTACGAACTGGAGCTGGAAACTTTGCGGAAAGATGGAAGCCATGGATGGATGTGGGTGCGCGGCGAGACCAGACTTGATGCCAGTGGCGCAACTGTCGGACTTTGGGGAGCGGCGCAAGACATAACCGAACGCAAACAGGCAGAGGAGGCAATTAAACTCAATGAATCCCGACTGGAAAGCCTATTGCGGATAAATCAGCATTCGGCCGAAAATATTCAGGATCTGCTTGATTTCGCTCTTAACGAGGCTATTGTCCTCACCGGAAGCAAAATCGGATATATCTATTTCTACGATGATAATAAAAAAGAATTCACACTGAATACCTGGTCCCGGGAGGTGATGCAACAATGCACCGTTACTGAGCCCCAAACAGTGTACCAATTGGAAAAGACCGGTATCTGGGGCGAAGCCGTGCGTCAGGGACAGCCCATTGTCGTCAATAATTATGCAGCACCGCATCAGTTAAAAAAAGGAATACCCCAGGGCCATGCGCCGCTCCATAAATTCCTGACCGTTCCGGTTTTCAGCGAAGGCCATATTGTAGCGGTGGTGGGCGTGGCCAACAAACGGGAGAATTACGACGATGCGGACATCCGCCAGCTGAATTTAATGATGGATGCTGTGTGGAAGATAGTCCAGCGGCGGCGGACGGGAGAGAAACTGCAGCGATTGCTGGAAAGATTCGATATGGCTACTCGAGCCGCCAATCTCGGTGTCTGGGAGTTGGATATTAAAAATGATCGAATGATATGGGATGATCGGATGTATGAACTCTATGGGCTTAAAAAGGACGATTTCGCTGAAACTTATGAGGCCTGGATTAATAGACTTCATCCGGATGATGTTGCCGGCGTCAGGGACGAGATTTCACAAACACTAAGAGATGAAAAAAAATATAATACGGAGTTCCGGGTTATTTGTCCTGATGGCGCCATTAAAAATCTCCGGGCTTATGGTAAGGTTTCCAAAGACGCCTCCGGCCGGCCACTGCGTGTAACCGGCATAAATTATGACGCCACCGAACAAAGGTTGTCTGCTCAAGCGTTGAGAGAAAGTGAGCAAAAGTACCGTTCTCTGTTTGCGGAAATTATCGAGGGGTTCGCCCTTCACGAAATTATTTGCGATGATCGGGGTAACCCTGTTGACTACCGCTTTTTGGATGTCAATCCGGCCTTTGAAAAATTAACCGGCTTACATGCTGCTGATGTCATCGGTGAAAATGTTCTGCGGATAATGCCTCAGCTAGAATCATTCTGGATTGAGACCTATGGAAAGGTTGCCCTGACCGGAGAACCTGTTTCTTTCGAAAATTATGCAAAAGATTTAGATCGTTACTATCAGGTCAATGCCTTTTGTCCGCAAAAAGGCCGTTTTGCCGTCTTGATTACCGACATCACTGAGCGTAAAAAAATGGAAGTGCAGCTTATCCAATCCCACAAGATGGAAGCCATCGGAACACTGGCCGGTGGCATTGCCCATGATTTTAACAATATTCTGGGAGCTATTATCGGTTATGCCGGCATGGCTCAGGAGGAATTACCGGCCGGAAGCGAGGCCGGAGATTGTATTGACGAAATATTCCGGGCGAGTGAAAGAGCCAAAGATTTAGTCGCGCAGATACTTGCCTTCAGCCGTCACAGTGATACCGACAGAAAACCTCTCTTGGTGGTTCCCGTTATTAAGGAAATTGTAAAACTTCTCCGCCCCATGCTGCCTTCCACAATCCACATTAAACAGGAAATTAATATACAAGATAAATATATTCTGGCGGATTCGACACAGTTGCACCAGGTGTTGATGAATCTATGCACAAATGCCGCACATGCCATGCAGGAAAAAGGCGGCACATTGACCATCGGACTGAATCAAATTGCGGTTACGGAAGATAATTGCTCATTATATGACCAGTTAGAGCCCGGCGCTTACCTGGAACTTCGCGTAGCGGATACCGGCCATGGCATCGACGAGAAAATTCGCCGTCAGATCTTTGATCCTTTTTTTACCACTAAAAAATCAGGGGAAGGGACGGGGATGGGTCTGTCTGTTGTTCATGGCATTGTTAAAAGCTACGGTGGGAACGTCAGCCTGGAAAGCATGACGGGAACCGGAACTACATTTTTCATTTATCTGCCGTTACTTTCCGATCAGAATATCCAGCACACGCCTGAAGTTAAAGCAGCTCCGATTGGCGGGAAGGAGCGGATTCTCCTCGTTGATGACCAGGAATTTTTGCTCCACATGATGTCCAAGTCATTATCCCGCCTGGGATATCAGGTCACAGCGGAGGATAGCTCCTTGGAAGCCCTGAATCTTTTCCAAGCAGATCCCTTTTCCTTTGATCTGGTCATAACCGATCAGACTATGCCTTCTATAACCGGTGCTGATATGGCCAAATATATGCTGAAAATCAGGCCGGACATTCCGGTAATTCTTTGTACCGGATTCAGCTCCACTGTATCTCACGCGCAGGCCAGATCACTGGGAATTAGGGAGTATGTCATGAAACCTGTTGTAATGAGTGAATTTACTGTTCTCATCCGCAAGGTTTTGGAACAATGAAAAAATGAAGAAGGGGAAATGATCGGATAAATATATGAAAAATATTACTGACTATTTTAATAAAACTCAAACTGCTTTGCGCGAAATGACACCGGATGTCGTTGTATTAGATGATCTCAGTCGTTCAACGGAAAAAGACATGCTGGCCATCGGTGAAAAATTACAGAATTTTCATCAGCAGGCCAGTAAAATTTCCTCCTTGTCAGCAGATGTCGCTCAGCGCATATCCGGGGATGAAATGAAACCAGTTGTGGAAGGCTTAAATGCTGTTTCCACAATGGTGGAGGGCATTGGAGGCAGTTTTGATGCGGAAAAGGACATCCTCCATGCCATCCTTGTCAATCTTGCTTTGATTCGCGATCCGCTGGTGGAGTTTGGCCGCGTTGTCCGCAATCTGAATATTCTCGGTATCTTTATTAAAATTGAAATAGCAGGGTTGGGTACCACAGGTATGGCTTTTGGTACGCTTGCCGAACAAGTTCGGCGCATCGCTGCCCTCATCGACACAAAAACAGGCAGTTTGATTGATAAGACAGACACTTTAATTCCAGCGCTCAATGACAATATTGCTCTGATTGAAAATTATAAATCTCAACAGGAGGGCGAATCCCGTTTGGTATTAGATAAAATCAGCAAGGACATGGGGCTGATTTCTCAGAGGAAAGAGCTTTCCGCTGCTACAATTCGGGGCATCGCCGCAAAGTGGCGGCAAACCACAGCAAGTATCGGTGAAATTGTCCAATCAATGCAATTCCATGACATCACGCGTCAGCGTATTGAGCATTCCTGTGATGCTTTGAAGAACTTACACCAAAGAACTGCAGGCTGGAAAAAAGAACGAAGGATTTGGCGTAAGATCTATAATTTGTTCAAAAGTGCCAGGGACAACAATAGCCAAAGCCGATTTCCCGTCGCAAACTTAGTTGCGGATACCTGTAATCTGCAACGCGCTCAGTTGCAAAGTGCGAAGAATGATTTTTCCTCGGCCATAGAACGCATTCTCGATAACATGAAAAATGTTGCTTTTTACGCCGGCACTATATCTGAAGAAATAATGAAAATATCAGGAAAGAAGGAAGGCGAAGAAGGATCGTTTATCGAGGAACTGGAACGAGATGCCAATAATCTAAGCAATTCTATCGGCACTTTCGCCCTGATCAAGAAAGATTTATCTGCAGCAATGAATACGCTGACCAAAACAGCGGCAGACATGTCCGTATACATGAAAGAAATGGAAAAAATCAGCATTGAAATGCAGATACTGGCGTTAAATGCGAGCATTCATGCCGCTCATATCGGTGATCAGGGCGTAGCCCTGGGCACTTTAGCTGATTCCATTCACGCTCTGGCGGCGCAAACTGACACAATGGTGGTGAAAATTGTTACCAATCTCCGGGAAGCTATTGTTAATGCAGAGAAGTTGGCAGTAATGGCTGATGCGGCAAATTCAGAGAGTAATAGAATAACAGACCAAATAAAAAACAGCTTGGGTCAAATGCTTCTGCCGCTGAAAACGATTGATGCAGAAATTGAGACATTGCTCCCGAATATTGACGAATCGGGCAATGCGTTGGCAGCGGATATTCAGGAGTTGATCAGCACCGTCACCATCCATCATAAAGTAACCTCAGGCATAGAAAGAGTCGAGGCATCTCTGGAAAAAGCCGTAAAAATAATGAAGGTGAAAAGCACTAAAAATATGGTGAGCGATAAAGCTGGTTTGCTCAAAGATTTGGCATCTCAATATACAATGCAGAGTGAAAGAGAAACGCTTTTATTAGCCGCCGGCATTGCGACGGCTCAGCTTCCTCCTGAGCCTTTATTGCTAAATGAAGGCGAGGCGATGTTGGCTGAGGGCCAAACGGCAGATGCAAAAGCCTCTGCCGGTAAAGCCGATGATCTGGGCGATAATGTTGAGCTGTTCTAGGTAGGAATTGTGAAAAGTTACACAGGTGGCAACATATGAACATTTTGGACATGAAAACCGTACTGTTTAGTTTCGTTATCAGCAATGCCATCTGTGCTGTCGTCATGAGTTCACTGTGGCTTCAGTATCGCCGGCGCATCACTGCAACCGGTTTCTGGTTGGCTGGCCTTATTGTGGCGTTTTTATCCATGCTGCTGCTTGCCCTGCGCGGTACGATACCGGATTTTCTCTCCATAGTGATCGCCAACGGCCTGATTATTACGGGATTCATCCTCATAGGAACCGGAGTTGAGCGCTATGCCGGGCAAACACTCTCACAGCGCCATAATTATATTCTCCTGGCGGTTTTCATTTTCGCTCAAGGCTATTTCACTTATTCCCAACCCAGCCTGCTTGCCCGTAAAATTAACGTATCACTGGTAATACTGATTATTTGTTCCCAGTACGCTTGGTTTATCATGCGAAGAGTGGATGCGGAAATGCGTCGCACCACAATGATTGCGGGCTTAGTATTCACGACCTACAGTCTGGTCAGTGTTGTCCGCATTTATTTGGATTTGTCAGGGCCGCCGGAAAGCGGACTTTTACAATCGAACTGGTATGACACCCTGGTTATGATAATTTATCAAATGCTGATTATCACAGTATCTTTCGCCATTATTCTGATGGTCAATCATCAACTTTTCGTTGAACTGGAACAAGACCTTGCCGAACGTAAAAGTGTGGAGGAAGCGCTGAGGGTAGCTGAGGAAACCTACAGAAATATCTTTCTTAATTCTCAAATAGGTCTGTTCAGGACAGACAGGCAAACAGGCCTGCTGCTTGATGCGAATGACACCGTTGCCCGCTTTATCGGTTATCCGGACAGGGCTTCGCTATTGGCCGAGCACGTCAGAATGGTGGAGCGGTATGTCGATTCCCACGACCGGGAAAAGATGCTCGCTCTCGTGCAGGCTCATGGTGCAATACATAACTTCGAAACCCGGTTTCGAAAAAATGATGGTTCGATAATCTGGATACGCGCTTCCGCCAGACTTATCCAGGATAAGGATTGGATGGAAGGCGTTGCGGAAGACATCACCGAGCGCAAACAGACTGAAGAGGCTCTACGAGTTAGCGAGGAAAAGCACCGCATTTTACTCGAGGAATCTTCCGACCCGATCTTCTCCTTCACTCCGGAAGGGCGGTACACCTTTGTTAACAAAGCTTTTACCGCCGGAGTAGGCAAGTCGGTCGCCGATATTATCGGAAAGACAATCTGGGATGTTTTCCCCAAAGAAGAGGCCGAAAAGCGCTTCGCCTCCTTGAGTCAGGTATTCCAGACAGGAGAGCAAAAAGTTATTGATGTCCGTGTTCCGCGAACCGGCGGTGACTTCTTTTATATTACGACCATCACACCCATCAAGGACACTTCAGGCAAAGTAATTACTGCTATCTGTTCGTCCAAGGACATAACCGCGCGCAGGCTGCTGGAAGAAGAATTGCTTAAAGCCCGTAAACTGGAATCCGTGGGTACTCTGGCCGGAGGGATCGCCCATGATTTCAATAATCTTCTGGCGGCCATTCAAGGTTATATTGAAATGGCTAAAGATAATCTCCCCTCCGGAAGCTGTACTCATGGCTACTTGCTCGACGCTGAGCAATCAGCGCATCAGGCCGCGGAATTGACCAAACTAATGATTACCTTCTCCAAAGGAGGCGAACCGGTGAAGTCGCCCCGTGATATCGGAAACCTGATCAAAGACACCGTCTCGCGGGCTATTATCAATCTATCGGTGGAAAAGAAAGTCACCATTCCAAATAATCTCTGGCCTGCGGAAGTCGATGAAGGTCAGATTTGTCAGACAATAAGAAACATAATAAACAATGCCGCAGAAGCAATGCCTAAAGGCGGTTTAATTGACGTCAGTGCCGAGAATGTAACAGTCTCCGGCCCAAACCAACTCCCGGTACCCGATGGTCCGTATGTGCGGATAGCTATCATTGACAGGGGAGAAGGTATTGCGGCGGACGATTTGCCCCTCATCTTCGATCCCTATTTTTCCACAAAGCAAAGGGGAACACAAAAAGGCATGGGTTTGGGTCTATCAGTTTGTCACTCTATTGTCAGCAAACATGGCGGTTGTATCATCGTAGAATCATCGCTGGGCCAAGGAAGCTCCTTTTATATCTATCTTCCTGCGCTCATCAGGAAGAAACAGGACGAAAAACTACCCCAACCGGCAAGTACACCGGTTGTGCCGGAAAATATCGGTAATTGATTATTTATATAGAGGCATTTAATGCGTATTTCCCCCCCCTGGTCCATCAGGACGCAGTTATTATTGTTAGTCATGATCTCTGTTTTGCCAGCAATGGGCATCATTATCTACTCTGGCATCGAGCGCCGAGATCTCGCGATAAAAGAGACGAAAGAATCGTCCTTGCGCTTTATAAGCACGATAGCCGAGCGTCAGCACGTTATTGAAGAAAGCACCCACCAGCTTTTGATGGTGTTGGCAAAGATTCCGGCCTTACAAAACCTGGACATTAAGGCCTGTAATGCGCTATTTCGACAGTTGCTCCCACAGAATCCGCTATACGGGAACATTTTTTTTGTCGACAAAAATGGCTGGGTTGTCGCCTCGGCCGTTCCCACCAAACCCCACAATATAGCTAAGCGAAAATATTTTCGAGATATCATAACCAAGAAGTATGAATTTTCTACCGGAGAATATGTTGTTGGCGTCAGTGTTGGGAAACCTGTATTTCACTATGCTGTTCCTGTATCTGACAAAAGACGATCTCTGAAAGGGATTGTTGTCGTTGCCTTGAATCTGAAAAACTATGACAAGGTTATCGCTGAGGCCAACCTGCCGGAAAAATCTAATCTTGCTTTGACGGATCATCAGGGGATACGCCTCTATCGTTACCCGGACAACGATAAGTTTGCAGGACAACACGACTTACCGGTAATGATCAAGCACATGGCAGGTTCGTCCAATGAAGGCATTTTTCTGGAAGCCGGAGTGGATGGCACAAGGCGCTTCTATGCTTATAAGAAATTCCGGTTATCAAAAGACTTGCCCCCATATCTCTACATGCGACTGGGTATAACGGAAGAGAAAGCTCTGGAAGGCGCCAGATATGTCCTGTGGAGAGACCTGTCCATTCTTGTTTTTATCTTCATTCTTGCCCTTGCTTGCGCCTGGTTTCTGGGAGGTTTTCTGATTGCCAATTCCTTAAACAAGCTTATCACTGTAACAAATCTGTTTAAAAGGGGAGAGCGCAACATAACAACAGGCCTGCCCCATAATGAAAACGAACTGGGGCAACTGGCTGAAGCTTTTGACCAGATGATTGCAGAGCTCAATAAGCATGATTCCGAACAAAAGAAACTCGAGGAGGTGTTGCAGGAGAGTGAGGAAAAGTACCGCATGATGGTGGAAAACGCCCGGGAAGGCATCATGATTGCCCAAGATAGGAGGCTGATTTTCGTCAACCGCGCTACTGAAGGCATTATGGGTTACTCAAAAGAGATATTAACATCGCAACCCTTCGCTGATTTCATCCATCCGGATGACCGGAATTTGGTAGTCACGCGCCATTTGGACAGACTTAACGGCAGGGAAATTCCCCCTGTTTATTCTTTCCGGATAGTTTGTTCGAACAAAATGATAAAGCAAGTTGAATTAAATGCGGCTGTGATAAACTGGAAAGGCAGGCCAGCTACTGTTAGTTTTATCAGTGACATAACTGATCGAAAACAGGTGGAAGAAATATTGCAAGCGAATGAAGTTAAATTTAATCAAATTTTTAAATTAAGTCCGGTTGCTCAAACACTTTCAACTCTTCAAGAGGGTATTTTTCTGGATGTTAATGAAGAATTTCTGCGAACAACCGAAAGAACCAGCGAAGAGGTAATTGGCCATACGGCAAGTGAAATAGGGATTTGGGAAAATGCGGAACAGCGTAATCATATTTTATCAGTCGTCAGAGAGAAGGGTTTGGTAAGCAATATTGAACTGGAAACCCAATCCAAATCCGGCAAAGTTAGTCATGTGTTATGGTCGGCTGGAAAGATCAAGATCAATGGTCAGGAATGCCTGCTTGCTTCAGCCATAGACATCACCGAGCTCAGGCGGACAAAAGAAGAGCTACAAAAATCAGAACGCCGCCTGAATGACATCATAAATTTTCTTCCCGACGCCACATTGGCTATTGATAGTGAGAAGAAGATCATCATCTGGAATAAAGCCATTGAGAAAATGACCGGCATTAAAGCAGCAGACATGATAGGCAAGGGCAATTATGAGTACTCGATTCCCTTCTATGGACAAAGAAGACGCCAGCTTATGAACCTTATATGGGAGAACGATCAGAATCTTATCGAAAAATACTCTCACGTAAATCGCGACGGAGAATCACTGATTTCCGAGGCATTTTGTAACGCCCTCTATGACGGCCGGGGAGCCCATGTCTATGCCAAAGCATCTCCGCTTCACGATCAAGGTGGTAATATAATTGGTGCCATAGAGTCTATCCGCGACATTACCGAGGATAAGCGGGCAGAAGAGGCTATTCAAACTGAGAAAAGCAATCTGGGCGCAATCTTTGCCTCCTCGCCCGTGGGTATGCTGGTCATAGATGAAAACACGAACATCGTCATGGCTAATGCGACTTCCGAAATTATCGCCACGGGACACCATCAGGACATTCTGAACCGGCAACCAGGCGATGCGATGGGATGTGTCCACAGCTCCAAGGATCCGCGCGGTTGCGGGTTTTCACCCGATTGTCGCCTTTGCCCCTTGCGCAATGCTATTAAATCAGTCATCAGCAGTAGCTCCTCACTTCGCAATAAGGAAATGGCTATCGAATTGGTCCGCAATGGTAATCTGAATACTGTCTGGCTGGCCGTCGGCGCCGAACCTCTGATCATCAACAATCGGCGGCATGTTGTTATTGCCTTGAATGATATAACCGAACTGAAATTGATGGAAAAGAAGTTCTTTGAAGCCCAGAAGATGGAATCTTTGGGTGTGCTGTCAGGGGGGATAGCACATGACTTTAACAACATCCTGGCTTCGCTGCTCGGTTATACGGAAATGGCCGCTGAAGAAAAAGACGAATCTGTTCGAAAGCATTGCCTAGAACAGGTACTTTTGGCCTGCGAACGGGCTCGCGACCTTGTCCAGCAGATACTTGCTTTCAGTCGCCATACCGAGAGCGAAAGAAAACCTTTTGATATGCGATTACTCATTAAGGAATCTTTGAATCTCATAAGCTCCACCATACCAGCAACAATCGAGATTCGACAAAAGATCACAAATAAAATTTGCCCAATCAATGCTGATCCAACGCAGATGCATCAAGTACTGATGAATCTTTGCACCAATGCTGTCCATGCAATGGGAGAAAAGGGCGGCACGCTGGACATTAGTTTATCGTGTGAAGAAAACATGACCAGTCTGCCGGATTTAAAGACTGGTTGCTACGTCAAACTAATAGTGTCCGATAATGGATTGGGCATTGATCCGGCCATCAGAGATCGTATTTTTGAGCCCTTCTTTACCACAAAGAAGGTTGGCGAGGGTACTGGACTCGGATTATCCGTTGTCTATGGTATTATCAATAATCATCAGGGAACGATTACCGTATCCAGCGAACCGAACAAAGGAACAACTTTTATTGTATATATTCCTTTTGCCGATGAAACGAAGCACGAAAAAGAAAAACAAACATTATCGACCCTTGCCAAGAGAAAGGGCAGTGAATGTATTCTTTTTGTGGACGATGATAAGTCCCTGGCAAAATTGGGACCGAAAATGCTTTCCTCTCTGGGTTATGAAGTGAAGGCCTTTACTGACAG
This sequence comes from uncultured Smithella sp., assembly GCA_964469905.1. Lineage (GTDB taxonomy): Bacteria > Desulfobacterota > Syntrophia > Syntrophales > Smithellaceae > MVRV01. The sequence goes on from CAYXZW010000008.1 coordinate 43,560, forward strand.
CAGGGAGGCATTGAAAACATTTTGCGCCAGTCCGGAGAGTTTTGACCTGGTCATCACGGATATGACGATGCCACACCTGACGGGCAAAGATCTGGCCCAGGAAATAATGAAATCCCGGCTGGACATGCCCATAATTCTTTGCACTGGATATAGCGAGTACATGAATGAAGAAAAGGCCCTGCAAATGGGGATCAAGAAACTTTTCAGGAAGCCTTTCACTAAAAATGATCTGGCCAAAGTCGTCAGAGAAATACTAGACAAATCAGGAAGAAAATGAAATGCTCATCCCACAGGAATTGAGATGAGAAAAGAAGATATTAATGGATCAATGCGGGTAACAATAAGTCCCGGTGAATATTATTCTACTGCCGGCGTAGCGGTAATTTCGACCTTGCTCGGCTCCTGTGTCGCCGCCTGCCTGTATGATCCGCAAAACAAGCTGATCGGTATGAACCATTTCATGCTCAGCAATCCGCGTTACCCCCATGATATACCCATACTTGCTTCCGAAGCCGGACGTTACGGCAGTTACGCCATGGACCTTCTCATCAACGACATGATGGCCAAGGGAAGCAATCGTCGGTTGCTGCGGGCAAAGATATTCGGCGGAGCAACGATAATCAATAAGGATAGTGGTGGTAATTTTTACTGCGTGGGGGAAATCAACTGTAAATTCATCCGTGAATATCTGCGTATCGAGAAGATTCCCATTGATGCAGAGGATCTGGGTGGTAATTATGGCCGGGTTATTCATTTTTCCAATGGTGATTTTGCCATTTACAGAAGGAAAATCGGCCATTCCAGAAGCGAGCGTCTGGTAAGCCGTGATCGCCACTGCTGGCAACGGGCGATTGAAAAACAGGAAAAAGCCCCGCCGCAAGCAGATATCTGGTAGCGGCAACGTGCTGTAGTTCGGCAGTATTTTATACTTAAGCCTTAGCCATCATTTTCTTAAAAATTGAACGAAGTTCTTTTGCCATCTTGCCGTTTGGATATTTAGCTACAACAGGAACAAGATCAATCGCACTGCGCCCAATAACCGGATCATGCGTAATGTGACCAAGATAGGATACTTCTTTGGAAAGCCACTTTTTGGAAACACCCTGAATCCTTTTGACAACATTTTGTGTTTCCAAGTCATTTTTCAGGTCAGAGGGAACATTGTTGATAACAAGAAGTGGATCAAAGTTTGATAACACCTTTTGGATCAATGGAAGATTAACATGCTGCTGCTCATTAACTCGCTCCAGGAACTCTTCAATTGTTCTTACCTGCATCTCACCAGGTGTAATGAAGGCCTTAGCAATAAATGTCTTCAATCCATTATCTAATGTGTCATGAAATTTTGACTCAGGGCCAAAGAGTCTGATCATTTGCCTGAATAAAACTGCTTTCATAAAATGATATGCTTCAATATAAGCCGCAGACTCATGAGTTGCCATAACAATCCCGTAATCCGCAGCAAGAAAAAAATCGATAGTATTATACGTTATGTCTCCACCAAGATCGACCACAACAAAATCGGCATCGATCTCCCGAACAGCCTTAATCAGTTTGAGCTTGCGCAAAAAATCGATGTTGGTAACACCGAACTCTGAGCTGTCGCCGCCGACAATATATGGCCCGTATTTGCTTTTTATCATTACCTCCTGCAGCGTATTTGCGCGTTTATTGATAAAATCGTTAATCGTCTTTTTAAGGATAGTCCTGTTACCGAGATAGAGATGTATGTTTGCCCCTCCAAGATCAAGATCAACAATAACTGTCTTGTAACCCATTGAGGATAGGAGGATGCCGTAATTTACGGCAAACATGCTTTTGCCTATTCCACCTTTGGCTCCCCCAACTGATATAATCTTTTTTTTGATAAAGTTTGCAGGCGCGCTTTGTTCTAAGTATGTTATTATTGTTTCATGTGCTTCACGTATAGTGTTGAACTTCTGTTGCATCGTTTCATTGAGTCCCTCCGGATGTACATCCGGATGATAGAGCTTCGCTTTATCGCGGTAGGCCTTTCTCACCATATCAAATGATAAATTTTTTATAAATTGATCACTTTTTATCTTTTCTGGTGCAAAAAGATGCGCACAAACTGCCCGAATCTCTTCATGGTCGAATGATTTTTCTCTGTCAATCATAATGGCGAGAGACTCCTATTCTTCCTCATCGTACCAGAAACGGATGAAACATGTTGCATGAATTATAAAAATCTTCAGAATATATTTCCTTCAACAAACATCATGAAATATTATCTATCTATTCACATTAACACAAGTTAAGCTAGAGTTCAGCCATTTTTAAATTCTCAATTTAGGTATGTTCATAGTGCCTGATAATTTTATTCAATCAGGATAACAATATTTCATTTCACAATCATCTATATCCGGGCTTTTTAAAATAATTTAGTAGATGTAAGCAGTAATTTGTAATATTATAATTGATATTGACAATAAGATTTTCAATGGTAACCCTTTTACATGGAAAACATAGCACCTCTGCCGCAAAGAACATATCAGGAAATAAATGAAAACAGGCGCAGATTGCTCAATGAAGCTTATTTTTCTTACCCAGAGTATATTTACTGCGATCCTGACGAGTTTAACTGGCATACCGCTACTGGCCGTATAAATATTTTTGATCTCTTCTATCTTGGCGATTGCAATTATATTGACCTTATAGGCAGTTCAACAGAAACACACAGAAAACCTGATTTTTTTATGCTGACCCCAAAAGGTGCTGACCTCTTGGAAATTCCAAAAAAACTAGATGAGAGATTCCCTCTTGGGCAGGGTAAGCATTATTGACAATCTTTTACTATCCGTATCACTTAAAATCTGCTCCTTGGAGGCCGCTGGGCCAGAAGAAACTTCTCATCAAACTCCTATAGCTGAAACCAAATGCGCCGCTATAAACCGCTCTTCAAATTCCTTGCATTTATTTCTTTTCCATCGATGGAATTAACTAATCTTCATCTTCATCTGCAACTGTCTGCAGCAAAATGACCCGTAACTGACTACTCATACTTCGCGCATTTTCATCAGCTAACCGCTGTAAATATTGTTTTTCAATTGGATATAATTTGGTGCTAACACGAATTTTTTCATCTTTTTTGGTTTTTTCTTGCGACATAGTAATACCTCCAGTTATGATATATTGCGCATTTAGTAAACTTATTACGACACTGTTTTACACGCAAACTGTGCCACTTCCAAAACTCTGCAGAATCGCACTCTACATTTCTTATTCGCATAATTCTTAATGATAACAAAAGCATATACAATCGTCCCCGTTTTGGCGGACTCGGGAATATGGGATATGGACGTGTGTGCAATTCATAAAAATCCTCCGATATTTCAGCCCGGTCAAGTTGTCTTTTCCTTAACGTAATCCTCTCCGTTATATAAGTATTGCCAGACGTTATTTCATCTGCACATTTTTCTAAAGTTACAAATTTATCCTTTCCATTCCAATATTGTTACTTCCGATAGTCGCCCATGATATCTGATGACGGATATCAGTCCTGCCCCCTCAAGCTCAGCAAGTGCGCGATAAGCAGCATTGCGTTTGACCCCCATGCCATTCAAGACACTGCCTGACAAGGCTATTGTACGCATCTTTTTTATGCCCGCAAGAAACCAAATTGCAATTGCTACATGAAGAGCTTTTCCCGGCAGTTTGGCTGCCATATTGAGCCAGTCCAGAGGAATTGGGCCCTTGAGAAACTTTTCCCCATTTTTGTGCCTCGGTAGTGATTTATTGTCTCTAAATTCTATCTTAGGAACATTAGGCAAGGTTAAATTTTCAAGGTTGAGGTCGTCCATATATTATTAAGAATCCTTTATATAAGATATAAGATAGGACGGGTGTTCGCTGGTGAACATTTTCCTGTTCACTGTTGAACAAATAGGTTTTCTCTCGTGAACAGGTTCGATGGTGCCAAACCCGTTCAGTATACTTTGAACAGTTTTCCACATGACAGCACCACGTTCATCCATATATCGATCCGGATATCGGACTATTTTGCTATCTGAGCGTAACCGGAACCCATCAAGTACTACTGCACTGGCATCGGACATGGCAGCCTGTGTTACGGCTGCAGCAGCGTCCAGATAAGCCAAAGGCGCTTCAATGAGCAGGGCATCGTGTACCGGTGCACAAACTTTGATTCCTCTCTCCACGGCAAAGCAGCAGGCCAGCCTGAGCATCTCTGCACCATTTGCCTGCATAAGAAAATTTCTGAGAGATCTTGGGTTAGAGTTTGTTCCAGTATGGACTGTCCACCCGAAAACTGTCCATATTTCTCCATGGAGCATGGCATAATCAACGGCACCGTCAGACCATTTCCAGAACTCCCTGTAGGTATTCCGGTGAAGGCGGAGCAAATCCTTTGCAACTATGACAGGTTGTCCAATTCGTTTTGCCAGTGATTCGCTTTCCATGCCGTATTGTACAGCGAGAGCGCAGGCCTTGAACTGTTCCCGTTGGGGGCCATGAGTCGTCTTGGTGGCATCTGTTGGAACGGCACGGGCCTGCTTAGCAAATGCTAAGTATGGGTCCCCGGATTCATAGGCCTCCAGCATATTGATGTCGCCCGAGAGCGCTGCAGCAATGCCAAATTCCTGCTGAGACCAGTCGATATAGGCCAGACCATGCCCCGGTTCAGGACGAATTAACCCTCGCAACCAGACTGATGGACCGAAGATGAACCTGCTACTGCTCGGCTGATTGCGACCGGTACGTGCCCGGAATGCGGACAAGAGACACCTGTTTCTGCCATCATGGCCCACGCATAACTCCGATAGCCTCATCTGGGAAAGGGAAACTCGGAGTTCACGAAGTGGGGCAACGGTAGGATAAATACGGGCCATTTCCCTGAACGTGTCATCCTGAAGATCAAGTGTTCCTGATTCCAACCGGGGCCAGGGAATATTATTACGGATGAGCCAATCTTCAAACCTGGCCGTTTTGAAAGTTCTCCCTTCGTAAATCCCGTATCCGGCATCTATGCCTGAAATCAGTTCATCCTGAATTGAGTCCCATCGTTCAGTCATGTGGGTGAGAGTTTCCGTATCGATGGGTATCCCGTTATATTCGATGTGCGCTGCTGCCTTCATGAAACGGCCTCTTAATAACGCACGGGGTATATCCAGGCAAGGTTTCATCTTTTCATACAGACTTGCCAGGGAAATAACATCCGACTCGCAATAATCGAGGATTGAACATTGCTCGTTGGTGGTCCATGGACCTCCACGCATAACCAAATCCCGCATACTGTCTTTTTCAACGGCGTCTATGCAGGGGAGTCCGAACCAGGCCATTGCCCCAAGGAGGCCGTTTCCACAAGGTGTGATTAGACCATTCGACATTCTCCGGAACTCCGGAAAGAGATCCAGTAAATTCTCTGGCAATGGCCATCCAAGGGATAGATGGCACCCCATTTCTGCCGAAGCGTAATAGGCAACAAACAGCATATCCTTACCAGTGGGGTAGGGCGGCTTCTTCATCTTTTTAAGCTCATCCCGCCATATTCGCATATTTTTACTAGAAACCAATTCCCGTGCCACCAGGCAGACGGGGTCTTGCCTTTCACCTGGGGGCGCCGAGAATTCAAAATCTACTAGCCATATTTCTTTGAATCGTCTCATTACCGTATACCTCTCAGTCGTTTAACAACTGGATGATTAAGGTCTTTGATATACTGATCCCGGAAAGCAATTTGCAGGATTTCTTTGAAGGAAACATCTGGCCACTCAGGGTCCTGAAACTCAGACGATGCGGAGTAAACTTCATAGGCCCCAAGGCTCATATTGGCAGCCATACGAACCCATCTTGTCTTTGCCATCTCTGCTGCATCCAACGCAGATCTGCTCCAGTGATCCTGTCGGCCATCTGAACCGGGAAGTCTGACTGGCCATAAAGAAAGGACTCCCTGTCTGTTGATGGTGGTATAAATGATTTTAGGGACAACTTCACTTGGTAGTTCTGCCCAGAGATTGGGTTCCACTAGATAGCTGATGCGCTCTTCTTTCAATTCCAAAATGGCTGTTTGCAGGCACCATTCATCCCCATGTCTTACTCTTATAAAGTCCTGTCGATTTGGCTTTCGAACTGGAACGGTGAGGAGTGCTTTTTTTACACCGATTGATTCCGAAAAGTTCTGTGAGAGCCTCAGGTTATCAAGATTAAAACTGTCATCGTTATCCTGCGTGGATACTTCAGCGCCCTGTGCCTTATTTCCCGGTATTTTATGTTCATTATTTGATTTCATTTTGGTCTCCTTATTCAAATAAATGTAAAGTTATTTGTAATATTTAATTTTCATCTGTTGCTTGACGTCTTCCTATGAAATAATTCTTGATCGAGATTCTAACCACGCAATCAGGCTCTCACGTTCATAGGCGACGGTGTTGCCAAGAATGATTTTATTAATGTCGCCCGTCATCCCAAGGCTATCCATATTTGCGAAAGTCCGTCCTGAATACCCTGTCCACTCTTTGAATCTTGGATGGTTCCGTGCGACAAAGGGGGGCATCTCTTTTAATAATGCTGAAAGGTCAGGGTGCCGACGCTCGAACCTGTTGCGCGATTCATCTTTGGGGGGGGAGTTATTGCTTTGCTTTGCATTTTTACTGGCATTTTTCTTACCTCCAGAAAGTTTTATTGAAGGAGATTAAGTATCCTTCTGAAGGATATGGGCGACTTTTGATGTCGAATTTTTCGACTTTTGATGTCGAAGAAAAAGACTTAACAAATTTACATGTCTAATTTTGATTTTATTGGATGGTGTTAAATTGATATGATCCAGATTGTGTCTTTATCGATGAACAAGTATTGAGTGCCCGGTCTAATATTATCTTTCAAATATTTATACAATTTTGGTAATTGCTTGTTAATCTCGTTATAGGCTCGTTTGATTGCTTTCAGCGTACGGTCTAAATCTTTTTTGACTCCATCATTTACTTTTTCCGGTGGTTTTTTAGCAAGCGCCCTTTTGCCATATTGATTATTGATTATTTTCATTATTTTCTGTAATTCCTGACTTGCTTTCTGTCTTTCACTATGAGGCAAATATTTGTCATTCTGCGTTTCTTTCAATTCTATAATCTGCTTTCTTAGGGTTTCCTTAACCTCATCCTTAAGACCATCATCGTCTTGCATAGTCGAAATAAACATATTTCCTTCGTGTAAGGAATCAGTTAAATCTTCTTCGTCCATCATGGCTTCGTTTCTTCTCTGGGGGCTAACTGAATCACATAAAGTTGTGACATGAATTATCTGATTGGGTTTAGACAAAAGGGTTGCAATATAGGTCATGCCGTCCATTTCTTTGATAGGTTTTAGCTTTGTACCTTGGAACCAGATTACCCATGCGTCACCGTCATGGATGAATGCATTCGTATAGCTTACGCTATTATCGTGTGATATTGGAGGAGGGGGTATAGGAATTTCTTGGCATTGAATTTTTTGCTTTAATTGTTCAATCTCATTAAGCTTGTCCGACAACTTAATTGCATCATCAAAACAATCGTCAAATGTCTTTTGATCCGCTGCCGCTTTGTTTTGTTCCAGTATGCTATATTTCTGTTTCCAATTGATGCGTTTATCATGCTGATCCATAATCGGAACCTCCTGTTGTTGCCCTTGAAAGTTTGAAGGGGGGGCGGTCAGGATAACCGGCTTGTCGGGTGCGCGCCTTATACCAGATATATAATACCTACAGGAATACTTTATAGCTGATGTTCAAGGCTTTCCCCAGGCGCTTCGCCATTTCCTTGCCAATGCTCCGCTTACCGTTCTCCATTTCGGAAATATGGCGCTGTGGGATGCCGGTCAGTTCGGCAAGTTTCATCTGCGTCAAGCCTTCCCGGTATCTTGTCCCGGCCAAAGCCTTGCCGATAAACTGAGCCTCCGAGCATTCAGGGTAAGCCTCACGCCAGGGGACAGAATCGGAGATATTTTTTGTGCATGTCTGTATCATTTTACTCTACCTGAACAAATCGGCATGTGTTCCAGTTCGCTCGAAAATGATCCGGTTTCCTTCAATCCGGTAAATCAAAAGCCAGTCAGGTTCAATATGACATTCCCGCCGATCTTTGAAATTACCAATCAGGAGATGATCTCTGTGTTTGCGTTCCAACGGTATTTCGCCAATGAGCTTACGAATAATAGACTTGATGTTTTCAGGATCAGAACCGCGCTTGATCATCAGCTTCAAATCTTTTTCAAAGCGGTTTGTATAGACGGGTATCCGCATCAGACACCCAATCTCTTGAACATGTCATCAGCATCTTTGCACTCTAATAATCCCTTGCCATCTTCGCTTTCATGGAAGACCATTAGCGTTTCTTCATTGGGAATCTCTACCGGAAAAGGTAATCCACGGCGCAACTTTACTTGACGAAAAAAGATATTTATCGCCTCTGTGGTTGAAAGCCCCAAGTTTTTAAGGATTCCCTCAACCTCTGTTTTCAGTTCCCGCTCTGTCCGGGCGTTAATCATTGCTGTTCGTGCCATATTTTTAACCTCAATTTATTTTGTATAATTGTATAGCAATTGCTTTACAATATCAAGTGCTATTTTTCAAAATTCACCACTTGCCTGGCTTGCTCCTCTGCCTTTTTCTGCGCCGCCTTAACGATCTCGCTTGTAATCAAGTCTTGCAATGCCGCCGCACCTTCTCGTAATCGGCTTTCACTCATTTTTGCATATCTGGCTGTCATCGTTCCCGTTGCATGGCCAAGGCTTCTTTGCGTCAAATAAAGATCGTGGGTACTTTCGTAAAGGTGAGTTGCGTATGTATGCCGTAATGTATGAAACGTGACTTTCTGTTTCCTGTCTGTTATGCCGTCATTAAGTTTTAACTCTTCAACAGTATCGCGAAAAACTTTTGACGCTTGCACCATGACGCCTTCTTTCCCGGATCGTTTCGGAAATATTAGCGCGTCCTGTTTTTCTTGTTTTTTTCTGTTTTCCTTTCGGCTTTCAAGTATAGCTTTGGCCCGGTCGGTCAAATAAGCCGTTCTTGATCCTGTCTTCGCGTTTAAAATGGCCAAGGTGCCGGCTTCAAGATTAACACATGACCAAGGTAACGCCGCAATTTCACCAAACCTTAAACCGCAATGCAATGAAAGTAAGGCCGCGTCATGAAGGCTTTGAGATTTAGCTGCAAGTTTGGCCAGTAACTTTTCGGCTTCATCAATACTAAGATAACGTAATTTCATATTGTCTGGCTTCGGCCACTTTACAGTCTTTGTCGGTGAATCCCCGTCAAATATCTTGCCGTCCTTAGCCTTTTTAAATGCGTGTCTTATGATTTGTAAGACATATTGAATAGAGCGGGCACTTAGCTTTTTATCGGCCATTGTCTTTTTGATTTTTTCTAAATGAAAGGCGCTTATATTGCCGAAGGGTAGGGGGCCTATTGTTTCAGCCATGTATCTTTCATAAAGCATGGATTCGGTTTCATGGGTTTTGGCTTTTTTGTCTATCTTGCTTTGGGGTAGGTAAGTATCCGTCATAAATTGGCCAAACGTGATATTTTTCTTTTCATCTTCCTTACGTTCCTGTTCGGCTATATCGCGCCGTTGCTGTTCAATGCCGCGCTTTTCTTTCGGTGATTTTGGCCCGGTGCCGGTTTTAACATTGCCTTTGTATTCCCTAAGAAGTTTTAAACAATAATCTTCAAAGCCTAAGTTTGGCTCTTTCATGCGAATTGTGTCGGGTATCCCGTCCGAAAGCCAGCCGATACCATATTCATGCAACTCACCGTCAAGACGAAATCGGAGCGCGTAATACCTGTCTTTCTTCTTGCCATGCTTCCGGGTGTCATGCTCGAAATACCGAAGCCCTTTGTGGTTCGTTTTGATCCATTGTCTTGCCATAATAAACCCCTTCATTAATAGGTCCTTCAATCAGTATGTTTTAAAATTCCCACTATGTTCCCACTTTTTCCCCTGAAATGTCATGTTTCATAAAGTTTCATCGTGTAGGTAATATAGATCTAAGTTATTTAAATGTCAACTAGTTTTGTATGTTTTGTGAAAGGTCGTGAAAGTTAATAAATATGACTCTTAATCAGTAGGTTGTCGGTTCGACCCCGACAGGGCTCACCAAAAAAATCAAGGGTTTCCGGTTTTATAATCGGAGACCCTTTTTTTTCTTATCGGTTCTAGTCAAATCTTTGTTTTTGTAATCAATCGCACCCACCTGAGTATTATTCTAAATAACTCTTAATTTGCATGAGATTTTCCGTGTCGACAAAAAGAGAGGGCCCATAGCTTCATGTGTTGAAGACCGGAAAGAAAATACTTGACGAATTGGGAAAAGGTTGAGAAACACGACAAAAGCACCATATACGGTATGTTAAAAAACAATATGCTGTGCAGAAAAAGCTTATTGTAAAGCGCTTTAACGATTATCCATTTGAATATATAGGTTTTATTTATTAATGAGGCTGTGGCATAAAAATTGCCGTAGATATTTCTATTTTTACTAAGGTTGTCTTTTGTTAAATAGTTATATGTCCTCAGCGTTTTTGTTCCTTTACAGCCTTAGCTCCGGTACAGCATTTATTTAAGTAAAACCGATCAGCAGACAGCGATTGGCAATGATAGATTTAAGGAGGAGAAGATGAAAGACGTTTATATTATCGGGGCTCATTCAACTGAATTCAGGAAGTGTCCGGACCTTACCTTTCGGGATTTAACTCGGGAGGCCTATCTTGGTGCTATCAATGACGCCGGAATGAAGAATGGAGACGAGATCCAGTTTGCATATTTCGGCAATTGCGCCATGCATTTGTTCGGGCAGGTGTTCGGACAGGGATGTATTCGCGGGCAGATCTGTTTCATTCCTCTCGTGCGGGAAGGGTTGTTTCCGGAGCGGGTGCCGATGATCAATGTGGAAGGGGCATGTGCAACCGGTTCCATGGCCATTCATAGCGGATGGAAAGATATTCTGAGTGGTCAGAACGATGTGGTTCTGGCTCTTGGCGTCGAAAAGCTTTTTATTCCGGATGACCCGGCCAAGAGTATGAGTATTTTCGAGGGTGGTGCCGACAATTTCACAAGAGAAGAAACCGTTGATAACTACAAGGAATTGGGCAAACTGGTCGGTCAGGAGTTTCAAACTGGTGCCAATCGCAGCTTTTTTATGGATACCTACGGAATGCAGGCCCGGTATCATATGTGGAAATATGGCACCACGCAGAGACAATTGGCTATTGCAGCATCAACTACTCATCATCACGGGGCATTGAATCCGAAAGCGCAGTTGAAAATTGAAATGACACCGGAGCAGGTACTCGAAGACCGGTTGGTATCCTACCCACTGACACGCGCCATGTGTTCACCTATCGGGGATGGTGCGGCTGCAGTAGTAATGTGTTCCGGCGAGTATTTAAAGAATCTTCCCGCGGATGTACAGCGCCGTGCGGTTAAAATAAAGACCAGTGTTTTCACCGGTGGAAAATACAAGAAGTTTGATGAACCGAGTTTATGCTACGTAGCGGCGAAAAAGGCCTATGCGATGGCTGGAATCAAGCCGGAGGATATTGATCTGGCGGAAGTTCATGATGCAACTTCATTCGGTGTTATATATCAGTCGGAGATGATGGGCTTTTGCGAAATAGGCCAGGGAGGGCGGTTTGTCGAGTCCGGCGCGACATCTCTCGAAGGGAAGACACCGGTTAACACCAGCGGCGGTCTGGTATCTAAGGGACACCCCGTGGGTGCTACAGGCGTATCAATGATTTATGAACTGACCACTCAGTTGCGCGGTGAAGCAGGCCCGAGACAGATAAAAAATGCTGAATTTGCCATGCAGGAAAACGGAGGGGGCGTTATCGGTACTGAAGAAGCAGCTTGTTCCGTGATGATTCTTCAGAAAGACCGCTAGGCTTTAGGGAAAATATTTTTCTGAAAATGTAAACGAAATATTCTGATTTGCACTATCAATGATGTATTTTAAAACATCAATAAATTAGGGGTTTGTCTTCATCAAAGACAAACCCCTAATGATTTCCAGGACTCCATATCGAACATATCCGCCAGTTTCTAACTCCGAAATAAGCAGAGTTTTCCACTTCCTGTGTTTAAAACATCCATAAGCAATATCAAAAAACCAATGAATAACTATAAGTAATTATTAGTCGGAATATGGAATAATATTCTTGATAAAATCCATTATATGTTTTATTTGGCAACTAATACTTTAAGGGAGATTTTATGTCCGGCGAGTTGATGAACACTAAAGAAGTGGCCAAATATCTGGATATTCATGAAAAGCAGGTTTATCTGCTTATTAAGGCCGGTAAAATACCCTGCACGCGGGTGACCGGAAAGTGGATATTTCCTGTAAAACTCATTGATGAATGGATACAAACAAGTGCCCACGATGGCCTCCAGCAAGCCAGAAAAAGAATCAATTCCATCGAAGGCGCGCTTCTGGCTGCCGGCAGCAATGATCCGGTGCTGGACATGTTGCTGACAGCAATTAAGAAAGATCATCCTGGTTTTAATATATTTTCGGCCAACACAGGTTCTGTCAGTGGTCTTACTGCACTCAATTCAGGTCTTACGGACATTGCTTTTGCCCATCTCTTTGATCCGCAAACCGGCGATTATAATACTCCTTATTTAAAACAATACTGTCCGGACAGTCATCCCGTAGTTGTGAATCTGTTTTACCGTCAAATTGGTTTTCTGATTGCCAGATCCCAGTCGAATGTTTTCCAGGGATGGGAGAGTCTTAAAAATAAAAACCTGCGCTTTATCAACCGGCAACAGGGATCAGGCATACGAATTCTCTTAGATTATGAGTTGCAAAGCAGAGGCATCAACTGCGGTGATATTGCGGGTTACGAAAATGAAGTCTATACACATTTTGAAGTGGGACTTTCTTTGGTTTCGGATGAGGCAGATGTGGGGATCGCATCTGCCGCTGTTGCAAAAATACTCGATCTTAATTTTCAGCCTTTGGTAAGTGAGCGGTTTGATATGATTCTCGATAAGGATATTTTTTTTCAGCCGGCAATTCAGGCTCTTATTGAAACCCTGCAGTCAGACAAGTTTAAAAGCCGTGTCGAAAAAATCGGTAATTACGATTTTAAAGATGCCGGAAGGATTCTTCATTCATAACAACATCATCCTTAGAACAGACAAACGAAAGGAGTTTGAAAAATGAAAGTCATTGTTGGAAAATGCCTGGTGCTGTTTATTTTGCTGTGGTCGAGTTTTGCGCTGGCGGCGGATGGGAGTAAGTTTATATTTTTATCCAGTACGATCGGCCCGATTGATGCTGGAATTGTCGGCGCGCTGGAAGATCAGTTTGAAAAAGATACCGGAATTCGTGTGCGTCATGTGGGTGCGGGAACGGGAGCGGCGTTGGATACTGCCCGCAAATGCAATATCGATCTGGTTCTGGTTCACGCTAAAACCCTCGAAGAAAAATTTATCGCCGACGGCTTCGGCACTGAAAGAATTCCTCTCATGTATAATGATTTTGTTATTGTTGGACCGGCTGCCGATCCGGCGGCAATTAAAGGAACAAAAAAGGCAACGGAAGCATTAAAGAAAATTATGGACAGCGGCTCACTGTTTATCAGCCGCGGCGACAAATCCGGAACACATATGGCGGAAATGGAACTTTGGGGTAAGGCAGGATTAAAACCGGCAGGTTCCTGGTATTCGGTTTATGAAAAGGGATCTGAAGGTAATGTGCCTACGCTCAAATATACAGACAAGAAAGAAGCCTACACGGTGATTGACCGGGCGACCTATCTTTCCATCAAGGATCAGATCAAATTGGCCGTTCTGGTTGAAGGCGACGAAGCGCTTTTAAATTTTATTTCGCTGATACCGGTAAGCAAGGAAAAGTGCTCAAAAGTCAATGCCAAAGACACGAAGACGTTTGTTAAATGGCTGACCTCGCCGAAAAAAGGCCAGCTGATTATCAGGGATTTCGGCAAGGATAAATACGGTTCGCCGCTTTTCTTCGCCAATTCCGTGGAATGGCAAAAAGCGCAAAAGAAATAAAAAGAAATTTAGCATAAAGGAGAAGAATAATGAAAATGTTCAGAAACAGTAAAGTTATAATAACCTTAATAACAGCCGCGTTGCTTTTTGCATTCGGAGCATCAAATGTTTTTGCCGCAAAGGCCGCGCCCAAACAGAAAAATATTATTATGGCAACAACCACCAGCACCCAGGATTCGGGATTGCTGGATGTTTTACTCCCTATTTTTGAAAAGAAAACGGGTTATTTTGTAAAAACGATCTCTGTCGGTTCCGGTCAAGCCATGAAGATGGGAGAAAGAGGAGAGGCTGATGTTTTGCTGGTTCATTCACCGGATGCCGAAAAGAAATTTATTGCCGACGGTTTTGGTTTGAACAGACAGCTTGTTATGCACAATGATTATGTTATCCTGGGTCCGGCGGCTGATCCGGCAAAAATAAAGGGTGTGAAATCTTCTACCGAGGCTATGAAGATGATCGCGCAAGCTGGCGCTTTGTTTTTATCACGGGGAGATAATTCTGGAACGAATTCCCAGGAAAAGAAATTGTGGAAAACGGCCGGCATCAATCCTGAAGGGCAGAAATGGTATCAACAAACGGGCTTAGGCATGGGGCAGACTATAAATGTTACATCCGAGAAACAAGGGTACACGCTGGCTGATCGCGGCACCTATCTGGCGATGAAAAAAACTCTATCTCTGAATATTTTAGTAGAAGGCGATGCGGCACTGCTCAATATTTACCACGTGATTGAAGTTAACAGTGCCAAGTGGCCGAAAGCCAATGCCGAAGGCGCCAAAGCATTTGCTGATTTTATGGTTTCTAAAGAAACGCAGAAGATCATTAAAACATTTGGTGTTTCTAAATTCGGATCCCCATTGTTTTTCCCCGATGCCGGCAAAAAGGTAGAGGATTTAGGTAAATAATTTTAGTGAAAGTGTGGCAGGTTTTATAAAATGGATTTAATTGTTCAGGGGGTCATAAAAGCCCTTGAGTTGATCATCAGTTTTGATCCGGAAGTAATGGGAATAACGTGGCTGTCTTTGAAAATATCGGGGACAGCCACGTTCATCAGTCTTTTTATCGGGGTTTCCATCGGAACAGCTGTTGCCTTAAATAATTTTTATGGCAAAAGGTTGGTCATCAGTTTAATCAATACGGGAATGGGTTTGCCGCCGGTTGTCGTTGGCTTGTTTGTCACAATGATAATCTGGCGCAGCGGTCCTCTCGGATTTCTCGAAATACTCTATACCCCTTACGCCATGATTATCGCCCAGGCAATAATCGCCACGCCGATCGTCATGGGCATATCGCTGGCTGCAATACAAAATCTTCCGCCGAATCTGCGCCTGCAGATCCTTTCGCTGGGAGCAAGCCGTTTACAGATGGTATGGGTATTGATTAAAGAGGCACGGCTGCCGCTTCTGGCAGCTGTCATGGCCGGTTTTGGCGGCGTGATTTCCGAAATCGGTGCCTCCATCATGGTTGGCGGCAATATCAAAGGGTATTCACGCGTGCTCACCACAGCTACGGTTATGGAAACCGGCAAGGGAAATTTTGATATTGCCATCGCACTGGGTATTATTCTTTTGCTCGTTGCTTTTGCTATCAACGCCCTACTTACACAAATACAGCAAAGGCAGCATCCGAGATGAATTCAGAAGCTATTATGAAGATAGAAAATATTATTTTACGGCGTGGCGGTGTGACCGTGTTGGATATTCCCAAATTACATGTGCAACGGGAAAGAATACTGGCGATTATCGGGCCAAACGGCGCGGGTAAGTCCACACTTCTTTTAACCTTGGCGGGTCTAATAAAACCGAATCACGGAAAGATCTACTATCGGGGAAATCCTGTGGATAGCCGCGCCAGCCGCTCTGAAATGCGCCGACGCGTTTCTGTTGTTTTTCAGGAACCGCTGCTGCTCAATACATCCGTTTATAAGAATGTAGCTCTGGGTTTGAAATTCCGGCATCTGACGGGCAGTGAAATTGAAAAGAGCGTCGATGAGTCACTCGAATATTTCGGTATCACTTCTCTGTCCAAGCGTTCGGCCAAAACACTTTCGGGAGGAGAAGCCAAAAGGGTATCCCTGGCGCGTGCGTTTGCCTTGAAACCGGAATTGATCATGATGGATGAGGCTTTTAGCTCTCTCGATCCGCCGACCCGGGAAGGTCTTATGGAAGATCTGCGTCATATCCTGGAGGAAACAAAAATAACTGCCGTGATGGCTCTGCATGATCGTGAAGAAACACTTCGTTTAGCGCAGGACGTGACCGTAATGGCAGCAGGCAAAATCATTCAATCGGGAACCACCTCTCAGATTTTTAATCAACCGGGCTCCGAATTTGTAGCGAACTTTGTCGGAACGGAAACTATTCTGGAAGGCATGGTGGAAAGCTGCTCCGATGGGAATATCATCGTTTCTGTTCAAGGAAAGGAGATAGAAGCGATCGGTGATTGTTCCATTGGACAGAAAGTATTTTGTTGCTTAAGGCCGGAGAATGTTACCCTATCCAGCAAGGCGCTAGAACAAATCAGCGCGCGCAATATTTTTGAAGCAAAAGTATCCAAAATCATTCGTCAGGGATTTTTTAATAAACTCATTCTTGACTGCGGATTTCCTTTAGTCGCCTACATTACAATACCTTCATTCGAAGACTTGGAAATCCATGAATGCTCTTTGGTGACAGCTTCATTTAAAGCCACTTCCGTGCATATAATAAAAAGGGAGAAATAAGTATTCTTAATGCTGTTTATGTGCAACGGATATTCATTCTTGACGAACTTATATTTTTTTCATTCTCCAGTGTAAAATATCTTCCCTGCTACCTGCTTGACCTAATAAAAGTAACATAGTATTGAAATTAATATTTGATTGTTGAAGAACAGTTAACAGGAAGATATTAAGATTAATTACAGAAGGAAATATATGACATCACTCGATCCAAAATCCCTTCAGTATTGTTTTGATAGCGACTTACGCATGGAGTCTGCGGGTGAAACATCTTTTAAGGGAATTATTTCTAACAATTGGTCGGTAAACGGCGATCCGAATGGCGGCTACTTAATGGCCTTTATGACTGCAGCCATGCAACAGATGAGCGATAAGAAAAGGCCGGTGATCGTCACGGCAAATTACCTGGTCAGAGGCGAACCGTGCCCTTCCACAGTCATGGTTGAAGCAATCTCTACAGGAAAAAAGTTTAACCGTCTGCAGGCCAGACTGATGCAAAACGGTATCGAAAAAACCCGCGGGTGGGGAACCTTTACGGGTGATGATGATGGCGCGGATGAGAATAGATATGAGAAAGAACCGCCGCTGGTCCCTCCGCGAGATGAATGTTTTCCTTTTCCCGCCTTACCTAGATACACCCTGTTTTCAAATATGGATGTGCTGCTTGATCCAGCATGCGCCGGATGGATAAAAGGAAAGGGTGAACTGGCAGCTATATCGGAACACAGGGGATGGATCAAATTCAATGATAATCGTCCCTGTGATTATCTTTCACTGCTTTTGATGGCCGATGCTTTTCCGCCGCCTGTACTGGCAAGACACGGGGCGTTATCGTGGGTTCCCACTATCGAATACTCCGTTAGTCTGAGAGCAATAGCGGATACGCCCTGGATAAAAGCTGTTTTTCGTTCCCATTTTGTGACTCGCGGCATAGTGGAGGAAGACGGCGAACTGTGGGATGAAAACGGGAAACTTTTAGTTGTGTCCCGCCAGATTGCTCAGTTTCGGAAGAAATAATTCGCAATTTATATCTGGCTATCAATAGAATTATAAATAAAGCGCCCGGTGCGATTGACAAAGCTCATCCCGCAGCCGCCCTACTTCTTCATTCGCGAGGTATTCTTCAAATCCCATTCTCCGGTCGATAATCCCCTGTGGTGTGATTTCCACTATGCGGTTCGCGATTGTCGAGACGAATTCATGGTCGTGGGAAGAGAAGAGAACGACTTCCGAAAAAGCAATGAGGCCATTGTTCAGGGCGGTGATGGATTCCATGTCCAGATGGTTGGTGGGCTCATCGAGCATCAGGACATTGGCCCCAACTAACATCATTCGTGCCAGCATGCAACGCACGCGTTCACCTCCGGATATAACACTGGTTTTCTTCAGAGCTTCGTCCCCGGAGAAAAGCATCCTGCCGAGAAATCCTCTAGAGAAAGATTCCCCCTCTTTCGGAGGGATGAACTGTCCCAGCCACTCGACCAGGTTCAGATCGGCGGAGAAGTAGGCGGCGTTGTCCTTCGGATAATAGGCGGAGGTAATGGTTCCACCCCAGCGAAAGCTTCCACTGTCTGGTGCGAGCTCTCCTGCCAGGATCTGGAAGAGAGTTGTCTTAGCCAGGCTGTTACCCCCGACAAAGGAAATTTTATCTCCCTTTCTGACGCTCAGTGTCAGGTCGTTGAGGATACAAGCTCCGTCAATTGTCTTGGAAAGTCCTTGAATCTCCAGAATGACGTCGCCGCAGGGGCGCTCGGGTTTGAAAGCGATATAAGGATATTTTCTCGAAGAGACGGGGATATCTTCAATATTAAGTTTATCCAGAAGTTTTTTCCGCGAGGTGGCCTGTTTAGCCTTAGAAGCATTGGAACTGAAACGTGCGATGAACTCCTTGAGCTCGTTGGCCTTATCTGTGAGTTTCCGATTTTCGTCCTGCTTTTGCTTTAAGTTGAGCTGACTGGCCTGGTACCAGAAATTATAGTTTCCCACATACACCTGAATTTTTCCAAAATCGATATCTGCTACATGGGTGCAAACCTGGTTTAAAAAATGGCGGTCGTGGGAGACGACAATAACCGTGCTCGGAAAGCGGAAGAGAAAATCCTCCAGCCAGGCGATAGATTGCAGATCCAACTGGTTGGTCGGTTCGTCCAGAAGCAAGACATCCGGATTACCGAAGAGAGACTGAGCCAGGAGAACTCTTACCTTGTCGCTGCCATCGAGTTCCTTCATTTTCTTCTGTTGCAACTCTTCCGGAATGCCGAGTCCGTTTAAGAGTACCGCCGCTTCGGACTCTGCGTCATATCCGTTCATTTCGGCAAACTGTGCCTCAATTTCCGCACAGCGAATTCCATCCTCTCCGGAAAAATCCGCCTTGGCATAGATTGCTTCGCGCTCGGCCATAATCCTGTAGAGCTTTTCGTGACCCATGATGACGGTATTGACAACGGTTTCTTCGTCAAAGGCAAACTGGTCCTGCCGGAGGATGGCGAGCCTCTCCTTTGGTCCCAGAGTGATCTCTCCGCTGTCGGCCTCTATATCGCCGGCGAGTATCTTGAGAAAAGTGGACTTTCCCGAGCCGTTGGCTCCGATGAGACCATAGCAGTTGCCCGGGATGAATTTGATGTTGACGTCCTTAAAAATAACCCTCTTGCCATACGCGAGGGCAACGTTGTTGGCGCTGATCATGCTGTTTAATCCCTTTTTATGCAATTTCCAATTCAATGATGATACCGCGGCGGCTAGGAGGAGGCGACGATGCGTATTAATAATACGTTGAGGAAGCCGACAACGAAGCCAACAAAGGTAGCGCTTGAATTGGAGGTGGTATTACAAAATAAAAACCACAGGGGTAAGTGATCCCTGTGGTTCACGTGTCGAGCGTCCTATATCACAAGTTGGTCAGAAAAGTATGATTATTTTATGCCAATTATTCCATTGACATACAGTGCTGTCTTTCCTATACTTTTCGCAAAAAGAAAGTTCTTGTCCATAGGGGGAAAGACCATGAGTAATCAGTATGAACGTTTCATCGTGCGCAAGCCCATGCTTGTCAGTGAGTTACCGGATCATGATTTGAGTCAGGCCATTCCATATCCCGTCCTGATGGGCAAAGACCTGATTCCCGAGGCCAAGGCCTGGGCGCTTTATATGTTCATCAAGGACATCACCCAGGAACTCAAGGATTTATGCATCGGGATGGACCAGGCGACGCCCCATAAACATGCTTTTGATGAAATGTATCTGATGATTGGCGAGGAGAAAGCTATTACCTTTGAGGTCATGATGGGGAATGAAACCTATCGGGTCGATACACCGGCAGCTGTCTATATTCCCAAAGACACCCCCCATGGCATCCGCCCCGTAGATGCGACGGTGGGGAAATCCGGCGGACTCATCCCTGTTTGTCTGAACGGGGAATACATTACGCTGCCCGTTGATTAGCCCCGATGAGGGGATAAAATTTCAATCGGAAAAAGTGAACTTAATAAGGAAAGACCTAACTATCAAGGAGATAGCCATTTGCCGGACATTCAAGAAACCGCGATTCACGAAGTGCAACAGTTTAAAGAAGGCGTTTTGGCGCGACTGGACAAAGAGATAATTCGGGAAATATCTCTCGAGATTACCTTGAATGCTCAGAAGATAGCCGTTGTCGCCTGTTCCGGCCGGTATGCCGGGGAGCTTGCCGTTGGTTTTCTCCGGTCGGAGGGCTTGCTCAACACACCGGATGAAATCGAAAGAATAGAAATAGCGGATGCGGAACATCGGGTCCATGTTAAGACGCTAAATCCTGTTCCCTTAATCCTGTCATCCCACAAAACTATAGCCTCCAGCGGAGCGCGAGGAACGGGTGCCGGGCAGGGTTTGAACCGACAACTGATCAGGGATGGGCAGTCCATAAGAATAAAACCGGAGCAGGTTTTTCGGATGATGGATGACTTTTTGTCCAGGGCATCTCTGCACGACTCCACAGGTGGTACCCATGCGGCGGCGCTGGCTGCAGGTAACGCCGAGATCATCGCCGTTCGGGAAGACATCGGTCGACACAATACAATCGACATGCTGGGAGGTTATGCACTCCTCGGCGGGATTGACCTTTCCGACAAAATTATTCTCAGAACCGGTCGCGTATCGTCGGAGATTGTCCATAAGTTATGGCGTCTGGGCGTGCCTGTTGTTATTTCTATTTCCGTGCCTACAACCATGGCTATCGAACTGGCCTGCGAGGCAGGTATCACCATCATTGGTTCGGTCAGGGGAGGGAAGTTTATTATTTACTCTCATCCGGAGCGCATCAGTGATTCATAGACCTTAATATTGCCTTAACTGAGTATGAGGATTGATTTATCCTTCATGTCTTATATTCTTACAAATAGTTACTAATTACTCCACTATTTACTTTACAAAAAATTATTAGAATGCTAGTCCTTAATGCAAAATATTCGTATTTTAATCAGACTGTCATCATAGCGTAACATCGTATCTGTATATTCCGCATTCAATTAAGGAGTTATTGAGATGAGGCAGCCTGAAAAGGCCCATTTTTATGGCTCAAACTGAAAATTAATAATCAGGAGGAAAGAGGAAAGATGAAGAGATTATGGTTGATTTTGCTGTCGATTGGTCTTTTGACGGTCTTCAGCACAGCGGCTTTTGCCGTTGATGTGAAGTTCAGCGGCGATATGAGTGTTGCCGGTGTTTATTTAAATAAAACGAGTTTAACTAGTGATACAAGTCCTTCGACGGCGTTTTATTATCAGAGATTGCGTGTCCGGACAGATCTTGTTGTTTCGCCCGGTCTAACAGTGATTACGCGTGCGGATGTCATGGAAAGAATTTTGGGCGGCGCCAGAACTGCTGCCGGGACAACACTTGCTACCGATTCTTCCGGTACCACGGCGGAAAACGAAAACATCGCTATTGACTGGGCCTATATTAATTACCAGTCACCAATCGGTATTTTCGATGTCGGCATTATGAATGACGGCAGTACGGGAACGGTCTTCGGCAACAGCTTAGCCCCTGCTGCACGGATCAAATACTCTTATACCGCCGGACCGGCAACTCTCAATCTGGCCTACACCAAAGTAAAAGAGCAAAGTTATAACTCCGGTAATGCTGTTACCTACGCTGATGCCGACAATGACAAATACGGCATTGAAGGCGTTTATAAATGGAAAGGCGGTTTGGCCGGTTTGCAGGTCAATTATTACCGGTATGCCGAGCTGAGGCCGGCAACTTCAACTACACCAAACACTAGGAGAGTATATACCCTTTTTACCCCTTATACCATTGCCAAGTTCGGTCCTGTGAATGTGCAGGCGGAATTAAACTGGGCTACGGGTAAATTGACGGAATATGATACAGGCATTACGGGCACCGATGTTACATTGCAAAACATGAGTGGTTGGATTGACGCTCAGGCAACTTTCGGGGCTGTTTATTTCGGCGGCACTTTCGCTTATGTTTCCGGTGATGATCCCAATACTGCCGACAAGAATGAAGGCGGCATTTTAAATGGCGGACGTGATTGGAGCCCCAATCTGATCATGTGGAGCCAGGAGCGCAGTTATTGGATTGGTAATATCTCGTCTACAGCTGTTGGTGCCAATAATGGCTTTGGTTCATCATTTGGTTCGGCATACGCCACTACTTCCACTAAAACAAATGGCGGGTTATTGTATCAAGGCCGTGTTGGTGTGAAACCGACAGACAAGTTGGACATTATGACTTCATTTACCTATGCTGATGCGGATAAGACACCGGCCAATTATGTATCGAAAAATTATGGCTATGAACTCGATGTTGTAGCAACCTACAAGCTTACCAGTAACCTGTCTTATATGCTGGGTGCCGGTTATCTTTGGACGGGTGATTATTTCAAAGCAACCAGTTCTGCCAATAGCGTACAAAATGATTATCTGGTCATCAATAAGTTAACACTGACATTCTAACAAAGCCAAAATTCCCATTCAACACCCCGGGCAGTATATGTCCGGGGTGTTTTTTTTATTCAGTTTTACCTTTTAGAGAATTAAATTATATAATTGACGTCAGGCGATTTTTTTCTTAGTCTTATTTAAATATATTGTTCCCGGACAGAAAAGAATGGATTATTCTCAATACACTGAAAATTCAACAACCGTCAAAGAATATCTGCTGACAGTATCAGACGGAGTTTCCCTTAAGGTAATTGATTTCACCCCGCACAATGTTTCACCGGAAAACCCGGTAATTCTTTTTGTTGCCGGATGGATTTCCCTTCTCTCGGGCTGGAAAGATGTTCTGAAGGTCCTGCTTGCCCAATACCGAATTCTCTACCTGGAGTCGAGGGAAAAGCAATCATCAACGGTTCCTGATGTTAAGAAAGCAAGTTTCTCGATGCAGCGTCTTGTGCTCGACTTAGATGAGATAGTAGATCAGGTTATCGTGCCTTCCGGCGATTTTATTCTTGCCGGCAGTTCGCTCGGTGCAACGGCGATTCTGGAATACTGCTCATTAGATAAAAGAAAAGCTTTATCTGCGGTGCTGATTGGTCCCAATACTGAATTTAGATTTCCCAAAATTCTGGTATTCATAGTTACCATTGTCCATCCTTCACTCTACTTTTTTATAAAACCTCTAATAAAATGGTACATTAGAAACTTCAGGCTGAATAAAAAAAACAGCAGAGAACAGATTGAAAAATATGAAAATACCCTGGATTGCGCAGATCCCTATAAGTTGAAAGCTAACGCGCTGGCCTTAAAAAACTACAAGCTCTCGGATCGTGTTGATCAGATAAAGATTCCCTGTCTCATTCTCGGTGCTACCACGGACACTCTCCATGATACCGGACACATCAAGAATCTGGTAAATAAGATACCTGCCGCTCAATATGTTGAAATGGAAAGCAATATGGCAACGCACAGCGAAAAAGCGGGACATCTTATAGCGAAACATATTAAAAGTTTAATGAGTGAATAAGAAGACCTATTTCACATTGACAGGCAATAGCTATTTCCCTATACTCGCCTCCCGGAAGAGGGATTATTTTGTAAATAATTGGCGGGAGCATTAAGAAAAATTGAAAATAATCATTATATCAGGCTCTCACAGCAATATCGGCAAAACAACCCTGCTCAGAAATATTCAAGCTCATCTCTCTCCGGCATCAACAATAGCAGTAAAGTTAGGTCATCGTCTCTTGAATTCGGAAAAACCGGAAATATTCTTCAGCAGTATGACGGAAGGCCTGGAATATATTGAATCTCTGAGAGAATCAGGCAGCACGGATTTTCTTTTGATAGAAAGCAATTCAATATTTAATTATATCGCTCCGGATTTAGGTATTTTTTTGCAAAGCAAAGGAAAGACGGAAAAAGAGTCGGCAGCCCTTGCAAAATCTAAAGCCGACATCGTAATTGATAGAAATTTTGACTTTGCTGCTGCTGTAAAAATAATTCGCGAGAAAACCGGGGTGGAACTTCCGGCTGATGTTCTCTGGAATCAGTATAAATATATTTACGATTAGTCAATCGCAAAAGGTGTATCAGGTTATGCGGGACACATTTAACCGGGAAATTAATTATTTAAGGATTTCTTTAACGGACAAATGCAATCTGCGCTGTATTTACTGCATGCCGGAAGAAGGTTTGCAGCTAAAGCAGCATAAAGATATTATGCGTTATGAGCAAATAATAAAAATAGTGCAGGAAGCAGCCGGTTTGGGTATCAATAAAATAAGATTAACCGGCGGAGAGCCCCTGATAAAAAAGGATATCGAGCTTTTAATTGAAAAATTAGCAGCTATTAAAGACATTAAAGAGCTTTGCTTGACAACAAACGGCGTGCTGCTTGCCGAAAAAGCTCAAATATTAAAGAAAGCTGGATTAAACAGTATCAACATCTCCCTGGACACGCTGCAACCTCAAAAATACAAAGATATAACCAGGGGTGGAGATATTGCCGATGCTTTAAAAGGTATCGATCAGGCTATTGTGGAAGGTTTTAAAATTAAAATAAACATGGTAGTTATCAAAGATAAAAATGAAGATGAAATCGATGATATGAGAAACTTTTGCCTAAAAAAAGATATCAAATTGCAGCTGATTAATCACTTTAATCTGAGTAATAAAAAAAATGATGAATATTTCTTTGATCGACCGCCAAAATGCAAACAATGCAATCGTATTAGACTGTTATCTGATGGTACTTTAAAACCATGCCTTCATTCGGATACTGAATATAAAATAGATTATGATAATATCAGGGAAAGTCTGGAAAAAGCCATTCTATCCAAACCGGAAAACGGGTCATCCTGCACTGAAAGAAAAATGTTTGAAATAGGAGGTTAATAAATGGAATTAACTCATATAAATTCGGCGGGTAATGCCTTCATGGTTGATGTGTCCTCAAAAAAAATAGTAAAAAGAACGGCATCAGCTTTCGGAAAAATAATTCTGCAAAAGGCAACTTTAGATATAGTTAAATCCAACTTAATAAAAAAAGGCGATGTTTTAGCTGTAGCTAAAATTGCCGGCATCATGGCGGCAAAAAAAACGGAAGAACTGATCCCTTTGTGTCATTGCTTGAATCTCGAACACGTCGACATTAATTTCAACATAGTTGAGAATGGTATAGAAATAACCAGCCAGGTAATAACTTCCGGTAAAACGGGAGTGGAGATGGAGGCCTTGACTGCCGTTTCGGTTGCCGCTCTGACCGTTTATGATATGTGCAAAGCTGTCGACAAGACAATGAAAATAGAAAATATTTATCTTGTGGGAAAAAAGAAGGAAGATATTGAGTAATTCAGGTGTTTATAAAAATGAAAAAATTTAAGATAGTATCCATTAACATTTCGGATAATAAGGGAGAAAAGAAAATTCCGATTCCGGATGCCGTTTTGAAAGATAATTATGGAATAGAAGGGGACGTTCATGCCGGAGATTGGCACAGGCAGGTCTCCATGCTGGCTTCCGAAGATATTGAAGAAATGATTAAAAAAGGTGCCAACGTGAAATGTGGGGACTTTGCCGAAAATATAACAACAGAAGGTATCGACCTGGCCAGCTTGCCGATAGGCACTATGCTCAACCTGGGTGAGGCCGTCCTCGAGGTTACCCAGATCGGTAAAGAATGTCATGCGCATTGCGCTATATTTCGGCAGGTAGGCGATTGTGTAATGCCGCGCAAAGGAATTTTTACGCGAGTGATAAAAGGTGGAAAAATCAATAATGAAAGTAACTGTTATTACAATATCTGACCGGGCAGCAAAGGGAATTTACGAAGATCTTTCGGGCCCGGCAATTGAGAAAATTATTCAAGAAAGCACTACGAATGCTGAAATTTCCCGGATCATTGTTCCTGATGAAAAGGATGAAATCTTAAAGGCATTGCACGTTGCCGCCGGAGCCGATTTTATATTGACTACCGGAGGTACCGGTTTATCCAAGAGAGATATCACTCCGGAAATTTGTGAGGAATATTGCGATAAAAGTTTGCCGGGAATTGCCGAAATATTAAGGAGCGAATCTTATAAGGAAACTCCTCATGCCATGCTTTCCCGGGGTTATGCCGGAATAAAAGGCAAGACGGTAATTGTCAACTTCCCGGGTTCTGTAAAAGCTGTAACACTTTGCACAAAAATACTTCTGACAATTATGGGTCATACAATAAAAATGATCAACAACGAAGGACACTAATAATACATAGCCGATATAGATTGTTTATTTATGCTTTCTTATTGCCTCATCGGTCAACTTCAGGTTAGGCTCTTTGCCGAAAACCTGGAGATCGAAAAACTTGACAATAGCCGGTTGAAATTTATTAAAATATTCCAATCCTTTATTGGGTGCGGAAGATGGTAATTCCAAAGTCAGGGTAAAGATGTTGCGTTCATGTCCGGCATAATTACCCAGAGAGCCGGGGAAGTACCCGAACTTTTTTAGAGGGTGTTTTGTTTCTTTACTCACGTTTTCGATCCAGCGTTCAAAGGAATCAAGATCGGAAGTCGGACCGTCAAAATCATAAAAACCTAATGGCGAATGAATGGTCAGTATTTTTTGCGGCTTGAATCTATTGATTAATGCTATCTGAAACAAAGTTTCTTGTTCTGATCCGGGTTTTCTGCCCGGATAATACCGCTTATTTTTATGACCTTTGCGTTCCCATTGCTTCCAGGCCATTGCCTGCCAGTCACGCGTGGGAAAATTTCTGTTTACATCAATTCCGTTGGCATTAACACGAGTCGGAGGATTGGCAAAAAAACCATCCGGATTAATTAAGGGAGCAATAATGATGCACTTATCCTTAAAAAAATCAGGGTTATCTTTAATATAATTAGCGAATTTCAGCAGGACGTAAACGGTGGGCAACTCATCGCCGTGAACACCGCCCAGAAATAAAATGCAGTTGCTTTTGTAACCGCCGAAAACAGCAAAGATCAGTGGCTTTTTCTGACCGGTTGTCCGGTAATACTCCCAAGGGATTCCATCCAGTTTTATATCTTTCCATCCGTAATCCTTGGATTGCTTCTCCAGAATCGTCAGAAAATCTTTTAATTCAGCACGCGATGGTTCCAGTGCAAAAGACTGACCGGTAAATACCAGGAAACACAGCAAAGATAAAAACAAGAACTTTATAGAGATAAATCTATTAATCATTTATATTCGCCCTATTAAGATAGTGCGTTTTAAAGCATGGTTAATTATTTTGCAAGAATATCTTCAATTGAAAACAATAATTGTAGTCATTAGAGAGAAAAAGCCGGGGGATGATTGCGGAAGCGAAAAAATAATGCTCCGAGAATACAGCATATTCCGCCGGCGAAGAAGGTTAGTGGGACACCCAGGCTACCGGCTACACTTCCGGCCAGCAGGCTGCCAAAAGGCGCCATACCTAAAAAGGAAACGGCAAAAAAACTGATCATCCGTCCGCGCTTGTCATCGTCCACATTAGTCTGCAGCCAGGTATTGCTGGAAGCAACCTGGATCATTATTCCGAAGCCGGCCAGGAACACCAGTAATAAAGAAATCACCGGAGAGCGCGATAGTGATAGACCGATAATTCCCAGTCCGAAGACGCCAACGGCCAGAGGGATGTTTTTACGCAGGCCTTTGACATTTATTCGAGAAGCCAGATAAAAAGCGCCCAGTAGTGCTCCTGCTCCGAGCGACGACATTAAAAATCCCAGAGTCTGCGGGCCGCCTTGCAGAATGTCTTTGGCATAGGCGGGCATCAGGACAACAAAGGGTATGCCCATGATGCTGGTTAACGCCATCAACAGGAGTATTGATTTCATTTTCTGGTCACGAAAAACATAAAAAAACCCTTCTTTTAATTCTTCCAGCATCCCGTTGTTTTTAGTTTCTTTTTTGATATAAACTATCTGCATGCCCAGCAATGCAGCGATAACAGCAATATAACTCAGACCGTTGATCAGAAAGCAAATTCCTTCCCCGACAGCGGCAATCAAAATACCGGCAATAAAAGGTCCCAAGAAACGTGTTCCATTAAACATGGCGGAATTTAAAGCGATAGCATTACCCAGGTCTTTGCGGTCTTCAATCATATCAATGATAAAAGATTGTCTCGCCGGAACATCAAAGGCATTGATGCAGCCAATAAAAAAACTAAGGACGATTATTGGCCAGACAGTTATTCTGTCAGTCAGGACTAATGCCGCCAAAGTTAAAGCCTGGATCATGGATAAAATCTGCGTCCAGATTAAGATTCTGTGCTTGTTCATCCGGTCGGACCAGACACCGGCAAAAGGGGAGATGACAAATGTCGGAAACTGGCTGATGAAACCAACAAGTCCCAGCAAAAAAATGGAATTGGTCATTCGATAGACCAGCCAGCTTACAGCAATTTGCTGCATCCAGGTGCCGATGAGCGAAATAAATTGCCCCAGGTAAAACAACCGGTAATTGCGGTATTGTAAGGCGCGAAAGGTCAGCTTGAATCTGCCGATGGTTCCGGAAAGAGTTTCATTCGGATTCATAATTATACTTGGTTAGAGATAATAGAATGACATGCATGGTGAAAGTATATTACTCATAGCGCAAGGCGTCAATAGGATTAAGCAGGGAAGCCTTATACGCCGGATAGAAGCCGAAAAATATTCCAACCAGTCCGGAAAAACTAAAAGCCATTATTATGGATAGAGGAGTAACAATTGTTGCCCAGCCGGCGAAAGCCGATAAGAGAGAAGAACCGGTTACTCCCAGGATAATGCCGAAAATACCGCCAATTAAAGAAAGAGTAAGCGCTTCGATAATGAACTGAATACGAATGTCCCAGGTCTTTGCTCCGATCGACATCCGAATGCCTATTTCTCTTGTTCTTTCGGTAACCGAAACCAGCATGATATTCATAATGCCGATCCCACCTATCAGTAAGGAAATGGAGGCGATGGCACCCAGTAATATCGTCATTACCTTGGCGGATTGTTCCGCCACCTGCATCATCTGCGAGAGGTTTCTAACCGTGAAGTCATCTTCTTTGTTCGGGCCGCTGCGGTGCCTTTGGCGCAGCAATTCCGTAACCTGTTTTTCCGCAAGCGACATATCTTCAGCACTTCTGCCCTTGACCATGATGGAGCGCACCATTCCCGGTACAGATGAACCCACGATTTTCTTTTGTGCGGTGGTAACCGGGATATAGATAACATCATCCTGATCTTGTCCCATAATAGATTGTCCTTTTGGCTCTAGAATGCCAATTACCATAAAAGGAACTTTTTTGATGCGAATTATCTGCCCTATCGGATCAATGCCTCCGAAGAGGTTATCCACAACTGTTTGTCCTAAAATGCAGACTTTAGTAGCAGAACGGATGTCCTGGTCAATAAAGTTTCTTCCGGCCACAAGAGCACAGTCCTTTACTTCCAGAATACCGGGCGATGTCCCATAGATTCCTGTTGCCCAGTTTTGATTGCCATAAACAACTTGTGCGGCTGTATTAAGAACAGGAGCAACAGCGCTGACTGCGGAACATTCCTTTTCAATAGCTTCGGCATCGTCTCGAGTCAGCGTGGAATGGCTGCCGCTGCCCATGCGAATGCCGCCTTGAGTTATGCTGCCGGGAATCACGATAAGAAGATTGCTGCCGACGCTGGCTATTTGTTGGGATATTTTTTCGCTGGCGCCGGTGCCGACTGCCAGCATGGTGATTACCGCACCCACACCGATGATTATGCCCAGCATGGTGAGGAAAGAGCGCATCTTATTGACCCACAAAGCCCGCAGAGCAATCTTTAATGTCGAGTTTACATTAATCATTTCTTTACCACCGGCTGATCACTGACTATATGGCCGTCGAGAAAACGAATGATACGTTTACTGAAGTTGGCTATATCCTGTTCATGGGTAACGAGGATTATTGTTGTTTTGAATTCGGAGTTCAATTGAACAAACAATTCCATGATTTCTGCGCTGGTTTTTGTATCGAGGTTGCCGGTGGGTTCATCGGCCAAAATAACCGGAGCAGCGTTAACCAGAGCACGGGCAATAGCGACCCGCTGCTGTTGACCTCCGGAGAGCTGATTGGGATGATGATCCTCACGACCTACCAGTCCCAGTTTCGCAAGCGCACTGAAAGCTCTTTTTTTTCTTTCTTTGGCGGCAATGTGATTATAGAGCAGAGGAAGCTCAACATTTTCCAGAGCTGATGTGCGCGGTAAAAGATTGAATCCCTGAAAAACAAATCCGATTTTTGAATTGCGAATTTCGGCAAGCTGGTCTTTGCTTAATCCCCCGATGCTTTTACCGTCTAAAAGATAGTCGCCGCTGGTCTGCTGATCCAGGCAGCCGATCAGGTTCATAAAGGTGGACTTGCCTGATCCTGAAGGTCCCATAATGGCTACAAATTCTCCGGCCTCAATCCGGACAGAGATATTTTCGAGGGCATGGACATCATTGTCTCCCACACAATAATGCTTGCTGAGATTTCGTGTTTCAATCAGAGTCATTTTAACTCCATCAACGGATGAATCGCGGAGCGCCGGCGGCCGGATCAGTCTTCTTCTTGCTGACTGATGCATCTTCGATGATTATCTGCTGGCCTTCACTTATGTTTCCTGATGTTACTTCCGTATATTTACCATCGCTGATGCCGGTTGTAATTTTGGTATATTCAGGTTTTTTGTTTTCCAAAAGCCAGACACCGGGCCCTTTTGCTGTCTTTGATACTTTTTGTTCAGGATTGTTAATACTACCTTTCCCGGTTATGGCCGGTTTGAAGCGGAGAGCGGCGTTCGGTATCTTCATGACTCCGGAAACAGTTGCTGTTTCAATCGCAACATTAGCCGTCATTCCGGGTTTAAGTTTCAAAGATGTGTTGTCAACAGTAATAACAGCGTTATAAGTTACGACATTGGAGATAGTGATCGGGGCATTGCGGACAACGAAGACTTTGCCGTGAAAAGTCAGTTCCGGATAAGCATCAACTGTAAAGGTCGCTTTTTGTCCGGCAGATACTTTGCCGATATCGGCTTCATCAACGCTTGTATCTATCTGCATCTTGGTTAAATCCTGGGCGATGGTAAATAGGGTCGGGGTCTGAAAACTTGCCGCGACCGTCTGGCCGATATCAACATTGCGGGAAATAACAGTGCCGTTAACCGGGGAAAGTATCCGGCTATATTTTAAATTGATAGAGGAAGAATCCAGCGCTGCCTGAGTCTGTTGAATCTGCGCTTCGGCGATTTTTACCTGGGCTTGCGCAGAAAGAAAATTTGTCTGGGCGGTATCCAGATCGCTTTTAGCGATAAAATTTTTAGCAAAGAGAGTTTTATTTCTTTCATAAGTTGTTTGAGTATCGCGCAGCGTCACCTGCGATTTTTCCAGGGTGGCTTTTGCCGACATTAAATTAGCCCGTGCCTGTCCGACCTGGGCTTCAAAGATGGAAGGGTCGATCTGAGCTAACAGTTGTCCTTGTTTTACCGGTGAATTAAAATCGGCGAAAAGCTGTTTAATTGTTCCCGAAACCTGAGTTCCCACCTGAACCGTAGTTACTGCATTGACGGTGCCGGTTGCCGAAACGGTGGATTTGATATCGCCACGGGTTGTTTTTTCAGTTATATAATTCGGGCCGTTTTTATTAGATTGGAAAACAAAAAAAAGTGCCGTTCCCAAAGCGACAATTATGATCACCGCGATAATAGCTTTTTTCATTTATTAACTCCCATTGCTTTTTGCAGGCTCGCCTGTGTTACCGAGTAGTCGGACAAAGCGGTAATATAAGTCATCTTGGCATTATTTAAAGAAATCATGGCATCAGTAATTTCAATGTAGCTGCCGACGCCGGAAGTATATCGGCCGCGGGCCAGTTCTACATTCTCTTCAGCCTGCCGTACGATAGTTTTGCCGGCGGCAATTCGCAGCTCGGCTTCTTTCATGGAGAGATATGCCGATTCTACCTCCAGAGATACTTTCTGCTTCAATGTATCCTCATTTGCCCGGAGAACATCCAAATTCGCCCGGGCTTCCTGTACTTGATATTGAGTGGATTGTCCGGTGAACAGAGGGAAGGTCAACGTAACTCCGACATTCCAGGCTTTATCCATTGCCAGATCATCTCCGGTGTAGCCGTATGCGGCATTTCCTGATAACACGGGAAAATATCCTTTTTTATTCAAATCAATTGTTTTCTCCAGCATTTCTTTTTTCTTTGTTATGGAAAGAAGATCAGGCCTGTTCTTATCGGCATTCTGCAGAGCATCGGTTAATGAGATTTCGTAAGGTTTGTAGATCAGATTATCTTGAATTTCATATTCGGGCGAAACGGTTATTCCCATGGCATTGTTGAGATTTACCTTGGCAATACGCAGGGCATTTTCCGCTTTGAGTAAATTAATCCGGGCATTGCTCAAATTAACTT
This sequence comes from uncultured Smithella sp., assembly GCA_964469905.1. Classification (GTDB taxonomy): domain Bacteria; phylum Desulfobacterota; class Syntrophia; order Syntrophales; family Smithellaceae; genus MVRV01. Next base: position 76,176 of record CAYXZW010000008.1, read on the forward strand.
CTGCACTGGTAACATCGATCTTGGAGCTTTTCCCTGCTTCAAAAAAGGCCTTGGACATTTCATAATGCTGCTGGAACTGGTTTGCTGTTTCCCGGGCTACATCCCTGCTCATTTTCCCCTGTAGGAATCCAAAATAAAATTGCTTAACATTAAAAATTACCAGTCCTCTGACATCTAGCAGATCGGCTTGAGATGATTCTTTGCTTAAACTTTGTATTTCAACGGAAGTGGCTGTTTTGCCAAAATCAAAAACATTCTGGCTTAAATTCAAAGTATTGGAATACTGATTGTAAGGATCATTTCTTAATGAAGAAGGAGCCGGGCCGATGCGCTGGTAATTGGACTGAAAGGTTAATTGCGGATAATAATTTGCTCGGGCCTGGCCGATTTTGCTTTCACTTGCCCTTATTGTGCCTGCGGCGGCATTAAGATTGGGATGCTGTTGCAGGGCGATATCAATGCATTGCTGTAAATTAAGCACATCACCTTTTTTGATTGGATCTGCCCCATAGGATGTCGAGCCCAACAGAAGAAATATGATTAATCCGTAGAAGATTATTTTATTCATAAGCAGTCCTGACTAAAGTAATTGATCATTTTTCAATGATTTGTTTATCACAAGTTATGCTCTGCTCAAATATAAACATAATCAATTTCAAGTTTTATGTTTTTATGATATTTTTGGACAGTCAATAAGCAAAGCTTATGCCGGGAGGGCGTATAATTGTAAGACGTTGTTAATAAAAGGAAAAAAATTGTAACACATCATGAAACAAATGAAAGCAACTGGATAATATGTATCCACCTGGTTAAATAATAACCACAAAATAGCAATTTTGGAAGTTAGCTGGTAAATGTCGAAAGAATTTGTTAGGATGCAAACCGTTATCAATAAAAAACAGGAAAGGATGGTACTTAAAATGATTGAGAAAAAAGTAAGAGATGCAATGAACGAACAGGTTAAGCATGAACTCGAATCCTTTTATATCTATATGTCCATGGTTGCGTATTTTCACTCCCAGAATCTGGACGGTATGGCGCACTGGATGCGCTGCCAGGCTCATGAAGAAATGATTCACGCCATGAAGTTTTTTGATCATATCATCGATCGGGGCGGAAAAGTAGTTCTGTTGGATTTAAAACAGCTCAAGACAACCTGGAAGAAACCTTTAGAGGCCTGGCAGGATGCTTATGAACACGAAAAGTTTATTACGGCCAAGATTATTAATCTTACCAAAATAGCGCGCGAGGTAAATGATTACACATCGGAGCCTATTCTTTCCTGGTTCTTAAATGAACAGATCGAGGAAGAAAAAAATACGGAGAAAGTATTACGTGAACTGGCAATGGTGGAAGCTTCCAAAGAAGGTATTTTAATGCTGGATCGGGAACTGGCAGCTCGCGTATTTCCAGCCGGTTCCCCACTTAATCCCCTAGCTTATAATGTGGCTGGTTAAAACAGAATTGTTTTAGGAGGCAGATTATAACGGATTATACTAAATATCTGAAAAAGATATTCGCCGGACAAAAGGGGCTGAATCCTTTTATGGATTTCGTTGGTATAAAGCCCGTAGAATTCAAAGAAGGCTATGCGCAGTTTCGCATGGCTGTGCGTCCGGAACATCTGCAGGCCGCCGGCAGAATGCAGGGCGGCCTGATAGTTGCTTTGGCGGATGAAGCCATTGCTCATGCCATGGTTACTCAATTAACACACGAAGAAGGATTAACCACAATTGAGCTCAAAAGTAATTTTCTGGCAGGGGTGACTTCCGGCGACCTTATCGCCACTGCAACTGTCTTTAAGAAAGGGGACAGTCTGATTATCGGCGATTGCCTGGTAACGGACGATAAAGACAGAAATATCTGCCGCGTCTCGGCGACATTTCTCCTGCTGAAGAAGAAGGATAAGATGGCTCCGTAAGCAAAGCTTTGCTAGAGTAATCTGCTTGATCCTCCAAAACAATAAAATGACAACTAATTTATTGACCACCGGTCTTAAATTTGTTAATTAACTGCGCACTGTGCACAAATTATACAATTTCTGCGGTAAGTTATTGCATGTTAAACCGCAAGCAAAAGGGTATTGGTATTCCGATAAGGAGATTAAACTTGATCGATCTGCACACTCATTCCATTTTCAGCGATGGCGATTTAATTCCGGCAGAACTGGTTCAGCGAGCATATTCCGCCGGTTACAAAGCAATAGCAATAACCGATCATGCCGATCATTCTAATTATGATTTTATTATTCCCCGTCTGATCAAAGGTTGTTCCCAGATCACGAGAAAAGGCAATATAAAGGTTTTGCCGGGAATTGAACTCACGCATGTCGATCCAGGCGATATTGCCGCTCTGGCATCCGAGGCACGCAAACTGGGGGCAAAAATCATTGTTGTCCATGGCGAAACGCTGGTTGAGCCGGTACCCGCCGGAACAAATAAGGCAGCGCTGCAGGCGGATATTGATATCCTGGCGCATCCTGGGCTGATCACCGAAGATGAAGTTCAGCTGGCTGCCAGCCGGGGCATTTATCTGGAGATTACCACCCGCAAAGGCCATAGCTTCAGCAATGGACATGTCGCTGCGCTTGCCCGCCGGTTTAAAGCGCAACTGGTCTTGGATAATGATGCCCATTCTGCCGCCGATTTTGTCGGCCTGGAAATGGCAATGAAAATTGCGGGTGGAGCAGGTTTAGCTACGGATGAAATAGCCGCCATGTTTGCCAATTCGCAAAACCTTTTAAGGAAGGTGTGCGCGTGACGAGAAATAGCGGCAAACAACCTTTGAAAATATGCATGCTGACATACAGGGGAAATCCCTCTTCCGGCGGGCAGGGTGTTTATGTAAAACATCTAAGCAAGGCCCTGGCTGATCTGGGTCATCAGGTGGAAGTGCTTTCCGGGCCACCCTATCCGCAGCTCGATGCCCAGATTAAATTGCACAAACTGCCCAGTCTTGATCTTTACAATGCCGAGCATTTATTTCGAGTAAAAGAATACCGCGACCTTGCTCATCCCTTAAATATGTATGAATTCTTAAGCATGTGTACCGGCGGTTTTCCGGAGCCTTACACTTTCGGGGTTCGTGCACATAATTATCTGCGAAGGCACAAGTCCAAGTATGATGTTATTCATGACAACCAATGCCTAGCTTACGGTATCGGCATGATCGCCGAGAGCGGTATTCCCACTGTTGCTACGATTCATCACCCGATTACCGTTGATAAACAGGAGGAGTTGAAGGCGGCAAGGTCTCTGTTGAAGAAAATGAAAATAAGGCACTGGTATTCTTTCATCCGGATGCAGAAGAAAGTTGCCCGAAAGCTGTCTCATATTATCACAGTTTCCGAATGTTCTCGCCGGGACATAGCGCAGGAATTCGCCATTCAGGAGTCCAAGTTTCGTGTTGTGTACAATGGTGTCAACATGGAGTATTTTTATCCTGTTGATAACCCCCGGAGGCCTGATAATTCCCTTATTGTTACCAACAGCGCGGATACGCCGCTTAAAGGATTACGGTATTTACTGGAGGCTGTGTCAGAGGTGAGAAAAAAACGTCCGCTGACCCTAACTGTTATCGGTGAACCAAAGAAAGATAGCATTATCCGGCAGCTTGTAGGAAACTTAGGTATTGGCGATATAGTTCATTTTACGGGCCGGATAAAGAATGAAGAATTTGCCCGGTATTATGCAGAGACTTCCATAGCGGTAGTGCCGTCTTTGTACGAGGGTTTCGGAATTCCTGCGGCCGAGGCGATGGCCTGCGGAGTGCCGCTCATCAGCACCAGCGGCGGAGCATTGCCGGAAGTTGTGGGTGATGCTGGAATTGTAGTTCCTCCTGCTGATTCCGCAGCTCTGGCCAGAGCAATCAACCATCTGATTGATGACACAGCTGAGCGCAAGAGATTGGCTTGTGCCGGCCTCGAGCGGGTTAATTCCGTTTTCAGCTGGGAGAAGGCGGCTAGCGATGTTGTGAGTGTTTACCGGGAGGCAATCGATGGTAACCGTTGATATAAGAGAGCTGAAACTACCACCAAATAGTGTCGTTCTTGATGCGGGTTGTGGGACAGGCAGACATCTGCGGGAACTGGCGAAAATCCCTGATTTGAAAATAGTCGGCATTGATAAGAATGAAAAAGACTTGCGTGATGCCGGCCAGTCTTTGAAGGATGTGAAGGAAATATTTGGCTACCCCAATAATAACAGCTCGGTTATGAAAGCGGATATAAATAAACTGCCTTTTGCCGACGAAGCATTCGACTGTGTTATCTGTTCGGAAGTCCTCGAGCATGTTCCGCAACATCATGACGCCCTGCAGGAGCTGCTGCGGGTGTTAAAGCCGCAGGGCGATTTAATAATCAGTGTTCCCCGCTATTTTCCCGAAAGAATATGCTGGTTACTTTCACCGGCATATCATAATGAAGAGGGCGGACATATCCGCATCTATAAAAAAAAGCAGCTCAGGAAAATGCTGGCAGTCCACGGAATTGAATGCTGGAAGATTAATTATAAGCATGCGCTTCATGCACCTTACTGGTGGCTGAAATGCATGGTGGGACTGAAGAACGAAGCCCATTGGCTGGTGATGTGTTATAAAAGATTTCTGGAATGGGATATTATGCAAAAACCATTTCTGACGAGAATGTTGGAAGGGCTTTTGAATCCGTTTCTGGGAAAGAGCATAGTATTTTATCTACGGAAAGGCTGACCATGAAATTGAATTTATCCATCAGTGATAAAAAAAGTATTATTTTCCCGGAAGAGTTGGGTGCATTTATCGTGTCTCTGCAGAAGGAGAACGGTGAAATACCGTGGTCGAAAGGCGGAAAGACAGATCCGTGGGATCATGTGGAAAGCGCCATGGGACTGAGCATTTGCGGATACTATGAGGAAGCTGTGCTGGCTTATAAATGGCTGGCCGATACACAGCTCTCCGATGGCAGCTGGTGGTCGGCAACTCAGGACGGCGAGATCATCGATTCCACCAGAGACACCAATTTGTCAACCTACGTCGCAGTAGGCGTCTACCATCATTATCTCATTACCCGGGACAGGGATTTTCTGGAATACATGTGGGCCACTGTGTTCAAGGGGATTCAATATGCAATTAATCTACAGGCTGCGGAAGGCGAGATTTACTGGGCGCGCAACAAACATGGCGTGATTGATAAAATGGCCCTGCTTACCGGGAACAGCTCAATTTATATGAGTATCAAGTGTGCACTGGCCATTGCTGATGTTATCGGAAAAGAATGTCCGCAGTGGAAAAAAGCACTGAACCTACTCGGCCTGGCAATTAAAAATAAACCAAATCTGTTTAACATGATTAAATCCCGCTTTTCCATGGATTGGTATTATCCGATTCTGTGCGGCGCCGTAACCGGTGAAGAAGCGAAAAAACGAATTGATAAATTATGGGAAAAATTTGTTGTGCCCGAATGGGGTGTGCGCTGTGTCTCCGATCGTCCCTGGGTGACAATGGCGGAATCGTCGGAATTGGTCTTATCATTGGCAGCAATCGGTGATATGTCGAGGGCAAGGCTGATCTTCAGCTGGATTGCCGATAAGCGTTATGAAGATGGCTCATTCTGGATGGGAGTTACCTTTCCGGATAGTGTTATCTGGCCGGAGGAAAAAACCGGATGGACCGCAGCAGCGGTTCTTATGGCCTGGGATGCTTTAAATGAAACAACTCCCGCCGCCGGTCTGTTCAAACATGAGTTCTGGACGAAAAAGACTGATTCGAAAAAATGAGAAGAGATCACCGCCCCTATTATCTCAAACATTGGTATAATAAATTTCAAAAGTGGTATGCCTATTATTATTTAGCCCCGCAATGTGAGCATTTCGGCCGTGGTCTGCACTTTATGAAACCGTGGCAGGTGGAGATTTTCGGCGGTCCTGTTTCGATTGGGAATTATACAACGGTTATTGCCACACCGGATAAAAAAGTAAGATTTACGATTTGGGGCAAAGATAAGCATTCCGGAAAAATTGAAATCGGTAAATGCTGCCTGGTATGCCCGGGCACGCGCATTATGTCGGCAACATCCATCATAATAGGCGACGGCTCGATGATGGCGCAGAGTGTTTCGATTACCGATTCCGACTGGCATGATATATATGACCGCAGTCTTCCTGTCGGCAATACCGCGGCAGTTAAGATCGGCAGTAATGTCTGGATTGGTGACAGCTCTATTATCAATAAAGGAGTCACCATCGGGGATAATGCGATTATCGGTGCCGGATCAATAGTGCTCAAAGATATACCGGCTAATGCCATTGCTGCGGGCAATCCGGCAACAGTGCTGAAATATCTCGATCCGGAAAAACAATTGAAGACCAGAGCTCATTGGCTAGCCGATCCGGCAAAGCTGGCCGCTGATTTTGAAATACTTGACCGGGAAAATATGGCTGGAAATACGCTGGTCGGATGGTTCAGATCTATGCTTTTCCCGCGAAAAGGAGACTGACCATTGCGTATTGCCATCATTGCTGCACCTTATCCACTTACCGAAATTCCCTCACCCCCGCTGGGCATTACTTATGTAGCAGCTGCCTTTATTGACGCCGGCGCCGAAGTTAGAATATTCGATTATATTGTCAGTGGTTACTCCAGAGAAAAGCTCAATAAACAGTTAAATGATTTTCAACCGGATGCTGTCGGTGCCGGTTCGGTCACCATGAACTTTTATGAAGCGCAGAAAATCCTGTGTGATGTCAAAAGTATTAATCCGGAAATAATCACCATGATGGGCGGGCCGCATGTATCTTTTACGGCACAAGAAACTCTAAATAAATATCCGGAAATTGATTTGATTTTGCTGGGCGAAACGGAAGAGACAATCAGAGAAATTACACCGCACCTGAAAAAAATGAGCAAATGGCAGAATATCTGTGGAATTGCATACCGCCGGAATGGTGAAGTTATTGTTACCGGCAAGCGGAATTTTATTGCCGATGTTGATGCTCTGCATCTGCCGGCACGTCATTTGTTGCCGGTTTCGCGTTATCGTGCCCTGGGATTTCCGGTCAGTATGATTACCGGACGGGGCTGCCCTAATTCCTGCATATTTTGTCTGGGACGCAAAATGGTGGGGACGAAGATACGCCGCCGCCAGACAAAAAATGTCTTAAACGAAATGGAGCAGATTCTTGCCCTGGGCTTTGAGCGCATCAACATTGCCGATGACCTTTTTGCCGCTGATAAAGAACGCGTGAAGGAAATTTGCGCCGGAATCAAGCAGCGGAATTTAAAGTTTACCTGGAGCGCTTTTGCCCGCGTGGATACGGTAGATCGGGAAATGCTTGAAGAAATGGTTGCCGCCGGTTGTGACAGTGTTAGCTTCGGAGTGGAGACAGGCAATGCGGAAATGCTCAAGACGATTAAAAAAGGTATAAAACTCGAACAGGTTCATAATGCCGTAAAGATGTGCAAGCAGGTCGGCATGCTGGCCCATGCCTCGTTCATGGTGGGGCTGCCGGGAGAAACCCGGGAGACGCTGGCGCAAACGTCAAAACTAGCAGAAGAATTGGATATTGTATACGGCTATCATTTTCTGGCGCCTTTTCCGGGAACAACGGTAAGGGAAAAAGTTGATAAATACGATTTGCAGATATTAACGGATGATTGGTCTAAGTACGATGCCAATGATGCTATAGTCCGGACAGCAGCCCTGTCGCCCGAGGAGCAAAGAGAATTTGTGGCCCGCTTTGACGCAGAAATTGAAAAGGATTGGCAGAGGCAGCTGCGCGGATATAAAGACGGCACCAATACACCACTGGAAAATCTGCAGGTAGAAGGCCACTGGCGGATGCAGTTTAGTTTTCGGGTGCTCAAAGAAGACCTGATTGAAAAATACGGGATGATTGATAATGCTATATTCCAGGGCTCGCCGGACAAGGCACTGGCGGAACTCTGCAGCAGAATAGAAATACACACCAAGGCCGATACTGCGGTAGTCAATAAAACAATTAGCGATTTCGTTAATCGGGGATATCTACAAGCAGCGGCTTCCGATGCCGGCTTTACTTATTCCTGGGCTCCCTGATATTCAATGTTTTGTTGTAATGTCATTCTGATTCTTGAGACGAAGAATCTCTTGTTTATAATAAACAGTATTTAGCATTTTTATCCGGAAGAAAAAACCTCACACTCCGGAAGAACATCAGTTTTTTTACGTTTGCCAAATCTCCCATAAATCACCCGCCTGGCTTTTAGTGAGACTCAGTTTGCAGAAATGACGTGCACTGTAAACTGTGAGTCTAACAATCAAAGCGTTTCGGAGGTAGTACAATAAAGTTAAAATGCCAAATGCTATTTTTCAATAGCGCTGTTTTTAAAGGATTTATTGCTTTTCTTTTTTTTCCACATAGTTTAGGATTGCAAGCAAAATTTCGGAAAAAGCCAAACAAGGTATATTAATTGTTCGGCTGAAACGAAAGACAAAAGACTGTTTCAGCCGAACGGAGCGGCGCTGCTCTAGCGTTCAGCGCGCCTGTTTTCGGCGCAAAGCAGGAGAAAAGATAAAAATAAAATCAATAAACCAAAGAGAGTGGCATAGGGGCGCAGAACAAGGCGCTCGAACGGTTGTCACGGTTAGCATGTGACGCTGCGCGTCCCAGCAACCCGCGCCACCGATCAGCGCCGCTCCGTTCGATCCATCAAGAAAGGGAGGAAAAACGCATTATGAAAAAAACCGCCTGCC
>CAYXZW010000009.1:0-73909 GCA_964469905.1 uncultured Smithella sp.
GTTGTTTCTTGGTCTTTCTTTCATCTTCCATGGTAGGCCCTCAATAAAAAGTAGTGGAATAATATTGCATTGAAAATATGATAAGTTAGAAAGATTGGAGGGATGATAAGTTATTGCCTTTTGCTGAAGTCGCCTATCTAAACAAATGTGCTCGTGATGGATTCCCTTAAACATTATCCTACCCCAGGGACAACTGAAGTTGATGGAAAATTATGAGAACCGGAAACACTTGTTTATATAATTTTGAATGTTATACTATCAAATTTCCTAAAGTCAATATATTCCGAAGCAGTCAGGTGTTGCTTATTACTTCAAATCAGCAACTTTTCGGCTCTGCCTTTTCTACCAGCATTTTAATTCTTTTTCGCCCTCATCAACTGTGGCGTCTGCTCGTTATTGTATTGTTTACGTGCAATGCGCTCCACCTGAGGTTTGATGTAGCCAAACAGATCGTCCATCCTGATCGATCCATCCGGTTTGACGACGCCTTCATTCTTAATCCCCTTGAGCATAAAATAGGTAAAGAGGCCGTGGCCTTTTTCATCATAGGTTGAGCTTATCTGTTCACCCGATGAAGCGGATATGATGGTCATATTGCTTGATGTGGCCATGCTGCTTTGAAGATTCATCACCAGTGGTCGTGCGCCTTTGGCGATAACCGATCTTCCCCCTGCGCCGGAAAAACATGAGTCAAGAGCAACAACAATATCTTTAGCGGGCAACTTTCCTAATGCATCGTACATTCTTTTCAGAGAATAGCCTGTCTCAGCAATAAAGGAGGGATCGCCATCGTAGGGCACAAGGTAAGCTCCGCCTGTTTTAGGATCAGGTGCACCATGGCCGGAATAATAAATAAAAACGGTTCCGTCCTTTTCTACATTATTGTGCAACCATTTTTCAAAATACTTAGTAAAATCGCTTTGCAGGGCTTTTTCATTTGTCAGTAAAACAACATTCTCTTCAGAATATCCCATTATCTTTATGAGATATTCTGCCACTATCTTTGCATCAGCAGTTGCAAAATCAGCCTTTGGCAGTTTCTGACGATAGTTTTCAATGCCTATTACAATTGCATAGGCGTTGCGGTTCGCCGGTGGACGAATCAGTGGAACATTGTCCACATCGGACTTCACTTCCGAACTCGCGGACGCCTTTGTGGGGGCAGACACTACAGCCGTCTCAGGTGGTCCCCGCTTCCCCGCCGTCAGCGTTCCCGTCCATGGTTTGTTTGCCGGTTGCCACGTACCGGAAAAACTAGTGAAATCTGGTGAAAAATGAAAGACGCATGAACCACCCGAGCTTCCCTCCGTCCAAACGCATGAAAACATTGTCCCTTGCAGTGTACCCCGTATCGTCCCCCATCTGTATTCGTAAACGCCCTTCACCGTTTCCCCTTGGAAACCCAAGCGCATCTTGCCCCAAGTCGTCGAGTATTCGCGAACATCCTGCACATAAGCCAGTTCCTGTAGCCCAGCCGCATTGAATCCAGCTCCCGTAGCTGCGCAGCTCGCCAGAACGGTGTAAATCAAGACCACAAGTAACAAAGAGACCATCCTTGCCCACAATCTATTTGTCATCAGCCATCCTCCATCCCAAACTTCATATAGCGGGAATATATCTTGAGAAGAAGTTCCTTCTTGTGGGTTAAAGTATAGGAGGGGCAGTTTTGTATGTCAAGGGAATCTTAGACACGCACAGGTTCAATTTTTATTGTTACCGATTACAATTTAGTATTATTTTTGAGTTTGAAGATTTGTTTGTTTCAGGAAGCAAGTCTTTTACACCTACTGCCAAGAAAAATTCGTTCTGTAGCAAATTACTTCCCTACTGATTCAAATTCCGCATTTTCATCAATGCTGGCGGTCTGAGGATAACAGGCAGCTAGAGATATTCATCGTCCTTACATTTATCATCAGGAATACTTGGTCATATGTCATGTAAATATTACCGGCACATTATAATGCGTTCACAATGGGTCTGATGATAAAACGTTATTGCAAAATTGTCCCATCATCATCTGAATTATAAATGAATCTTTCAATCCATTTCATTCCGGAAATTGCACTCTTATAGAATAAAAAACATCTTGACGAAGACGGAAAAATCATTTATTGGTCGATCCACTGGTTCACTATACCAATTACCCACGGTAGCCAACAAGGAGGTAAAGCATGCCGGCCGATACGATGTTTGCCCAACCGCTTACGCGCTCTCGCCTCAGCGAAGAAATCGTGACCATTATCCAGAAGCAGATCATGTCCGGCACAATCACACCGGGCAACAAGCTGCCCACGGAACGGGAAATGGCCGAATCCTTTCAGGTCAACCGCGCCACTGTGCGCGAAGCTCTCCGCAAACTCGAAAACCTGGAGCTTATCGATATCCGCCATGGCGATGGAGTATATGCGAAAAACTTTCTGGAAAGCGGCAACTTTGATCTAATCAAAGCCGCCATCAGCATGGATGGACGCAATGAAACCATTCTCCATGTTCTGGAAGTGCGCCGCACAACTGTCCCGGAAATGGCCTGCCTGGCGGCACAAAGACGCACGGCTGCCGATTTGGCCCAACTAGAACAGGTAATTTTTCATCAGAGCCTAACCGTACCGGAACAGGACATCAAGGTTCACGAAATGATTTCCCGCGCTACCCACAACCTCGTTTATACTGTAATGCTCAACTTCTTCAATCAGTTCAATCTCCAGTACAGCTACCTATATTTCCATTGCGAAAAAAATATCGAGCGCTCCCGCAGATTCCACCGCGACATTTTCGAGGCAATCTCACGCCGGAAACCGAAAGAAGCCCGCCGGATCATGACCGATGTGCTCCTTTATGCGGAAGATGAGGTTAGGGCATCTCTAGCCGGCAAGTAAACACCGGCATAAATCCGTAAGCTCAGTTTAGCGGAACTCGAGTTTCACGATTAAAAGGAGCATTCATCTTGCAGCGGTTTATCGAAAATTACACTAACGAGAATTTCGATGTTATCGTCATCGGCGGTGGCATTACCGGGGCATCTGTGGCCTATGAGGCGGCCACCCGTGGACTAAAGGTAGCCCTGCTGGAGAAGGGCGACTTCGCCTGGGCAACATCGGCTGTGACCTCCAAACTCATTCACGGCGGATTGCGCTATCTGGCCAACGGCGAGATCGGCCTGGTCCGCGAATCGCTGCGCGAACGACGCGTTCTGGAAAACATCGCCCCCAATTTCGTCTATCCTCAGCCGATAATGATTACGCACAGCAAATCCCTGATCAAGAACAAAAAGTGGGTCGTTAAAGTCGGCATGCTGCTATACGACGCTCTTTCTTATGACAAGAATTTTACCTGGGATTTAAGCAAGCGCATTCCCACGCACCGGACCATTTCCCGAAAAACAGTACTGCAGAACGAGCCGAATGTAAGGTCATCCGGCCTCACCGGGGCCTCGGTTTACTATGATTGCACGAGCATATTCCCCGAGCGGCTGACGCTGGCCTTCATCAAGTCTGCCGTGGCTTACGGCGCCAAAGTAGCGAACTACGCCCAGGTCGAGGGATTCGTTGTCGACTCCGGGCACAAAGTTGAGGGCGTAACGGTCAGAGACATCCTCAGCGGCGCTATGCATACAATCAACAGCAAGGTTACCATCAATTGCGCCGGTCCCTGGGCTGATATTTTGCTGGGCCTGGCTAAAACCAATGGCAACAGCTGCGCACCCATACGAAGATCCGAAGGCATCCATATTATCACCGATAAACATTTGATATCCGGCAAGTACGTTGTCGGATCCATGACCGTTTCCGGGCGCCACTATTTCCTTATACCCTGGCGGGAACACACTATCATCGGCACTACGGATAAACCATACACCGGCAACCCTGACCGATACCGCGTAACTAAGCAGAGCATCATGGAATTAATCGACGAGATTAATAGCTCCTTCGGCAACGGCCAGCTCAGTTACGCCGATGTCCGGCACGCTTACGGCGGCCTGCGCCCCCTGGTGGAAGATCAAACCGAGGAAACTTATACCTGTTCGCGCAAATATGAGATTTATGACAATGCATTAGACGGACTCGACGGCCTGATCACGGTCGAGGGCGGAAAATTTACCACCAGCCGTAAACTGGCCGATAACTGCCTGAAGATCGTGGCCGCCAAAATGGGCCGCGCACCAGGCCGGAGCATCACTGCCAAACATCACCTGGCCGGTTGCGAGATTGCCGACATGGATGCTTTTATGAAAGCGCTGCACCGGAAAAATAGTGATTTCAGCGCAACGACACTGGAGTATCTCAGCCGCAACTACGGCACGGAGTGTGACATGATCCTCAAACTGGCCCGCAAGAATAAGTCCCTGGCCGAGACACTCAATACCGACGGGGAAATTATGGCGCAAATCGTATATTCTATCCATAACGAAATGGCCCGGACGCTATCCGATATTGTACTGAGACGGACAGGTATCGGGACGCTCGGCAATCCCGGCGTAAATGTGTTGCGTAAAGTAGCCTCTCTGGCAGCCGGAGAGCTGCACTGGGATGCAAACCGGATAGAACAGGAAATAGCAGCAACCTCCAAACTACTGACACTGCCGGAGTAAGGGTAAAAAAGACTGAAGGCTGAAGGCTGAAGACTAAAGGCTGAAGCCGGAGAAGAAGGGCAAGAACTAAAGAGGAGGACGTGATGATGACGATCAAAAACTTCAGACCGGACTGGACGGAAAAGGCCCCGGCACCGGGAACATTCCGCTCCATCTTCAAATACGGCGATCCCCGACAGTTCAAACATCCCAGCGACGCCTGGTATGAAATGATAAAACATGATTTTCATTTGAGCGACAGTGACTTCTCTGCCAAACAGGCCGAAGGTCTGATGCCGGTGGTGCTCGGACGCAGGCCGCTTATGGAAGTCAATCAGATCGCCGCACTTGAATCTATAGTCGGTCCGGAAAATGTGGCCACGGACGACTACAGCCGCGTTAAATATGCCTCCGGCAAAAACGCCGAAGAAATTCTGGAGCTCAGTTCGGGCATCATCCGGGAGGTAGCCGACGTGATAGTGCATCCGCGGAATAAGCACGATGTAAAGAAGATCGTCGAATATTGCGACTCCCTGCGCATTCCGATCACAGTTTTCAGCGCCGGCTCGTCGGTCAACTTCGGCTGTCGCCCGGCCCTAGGCGGAGTCTCCCTGGTAGTAAGCACGCACATGAACAAGCTTCTGGAGATCAACGAGCAAAACCAGACCGCGCGCGTTCAGCCGGGCATGTTCGGGCCCGCCTACGAAGAGGCATTAAACCGCGCCCCGGAGCTCTTCCACACTCGACTGCGCTACACCGGCGGCCATTTTCCGCAATCCTTCGAATACTCCTCTGTGGGCGGCTGGGTCTTAACGCTGGGCTCCGGCCAGGCCTCGACCTATTACGGTGACGCCTGCGACATCGTGTTCAGCCAGGAATATGTAACCCCGGCCGGAACATTCAAAACTCTGGATTATCCAGCCACGGCCACCGGCCCCAAGGTGAACGACATTATGAAAGGCTCGGAAGGAACCTTCGGGATTCTAGTCGAGGTCACCATGAAGATATTCCGCTACATGCCGGACAACCGGCAACGTTTCGGTTTCATGTATCCCAACTGGGAGGCGGCAGTGGATGCCAGCCGCGAAATCATGCAATCCGAGTTCGGCAAACCAGCCATCTATCGCATCTCCGACCCCGAGGAAACCGACCGGGGCTTGAAGCTCTATGGCTTGCCTGGTTTCGTGGACACGTACCTGTCCTGCCGGGGATTCCGGCCCATGCAGCGCTGCCTGAGCCTCGGCAATGTCGAAGGCGACCGCGATTACACCCGTCTGGTTGCGCGCAAGATTAAGCACATCGCCCGCAAGCACGGCGCCATCTCACTTACCGGTTATGCCGCTCGCAAATGGGAGCATACCCGCTATTCAGAACCTTATATGCGCGAGGATCTGAACGATTACGGCATCCTGATTGATACGCTGGAAACCGGCGTTACCTGGGACAACCTGCACCGTCTGCATCAGGGAGTGCGTGCATACATCAAAAGCCGACCCGATACCATGTGTATGACTCACGCCTCGCATTTCTATCCTCAGGGGACCAACCTGTATTTTATCTTCATAGCCCGCATGAGCAATCCGGACGAATACCGCACCTTCCAGCGCGGCATCATCGACAATATCCAGAAATTCGGCGGCTCCCTGAGCCATCACCACGGCGTGGGCCGCATGATCGGCCATTTGATGGAAGCACATCTCGGCTCCAAACAAATGGCAGTTCTAAGAGCACTCAAGCAGCACTTCGACCCCCGCAACATTATGAATCCGGGCGGTCAGCTCGGCCTGGATGCCGGATCATAACCGAAGTGTCACGCGAGTCCGACAGGACATTTCATATATTTAGTTGCCGCATTTATGGCAAGGAAACAAAGGCGCTACAGATCCCGGAATCATATTTTCCCTTCCGACTTCAGGGCGGACTTCAGCTCTTTTTTCAGGATCTTTCCCAGTAAGTTTCTGGGAATTGCTGTCCGGATATCGACATATTTCGGTACTTTATATGACGCCATGTTGGCCCGGCACCAGTCCTGAAATGTTTCTGGCGTCAGCACCTGACCCGGATGGAGAACCAGGCAGGCCATGACTTCTTCCCCGTAGATTTTGTCGGGGACACCGACAACGGCGACTTCCGCGACCTGGGGATGGCTGAAAATGATTCCTTCCAACTCCTTCGGGTAAATATTTTCTCCGCCCCGGATAATCATTTCCTTCTTCCGGTCAACAATAAACAGGTATCCGTCCTCATCCTTGTAGGCCATATCCCCCGTGTGGAGCCAGCCGCTGCGCAGTGTCTGGGCCGTATCCTCCGGCTTATTGAAGTAGCCCTTCATTACGTTGTCGCCCCGAATGCATATTTCCCCTACTTCCCCCTGGGGAACCTCTTGGTCCTCATCGTCCATAATCTGAATTTCGCTTCCCGCAAAGGGGATTCCGATGGAACCAATCTTCCGGACACCGTTGATGGGATTGGCCGTTGCCCCGGCGGTGCTTTCGGTAAGCCCGTAACCCTCGACGATAATCATGTTGAATGTTTCCTCGAATTTGCGTATTGCCTCGACGGGCATGGGAGCCGCACCGCAGACACCATAGCGGAGAGAGGACACGTCCAGGCCCTCGAAACCCGGTGTACTCAGAAGAATCTGGTAAACCGTCGGCACACCGCTGAAGATGGAGACACGATATTTCGCCACACATTCCCAGAATTCCGAGGCCGAGAAATTCCGGCGCAGGATGATCTGGGAACCTTGAGCCAGAGGGGCAGTTCCGGTAATGACCAGCCCGTTGACGTGGAACAGGGGGAGAAAACACATGATGACGTCTTTTTCATCGATATTGGCGAGCAGGCTGGCCTGCCAGGAGTTGGTCAGGATATTCCGGTGCGTGAGCAAAACCCCCTTGGGATTGCCCGTCGTCCCCGATGTATAGACGATGGTGGACACATCATCGAATCCGATCTCGGCAGCGGGAAGATCAACCGGCTCCGCCAGCATTTTTTCAAACGGCAGGAAGCGATCATCGGTTGCCTCGCGTTCGATGACATGTTTCAGCGCCGGCGTCCCGTCGATGATCTTGTCGATGTGACCGCGGTAGTTATGATCGCATATCAGGGCCACTGCGCCGGAATCGTTCAGCAGGTACTGGATCTCCCCGGTCTGCCACCAGCAGTTGACCGGACCGGCAATAGCCCCGATCTTGTTGATTCCGAAATAGGTATAGTAAAATTCCGGGCTGTTATCCATGAGCATGCAAACCCTTTCACCTTTTTTTACTCCTAATCGAAGAAGGCCACCGGCCACACGGTTGCTTTGCTCATCTAGATCGCGGTAGGTAATATCCCGTTCATAATAGCGGATGGCAATCCTGTCCTGATAGCGGCGCGCCTGAGTCGCCACCATTTCCCTGATGTTCGCAAACTCGAGTTTCATGTTTCTCTCCTTTCGGTTATAGTCAGCATCCCGTATTTAAGATGCTTTTCTTCCTTCAAAACAGTCCATCGCTTTCTCGGCACCGGACATCTTCAGAATCTGATCGAACAGGTGTGTCGGGAGGAGTTTCAGCACCATTGAGCTGTATATGCTGTGGGGGGGAAGCATAACATAGGGTTTCCCTTTTTTGGCGCCGTCAACGATCTTTCTGGCGGCATATTCCGGTTGGAGAACTGGACTCAAAAGCATGGGTTTAAATCCCTTGAACATCCCCGTATCAATGATGTACGGGCAAACACACGTGACAGTGACACCCTTATGCCCGAATTTTTTGAGTTCTCTGCGCAGGGCCTCGGAAAACCCGACTTCGGCAAATTTACTCGCGGCATAAGCCGAAAGCATCGGCATGCCGATCAGACCGCTGGAAGAAGCGACATTAACAATGGCCCCGCTTTTCCGCGCAATCATATCGCCGATGAGCGCTTTTGTAAAGTAGAGATGTCCCCAGTAATTGATGTTCATCGTCCGTTCCATTTCCTCTATGGTAATATCGAAGAACGATTTGCCGACGACGGTGCCGGCGTTGTTGACCAGAACATCGATCGGTCCGAATTCTTTTCGAATCCTGTCGACCGTCTGGACCACTGCCGCCCGGTCGGCAATATTGCAGAGATCATAAGAAGTTCGGACGTTTTTTGCCGCGACCTCCCGGACAACACTTTTTACGGACTGTTCATTGATGTCGACCAGGGCAACATTAGCACGCTCATCGGCAAAATAGTGGGCCATCAAACGGCCGATGCCGCTTCCCGCTCCGGTAATCAAAACATTCTTTCCTGACAGTGGTTCCATTATCTCCTCCTTGATATGGCATTAACTTTTACTCTGACAGATCGCTTCCAGAAGGCAACGCGGGAAATCAATGGGGTTATCCATAGGTAAAAGCCAATGTTGTTATGGGTTACGCCGAACAACGGAAGGATGGAGCAAGATTTAATCGATGGACATCAAATAGGCGCGCAGGTTCAGTTTTTGCTTGCCGATTCCGAGTTTTTGCCGGAGATTATGGCGATGAAATTCGATTGTGGGCAGGGAGATGTCCAGCAGCCCGGCGATTTCTTTCGAATTACGACCTTCTTTGATGAGGTGGGCGATCTGGATTTCGCGTGGGGTCAAGTGCGTATAACGGGAAGTGAGCTGGCGGGAAAAAGGCGACACGATTTGGGCGAGACTCGTTTCGATTGCCGAAAGGCAGGCCAGAAGACCTTCATCGAGACGTTGACACTTCATCTTGTTGATGTAGGGAAGGATAAGATCACGGACATTCACCAGAACATTGTCCGCCATGTCCCGCTTGTCTTTTTCTCTCTGATTCAGAAGTATTTTCAAGGTGGTGTTGAGCTCCTCCAGTTCCCGATTCTTATTCTCCAGCTCCAACTGACGCTGGCGAATACCCTCCGTCCGCTCCCGAACCTTCTGCTCCAGTTCATGGCGCATCTGCCATAAGGCCGTCTCCGCTTCTTTCCTCTGGGTGATATCACGAGTAACAAGAATTGCTCCTACCAGACGGCCGTCATCGGCAAATAGGGGATTGGCATTAGCTTCCGTCCAGATATAGTGACCCGCGCCGTGTCGCGAGCGGTATTCAAATTTCAGGGGGGTCCGTTCCGCGATAGCCGCCCGGACGGTTGACAGGGTCGCATCCAGGTCATCCGGGTGAACCAGATCATAGGCGCAGGTTCCCCGCAGTACCGCGGGTTTGAACCCGAGAACCTTCTCATGAGACGGGCTGACATAAAGGAAAATACCATCCAGGCTGATCTGACTGACCATGTCCAGGACATGGTCACTGATGAGAATCTGGCTATTTTCTATCTTCGCCATCTCTGTTGATGGCTCGGGCATGGAAACACCACCGCTCTTTCTTTTTCCTTCCCTCATCCCTGCACTTCCCCTGATCTTACTTATTAATTTATATCCTGAGAGACACTTTTTTTTATTACAACAGAATAGGACGATAATGTTTTGCCTGTCAATGTAAAACTGGTCAAAACAGGAGATGTTGTACAGATAATTACAGAGATGATGAGGATTGACTTTACCGGCAATTGGAAATGCCCTGGGCGCAATCGCTTATTTATGGGCGGTTTTTTTCCGCTTACCGGGCTGAGGAGAGGCATCCGGGATAAAAAGGTTATTTACACCACCGAGCATGAATGATGACGATTCCTGAGCCATTTGCAGAATATCTGCCGAGCGGTCATGCCAGAGCAGGTAATAACAGGCGATGCGATCATAAATTCCAACAATGCAGACGGCGATCAATTCCGGCGATAAATTCGTCACGAAATGCTTGCCCTGTCCTTTACTAATCTTGATCACGGCATCCTTGATGTCCATCGTCAGCTTGACGAACACCTGCTTGCGTTGTTCTTCGACTTCCACGCTCTGTCCGACCGATTCCCGGAAAAAAATAGCGATTTTCTCTGGATAGCGCAAACAAAAGTCCCCCAGAAAGGCAAAGGAGATCGTCCGAAAGCCATCGAGGGAAAACTCGGTTTTCCGAAACTCCTCACCCATGAATTTTCTCAGATCATGCCCGATTTCCTGCATCAGTTTGATCAGAAGTTCCTCTTTGTTTTTAAAATAGAAATAGACGGAACCGGTCGATATCTCTGCCAGGTCAGCAATTTCTTCAATGCTCGTCGAATGGTAGCCTTTGCGGCCAAATAGCTCTTCGGCCGCTTTCAGAATGGTATTAACGCGATTTTCCTTTTCCCGGATGCGCCGCATCGACCGTCGCGGCAGGACATCAACCGTTTTACTTTCCTTGTTCATTCCATGCACCTGTTCTTAAAATTCATCAGAGTGCTTCCGGGCACTCCGATTGTAACGGAAATGGACGTTACTTAAGCCCACCTCCGATCGTTGCGCTTACGCCCCTATCATATTCTTCGTTAGACATCAAGAACAGCGGAAAGACTAAAAACGCCATGTTCGCACATTCTCTTCCCGCTAAATCGGGACACAAGATCAAGGCATTCCTGAGTAATTATGATAAAGCTTCCATGTTTTTTACACGCGACAAAATTGCGTGGGCTCCCGAGATAATATCGTTTACAACTTCGGCAATCGGCTTGATTTCATGAATGAGCGAAGCGGACAGGCCACACGCAATGGGGACGCCTTCCGGGTCTCCCTTGGCGTACATCTCCCGTCCTACTTTCCCACCGACGATGGTGAGCAGCTCAGCCAGTTCGGCACCACGGGCTTCCATTTCCAGCGCTTTGCCGGTTGCCCAGTTTTTCATGCAACGCATGGGGTTATTCAACGATCTCATAATGAGCGTCGTATCTCTTTCCGTAACTTCCAGATAGCGCTTCTTCATCGTTTCATTCATCGTGCTTTCGTTGGTCGCCACAAAACGGGTGCCGATGAGGACACCAGCAGCCCCGTAGCACAGCGCGGCCGCGAATCCTCTTGCATCGGCAATACCTCCTGCAGCAATGACGGGAACTGAAAGTTCATCCACAGCCCGCGGTAACATGATCGAAAGGGGGACATCATCCATCCCGGGATGGCCGCCGCATTCAAAACCAACAATGATAATCCCGTCAACACCGCTGGCAACGGCTTTTTTAGCAAAACGAAGTGTAGGAACTTTATGAAATATTTTAATTCCCCCTTCCTTGAGCACAGGTACAAGAAATGCCGGATCGTTGCCGGCCGTCTCCGCCGCCGCCACCCTTTCTTCAGCTGCAACTCTGGCAAAGCCGATCGAGCGTTCCCCTCGCCCCAATTCGGGGAGCATGCTGATATTCACTCCGAAAGGATTATCCGTCAGAGTCCGCGTTTTCCGAATCTCTTCCCGAAAATCATCGGCAGTTAAAAATGTTTCCGCCGTCAGAAAAGCCATTACTCCCGCATTCGCCGCTGCCGCGACAAACTCGGCAGTTGACAACCACTGCATCCCACCCATCATAATGGGGTGAGGAATCCCCAACATTTCGGTCAATCTTGTTTTAAACATTCTTTTTTCTCGCTCCTTTGTGGGGAGAATGTCCCCTCCCGTCGCTGCCGCCTGCTTATTGTAAGTGTCAAAACCCCGATGTCCGGGCAATGACTTCGCACATGACCTCATCGGCCCCCGCCCCGATCGACATAATCCGGGAGTCTCGGAAATAGCGGGAAATCAACGTCTCGTTCATAAACCCCATACCCCCGAACATCTGGAGACAGCCACTGGCAACCTCGGCAATCAACTGTCCGGCAAAAAGTTTTCCCATAGATATCTCGCGGGTTACATCTCGCCCTTCCATCTTCATCCGGACTATGTGGTACGTGAGCTGCTTTAAGCATTCATTTTTCATCAGCCATCCTGCCAGCCGGTGCCGCAGGACCTGCTTGGTGATGAGAGGTTTGCCGAAGACTATTCGTTGCTTCAGATAGTCAACCGTCATGTCGATCATATCCTGAACACACACATGGACACCCGGCAGAATCGTGAACCGTTCATGCTGGAACTGTTTCATCTGGTAGATGAAGCCCTCGCCCTCTTGGCCGATTAAATTCTCCACCGGCACAGCAACATTGTCGAAAAAAAGCTCCGCGGTATCGCTGCTGCGTAAACCCAGCTTATCGAGTTTCTTGCTGACGACAAAACCGGGCAGATTCGTCGGTACGACAAAAAGACCGAAGGAATGATATCCTCCGTCGTCACCGGTCTTCGCCAGCAGAGTTAAAAAGTCGGCCTGGGTTCCGTTGGTGATGTATGTTTTGGAGCCGTTGATGATATAGTGATCCCCATTCTTCACCGCCCTTGTCTTGATGGCAAACACATCGGATCCGGCATCGGGCTCCGTGACGGCAATGGCTGCAACCATGTCGCCGGCTATCGCGCCCCGCAGATATTTGTCCTTCAGGTATTCACTGCCAAACGCATCAATTGCGGGCGTTGCCATATTGGTCTGTACGGCAATGGCCGTCGAAACACCGAACCCGTGAATATGTCCGGCTTCTTCGAGGAGAATTGTCTCATACCAGTAGTCGAGTCCCTGCCCGCCATATTTTGGATCGTAACGAATCCCGAGGAAGCCCAGATCCCCCATCTTCTTGAAAAGGTCATGCAGTGGAGCGGTTTTTTCTTCCCACTCCTCGATATGGGGATTGATCTCCCTGTCGATAAATCTTCTCACCGCTTCCCGAAACGCATTGTGTGTTTCATCAAAATACATTTTCCCCTCCTTACAGATAGATTCAATTGGGCGTAAGTGTTTTTCATCACCCGACAGCTAAGACCCGACGACTGCCCGGAGCGCCTTCTTATCCACCTTACCCACGGCCGTCAGCGGCATGGCGGCCGTAATTTCAATAACTTTGGGAACCTTATAAGCAGCAAGGTTCTCTCGGCAGTGATCAAGCAGTTCTTTTTTAACGGATTCAGGGTCTGCCTCCAGAGCCGGAGCATTCAGCTGGATCACCGCCTTGACTACTTGGCTGTCCGGCCTCTTGGGATCCGGCATGCCGATAATGGCACAAAACTGAACTGTCCCGTGCTGGCTAAGAACTTCTTCGACCTCCCGGGAAAAAACCTTATAGCCCCCCACGATAATCATATCCTTGGAACGGTCAGCGATGAAGACATAACCTTCCTCATCCATGCTGACCACATCTCCTGTATAGAGCCACGTTTCCTGCTGATACTCCCGCAAGGTATTGGCTGATTCCCCGGGCTTGTTGTGATACCCCTTCATTACCTGAGGGCCGCGGACAATAAGTTCTCCGGCTTCACCCACTGGCATCTCCAGCTTTCCAGTCTCCACATCGACCACTTTAATCTTTGTGCTGGGCAGGGGCAGTCCGACCGAGCCGAGCTTCTTTTTCCCTTTGCGGGGATTCATCGTAATGAGGGGGCTCGCTTCGGTCATGCCGAGGATTTCCACCACTTTCCCTGCGCCGACAATCGCTTCCAGAGCAACAATAGCCTTTTTCGAAAACGGTGCTGCACCTGAAATACATACATCACAAGTCGAGAAATCAATTCTGCCAAAAGCTGGATTATCCATCAGCATCTGATAGAGAGCCGGGACATGCAACATGATGCTGGGGTGGTGTTGGGAAATTTCCCGGCAGACATGGTCGGTGTTGCGGGGATCGGGAATCAGACATTGGGTGTAAGACATGGATAAGGTTATCATCCCCAGATAGAGACCAGCCTGATGAAAAAATGGAAATCCCGAACAGGCAACCCCTCCGCCCATCTGGAGGTCGAACCATCGTGTTGCCTGCAAAATATTGGCAACAATGTTGCGGTGTGTCAGTACTGCCCCTTTGGGCAAACCTGTCGTCCCACCGGTGTACTGAATTAGGCAGGTATCCTGTGGATCGATATGCACCTTCGGCCGGGACGCCCCATATTTCTTGACAACCTCCATGAAGGAGACAATCTCTTTGCCGGCGATCGGTTCCACCTTTCCCACGGGGACTTTCTTCAGTAATTTGGCAAGGAATCTCTTGTGCGGCGGCAGGAAGTCGGTAATGTTGGTGACGATACAACTTTTCACGGACGGAATGTCGGTGCAAATTTTTTGCACACGATTTTCGAAAATGGCATCGAGCGTGACCAGGCACTTTACGGACGTGTCATTCATCTGATGGGCCATTTCCTTGGGCGTCAGGAGCGGCGAAACCCCGCTAGCCACGCAACCGGCGCGCAGAATGCCGGCCAGCGCAATCAGATATTGGGGAGTGTTGGGAAGATTCACACCGACCACGTCACCAGGGACACAACCAATGTTGGCCAGATATCCGGCCAAACTGGCGGAGAACCTGTCCAGGTCTCTGTAGCTATAGGTGCTGCCCAGAAAATGAAACGCGGCCCTCTCCGGATTGTAACTGATAGCTCTTTCCAGCATATCCACATACGTTTCATTGGGAATTGTTATCTCGGGCTCCACCCAAGGGTCATACGATTGCAACCACGGTTTGGTATCGTAAACTGTCACTGAACACCTCCTTCCTGTATCCAGGAATACTTTTTTCATGCTCGTGATCCGTTTTTCAGGGAATGGAAACGGTTCAGACATCAGAATCCGCCTTCTCTCCCCCCTGTCTCACACCAGATTGCTGCCTCTCCTTCACCTTCGGCCTTCAGTTTTCAGCCTTTAGCCTTTCCTATGATCGTTTCCGGCATAGCGATGACTTTTGCGCGCAGATATTCACCGAGCGTCTTGGCCTGGGGATCACTACGCATCGATGCCGCCACACCTTCACCGAGCACACCTTTGATATAAAAATTAACGGCCAGGAGATTGGGGAATTCGTACCTCTCCATCTCAAATCCGCTCATATCGCGCAGAAGTTCTTTTAATTTTTCCGTCGTCAGAAATTCCCTCAGGAAGGCAAAAGCCTCGGGGGTTTTCGCCCATACCCCGAGATTGGCGTTGCCGCCCTTGTCGCCGGAACGCGTAGCGAAAACACGCCCCAGAGGCATCCTGATCATCTTCCCTGCGGGCACCTGCGGAATTCCCATCTCTTTGGCAACAGGAACTATTGCTGCGGGGTCCGGCAAAACGGAATCCACCAGCACAACCTTATCCTCGATCATGACTTTCTGCTGAATATACTGAGTAGAGATGAGTGTCGGCCAATGAATGATAGCTGGGCCGCCCTTAGTCGGCGGAGCGGTTGCAGTAAAACCGGGAATATTGGCCAGGCCAAGTTCAACGATCTTCGCCGAGAATTTCCCGACTTTCTTCGCATCCGGATCCATCACCGAGACGCGCAGATAGGCAAAGGCCTCATCATTGGA
Source organism: uncultured Smithella sp. (assembly GCA_964469905.1). GTDB lineage: Bacteria > Desulfobacterota > Syntrophia > Syntrophales > Smithellaceae > MVRV01. Next base: position 15,805 of record CAYXZW010000009.1, read on the forward strand.
TTGGGGATCTTCCTTATCGGATCGGATCAGTTGCACATTCTCCACGGCAAATTTCCCCCGGCCGCCGAGACTGTCGAACAGTGCGTCTTCAAAAATCTTGGCCTTCTTTTCAATGTCCAGCCCAGTGAGAACGATCGTCATCGAATTGCGATAATTTCCCGCGTTGTTGATGCAGACTTTGGTCGTCGCGGGGGGAGGTTCACCCTTCACGCCGGTAATTTTCGTCCGGTCCGGTCCCTCCTGAGAGATTTCGATCGTATCAAATCTGGCCGCCACATCCGGCGTCAGATACTTCGGACCCCTCACTTCATAAAGGAGTTGGGCCTTTACTGTATCAACCGAGACAAGACCTCCGGTGCCGGGATGTTTGGTGATCACAAAGGAGCCATCCGCAAATATTTCGGCAATGGGATAGCCGACATTGAGGAATGAGGGCACCTCCTCGATGAAGGAATAATTCCCCCCCGTCGCCTGGGCGCCGCATTCAATAATATGCCCGGCAACAGCGGCCGAGGCCAGTTTGTCCCACTCCTGGCGCTGCCAGCCGAACCACCAGGCGGCCGGACCCATCACAACCGAAGCATCCGCCAGACGACCGCCCACTACAATATCCGCTCCCTGGGCCAGGGCTTCCGCAACACCCCAGCCACCCATATAGGCATTGGCAGAGATGGGCATGGCGCCGCTGTCCTTCAGACTGGTTCCCTTATCCAGGTGAATAAATGCTTCCCCCTTCTCCTGCAGGTCCGCCAGCCGTCCCATCAAATCATCGCCTTCAATACAGGCTATCTTCGGATGAAGGCCAAGAACGTCCGCTATCTTCTTTAGCTCTTGGGCCATTCCCTGAGGATTCAATCCGCCGGCGTTGGAGACCACCCGAATGCCACGATCGAGGCATTCTCCCATCACCTGTTCCATTTGCTTCAGAAACGTCGGCACGTAGCCCGTCTCCGGTTTCCTCATCTTCATACCGAAGAGAAGCGCCATCGTGAGTTCCGCCAGATAATCTCCGGTCAGGATGTCAATCGGGCCACCCTGCACCATTTCTCTGGCCGCCGACAGGCGATCGCCGAAATAACCGCTGCAGTTGGCAATGATGACCTTGTCCTTTCTTCTCGGATCATTAGTACTCATATATTATTCCCCCTGTTAAGTGATCATGCTTTATCGGCCGGTAAAAACCGGCGGCCGTTTTTCAATAAAGGCCGTGATGCCTTCCCGGGCATCATCTGTACTCACAACTTCCTTGAGCTTTTCGGAAAGATAATTCAGGGCTTCTTTCAGCGGCAGGTTTGCTGCCGCGTAAAACGCCTGTTTGCCCAGCCTCATCCCGATCGGGCTTTTGGCAACCAGACTACCAAGAACGTTATTCACTTCCTCTTCCAGTTTTCCCACGGGCACGACACGGGTGATCAATCCCATGGCCAGTGCCTCCGGAGCCGTCAGCCGCTCACCAAGCAGAATCATCTCCATCGCCTTTTTCTGCGGGACATTGCGAAAGATCAGGGCACCGATCATCATCGGCCACAGCCCGACATTCACTTCCGGCGTGCCGAATTTGGCATCGTCGGCAGCGATAACGATATCACAGGCCAGCATAAAGCCCATTCCCCCGGCCAGACAGAAGCCCTTGATACGCGCCACCGTCGGCTTGGGAAAGCTCGCCAGCCGGTTTAAAAGACTGGCATAGTACCCGAATACATCCTTTCCCTCCGTCGCCATGGCGCCGGCAAGCTGTGCGCCGGTGCAAAAGGCCTTGTCGCCGGCCCCGGTGATCAGAATAGCTCTCACCAGATCATCCTTCTCGGCCTGGTCTAGATATTCATGGAAAAGATCAATCGCTTCCGGTGTAATCGCGTTTCGCTGCTGCTCCCGATTGATCGTGATGGTGCCGATACCGTTCTCGACCCGGTAGAGCAAATGCTGATCATTCATAAGATTTCCTCCTTGATGTATGATATTTAGCTTGTCTGAGCATTCTCCTGTTCTTTCTCGATATCCACCAGGATCTTTCCGGGCATAACTTTCTCGCCGACGGACACATTGATTGCCGTCACTTGTCCAGGAAAAGGGGCTGTCAATGTCGTTTCCATCTTCATCGCCGTCAGGACGATAACATTGTCCCCCTTCTTTACACTGTCCCCAACGGCGACCATAATGCGCACGATAACCGAAGGCATAGGCGGCGTAATTAACTGGGGAAGTCTGGTCAGATCTCGCACATTTTTTCTGGTCTGCCCCGTAATGTCGGCATCACCAACGACATAGGGCACCCCGCGAATCAGGATAGTTTTTTCGCCTTTTTCACCAGTGACAAATGCATTCATTCCCGCACCATCGACTACAAAATTAACATGATGATCGTTGATGACGGCATAACTAACATCCCGCGTTTTTTCCCCGGTGAAAACCTTCAGATAGTTTTCCTTCATCGGTTCTACATTAAAAGTCAGCGTCTCTTCACCCGTTTTGAATCTGTAATGCATTATTTCCCTGCCTTTCTGTTGTTGTCATCCGGCTTTTTTTCTAGCGTCGCCAGTTCCCCAGGCTCCGCCAGGGCGACAATGGCTCACCGGCGACTGCACTGGAAAACTTTGTTTTTTTCTGCAAGGCCAGATCATCGATGATGTAAGCAATGCAGGCCATCTCGGCATCAGTTCTTTGAGGTTTCCAGTCGGAAAAATGGGAGCTCACAAAATCGGTAAATGTATCCCCGGCAGCAAAGGCATCAGAGCGTAGAACGTCGATCAAAAAGGGAATGGCTGTCCTGATTCCCAGAATGACATAGCTTGAGAGCGCTTGAATCATGCGACAAATTGCGGCGTCTCTGTTTTCGGCATAGGCAATCAGTTTGGACAGAATGGGATCGTATTCTACCGGAACCTGAAATCCGGCATAGACACCGCAATCGTTGCGGATTCCCGGCCCCGAAGGTTCTTTCAGGTAAGTGATTCTGCCGGGAGAAGGATAAAATCCCTGCTCCGGGTCTTCCGCATAGATGCGGCACTCTATGGCATGTCCTCTTCCCTGAATCCGCTCCTGCACCAGAGTCAACGGCTCGCCGGCGGCAATCATAAGCTGATGGCGGACAATATCGATGCCGGTTACCATTTCCGTAATCGGATGCTCGACCTGGAGACGTGTGTTGACTTCCAGAAAGTAGAAGCTGCCATCGGCATCGAGCAAAAATTCTACCGTGCCGGCATTGACATACCCGGAAGCCCTTGCTGCCGCGACGGCCGCTTTTCCCATCCTCTCCCGAAGCTCGGACGTCAGCGCGGTCGACGGCGTTTCTTCAATGATCTTCTGGTGGCGTCTTTGAATGGAACATTCCCGTTCGAGCAAATGAACAACATTACCATAGCGGTCGGCCATAATCTGGAACTCGATATGCCGGGGTCGCGCCAGATACTTTTCCAGGTAGATCGCACCATTGCCAAATGCACTGGCGGCTTCGCTCGATGCAGACAGGCAGGCTTCGCGAATTTCCACAGGCGTTGAAACGACCCGCATTCCCTTTCCCCCGCCTCCGGCGGCTGCTTTAATCAGGACGGGATAACCCAGGCTATCGGCCTCGCGGGCAATAATATGCGGATCCGACTCAGGCCTAGTCATGCCGGGAATAACGGGAACACCATTTTTAATCATCGTCTGCCGCGCGATGGTTTTATCCCCCAACTCACGAATCACAGACGCGGGCGGGCCGATGAAGATCAAACCGTTTTCTTCGCAACGTTCGGCAAAATCTCCGTTCTCGGCCAGAAATCCATAACCGGGATGAATCGCCTCGGCCCCGCTTTCTTTCGCCGCTGCAATTATTTTGTCGATATTGAGGTAGCTTGACGCCGGCTCGGCATTCCCCAGGGGGACGGCCTGATCGGCATCCAGAACATGAACCGCCTGTCGATCCACATCCGAATAGACGGCGACGGTTGCCACACCCATCTCCCGACAGGTAAACATAATACGCCGGGCTATTTCCCCTCTGTTGGCAATCAGGATCTTCTTGAACATATTGACTCTCCTGTTCAACGGTCCGCAATGATCGTCTAATCTCTTTACTTTTGCCTCCACCACCGGAGGCAATTCCTTCGGTCGCACCCTACATCCGGAAAATGCCATATCCCGGAATATCGTCACGGAGAGGAGCATTCAGAGCAGCGGATATGGCCAGTCCCAGCACATCCCGTGTATCGGCCGGATCGATAATTCCGTCATCCCATAGTTGGGCCGTGCTGTAATAGGCATTGCTTTCGGTCCTGGCGGCAGCAATCACCGGTCCGCTGATTTGTTCCACTTCTTCGACAGACATCGGGGGCGCACCCTCTTTGGCCAGTTGGTCATTTCTCAGCGTGACCAGAACACCGGCCGCCTGCTCCCCTCCCATGACGGCAATTTCGGCATTAGGCCACATCCACAGGAAGCGCGGCGAATAAGCCCGCCCGCACATGGCATAGTTGCCCGCACCATACGATGCACCGATCATTACGGTAAATTTGGGAACGGTGGCGTTGGCCACAGCGTTGACCATCTTGTGACCGTCCTTTGTAATGCCCAACCGTTCGTACTCGCGGCCGATAATAAAACCATTGATATTCTGGAGGAAAATTAGCGGTATCTGGCGCCGGTCGCAAATCTGAATGAATTGAGTGCCTTTCAGGGCACTATCGGAAAACAGGATGCCGTTATTACCGAGAATTCCCACGGGATAACCGTGGATATAAGCCCAGCCGCAGACCAGCGTCGGGGCATACAGTTCCTTGAACTCCAGAAATTCACTCCGATCAACCATGCGCGCAATCACTTCCCGTACATCGTAAGGAACTTTAAGTTGACGACTGACAATACCGTATATCTCTTTCGGATCATAAAGGGGCGGCGCCGTCTCTTGCATAGACAGCCTTGACTTTTCCGGATTGGGAAGGTTTTTGATGATCTTGCGCAGAATCTCGAGGGCATGCCGGTCATCTTCGGCATAATAATCAGAAACACCGGACTCGCGGCAATGCAGATCCGCGCCTCCGAGTTCGTCCGCCGTTACCTCCTCGCCTGTCGCCGCCTTGACGAGTGGGGGCCCGCCTAAAAATATTGCGCCCGTTCCCTTGACATGCACAACTTCATCGGACATGGCGGGCACATAAGCGCCGCCGGCCGTGCACAAACCCATTACCGCCGTGATCTGGGGGATGCCCATTTTCGAAATTTTCGCCTGATTATAAAAAAGCCTCCCGCCATCGTCGATATCCGGGAAAACCTCAGACTGAAGCTGCAATAGGCCGCCGGCTGAGTCGATCAGGGTAATGGCAGGCAGGCGATTTTCCATCACGATCGTCTGGCAGCGCAGGCTTTTTTTAACGGTCAGGGGATAGGTCGCCCCACCCTTGATCATGGCATCATTGCAGGTAATCAACACTTCCTTGCCGGCAACAACGCCGATTCCCGAAACAAGACCCGCACCATGGATTTTTCCGTCATAAAGCCCCCGGGCCGCAAGCGGCGCGATCTCCAGAAATGGTGTGTTTCTATCCAGCAAGAGATCCAGTTTGTCCCGAACAGGCATCTTCCCCTGAGAAAGGAGACGTTTCCGGGCCGCCGGGGAGCGATCCTCCCGGGCGATCCGCAGTTCCTCTTGCAGATTTACCACCAGGGCTTCCATCGATTCATAATTTTTTCGGTATTCATCCGAACGGGTATCGATTCTTGTTTCGATGACATCCATAAAGCCCCCTTCGTTGCTGGCATGACTTAAATCAAATATAATTATTGTTCATTTATTGAATCTAGTTCAATTCAATAATCAAATTCATTTTACGTGTCAAGCTTTTTTTCCAGCTGGTCTATAAAATGGGAAAATAGTGCCAGATAATACACGGTCAGCAGTCAATAATGATGAGAAAAAAGATATAGTTCAGGTCATTGGATTGCCTCAATGCCGGAATTATTGAGAGGGAGCTACTGCAGCAAAGTGATTGCAACAGTGTTAATTGTATTATTTATTTGACTTTTTCCCACTCCCAATCTAAGTTTCTGCCGCTTGAAAAATAGCCGCAAAGAATAAAATCTCAAGGTTGAGCATGCAAACAAAGAAACGTATTGTAATTACCGGATTAGGAACACTCAACGCAATAGCCAATAACATTCCGGATTTTGCATCAGCCCTGCGGACGGGAGTGTGCGGCATCCAACCGTTAGACCTCTTCGACACCGAAGGTTTTCGCTGCCGTAACGGCGGCCAAATCAAGAATTTTTCTCCCCGCGATTACATTCCGCCGGATTTTTCCCTCAAAAGGATGTCGCGGGCGGATATGCTCTCCTTTGCCGCAACTCTGGCGGCACTCACCGATGCCGGCCTTTATCCCTTGCCGCAACAGCTAAAAGAAGAGACGGGAGTTGCCATCGGCGGCGGTTCCGGCGGACTTTTCGAAGCGGAATCCTTTTATCAGGATTTATTAGGGAAAAAAAGCAAACGGGCTCGATTTTCGCGCCTGTCATCTGTTTATTGCGCATCTTCCGCTGACCGGATCGCTTCTAATTTAGGATTGGCCGGTCCTAAAGCGACATTCATGACGGCCTGCTCCGCCGGGGCCACGGCCATCGGTTATGCACGGGATTTAATTGCGGGCGGTCAGGCCCGGATTATGATCGCCGGGGGAGTAGAACCGATGTGCCGGATTACATATGCCGCTTTCAATGCCCTCAAATCTCTCGATCCGGGAGTTTGTCATCCCTTCGATAAAGACCGCGAGGGATTATCTTTGGGCGAGGCAGCGGCGATTCTGATTTTGGAATCATTGGATGATGCTTTGGAAAGAGGCGCTGAAATCTATGGCGAAATTCTGGGCTACGGCATTACCTGCGATTCCTTCCACATGACGGCGCCCGATGAGAAAGGTTCCGGCGCCGTCCGTTCCATGCAGGCGGCACTTGCCGACAGCGGTTTGGTAAGCGATGATGTTGATTATATCAATGCCCACGGCACAGCAACTCCGGTCAATGATATTATGGAAACCAAGGCGATCAAGGAAGTATTCGGCAAGCGTGCCCGCTGTCTTCCGGTGAGCTCCACTAAAGCAATGACTGCCCACACGCTGGGCGCAGCCGGTGCGCTCGAAGGCATTGTTTCCATCCTGGCGCTGATACACGGTTTTATACCGCCAACGATCAACTGCCGTAATTCTGATCCGGAATGCGACCTCGATTACGTAATCGGTGGGGCCAGGACGGCTGACCTGCGCATTGTGCTTTCTAATTCTTTTGCCTTTGGCGGCAATAATACAACAGTAATATTCGGCAAGTATGATCAAAGGGGCGCCCGCAATGGCTAATTTACCGCCGACAGAGAACGTCCGAAGAATTGTTATTACCGGTCTCGGCATGGTGACGCCGCTGGGAATCGGCAAGGAAGAATTTCGCCGCCGCGTTTTTGCCGGTGATTGTGCCGTTGCCGCAATAAAATCATTTGACACATCAGCGTTTCCGTCGCACTTGGGTGCGGAAGTGGATAATTTTCAACCGCGCGATTTTATCTCGGTAAAAAATATCCGTCGGATGGATAAGATATCCATGCTGACAACGGCAGCAGCCCGGCTGGCGCTCGAAGACGCCGGGCTTACGATAAATACTGCCAACCGCGACCGCATCGGTATTCTGCTGGGAACATCTTTTGGCGCTACCGATGTAACCGTCCAGTTTGCCGGAACACTATTTAAAGATGGGCCTTCCTTTGTCAATCCGATCCTGGTTCCGAATACCGTAATGAATGCACCGGCCGGACATGCTTCCATCGAGCTGGGCTTCCGCGGCGTCAATACTACCGTAACTCATTTTGCCGTTTCGGCGGAAACGGCCATCGCCTATGCTGTTTCGGAAATACGCCGCGGTGCGGCAGATTTTATGCTCGCCGGCGGGGTGGACATTTTATCGAAATTTTATTATGAAGCGCTGACCCGTTTTCACGCTCTTTCGCCTTTCGACGGCAAGATTGAGGCCTGCAAACCTTTCGACCGCGACCGCAATGGTATGGTCGCCGGAGAAGGTTGCGGATTTGTGTGTATTGAAAGCCTGGAATCGGCGCTGTCCAGAGGGCGGAAACCTTACTGTGAAATAAAGGGTTTCGGTCAGGGCTCCTCACCGACAACTCCTACCGGGTGGCCGGAAAATGCCGCCGGAATAACAAAGACCATTGGACGAGCTCTGAATAATTCCGGAGTCTCCCCGCAGGATATCGTTGCCATCTTTGCTGCGGCCAACGGCGGTATAACCCTCGATGGAATCGAAGCGGAGGCCTATGCGGAAGTATTTGCGGCAAATGAAAACAGACCTTTGATTACCTCCCTCAAAGGCGCTATCGGAGAAAGTTTTTCGGGCGGCGGAATGCGTGCCTGTGCTTTGGCCTTGTCTCTGGAAGAAGGCGTTTTACCGCCAACCGTCGGACTGACGAATCCCTTGACAGCACTGGCCTTTGTCCGGGAGCAAAAAAGGGAATTGGCAATCAGTAATGCGCTGCTTGCCGGCATTTCTTTCGGCGGCACTTACGTCTATCTGGTGTTGGGCAACTCTGTCCATAAGGAGAAAAAAGCAAATTGAATATCGGTAGATTGATCAACAAGATGGCGATAGTTCAGCGCCAAGCACCTTTTCTGCAGGATAAAGGCAAAACCTGTAATAACAGGCAATATGCTGAGCCGGAAAATGATCTGCCGCTGCAGAGTTCTGGCTGAAAGATACAATTCGCTATTGCAAAGTAGGGCACATGTTTGATAAGCCTTTAACCGGATTTCCCAACACCCAATTTGCTCTGGCGGGAAAGTCCGCTGAAATTAAGATCGGCCGGACTTTTATAGATTAAATAATCTTTAACACTGGCAGAAGAACACTGATGTCATTGCGGGCATAAATAAAACAATTGCAAAGGTTTTGAATATTTTATGAAATTTAAACTTATCTATCCCAAATGGGAAAAACTGGATCGTCAGACCCGCTTTACCTTGCCGCCGCATGGCCCGGTGGTTATGGCTGCCGCTCTGCCGGCTGATGTGGAAGTGGAGTTCATCGATGAAAACGTTGAACCTATCGACTTTGAATCGGGAGCCGATCTGGTCGGCATCTCCATGATGTTGACAGTTCAGACCAAACGCGGCTGGGAAATTGCCGACGCTTTCCGTGCCAAAGGCATCAAGGTAATATTCGGCGGCATCGCCACTATGCTGCATGCCGAAGAAACCGGACTGCATGCGGATGCTGTTTTTCTGGGCGAAGCGGAAGGCCGGATGGAAAAGGTCTTTGCCGATTTGAGCAGCAACAAGCTGCAAAAAGTTTACGACTACATGCAGAATTTTCCGCCGATTGAAAGTGTCGGAACGGCCCGGCGCAGTATTTTAAATCGGGAAATGTACAATTACCGCGGCGTGCAGATGGTTGACCTGGTCCATGCTTCCCGTGGTTGCCGTTTTAATTGCTATCCGTGTTGTGTAAATTTTTTAGGCGGCCGCAGTTTCCGGCCTCGCCCCTTTGATAAGGTTGTAGCAGAAATGGCCAGTATTGATAACAACAGACTATTCATTGTTGATAATTCACTGGCCCAGGACAAGGATTGGGAAATGAATCTGTTTCGCGAAATGATTCCTCTGAAAAAGAAATGGTGCTCCCATCCCATTGAAAACGACGATAAAGTTCTTGATCTGGCAGCACAGGCCGGGGCCTGGTTTGTTTATCAGGCAATATTTGATTCTTCCGATTTCATCCGTGATCGCATCAAAAGGTATCATGATTATGGAATTGCCGTGGAAGGCAGCATCCTTCTCGGTCTTGATTATCACACGGAAGATTATATCAAGAAGCTGGTGGATTTTCTGCTCGAGGTCGAGCTCGATATGGCGGAATTTACCGTGCTCACGCCGTTTCCCCATACCCGGACATTTGATGACCTGCATAATGCCGGCAGAATATTTTCCTACGACTGGAACAATTATACCTGCGGCAAAGTGGTATTCCAGCCGCAGTTAATGTCGCCGGAAAAGCTCCAGGAAATGTATTATTACGCCTGGGACAAGTTTTACGAAGATGAACCGCAGAATTATAAAATGTTTAAGCTTCTGAAAAATGTTATGGAAAAAGAAAAAGCAGACAACACGTATATGCCTCGTAAACGCAATTAGTTTTTTTGAAGAAAGCAGGAATTAAATCATGAAGAAAGTTGGCGGAAAATCCGTTGTTGTAATCGACGGCGGCAATATCTGTTTTGATGATATAATTGCCGTAGCGCGCGACGGTGTGGCAGTTCAAATAAGCAAAAGCAAGGCCTTTGTGCAGCGAATGGAAAAGACTAAGCTCATGCTCATGAAATCAATGCACCGGGACGTGCCTGTTTATGGAGTGAACACCGGGTATGGAAAATCATGCGGCAATAGGATGTCCCTGAATCTCGCCCTGAAGAACGGTGAAAACATTTTCCGTTTTCATGGCTGCGGCACAGGGGACCCCATCGGAATTGAGGAAACACGCGGTGCGATGTTATGCCGGATAATTTGCCTGGCCCGCGGATATTCAGGAGTGTCCGTCGCACTTCTACAGCAAATGGCTGATTTCCTGAATTCGGGAATAACACCGGTCGTTCCCTGCGAAGGATCTGTCGGAGCTTCCGGAGATTTAACACCGATGTCTTATATCGGAGCCTGCCTCGCCGGTGAACGCGAAGTTTTTTACCGCGAGGAAATAATGCCGACGAACAAAGCGTTGAAGAAGGCCGGGCTTAAACCATACAAATATTTACCCAAAGAGCCGCTTTCCATGGTCAACGGCACTACCACAATGACGGGTATTGCCGCTCTGGCGGTGGAAAGAGCAAATCGCATTTTAAACGCCGCCATCTATGCCACTGCACTTTCGGTGCATGCCTTGAAGGGAAATGCACATCACTATCATCCGGTGCTGGCCGAAGCAAAGCCCTTCCCCGGCCAGGCTTTTGTTGCCAAGCAGATTGCCCGCCTTCTGCAGACCAATGTCTCGACGCGGCAACTCGAAGATGATGCTCTGGAAACGCTGCAGGATCCATACTCACTGCGCTGTGCACCGCAGGTACTGGGCGTTTTGTGTGACGCTCTTTCCTGGATAAAAAAATGGGTGGAAATCGAAGCCAACAGCTCCAATGATAACCCCATATTTGATCCGACAACAGGCAGTGTTCTCATGGGGGGAAATTTCTACGGCGGACATATTGCTTTTGCCATGGACGGACTAAAAGCGGCCTTGGCTTCGGTGGCCGATATGTGTGACCGCCAGACGATGCTTCTTGTCGATCCGCATTCGAACAGAGGGTTGCCAGCCGATTTAGTAAGAACTTCCCCGAAAGAGACCGGTCTGCAACATGGTTTTAAGGCCATGTCGATTTCTTCATCGGCTCTGGCGGCGGAGGCGTTGAAAGGAACCATGCCCGCGGCATCATTCTCGCGCTCTACGGAATCGCATAATCAGGACAAGGTCAGCATGGGCACGATTGCCGCAAGAGATGCAGAGAGAATCTGCACTTTAACGGAACGAGTTTTGTCTATACATCTTCTGGCGGCGGCTCAGGCCTGTGATATCCGGGAAAATGTGAAGGCAAGGTCATTACTGGCCGGCATTCAGGAAAAAATCAGATTTGTCAGCAAGCCGGTCATTGAAGACAGGCCATTGGATGCTGATATTGAAAGTATGTGCTTTGCAATAAGATACTCAGATTTCTTCAGGATCAAAACATGAATGAAAGTAAAAAAAGTATTGAAGTGAAATATTGTGTGCCTTTTTTTGATCTCGATCCGATGCAGATCGTCTGGCACGGGAACTATCTCAACTATTTTGAAATTGCGCGTGCTGCGCTTCTCGAGAGTTGCGGGATTAATTTATATTCGTTTTATGAGCAGAATAAATTGATTTTTCCCATAATTCGGACATCCACAAAGCATATATATCCCCTGCGTTATCGCGATGACATTATCATCAAGGCAACGCTGGCTGATGCGCGCGTAAAACTTATTGTCGATTTTGAGATAAGCCGGGTTGAAGACGGCAAAATCTGCGCACGCGGACGCACCGAACAGGTAACAGTGAGAGCTCCGGAAATGGAAACGATCTTCAAAATTCCGGCGGATATAAGGCTGGCTTTAGGTTTTACCAATGAATGAATTATTGCCGAAAGCCTTTATTGCCGGTGTGGAACGAGTTGCCGCATGGGCAGACTTACTCGATTCAATAAATGTATATCCGATAGCCGATGGCGATACCGGCCGTAATCTCTTCGTCAGCCTGACACCGTTGCTTGCCTCTAATCAGGAAAAAGAAGCACTTATCCGCCAGCTCCTTTTATCCGCCCGCGGCAATTCCGGTAATATTGCCTCCAGATTTTTTTCGGCATTCTGCCTCGCTGATTCTTTAAGCAGCCTTTATCCCTCTGCGCAGGAGGGAAGCAACCGTGCCTGGAAAGCGGTAAAAGATCCCCGTCCGGGAACAATGCTGACCATATTCGACACCCTTGTGGAAGCTTTGAAACCTCAAACAACAATCCTGGATCCGGAAGCAATCAACAATTTAATTGGTCGTCTGGAAAAATCAGTCCACGATACCAGCGAAATGCTGCCGAAATTGAAAAAGGCCGGCGTCGTCGATGCCGGTGCTTTAGGAATGTATATCTTCTTTGAAGGTTTCTTTTGTTGCCTCGCGGGAATGCCGCAGGAATTCAGGCCGATCACGGAAGTGTTTAAAAATCGTCTGCATATTTCTCCGGCCTTTCAGGAAGAAGCGGAAAGCGGCTATTGTGTCGATTTTGTCATCAAAGCAAATCATTTGTCTGCTGCTGAATTGGCCAAAATCACTAAAGCTGAGGAGAGCGTTATTGTTATTCCTGAAGGTGATCTTTATAAAATACACCTGCATACCGACAACAAAGAAAAGATAAGAGATGAAGTGGCCAAGTATGGAAGCATGGTAAATTGGGAGGATGATAATCTCAATGAGCAAATCAGCGAATTCCGCAATGCCCAATCCAACAAAATACTCCATATAATGACCGATGCCGCTGGTTCCTTAACCCGTTCCGATGCAAAAAATAACGGCATTACCCTTTTGCACAGCTATGTTACAATGGGAGATAAATGCCTGCCGGAAACGCATCTTCATCCCACTGAACTATATGCCGCAATGCTTCAGGGAGTTAAGGTTTCGACATCACAGGCATCGATTTTCGAGAGACATCAGTTTTATGAAAGTGTACTGGATCGGTTCGAAAAAGTATTATATTTATGCGTCGGTTCCATCTATACCGGCAATTATAGTGCTGCTGTAGAATGGAAAAAACAACACGATCCGCAAAACCGGCTTGTTGTTATTGACACGGGCGCGGCATCAGGCCGATTGGCAACAATTGTGCTGGCTGTTAATCGTTATTTAACTAAAACAAATGATATGGAAAAAACAATTGCCTTTGCCACCGGCGCTTTAAATGCCTGCGAAGAATATGTGTTTTTAGATAAGCTGGAATACCTGGCCGCCGGCGGCAGGTTATCCAAAACAAGCGCCTTTTTTGGCGACATGCTGAAGATGAAGCCGGTCATATCACCGCAACCGGAAGGAGCAAAGAAAGTCGGCGTAGTACGTAACCAGGAAGACCAGATAAAAATGGCTCTGTCGAAGCTGGCAGCATCTCTGACTAAAGATATAGAAGCACTGATCATGCTGGAGTATTCGGATAACTATGCTCTGGTCAACGAAACTATCAAACCATTGATTGCGGCCGCATATCCGCATGCCGAAATAATTATTCAACCTGTTTCCCTGACATCGGGAGCGCATATGGGACCGGGGACGTGGGCGGTGGCATTCCTGCCGAAAATGGAATGATTATGAGAAACACCTGTGCAAACAACTTGTCTTGCGAAACAACTCAAAAAGGGCGTTTTGCTTTTGTCATCCCTGTTTACAATCATGCCGGTACCATAGCTGATGTTATAAGGCGAACTAAGGCCATCGGCTTTCCGGTGTTTGTGGTGAATGATGGATCGACTGACAATACTCGTGGTGAGATTCAGAACATTGAAGGCATTCATATTGTCGATCATAAAATAAATATGGGCAAAGGCGCTGCGCTGCTGAGCGGCTTTGCCGCTGCGGCCGTTGAAGCCGATTGGGCAATTACGATCGATGCCGACGGCCAGCATTACCCGGAAGATGCTCCAAAGCTTATCGCTGCCATTCCCCGCGGAGCAAGGGCTATTGTTGTGGGAGCAAGAGAAGGAATGATCGGCAAGCATGTGCCGTGGACAAGCCGCTTCGGCCGTAAATTTTCCAATTTCTGGGTCTGGATGTCCGGCGGACCTGTTCTTTCCGACTCTCAGAGCGGCATGCGCCTTTATCCTCTGCCTGAGGCAATCGTCTTACCTGTGAAAGCAAGGCGATTTCAATTTGAGGTGGAAATACTGGTGCAGGCCAAAAGAAAGAGGTTGCCTGTTTTGGAAACTCCGGTCCGGGTTGTCTATAACCCCGGTGGTTCCAGGATTTCTCATTTCCGCCCCTTTGTCGATTTTATTCGCAACTCCACAACCTTCACCCGCCTCATTTTCACTCGGATATTTTCCTGGCGTTAATTGGTATGAATATTTTGTTCATTCAATTCTTAGGTATTTCTGGATAAAAACGAAGAGAGACCCTTCAGACTGCTTGCTTCATTTACAACTAAAGTGTTTTCGATTTGGAGTTGAGTTGACGATTCCCAATTGAAGTGCTCAATAAAAAAGGCAGAGCCATTTCTGACCCTGCCTTTATATAACAAACTGCTTTATGCGTTTGATTACTTCTTTACCTTTCTACGAACTCCTGCCAACCCAAGCAAGCCAGCACTGAACAGCAGCATGGTGGCTGGTTCGGGAGTAGCTCCTGGTGCCGCGCTGTAGAAGTCTTTATTAATCGTAAAATTGACTATATCGATTATCTGATAATTGCCAACCCAACCACTCCTTATTTTAACCCATTATCTATACACTTTACTTTGAAGCACTACAAAAGCAACACTATAATTTTCACTTGTCTTTTCGAGGCGAGGTATCATTTTATGGTTCCTCTCGATTTATATAATGAATAATCCAAAGTTTTGATAACTGCGTTCCATTTTTAAGTTCAGAACTGTCATTGAGTGATAAGCTTATTATAAATGGTGCACCGGCTTTTATTTCACTGCTTGGATTCCCCGGTTCATCATCAATAATAAGTATAGTCTGCTTTTTACCTCAATGAATTATTTATTTATCCCTTTCCACTGAGTCCATGTATTTCAGAGCAATCATTTGAAACTGGTCGGCTATTTCTAAAAAAGCAGCGGCTATATCCGGATCAAAATGATTACCCGCCTCTTCTTTGATCACGGATACTGCGTCATCGTGTGTAAATGCGGACTTGTAAACTCTCTTACTGATCAAAGCGTCATATACATCTGCGATTGCCATGATGCGACCACACAAGGGTATATTATTCCCTGATATCCCCTCCGGATAACCCCTCCCATTCCACTTTTCATGATGCGTATACGCAATTTCCCTGGCAAAAACAAGAAAGGAGGCAGGCGTTTCCAATAGTACTTCCGCAGCAGATATGGCATTACGACCCAGTAAAGTATGTGTTTTCATTATCTCAAATTCCTCAACAGTCAATTTACCTGGTTTTATTAAAATGCTGTCAGGAATGCCAACTTTGCCAATGTCATGTAATGTTGCTGATTTGAAAAATAATTCTATATTTTTTCCTGTTAAATGATGCTTGAAACGGGAATGTTCTTTAAGACTTTCGGCAAGCAACTTTACATAATACTGAGTACGTCTGATGTGTTTGCCTGTTTCATTATCACGAGTTTCAGCAAGAGAACCCATGGCAACCATAGTTACATCTTGTATATTGGAAATCTCTTTCGTTCTCTGAATAACCTCCTGCTCCAGAAACTCATTTTTATCTTTCAAAAAATCTCTTACTTTTTTTAGTTGCAGGTGAGTCACGACACGGGCAAGAACTATTGGTGGGCTTATTGGTTTAGCAATGTAATCAACTGCGCCCAAATTGAATCCTTTTTGTTCATCTTCGACCTGGGATTTTGCCGTTAGAAAAATTATTGGTATATTCTGCGTTTCTGGATTGCTTTTGATAAATCGGCAAACCTCATATCCATCTATTCCGGGCATCATAATGTCGAGAAGAATAAGATCAGGCATGTTTTCTGATGATGCTATTTGCAGAGCTGTTTCTCCGTTGTTTGCGACACGAATTTGATAATCCGATCTCAATAATTCCACCAGTATTTTAATATTTACCGGCTCATCATCTACAATCAATATGGTCTGCTTTTGAGTTTGATCAATCATTTTTTAACTCTCTCCACTAGAATATTTTGTGGTAGCCCGGTTTAAGGCTAAGATTCATGCCGCAGCCTGTTTCTGCACTGGTTTTTCGTATATCTTCTCCTCTGTTATTTTCCTGTTATCCAAAACTCCTGTTTATTTTCTTAAAAACATATACATATATTCTTTTTCCATTTCCTGCATTTCGCGGGTGCGCTCTTTAAGCATCCATTCTAGAAAATCCCTGTTCCTTTTTAACTCTAAATGCGTTTTTATCCTGGCCATTACAACAATGGGACTGAAGGGCTTGGCAATATAATCCACCGCGCCGAGTTCAAATCCCTTTGTCTGGTCATCTTCACCTCCTTTTGCCGTGACGAAGATGATCGGGATGTCCTTTGTGCGTGGCTCAGCCTTCAATCTTCTGCAAACCTCATAGCCGTCTATGCCCGGCATCATGACATCCAGAATGATAAGATCGGGTGGATTGTCCGATTGGGCTATCTGCAACGCCTTTTCTCCGTCAGTGGCCACTTTTATTGTATAATCGGATCGCAACATTTCCAGAAAGATTTTGATATTAACCGGTTCATCATCAACAATTAACAACGTCTGTCGCTTAATCTGCTCATCCATTTTCTTTTCCCTCCAAAGAAATATTCATTTGCAGGGCAATCCTGCGCAAAGGATTTAAGGCATTTGTGAAATCAAAATTGGCAAGATGGAATTCCAGCTCTTCCATTTCTTTATTAAACAGCGAACTGTCAATATTCGCCCTGATGGTTTCGAAGCATATCTCCGCATCCACATTGTTTTCGGCAAGCAGCCGCGCTAGTTCAATCAGCAGAGGGACAACATTGGCAGGATCAATACATACATCAGGGGTCGATGGTCTTTCTTTACCCGCCTGCTTGATAGTTTTTAATGAGTCCACAATTGGTTGCAGTTCCCGGGCAAGACGTGACAGGCACAATGCGTAATCAGCACTGCCTTTCCCGACAATCACCGCCTCCAATTCCTGAGCCGCGTCCTGTACACCGGTAACAGAAAGGTTGGCCGCCGTTCCCTTGACGGTGTGAGCGACACGCGCCGCAGCAGGGAGATCACCAGCCTCTATCAAACCCCAAATCTCTTCAGCCACCGAGCCATATTTATTCGCAAAATCCACGAGCAGCTTTATGTACAGATTCCGGTTTCCTCCCACACGTCGCAAACCATCTGCTACGTTAACGCCCGGCAATTCCGGCGGTAGCGTGACATCCTCTTTGTCCCCTAAATGATTTTTACGGATTGAGGAAATATCCCGTTCACCCGGTTTGATCCACTTAAGTAATATGGCGTATAGATTATCCTGATCAATCGGTTTGCTCAGATAGTCATCCATGCCGGCCTCAATACATCTCTCGCGCTCACCAACCATGGCATGGGCAGTCATTGCGACAATCGGTACACGGGGGCGTGTTCCTGCACTCATATCCGGCAGAGATTCCTCCCATTTCCGTATTTCTTTTGTTGCCGTGTAGCCGTCCATCACCGGCATCTGCATATCCATAAAAACAAGATCATAGGCAAATGACTGCACAGCATCCATCCCCTTTTTCCCGTTTTCGGCCACTGTCACCACCATGCCGACCTGTTCCAGAAGTTCTGATGCCACCTGCTGATTGATCTCGTTGTCCTCAATGAGCAAAACCCTGGCACCCTGAATATCCTTCAGCTCCTCCGATACATGAGGCTGGTAATGACGGGTCAGGTGACCCGGCCTAAAATGCTTATCGTCAACATCCCGGCCAAAGACCTCCATGATCGTGTCAAACATAAGCGATCGGCTCACCGGTTTGACCAGGAAAGCGAAAATGCCTGCTGCCTCCGCCTGACTCCTGATCTCCTCCTGCCCGTAGGCGGTGACCATTATAATCTCCGGCATCAAGGCAAGCTTGGCATTCGCCCTGATCTGCCTGGATGCCTCAATTCCGTCCATCCCGGGCATCTTCCAGTCCATGAGAACCAGTTTATAAGGTCTGTCCGTTGCGGCTGTTTCCAACTCGGCAATCGCTTCTGGGCCCGTTGCCACCTGACTGACCTCGAAGGAAAACGACTCCAGTGCATCGTTTAAGATCTCTCGCGCTGTGGGGTTGTCATCAACAACGAGCACACGCATCCCCTTGATGTCTATAGGCAGCTCATGTCGCAGCTTACTCACTTCTTCCGGTATGCCGAAACGGACGGTGAAGGTGAAACGGCTACCGCGCCCCGGTTCGCTTTCCACTTGAATATCGCCCCCCATCATCTCCACCAGACGTTTGCTGATTGTCAATCCCAGACCTGTTCCCCCGTATTTTCTCGTGGTGGAACCATCCGCCTGGGAGAAAGCCTGAAACAGGCGCTGCGCGTGCTCTGTGGTCATCCCGATTCCAGTGTCACTAACAGTGAACCTCAGCTGCGTACTTTTCGTCGCCGCTTCTTTCTCTTCATCTTCTTCCTGCGCACGTTCAACTCTGACGGAGATCTGACCTGCGTCGGTAAACTTAAGGGCATTGCCAGTCAGGTTAAGCAGCACCTGTCCGAGACGCAACGGATCTCCGATCAGGGTGTCAGGCACATTGCCGTCCACGTCAAATAACAGCTCCAAATCCTTCTCCATCGCCTTCATTCCCACTACGTTGGAAAGGTTATTCAAGACGTCATCCATATCAAAGTTGATCGTCTCCAGAGTCAGTTTTCCCGCTTCGATCTTGGAAAAATCCAAGGTGTCGTTGATGATCCCGAGAAGCGTCCTGGCGGAGGACTCAATCTTAATGAGATAGTCCCTTTGCTTCGGGGTTAAATCAGTTTTGAGCGCCAGTGTGGACAAACCCGTGATTGCATTCATCGGCGTCCTGATTTCATGACTCATATTCGCCAGAAACTCGCTTTTGGACCTTGTCGCCGCCTCAGCTACTTCTTTGGCTATCTTTAATTCTTCTATCCGTTTCTTCTCCGTGACATCTTTCAATGCGCCCTCTATATAAAGGACGTGCCCGCTGCTATCCAAGATAACATGGGAATTCAAGGAAGCATCGATAATGCTTCCGTCTTTCCTGTATGCCCTGAATTCAAAATCATGCACAGAACCATTCGCAAGCACCGCATCCCTAAACACGTTACCACTTGCACAATCACAGTAGAGGCTTCTGTTGAAAATGTCTTCAACGTTTTTCATAAAGTCTTCAGGCGTATCGTATCCAAATGTCGTCGCCAGAGTAGGATTGGCAGCCAGAAGGCGTCCGTCCTGCGTGGCCTGGAAGAGACCTTCCGTAGAGTTATGAAAGATGCTCCTATATTTTTCCTCCGCCTGCCTCAATTCTTCCTCGGCCCTCTTCCTTTCCATAATATCACGACCGATTGCCCGGAATCCTACGGGGTTTCCCTTTTTGTCCCTGATCAGAGATGCCACGATTTCAGTTAATGCGTATTCCCCATTCTTTTTCAAAGCAGTCCAGTAAAAGGGCTTTCCGGGAATGCCCGTTTGATAAATCTCCTTGTAATAATTCCTTGTACTTTCAAAATGATCAGGTGCAGTGAATTTGGTAAAATGTTCGCCAATCACTTCCTCCGAGGCATACCCCAGCATTTTACCGGTAGAATAATTGATAAAATTAACACATCCGTTGAGATCGGTTTCAAAATAGGTATCTTCCATATCTTCAAGGATGGTACGGTATTTGTCCTCGCTTTCACGAAGGGCATCTTCAGCCGTCCGACGTTCAGCGATCTCCACCGCAAGTGCCGTGTTTTTCGTCTGAAGATCATTGTTAGATATTTTGAGACTTTCCGACATCAGATTGACGGCCTCTATCGACCGAACGGCCTTGATGAGACTGCGCTTGATCTGAGTGGCTACAAGGCCGGTAATGACCCCCGTCAGCAGCAGAATAATACCGCGGACAATATGAACATCAGACTGGCCGAGCATGCCGGTCTGTATGTCCGGGGGAAGAGTGTACCTGATATAAAAGGAAATGCCGATATATTCGGCAGCGGCTGCAGCTCCGGTAAAAAAACAGAGCGAAAAAGAAAGCCGTAAAGCCGACAGCGCAATAAATATAAAATACAGAAATACGACCGGACTGGAAAAAGGATCCATGCTGGAGTAATATCTCACGCTGAAATATATGAGGGCTGTAGGGATACTCACCTCGATTAAGGCATTGAAATAACGGAAGCGCTGCGGAAACCATAGCCCCTTTTTTGTAAAAAAATTAAAGGCAGAGATGAAACCAAGTTCATATAAAGCGGCACAGAAAAAAACGGCCATGAGCCAGTATGAAAGGGGATGTCCGTGGTGGATTACTGCGGAATTCATGTTGATTAAGAACTGGATATTGCTGCCCTTGATCGTGGCAAATAAATAAAGAATACCCAGTAAAAGAAATATAATAAACACAACAAGCCCTCGAAGAAGCTCACTTTTCAAGCTTTCTTTCAGGAACTCTCTCTCGGCTGTTGTCATAGACAGCACTTTTTCCTGGCTGCGCTTATAAATTCTTGATTTCATATATCCTGCCTAATTATTTATGCTTTTTCATCGTCGTTTAAAGGTATCATAAAACCCATTATTCTTACTGTCAAATTTATTTTTTGAGTCGAACATACCGGCTATATTTAGTTGCTACTGGTTTTTTCCGTTTGCCGCCTCGTTTACCGGCGATGCCAAATTATATCAATCATACATACGTTGGCTCCAGCCACACAAAGAACCAGACTCCAATCTTTTAATCAGGTATACCACATTATTTTTGAAATAACATTGTTGATACTGAATTGAAATACAGCCTTTTATAAAGGCTGACGATTTGTGTGTTACAGGAATCTATACGCACAATAGCAAAACTATCGCAGCATAGATAAAGACGCCTGTACTGTATGCGGAGTAGCGTCTCTAAGGCGAAGAAAAGGAGAGTAAAGGAGGAACTTTATGGGATTGGCTCCCATTTTTTTCAGTTCCAGAACAGGTGCGACGCAAACACCTTAAAGGTCAAGTTACATCACGTCGTCACCATAATAAAAGCAGCCTCCCGTAACGATAATCTAGAAACCGCGTTAACAGAAGAAAATAGTTATATTTACTTCCAGCTAATCAGACAATCCCCCTGTTCCTGGCAATCTGCATCATCTGTTCGCTGCTTGTTGCCGGCGGTATACGCCTAGCCGCAGCGTCCTTTGCTTTGATGCTCATAGAGTTAACAGGACAGGTGGTAACGCATAATCCGCAGCCAATACAACGGTCAAGGTTTATTTCTGCAATGCCGTCGATCATGGTGATAGCGTCCATCTGGCATCGATCCAGGCATATTTCGCAGCCCGTACAGCTTTCTCTGTTAGCAACAGCCTGATAATTGGAAAAAACGAGCTCAGCCGGTTTGGAATATTTTTTTACAGCGCCGAGAACGCCGCAGCAGTCGCCGCAACAGTTGCACATTCCCGCAGGGTTCTGTGCAGTACCGGGTTGTGTTACCAGCCCTGCCTCCTGTGCTTTAGTCAGAAGTTCGATGGCTTCTTCGAGATTCACACGTCTGCCCATTTTGTTGTCGATATAATAACGGGCCATGGAGCCGAACATGAAACATGCTTCAAGAGGCTTTCCGCACCCCTTGCCGGAAATATTTTTTTCTTTCCTGCAGATACATTCAGTCACGACAATTATTTCATTTTTTTCCAAAATGGCCCGGGCATCATCGAAGGCAGCAATATGATGCTCCACGGTAATAGATTCATGAACCGGCACAGTCCGGAGGAACATCCCTTGAACATCTGCAATGGCCTGATGAAATCCCTGATCGAAATACTGCTCCATTATCTCAACCATTTCGCGGTCAAGCCGCTTGACATGGAATTCCAGTAGTCCGTGCATAAACGGGATAGCTCCGTATTTAAGTGATTCCCCTTTTTTGAGCCGGAAAAGTAATCCCCTCCGAGCCATATCTTCAAGCTGTGAAGCCACTTCCTCTGCCGGTTTTCCCAATCGAGCAGAAACTGTAGCCGGTTCTTCTACTAATGGTGACATATTGAGGAACATCTCAGCATCTTTTTCTGTGAATAGCCGTTTCAGTATGGTTATTTCAATCCCTGTCTTTGTAGCTGGAAATCCCAACGAATAAGAATCCAGGCGTATTTGTAAATCGCGAAAAATATTATCTGACATAGCTGTTCTCCTTTTGCTTGACAAAAGATTACCTGTTCATCGTTGAGCTATAAGAACTTCGGTCTTTTATGTCAAGGAAATCTTAAACACATAATGTTTAATGAGGTGCTTATGTTTGTCGGTCATG
This sequence comes from uncultured Smithella sp., assembly GCA_964469905.1. Taxonomy (GTDB): domain Bacteria; phylum Desulfobacterota; class Syntrophia; order Syntrophales; family Smithellaceae; genus MVRV01. The sequence continues at coordinate 38,468 of CAYXZW010000009.1, forward strand.
AATTATCTTTATTGTGTATTCAAGTCCTGAATTTTTGTCGTGATTTGAGTTCGGTGGATTTCAGGAAGGACACCGTATTCTTGTTCAGATCAATCTCACAATCTACTTCGCCTGCCGGATTTTTTGGATAGCTCTATCCAGGTCAACTACCATGGAACTTGCAACCTTTTTTTCAATGGCATAGGCTTTACTTTCGTTTTGCCGGATGCGGTTCTTAATCTCTTCAGTCACACCATAACGCTGAATGATATCTTCGACTCGTTCCGTAATACTGACGATCCTGTCGTGCATCACCCTCTTGTCGGCGTAATGAATAATCTCTCGTTCTTCCAATTTTGCCTGAGGATTGAAATCAAGAAGGAATACATGTTGCCGCACGATCTCGCCGACTCGCCCGAATCCCAGCTCCTGCAAAAGCTCTCCACCGGATTGATCATGCGGTTCTCTTGTTTTTAAAGATCTCGTCTTGGTTATGTCATGAAGCAGTGCCGCGGCCATAACCAGATTCCTGTTTACGGATGCCCTGTTTTTCAGGTTGTCTGTTATTGCCAGAGATACACGCATCACCTGTTGAGAATGGGCAATGATATTCGGCAACATACAGTATTTTTCCATGAGTTCATGGCATTCCTCCGGCGAAGGAATTCTATCCATAAGAGATGCAGGAGCGCTTGTCATATTTTACCTTTCACGCACTGTTTGTATCATAAGTAAAGTCAGAGTTCAGCCATTTTTTGATTATTTTCAATTGATATATTTTAAATGCATATACTTTGCTGCTTGTGTTTACAGGTCGTCCTGTGTTAAATTATTTCAAAAACCAATAGCAATATTTTGCCAATAAACACACAAAGGAAACAAAGTATTGGACGCTGCCGAAGTATCAAAAGAAGATTTATTCAAGGCCTGCGAATCTCTATTCGGGACGGATATCGATGTGTCGGTCGAGTTTCTCCGCTACCTGAAGCCGGCTGGTGTGAAAGCGGCCTATAGGAAAAAGGCTCTGGAGACTCATCCTGATCGCGCTGTATTACTTGATGGTCAGGCAGATTTCATGGAAACACGTTTTAAAGAGGTCAATCTGGCCTACCACCTTTTGCAGGAATTCCTGAGTTGCCCCTGGAAATATTCCCTCGACGAGGCCGGTGCAATTTATAAGTGCAGACAGGCACCGGTAAGGCCTGCCGCCCGCCGGAAGACACACAGTCCGAAAGCCGAGCCTTTGTATCGGGGCAGGATGCCGTCGCGCAGACTTTTGTTCGGGCAATATCTTTACTATGCAGGGCATATATCCCTGGCCAGCATGATTAAAGCGATTGTCTGGCAAAGATTGCAGCGGCCATCGATCGGCGCTATTGCCGCAAGCTGGGGATGGATAGAGGGTACTGATATTCTGGATGTTCTGCGTTCCCGCCGTTTCGGCGAAAAATTCGGCGAGTGTGCGCTGCGCCGCGGCTACATTTCCAAATATCAATTAATGCTGTTGCTTGACCGCCAGCGAACCATTCAGCCGCAAATTGGGGGATATTTCATTGAACAGGGCATGCTTAATTCTCTCCAGCTTTATCGAACTATGGCCGAGATGAAGAAGCATAACAAGAAGTTCTGGTCTTACTAGACAGGATGCCTTAATCTATTCGCCCCAAAGGGCGGGGAACATGACCCACTGGATCCCGGATAGCTCCGCCTGCCGGACTTCGCTTTCGGGATCAATTCCACTAACGCTTCAAACAGCACTTCGCTTGTTTTCAGCGTGTGTCATTGATTTACTTTTTTGCAGAAAATAGCTTTTGGAAAAACCCTCCTGCTTTTTTGCCATCAGCACTGCTATTATTGGATTGAGCCTTATCGATCTTCAGCAAATAATCATAAAGCACCTTGGCTTCTTTAAATTCCGGGTTTAATTTCAGGGCCTTGTCCAGGAATTCTTCCGCCTTGTCCCGCTTGCCTTCCTCAAAATAGACACGAGCTATATTGTAAAGTAAATTCTCATCTTCTGAAGATATCGTAATTGCTTTAGAATAATTTTTAACTGCCTCAGTATAGTTTTTTATTTCGCGGCTCTGCATACCCAAAGTATTATAGTGCAGAACAATTCCCCCCCGAATTTCTTCACTCTCCTTGATTATATCCAGCGCCGGCGGCAGATTTTCCTGATCGATGAAAACAATGGCTTGTTCGATTTTATTGCGCATTTTTTCCTGCTGCGCTTGTTTTTCCCGGTCAATTTCCAGCCTTTGCGCTTCGGCAGCTTCTTCGTCCTTTTGCACTTTCTGCACAATTTCCTCTTCCTGTGCTGTAATCATGCTCTTCATGAATTCCAGATTTGTAGCCAGGTCGGTATCACCAAAGGTGAACTCGCCGAAGATTTCTTTGAATTTTTTATGTGCGGAAAGATTTTTCAGAAATCCCTCGATGCCTTCATGGAGCTCTTTCTTCTCCTTTTCGGTCATGGGAATAGCCGACATCCGATCGATGATTTCTTTGAAGGAAATTAAGCAGGCCGCTATCTTGCCCTGCTTGACATGCAACTCACAAGCATGAAAACGGCGAAACAGTTCACTGATGTTAGAGATCTTTGCAGCCATTTGTCATTACCTTTCCTAAGGTATGTAAATCGAAAATACTCCACCATTAAATGTGCCACCATTAGCAATAGATATATAACCATTCTTTTCGTTTTTTACATGCATAGCGGAAACCATTTCGGAAAAATATATACCGAGACCGGTGCTGCCGGTTTGAAAATCTATTCCCTTCTTAAATTCCGGATTGCTATTTTCATTAAAAAGCATGGACGGCGGATAACCGGCACCGTCATCTTCAATCCGCATCACGAGGTAGCTGTTTTCCACGCCGGCGCTGAGTTTAACTTTTTCTTTCGTATAGCGAAAGGAATTGTTGATAACGTTATCAAGAACCCCGGCAATAAGGTTGCGGTCCAGTGCCCAGAAAAGATCCGGGTCGCAGTTCGTTTCTATTTTTATCCCCCGGGCTTTCAGCAGCGATTCATGCTGGATGGACACATCTTCGAGAATATCACGAATCGAATGAAAGTCGATATTAATGGCCAGTTGCGATTTTTCCGCCTTATACAGGGAAAGCAGGCGGATTAAACCGTGATTCAAACGCTTAATTTCATATTGCAGGTTGTAAAATTCGCCATGAGAAGGACAGCCCTGTTCACGGCAGTTGGCTATTATATCTTCCAGATTATTAAAGAGAAGCCCCAGCGAATTTTTGGTATCGTGCAACGTAGACGCCAGAATGTCCGAAAAATCCATTTTATCAGTCATGTTTCAATCCCCGGAAATCAGTTCATTGTACATTGCCAGGAGCATCGGAATATCCTTAAAACTTTCGTCAATTTTTCTTACTCTGTCAAGATAAGTTTTTACTTTATCCAAGTTCGGTTCACTGGTGCCGTTTTCTTTCATGAAAAGCATCAGAATCTGCGCCGCATTAGCATTGATTATTTTATTATCCGGCAACCGAGCGGCGGCTCTCTCAAAGTAAGCAATAGCTTCCGTCAGTTTACCATCCGAAGCCAGCTCGACACCTTCATTATTCAGCCGAATTATTTCCTGCCTGCTTTCCTCGATAATTTTCACGCCGCTTTCTTCCATGCCGGTTTCGCGAAAAACCGTGCGGACGTTATCCAGCATTTCATTATTGTCATGATTATCCTGAACTACCTGCCTGATTATTTCCGTACCTTTTTTATTATCGCCGTTAACAATATAAGCTCTGGCCAGTTCGAGTTTTAGATCGCCAGGAATTTGTCCGGCTAAATCGTCCATGATTTTTTGCGCTGCAGTCATCGCGCTGCGCGCTTCGCTATCTTTGCCCAGTTTTTTATAAACGTAACTTTCTGCTATGCTGATATTCAGCCCGGCGTTGCTCTCCTCAGGAAAAGCCTTCCGTGCCCTGACCAGAACCTTTAAACCTTCTTCCGGATTATCACTCTGCACCAATGTCTTGGCCAAATTGGTATAATCCACCGGACTTTTATAACAGGAATATTCCCCCAGCTTCACGGATGATTTATAAGCGTTTTCAGCAATGGGATAGTCTTCGTTGCGATAGGCAATATCTCCCAGATTCTTTTGCCGTAGGATTGCATGCGGCGAGATGGTTGTTGCCTTCATCAATACTGCCTGGGCATCACCGGGGTTATTCATCTTTACCAGTGTTTTAGCGAGGTAATCATAAGCAGGCATTATTTTGTCATTTTTAGCAATAATGCTCTCAAAGATATTTTTCGCTTGCGAATATTGTCCAGTCATCAGGCAGCTTTTGCCACGTCCTAACGCCGCCCAGGCGACGTTTCCCATAAGCAGAATTTTGTCGTAAAAATCGGCAGCCTCCTGATATGCACCTTTTTTCATTAGAATTTCACCCTTCAGTTTCATTATTTCCGAAAGGTTGCGGGGAGATCTTGCTATCAGATCGTCACACAAGGAAACTGCAGAGGAATAATTTTTTACAGCCAGTGCCTTTTCAATTTCGGCGAGGTTTTCCTTCTTTTCAATAAGATGTCTAATTTTCTTTTCCAGGAGTTCTTTGGGGAAGGGTTTCATTATATAATCGTCGGGTTGATATTCCGCCGCACCCATAATCATTTCCAGCGTGTTTTCCGCCGTTACTATAATAAAGATAGTGGAATAATGAATGTAATCGCGAAACTTACCCTCTTCCAGGACCTGCTGACCCGATTTCCCCTGTCCTAAATTGTAATCACAGAGAATAATGTCATACCTGCGCACGGCCATTTTCCCGATTGCTTCTTCTCCGGTAGCAACATCATCCAAATAAAGAACGCCCCAGGAACGCAGCATGTTTTTCATGGTCAGACGAAAATTAAAAAAATCGTCGACAACGAGTACTTTTTTCGCTTTCAGACTGGTGTTCTGTTGGGGATCGTTTTTCATTCGCGGCTCTCGATTAATCGTAACTCATTAACTAAAGCATAATACTTCGTCGGGCATGAGTAATCTTATGTGGCCTATATTATCATATTTTGGGATTTTGCTATAAAAAATATATCCGGTGATTAAAGGAGCAAAAAAATACCCCCCGGAGGAGATCTCCGAGAGGTTTCGAGTTCCGTAAGTGCCGTTAGGTCATTATTGCTGGAATTTGTTAGATGAACTTATCCCGCAAAGCGAAGAGGCGCGGGGTTAGGGGATTACAATTTCCTTGTTACAGTTAACGAAGTTTCTTTTAACTTGCGACTGGACGGGAAATATGGTTTAGAAAGACAGCTTTTTAGATTAAAAACTGCATAATTTTATTGGTTTGCATGTCACTACGTAAATATCAGATAAAATGGTCGATCGTAATAATAGTCGCTTTGGCTGTGGCTGTTTTATTTGCCTGGGAATCCCGCCACCTGAAAATTGAAACCGATATCCTGGAATCAATGCCGCACAGCGATCCGGTGCTAGCCGATGCACGCCTGATCATCAGGCATTTGCCCGTTCAGGACCGGTTATTTATCGATCTGGGCAGTCAATCAGCTGATCGGGACAAACTCGCCTCCGCAGCCGCAACTGTCACCGACAAACTCAGGAAAAGCGGTCTTTTTACCAAAGTCGGAATAGATGATGAAGCCCGATATTTCCCGGAGCTGATGGCATATGTGGCCGATAGCCTCCCGCTTCTCTTTGATGCGGAACAACTGGAAAACGAAATAAAGCCGCTTTTGGAGACAGCAAGGATTAAAGAGGCTTTTATCCAACACAGGCTAAGCCTGGAGCAACTCGAAGGAATCGGCCGCAGCGAAATACTCGTCAGAGATCCGCTGGGTTTCTCCGGAATTATCCTGAGGCAACTGTCCGTGCTCATGCCGTCCGGTAAAGCACAGTTCTATCAGGGTCAATTAATTTCGGAAGACGGCAAACACAGCCTTATTATCGCGAAAATTGCCGGATCGGGAACGGATACTGCCACTGGATCCAAAATATCAGCACTTCTTAAAGATATAGAAAAAGAATTGCCGGCAGATCCGGCATTAAAAGGCGAAATGTATTCGCTCCATTCGGCAGGAGCTTACCGTGCCGCCCTGGATAATGAAACCGCCGCCAAGCGTGACATGCGTATTGCCGTTATCTTAACTACTCTTGGTATCGCCCTTTTACTTCTGTTTGCCTTCCCCCGGCCGCTGATCGGCCTTTTAGCGCTGCTACCTTCGACAGTGGGTGCTATTTCCGCTTTGTTTGTTTGTTCATTTATCTTTCAATCCATGTCCGTGGTTGCTATCGGTTTTGGCGGCGCCATTATGGCCTTCACCGTGGATTTGGGAATTACCTATTTGCTTTTCTTAGACCAACCGAAAGAAACCTACGGCAAACAGGTAGCAAAAGAAGTCTGGTCGGCGGAACTTCTGGCGGTGTTGACTACAGTCGGCGCCTTTCTTCTGCTGCTGATCAGTGATTTTAAAATACTGGCCGAAATCGGAGTTTTTTCGGCACTCGGTGTGACATTTGCCTTGCTGTTTGTTCATTTTATTTTCCCCATAGTATTCCCCACCATGCCAGCGGCGGACCGCCTGCACAATCAGCTGCTTTTTAACAGCATTAAACAATTTGCCGCCCCGGCAAAATGGAAGTTGATCGCGGCACTTGCCTTCGGTCTGGGAATGCTGTTCTTTGCCAGACCCGTGTTCAATGTCGATATCAACTCCATGAACTCGCTGAGTAAAGAGACAATTAATGCTGAAAATAATATCCAAAAAACATGGGGAGGTCTTTCCGGAAAGTGTTATGTTTTTTTACAGGCTCCGGATATTTCCCTATTGCAGAAGAAGAATGATCAACTGCTGCCGCTATTGACAAAAGATGTGCAGGCCGGCAAACTATCTTCGGCATTTCTTCCTACTTTGTTGTTCCCCTCAAAGGAGCGAGGCCGGGAGAACCTCGAAACCTGGCGCAATTTCTGGAGCCTGGAACGTTTGGCCAGGCTGAAGTTGGATATTAATGCGGCGGCCCAGGATGCCGGTTTTTCCGCAGGCGCTTTTAATCCATTCTGGGAAATCATCAACAATAAAAATCCGCAACCGGGAGAAATACCGGAAAAGTATTTTGAATTTTTCGGAATTGCGAAGGGACCGGCCGGTCTTACCCAACTGAGCCTACTGGCAACCGGTAAAAATTATGATGCGGAGGATTTCGTCTCCCGCCTTGTCCCCACAGGTCTGGCTAAGATATTTGATGTAGGCTTATTTAACAAAAGACTGGGAGATTCCCTCAAAAAAATATTTTTGGAAATTGCCCTTATTACCAGTATCGGCATTGTGCTAGTCGTATTTTTATTTTACCTGGATTGGCTCTTATCGTTGGCTGTACTTGCACCCATTGCCTTTGCTCTGGTGTCCACACTGGGCACACTGAAGATTATCGGTCATCCGCTGGATATTCCGAGCATTATGCTCTGGATTGTCATTATGGGCATGGGAATTGATTACTCCATTTATTATGTCTGCTTCTATCAGCGTTATCGCGATGAAAACCATCCGGCAATGGATACAATCAAAATGGCCATATTTCTCGCCTCCTTCACAACTCTGATCGGCTTTGGCGTGCTGGCTTTTGCACAGCACTCCCTCTTGCACAGCATCGGCCTTACTTCTCTGTTAGGGATTGGCTATTCCATCCTCGGTGCTTATTTCATTCTGCCTTCACTAATGAAAAAAATATATGCGCCCTTTACCTTTCCGTCAGGCCCGCTTACCGCTGGCTCCCGGGAACATTTACAGCGTGTTGTTTTGCGTTACCTTCATCTGGAAGCATACCCGCGGCTTTTTGCCCGTTTTAAAATAAAGATTGATCCGATGTTTAAGGAGCTGGATCGATATGTGCAAAATCCCCGCCGCATAATCGACATCGGTTGCGGTTATGGAATTCCGGCTGTATGGCTTCTGGAAATCTATCCTGATGCTGAAGTATATGGTCTGGAACCCGATGAGGAGAGAGTACGTATCGCCTCTGCTGTAATCGGGAAACGCGGCAAGGTAGAAGTGGGCAGAGCTCCCGATTTGCCTTCCGTCGAAGGCGAAGTCGATTACGTCATCATGCTGGATATGCTGCATTTGATTTCCGATGCAGAACTGCAGACTGTATTGCTACGGATTTATGAAAAACTGGAAGCAGGCGGAACCTTGCTCATCCGCGCGACTGTTCCTTCGGACATAAAATTACCCTGGAAACGCTGGATCGAATCATTCCACTTAAGAAATGCTCACATGCCGGAACGTTTCCGCAAGGAAAAAGAAATTGCGGCTTTCCTGACAACAGCCGGCTATGATGTTACCATTTGCGCATCGCCAACGGCCGGTGTGGAAGAAAAATGGTTTGTGGGAAAGAGATTTTAAGGAGATGTATATGACATTTTTGGAAAACATATTCTTTGGCTATACATTGCAGACCTGGTTTATCGCCTTTGGTGTTGTCTGTGTAGCCTTCTTGACGTTGATACTTATACAAAAAATCATCCTGCGTCGTTTATCCCGCCTGGCCAAACGGACCGAGACACAAATCGACGACCTGCTGCTGGCCGTGCTTTCCAAAACCAACCGATTATTCCTTTTCTTTGCAGCCGTTTATATTGGTTCCAAATTTCTTGCCCTGCAGCCGAATATTCTTCAAGCATGGAATAAAATTTTTTTTGTTGTGGTGATTGTCCAGATTGCCTTCTGGGTGGGCAGGGGAATTAGTTTCGTCATCAGCGTAAATGTCAAAAAACGTATGGCGGATAACGCTGCCAGCACCACCACAATTTCCGTTCTTGGTTTCATCAGCAAGCTTCTGTTATGGTCGATTGTCCTGCTTCTGGTTCTCGACAATTTGGGCATTAATATCACCAGTCTGGTTGCCGGATTGGGAATCGGCGGTATTGCTGTAGCTCTGGCCGCACAGAACATTCTAGGCGATCTTTTTGCTTCTTTATCCATCGTCATTGACAAACCATTTGTTGTCGGAGATTTCATTGTTGTTGATCAGTTGAAAGGAACCGTCGAACATATCGGTTTGAAAACAACCCGTCTGCGCAGCCTGGGTGGTGAACAACTGATCTTTTCCAATAACGATTTGCTCAAGAGCCGCATACAGAATTTCAAACGGATGGTGGAAAGGCGAATTCTATTTGGTTTCGGAGTTACCTACCAGACACCGGCGGAAAAATTGCCGCTCATCAACAATATTTTAAGGGAGATAATTCTGCAGCAGGAAAAGGTACGTTTGGACCGCGTTCATTTTAAAGAGTTTGGTGATTCATCCCTCAATTATGAAGTTGTATATTTTGTAAAAAACCAGGACTACAATATTTATATGGACATACAACAGGCGATCAATCTGGAAATGTTCCGCCGTTTCCAGGAGGCCGGAATTGAATTTGCCTACCCCACGAGAACATTACTTGTCCAGCACGAGAGAAATTAATATTAACGGATATCCATTGTTTTATGAAAAAATATTTCTATAAATTAGCTGTCTATTTATCTCATCGCCTGGGTGTCTGGTTTTTCCGCACTTTTTCCTGGTGTATCGCCACTGGTTACTTTTTTCTTTTTCCGACACGCGTAGCCGAAAGCCTGAAGTTCTACCGCGCGCTTTTTTCCGGGCGCGGCTTTTTTTATCACCTGCGCTGCGTATGGAAACAGTATCATAATTTCACCGATGTCTATCTCCACCGTTTTGTCCGGCTTGCCGAAGACGATATTAAATTTGTCAAAGAAGGCTGGGAATATCTGGATCACGCGGTAGAAAAAAAGACCGGGGCGATTGTGCTTATGTCGCATATTGGCAACTGGGAACTGGCGGCGCAAACGCTCAACCGCAAAGGACTGCCGATTATGCTCTACCTCGGAGCCAAACATAAAGAGCAGGTTGAACGTATTCAAAAGAACAAGCTCGTCAAAAGTGGTATTCGCATCGTCGCCACTTCCGAGAAAGAAAAGTCGCCTTTTGCTCTGCTCGAAGGCGTTAGCTTCCTGCGCGAAGGCGGCATTGTATCAATGACTGGTGACAGGCTCTGGGGTGAACAAAGTTATGTGGTAGTTGACTTTTTAGGTCATGAAGTGAAACTGCCGGATACACCGCATTTGTTTGCCCTCATGACCGGCGCGCCGCTTTTGACTTTCTTTGTTTATCAGAACTCTGCGGGGATTTACCATATCAAGGTTTCCCCCGGCCGGAAGGTTTTCGCCGCCTCCCGCGCAGAGCGCAAAAAAGCGGTCCAGGAATCCGTGCAGATTTATGCCGATGATTTGGCGCGTTTTGCGAGCGCCCATCCCTTCGAGTGGCATCATTTCGAGCCGTTTCTCGGCCAAAAAATTAATACCATTGAAAAAAACCGGACAAAATAGATTTTTCTTTGCGCTCCCATAAAATTAGTATAAGAATAACTTGATATATGCACATAAGCAGGTCGGAAAATGAAAGCTAACGAAGTACCGCAGGACATTACTTATTATGAAGGCAAAAAACGAGCCTGCTATGCGCTCAACGAAGAGGGCAAATATATTATCGTCCCCAGTTCCGGTTGGAGCGCAGAGGAAGTGGTCAACGGCCTCGCCGTGGCCGATCTGGCCGAGAGACTGGAAGAAACAAGGCAGTCGGTACTCAAGGGATTAAAAAGCCCCCTAGCCTATCACATGGAACAAAGGCAAATGACAACCGCTATTTTAGCCAAGACAGCTGGCATGTGGGAATTTCGTGTGCGCCGTCATTTACGGCCGGGGGTCTTTGGCCGGCTCAAGTCGGAAATCTTAAAACGTTATGCACAGGCACTGGCGCTGAGCATAGAGGAATTAATAAGTGTGCCGGATAAATCAGGTGAGGAAAGGGATACAAAATGAATTCGGAAATAACATCCGGCGGAAAGCCCTTCGTTCATCACCATTCGGCACATTGCGAAAGCGGCGTAACTGCCTCTTTGTTCCGTGATCAGGGTTTTAATATCAGCGAGGCGCTTGTTTTCGGCATTGGCAGCGGCATTTTTTTCGGTCATCTTTTTTTTATAAAAATGGTGGGGTTGCCGATCACAACCTTTCGCTCCCAGCCCGGAGCCGTATTTCGAAAAGCCGGGAAAAGACTGGGGGCAAAATTCATTACCAGGCGTTTTAGTAATCCGCAAAAGGGCATGGATGCATTAAGACGATTACTCCGGGAAGGAAAAATCATCGGCCTGACAACCAATATTTACTGGCTATCCTATTTTCCCAATCGCTTTCGTTTTCAATTTAACGGCCATAATTTGATTGCCCTGCGGGAAATTGAGGGTGGTTTCCGCGTGAGCGATCCGGTACTGGAATATCCGGTAGACTGTCCGGCCGATGACCTGGAAAGGGCGCGCTTCGCCCACGGCCCATTGGAACCGCACGGATTCATGTATTATCCGTCGTCAGTTCCGAAACATCCCGATATCAAAAAAGCCTGTATTAAAGGCATGAAAGACACCTGCAACATGATGCTGCGCATACCGATACCCATATTTGGCGTACGCGGCATCCGGTTTCTGGCCAAAAAAATTAAAAACAGCCCCGAAAAGCAGGGTTTTGCGGAAGCCTGCCGTCATCTGGGCAACATTGTCCGGATGCAGGAGGAAATCGGAACCGGTGGCGCCGGATTCCGTTTCATGTACGCTGCTTTTCTGCAGGAAGCAGGAGAGCTTTTCGCATCAATGGAGCTTCAGCAATTGTCGCAGGACATGACCGCTATCGGCGATTTATGGCGCGAGTTTGCCGTAGTCTCGGCGCGCATCATCAAGCAGCGCGGTCAGTCGGGAGACACGTTTGATAAAGTCGGCGACATGCTGATGGAATGTGCGGCCCGTGAGGAAGCTCTCTTTAAAAAATTAAAAACTGTGTCTGGAAATCTTAAAGCATGAAAGCTCTGAAAATATCCGGCGTGACATTTTCCTATGATACTGCGGCGAGCAAATCAGCTGATCATAATAAAGTTGAATACGCTCTGGATAATTTCCATTTAGAATTGGAAAGCGGACAAATCTACGCTCTTCTTGGTCCTAATGGAGCAGGAAAAACCACTCTGATGAGGGTGATTACCGGACAGTTGCGACGTTACGCAGGTTCGGTTTTTATCTATGGAGATAATGCGTCCCAATCTGCCGGCTTGAAAAATATTGGCTATGCACCTCAACCGGTTTCTGTATTCACCGCCCTCACCGCTTACGAAAATCTGCGGTTCTTCGGCGTTATGGCCGGGTTGACCCCTGAAAAGCTGCGCGAAAGATCTGCTGCCGTCCTGGAAGAAACAGGACTTGTCCAATACGCGCATAAAAATGTTTCGACATATTCGGGCGGAATGCTGCGGCGCTTGAATCTGGCCGTTGCTTTGCTGCATGAGCCCAAACTGCTGCTCCTGGACGAACCGACAGTAGGAGTCGATCCTCAAAGCCGCCACCATATTTACGAAACGCTCACTTCCCTCAACAAAACGGGAATGACTATTTTGCTTTGTACCCACATCATGGATGAGGCTCAGCGCCTCTGTTCCCGTGTGACAATGATGGACAGTGGAGCAGCAGTTTTTGCAGGCGATATGTCTGCAATCGAGAACCTGGAAAAATTATTTCTGGAAAAGACGGGGCATCAGTTGCGCGATGAATAAAGGACACAAACAGATTCTTATTTGCATAACTTTGTTGGCATCGTTGTCGGTTTCCTCAGCGTATAAAAAATACGCCTCCGGAACCTCCTTCCTTGCCGCCGCGTTCTGCTTTGAATAATCCGTTTGTGAATTATCGGGAATAGAGGATAAAACTGTTTTTCGAGGAGTTCAACTAACTTGATATTTCGGCAATTAAAAGAACTGATCCGCAAAGAACTGCTGATTTTACTACGCGACCGTCAGACTATTCCCCTGCTTTTTTTGATGCCGGTAGCGCTGATTTTTTTTCTGTCCCTGGCACTGCAGGGAGTCTATGTGGAAAAAGTCAGCGGCCAGCAGATTTCTTTAGTCCTGGAAAATACCAGCCGCGCCCCCAAAGCACTGCAGCTCGAAAAGAAAATAGGCGCCAATAAATTTATCCGGCTTATCGAAAGACCCATAGGTTATGACAACGATAAACTCTTTGAACATAGCAAGGCGCATGCTGTCGTTTTAATTCCTGATGGCTTTGACGAAGGCACAAAGCCCGTCGAGATACAATTCGATCCGGTGCTCGACGCCGGTTATAAGATGGCCTTGCGATCCCTGATTTCCAGTCTCACGGCTGAAGTTGTCCTGGGGGTGGATGATATTGATTTACTGGTCGCCAATTTTGTTGTCGAGAAAACAAAGAAAAACAACCAATTCCCCAGCCCGTTGCAGCACAGCGTTCCCGGCTGGTCTATCTTTGCCATGTTTTTTATAGCCATTCCCATGTCGATCGGATTTTTGCGGGAGAAAAATAACGGTACTTTGCAGCGTCTTTTTACGTATCCGGTTAGCGCCAATTTAGTTGCATTAGGAAAGCTTATACCTTATTATTTGATTAACCTGATTCAGTTTGTTTTAATGATGGCAGTAGGTTTTTATGTGATGCCGCAGATCACTGGGCTGACTTTTAATCTGGGGGAACATCCCTGGCATCTGGTGCCGATTACGATTGTTGTTGCTGCTGCATCCACCGGTTTCGGAGTCCTGGTGGCGGCGCTGGCCCGAACGCCGGAGCAATCATCAACACTGGCCGCTACCGGCGCGGTGCTGGCGGCAGTGTTCGGCGGGATCATGGTGCCGCATGTCGTCATGCCGCAGTTTATGAAGACGCTGGCAATGATTTCACCGATGTACTGGGCACATCAGGCTTATCTTGATGTATTTTTGCGCGGAGCTTCATTTAGCTATCTGTTACCAAAGTTAGTTATCTTAACGATTTTTGCGCTGATTTGTTTTTATATTGCAGGGAGAAGAATTAAATGGATGTAAATAAGAATTTAAAAGATCTGAATGTATCTTCACGGGAAGAGCTAATCTTCAAGCTCAAAGAAATGATTATTAAAGCCTGCGAAGTAAGAGATGTTAAACCGGAAGAAGTACCCACTGATGTTCCTTTCATCAACGGCCCGGGGCCTCTGAAACTCGACAGCCTCGATGCCATGGAAATAGCTATGGAGCTGAGGTATCAGTTTGGGGTGGAATTGAAAAATGCCTCGACAGCGGCCAAAGCAATGCAGTCTTTTGATACTCTGGCCGATTTTGTCATCTCCGCACCGAAGGTTAAAAAGTGACCAAGAGCAATATCTGCATTCGCGGTTGGGGAGCAGTAACAACTTTAGGCTGGAGCGCCGAGGCGTCGGCAAAAAAATTGATTGCCGGGCTAGCCCCGCCCGCCGCCGGTGGTCGTTCTTCACATTTAATCAATCACAATTATAAAGCTTTTGAAGTTTACCATGAAGGCAACGCCATGGATAAATCCTGGGCAATGCTCGATAGCATTCTTACGGAAGCTTTCAGTCGTGCCGGTTTGACCGAGGCTCAGATTGCCGAATCCTGCCTGCTGGTAGGAACAACCGGCGGTCTTTTTATCCGTAACGAATATGAGTTTACCCAAGAAGCGCGCAATAACCCGGATAAGGAATCACCGGCTATTGCCTGCCGCAACCGCGGCCCCGGAGAAGTAGCCGACTGGATTGCCCGAAAGTATGGAATAAAGGGCATGGCAATGACTTTCAGTATGGCTTGTGTCTCCAGTTCACATGCCCTGGTTATTGCCGCCCAACTTCTGGAACAAAAGAAAATCAGCCGCGCCATCGTTATCGGCTATGAACCTCTTTTGAACCTCACGCTACAAGGGTTTGCCAGTTTGCTTTTATATGACGATGATACGTGCCGGCCTTTTTGTAACAAGCGCTCCGGCATGCAGATCGGGGAAGGAGCGGCAGCGATTATTCTGGAACAAAATGAAACAACTTCTGCCGGCCAGGCAAAATATAAGTTTGCCGGGGGATATTTATTCAGTGATACAAACAGTCTTACATCGGCGGGTGTTGATGGCGAACTGGTGAGAGACGTTATCCTGCAGAGCCTGCATAGAGCAAAATTATCCATTGAAGATGTCGTGGCCATCAAGGCCCATGGCACTGGAACCAGAGACAATGATCTTTCCGAGGGCCGGGGCTTGTTAAAACTTTTCGGAGAAGATCTGCCGCCCGTGGTTTCACTCAAAGGCGCTCTGGGGCATACCCTTGGCGCAGCCGGTGCAGTGGAAACAGCGGTGTGGCTTTCCTGCTGCGAAAAAGGGATAATTCCCCGCAGCTTCGGGTTCGAAGAAGTCGATCCCGAAATAGGCTTTCTGCCAGCGCAGGTCAATACGCCGGCAGACGACGGCGCATACCTTTTTACTTACTTCGGTTTCGGCGGAACGTGTACGAGTTATTTGATAATAAAAGAGTGACACCACCTCTGTCATTCCGGGCAAGCGAAGCGCGACCCGGAATCCAGGAATGATAATTGACGGAAAGAGAAACGACATAACAAAAATATGACCCTGCAAGAAAATAAAACAATGCCCGTTCTAGCGGCGAGTTTTCTCGGCCCCGCGCTGAAACCAAATCTGGATGCAGCATGGGAAGAAGCTTTACTGCCTCTATCCGCCGATGATCTGGTGCTGGAAGTCATGGGCCAGCCGCTGCGGCGGGCCGGACGGTTTATCAAGCTCGTTTGCTGCGGAGCTTTGAGTTGCCTGAAGAGTGTGCCGCCGGAAGACTTAAAGGACAAAAATATCGGTATTTTTCTGGCAACCGGTTTAGGCAATGTCGATGAAATCCTGCCCTTTATCAAGCAGGTATTTAAGCATGAAGGTGGATTTCCCAGCCCGAATCAGTTTGCCAATTCCGTGAGTAACGCTGCGGCTTTTTTTCTGGCTAAAATCTGTGATATCAGGGGAGTGGTGCTCACTGTTTCGCAGGAAGAGTTATCTTTTGAAGCAGCCTTATGGCTGGCACAAAGCTATCTGGAGAACGGAGCAATCGATCTGGCGCTCGTTGGCGGCTGTGACGTCTTTACACCATCGATTGACGATTATCGCGAACGGATGAACTTGACTGTGGATAATGCCCGAAAACTAGCGATGGGCGAAGGCAGCTCCTGGCTGCTGGTGGGTAACAGTGACGGAAACAAATTGGGCCATATCCTGTCTGTAGAATTTCACAATCAAATAATGTCCCCGCAGGAATTTTCAGCAAACGCTGTTGCCGGATATTCCTTAAAAGGTATAACTCCACGCCTGCTGGCCGGTTTTCGCCTGCCGGATATTGATATTGAAAATTGGCGTGAGCAGGGCTGGATTCTGGAAGATTATCTGCCCTATTGCGGTATTTCTCCGACAGCTGCCGCGTTTGGCATTGCCCGGGCCATGCGAGGCTCGGGAAAGAACCTTTATATCCATTACAATTGCCACGGTTCGGGAAAACAGGCGCTGGTGGCGGCTACAACAATTTTATGATTTCATCCACTGAAAAAAAACGAATAGTTCTTGTTCACCCCCGTGGTTTTAACTGGTTTCCCGGAAAAACAGATATTACGGACATCGCCAATCGGATGGTACCGCAGGGACTGCTTTCTATCGCAGCCTATCTGGAAAAGAAAGGTCACGAAGTATTTGTTTACGATTGCCTCGGCCCCCAGGCGCCGGTTGATTTAAACAAGCAAGTTACGGCAATTCTGGCCTGCGAACCGCAGATAGTAGGTTTTTCAGCAACCACTTCTTCTTTTCCTGATGCTGCCGATCTCGCGCAAAAAATCAAAAAGCATGACTCACATATCGTAACTGTCTGCGGCGGTGTTCACGTATCAGCGCTGGAAGGAAGGCTGCTTAATGAATATACGTCATTTGATTATCTTGTTTCCGGGGAAGGTGAACTCACTATGACGGAGCTGGCCGCAGGACTTGATTCTGCGGAAATTAAAGGGCTCATCTGGCGCAACGGAACGAAAGTTATTACCAATGAACCGCGCCCGCAAATTGCCGATCTCGATTCGCTGCCTTTTCCGGCCTACGAAAAACTGGCCGGGTTCCCTGAAGACTACCATTTGCCCCTGTTCAGTTATGTAAATACGCCCGGCTCAACGATGATTACCTCGCGGGGTTGCATGTTCCAGTGTTCTTATTGCGACCGTTCCGTTTTCAAAAAAGGGTTTCGCTATAATTCGGCAACTTACATCTATGAACACATGAAACATTTGCGGACGAAATTCGGTGTGCGGCACATCAATATTTATGACGATTTATTTACCGCCAACCGTACGCGCATTGTGGAGCTTTGCGATAAACTCACCCGCTTTCCGCTGGGGATTAATTTTAACTGCGCCGTGCGGGTCGGTTATACTGACAACGATCTTCTCCGGATGCTCAAAGATGCCGGCTGCCTGATGGTTTCGCTGGGAATTGAATCCGCCGATCCGCAAATGCTTAACCGTCACAAATCCGGTGTTTCGCTCGCTGATGTGCGCGATACCGTGCGGCGCATTCAGGCGGCGGGCCTGCGCGCCAAAGGACTATTCATGATGGGCCTGCCCGGAGAAACTGAAGAATCCATCTCCCGGACTTCGGACTTCATTATTTCGCTGGGGCTCGACGATATGAATATGGCCAAGTTCACGCCTTTTCCCGGCGCGCCGCTCTGGGGGATAATTCGGGAAGAAGGAACGTTTAACGAGGACTGGCGGCTGATGAATTGCCTGAATTTTGTTTTTGTGCCCAAGGGGATTGAATCAAAAGAAAGACTAGATCAACTTTACAATGAGCATGTGAAGCGCTTTTATTCCGATTGGGGCTGGCGTAAAATATTCCGCAAACGTATCTGGCAGCACCGCCGCAGCCTCTTATATCTTCTGCGTCACCTTCCGTCTTTCTGGTCGGCGAAGAATCAGTTTGAACCGGAGAAATAAACTGCGTTAACATTCCCATGAAAGATGCTGTGTATGAACGACAAGGAACAGATCATAGAAACATTGAAGAAAAATCTGGAAATTGCCCAGAAATTTTTCGAGATTGAAGCCAGTGTTTTATCCATTTTGAACTTCAAGGATTTTCTGGAAAAACTTTTGACGGAAATCCAGAGTAAACGGGACATTCCCTATGTGTGGATTTCGCTGATCGACAGCAATGACGTAGCCGACATGATTCTTAAATCAGCGTCGTCGGATATACTCAAGGAACGCACTAACCTTATTACTCGGGAGGCGTTTTCGGTGATTACCCGTGATACCACAGATCCTATTCTGGTGAACAATAATTTGCGGGCTTACCAGGTACTTATCCCCCCGCAGTATAAAGACAGCATAAGGTCGTTGGCCATTGCTCCACTGACTCTGGATGGAGAAATTATCGGAAGCATTAATCACGGCGACAATTCTGATTCCCGCTACAAACCGGAAATGGATACAACCCTGCTCAAACAGCTGGCCACGATTGTTTCTATCTGTCTGTCCAATGTCATGGCTCATGAAAAACTGAACATTTTAGCATCGAGAGATCCCCTCACGGAATTAATTAACCGCCGGGTATTGGAGCAGATACTCAAAAGAGAATTTGAACGGGCCGTTCGATATAACACTCCGCTGACTTTAGTATTCATCGATGTAGATGATTTCAAGATGGTGAACGACCAGTATGGTCATAAAGCCGGAGACTATGTTCTGAAGTACATAGCCCAGAATTTGTTGCGCATGACCCGGGGTAGTGATGTGGTGGCAAGATTCGCCGGCGATGAGTTTATTCTTGTTCTTCCCGGCACCCCCCTGAATAATGCGTCTGAGTTAGCCTACCGGATGAAATCTTTTTTTATCAATAATCCTTTGGATTTTGAAGGTAGCACCATTGCTGTTTCTATAAGTTTTGGTATATCCTGCGTAGAAAATGGGATTGACGACGTAAGTGCACTTCTGAAAAAAGCAGACGCCATGCTTTACAGAGCCAAAGAACATAAGAGCACTCAACGCTCCCCTTTATAGTGCGCTTATATTATTTAATGGCGTTGCTTAATCTGTTCCAGCCTACTGCTTTTTGCTTTTGGCTTTTTTCCCTTTTGGAGCTGGTTTCGTTGCTTTTTCTTTCTGTTCGTCGGGCAGGGCAGGAGTGTTCACTGCCTCTTGCTTCTTTACTTTGTCCAAGGGCAGAAAAATCTCTTTCTTTCTATCTGCATCCTGCTTTGCTTCCGGTATAGATTCTTTTAAAATCTTTTCATACATTTCTATTTCAGAAAATCTATTTGGTTCCGGCAAGTTTATTTCTTGCGGTTTATCCATCGCCGGATGAGTAATTTTAACTTTTACCAATTGATAATTTACATCATTTTTGTCACTGTCCTGAAATAGCTTGGCTTTGGCAACACCACTTCCCACCTTGCCTCCACCCCTGACCAGAGAAGGCAGAGACCCAATTAATTTAAATATAGACTGTGTCTTGTAACTTACACTGACATTTTCAGCAATCTTGAAGGTGCCTTCGCCATGCAGGAATTGCTTAGTCTTTCTTAAATCATCGGCTTTACTGCGATCCGAATATTTTAAAGATGTTTCGATTTTATAACCTGCGTGTTTTAATGTCATGGGAAATAAATATTTATCGGCATCCGGGTGACCCAATTCAATTTCTATTTTCTCATCCGGAAGAATAAAAGACTTTTGCTGAAGAACATTAAATCTGTTGACAAAATCTTTAAGAATAGAAACCGTCTGCTTAAGGTAGTCCAGCGTCGCCTCTGCTATTTCATAATTTAATTCTGCATTCAGCTTATCAATTTTTCTTCGATTAGCCGCATCGATCCCGGCAACCTTTGCCGCATGATCCGCCTTTCTTTGATCGTATTCTGTTGTTGTTTCAAAATCACCCTTAGGCGCGGGATCCGGGGGAAATTGAGGCACGGTTAACTCAATTTGTTTGCCAAATACATTGTTCAGATTATCCTTGTTTTTCTCGTATTGAATATCCAGTTGCCGGCTGATGTTGGCAATCTCTGATTTAATATTTTTTGACTCCTCAATGATCTGCTTGATGGAAAGGCTTTCATCAACAGTTACCCATTCCTGTTTTTTCAAATTTGCTTTTCTGGCAAGTTCACTCAGCCGTTGATCATTTTCCAATTGTGCTCTTTTTATTCTATCGCTTTCCCTGGCTATAGCTTCGGATTCCTCTCTGCGTTTCTTTTCTTGCTCCGCTATTTCTTTATTAATCCGTTCCTGTAGTTCTTTTTCTTTGTTCAACCGTTCAATTTGAACCTTATTGAGTTCGCCTTTTGCCTTCAGAGCTTGTTCTTCCCGAAAAATCCTCTGCTTTTGGCGTTCCTGTTCAATGGCAATCACCTGAGTGTTAAGCTGATCAAGCCTTTTTATGTCATCTTTTTTTAAACTTTCTAATTCTTTTTCCAGAGCTGCTCTCTTTTTTACTTCTTCCTCCAATCTTCTCATTGTTGCTGTTTCTTTGGCCAGATTTTCAATTTGCTTATCCAGAATGTTTGTGTCCACAGTAACAATGACTTTTGCTTTAATATATATATTTTTGTTTTCATCAATTCTGGGGGATATATCACGCGCCTTGACTTTCGCAATGCCGGCCGTCATTGCCGTCACCTTATCTTCAGATAATTGCAGATTGGTTACAACGGTAGTTGAAGAGATGTATACGCCTGCTTCTTCCAGAGCCAGTCGCATAGCTCTTTCTATGAGATACTTTTCTTTTGCTTCCTGGGATTGGTCTTTCCCGACGACATCTTCCACTTCATGGGTAAATTCTTTAATTTCGGCTGACCCAAACGCTGGAAATAATAGAATAAATAAAAGGGAAACAAAAAAGATTTTTCTTAAAACCATTATTCTTCTCTTTTCTTCTGACGAAATATTTCCTTCATCGCTGGAAAAATCATAGATAAATTATTCACATATGTCAATATTTATGTCCGGGGCGCACTTTCCCGACACTCGTACTTCCCGTTAAGTTAGAGTTTTGCTATTGATTATTTACGGTTGAAATAATGCATGGCCGGGCTGATTGGGAAAAACAACCACACAAAATGACTGTGCTCGTTGTACATTATGTTTTGAATGTTATATCCGGCATAGATCAGACAGTATGGTCATGACCACTTTGTGCGCAGTGATTATTGACGGGAGCCGAATATCGCCCTGCCAATGCGGACAATGGTGGCGCCTTCTTCAATGGCTACTTCGAAATCATCCGTCATGCCCATGGACAGCTCTTCCATTTGAATACCGGTAATCTCTGCACGAACAATATTGTTACGCAGACTTCGCAATGCCTGAAAATAAGGCCGCGATGTTTCGGGATTGTCGGAATAGGGCGCCATCGTCATCAGACCACGCACGGAAAGATTCGTCAGCGGCGCGATGCTTTTAATTAACTCCAGTGCATCAGCTGCGGAAACACCGTTCTTCGTTTGTTCTCCGCTGACATTAACCTCGACCAGAATGTTCATTTTGCGTTGGGCGGTTTGGGCCCGTCGATCGAGTTCGTACGCCAGTTCGCGACGGTCAACGGAATGAATATAATCAAACAGCCGCACGGCATATTTTGCTTTGTTGGTTTGCAGATGGCCGATCATATGCAATTGGGCACGACCATTGAGCAAGTCATATTTTTCCCTTGCTTCCTGGACATAATTTTCCCCCAGCATGTGGATGCCCGCATCCACGGCTTGTAAAATCTGCTCTTCAGGGACTGTTTTAGTTACCGCCATCAGTTTTACGGAATGCGGATCACGCCCGCAATGCGCGCAGGCAATGGCGATCCGCTGCCTGATTCTAGTAATATTTACATCAATATCTCCGGCCATAAATGATTACCTGAAATTTATTGCTCCCATTTTTTTTAGTTCCTCCAATACTTCGCAAAGCGGCAGACCGATTACATTAGTATAAGAGCCTCGAATAGACTGAATGAAGTATGCTCCCCTTCCCTGCACGGCATAGCCGCCGGCTTTATCATACGGTTCATCACAAGAGATGTACCACTCCATCTCTTCGGCACTGATTTGTTTAAACTGCACTGCCGACCGGATAACTTTCGTTTTTCTAGATCGGGAAGCCGTGTGGCTGAGAGTAAAGCCGGTGAAGACATTATGCTCTCTACCGCTGAGTCGCTCCAGCATTTGCCGGGCCTGCGTTTTGTTTTTTGGCTTGCCTAAAATCAAACCGTCAATAACAACTATTGTATCGGCACCCAGCACCCAGGACTCAGGATATTTCCGAGCGACAGCAAGGGCTTTATCCCGCGCCAGTCTTTGAACATGCTCCCGCGGACTTTCTCCTTCACAGTAGTCTTCGTTGACATGAGCGGGTATGGTTTTAAACTTTAATCCCACCGATCGCAACAATTCCTGTCTGCGGGGTGATGCGGACGCTAAAATAAAGGGGCTGGAAATTTCTATCGGCATGACAATTATCCTTGAATTTCTGATTATTTGTTTCTATTTCAAAGTTAGAACTTTCTGTCAATTGTAAATTATGATTGATTCTTGATGAAATTTAAAGTTAGTATAGAGCCACTACATGACCGAGGTTAAAATGAAAAAGGTTGCTTTTATATTTGTTTGTTTTTTATTTTTCTTGACGCTTTCCGCTGCGGCTTTTGCAGCAGAGAGAACAATCCAGTTGACTGTTCCCGGTTGTGCGTCTTGAAACTCCAATGCCCGGATAGGTGCTATCCTGAAAAAAATTAAGGGAGTTAAAAAGTACGAAAATAAGGGACATGACCTGTTGGTCGTTACCTTTGATGACGAAAAGACCACCATCGGCTTGATTATCAGTGAACTCAAAAAAGGAAAATTCGCGATCACCGGCGAACCAATTTATTTAAAATGAAACGCTGAGGGGAAAAGCATGGTTGCACTTTAAAGGTATTTTTTGAGTTTTTTGGCCTCCAGAATATCAACTACTTTTTTAACATCCTGAGAATTTCCCTTCTGGCAGATCAGCAGAGCGTCTTCCGTTTCCACAACAATCAAATCTTTTACACCGGCCAGAGCAACCAGCTTTTTCGGACTGTAGACCAGAGAACCGCTGCTATCAGCGGAAATCACATTACTGCCGCCGATAAAGGCATTGCCGTTTTCATCTTTGGCCGATATATCCCATAGGGCATCCCAACTGCCCACATCACTCCAGCCAAAATCTCCTTGAACGACAAAAATATTATCTGCTTTCTCCATAACGCCGTAATCAATGGAAATCGGAACAAGATTTTTATAAATCCGGCGTACTGCCGCTTTTTCTACCGGCAATCCGAGTGTTTCATTAATAGCGTTCAATCCGGAAGATAAATTCGGCAGCCAGCGGTCAATTGATTTTAAGATGGTGGATGCCCTCCAGACAAACATGCCGCTGTTCCAATAAAAATTGCCGCTTTTTACAAATTCGCAGGCCTGGGAAAAAGCAGGCTTCTCCCGAATTGATTTTACACGGAAAACATCTTCTGTTGCTCCCTTTTTTACAGGATCGCCCCGTTCAATATAACCAAAACCCGTTTGCGGACTCGTTGGTTTAATCCCGATAGTAACCAGCGCATCAGTCCCGTCTGCTGTTTGCGCCGCCGCCTGGATGACTTGCCTGAATTTAACGGGATCGGCAATGGCATGATCGGAAGGCAATACAACCATAATATCATCTCCGGCTTTCTTTTGGATATGCAACGCCGCCAGACCTATGCATGGTGCTGTATTTTTGCCTTCCGGCTCAATAATAATGTTGCCGGAAGGGATGTCGGGAAGTTGGTTCATCAGGGCACGGGCGTGCTTCTTGCCGGTAACAACCAGAATATTTTCCGGCTTGATCATTGGCAGTATGCGGTCAACAGTTTCCTGAATAATAGTTCGCGAGCTTACGATGTCTAACAAGTGTTTCGGTTTCTTCTCTCGACTGCGCGGCCAGAATCTTGTTCCTCTTCCACCAGCCATGATAACAGCATACATAAGGCGCTCCTTGAGCGCTGTTGAAAAACACCCATCTGCGGCGTTGCACTGCATTCTCCGCCGTTCAACGTACGCTAATGTACGCCTCACGGCTGAGGCTTTGTGCGCCTTGCATCTGGATATTTTTGAACAGCCTAAAATTTTAATATACGTTTCTTTGTATAATACAATGTAACTTGCAAATTCAAGCAATAAACGATAGGAAATCCTATATGGCAACATTAAATTATCCGCAAATAACGTTGAAAAAAGGACGGGAAGCAGCAATATTGCGCGGGCATCCGTGGATGTTTTCCGGAGCAATTGCGGCAGTTAACGGAACACCCGGTGCCGGTGACATTGTTTTAGCTAAAGACTCAGCGGGCAAGCCGCTGGCATTGGGTTTCTTCAATCCCCGAACAGACATAGCTTTTCGCGTATTAACCCGAAACTGCGCTTCAATTATTTCTGCGGATTTCTGGCAGAGACGAGTACAGACTGCCTGCGGACTTCGGAAAAAGATGATACCTCCCGGAACAAACGCTTATCGTTTGATTAATGCCGAAGGTGACGGCTTTCCCGGATTGATTGTAGATGTCTATGACTCCACGCTTGTGCTTTCCATTACAACTGCCGGAATGGAAAAACAGAAAAAATACATTGTTGATGCCCTGGTGTCCCAATTAAAACCGACCGTGATTTATGAACAAAGCCAGGGTCGGTCGCGTATCCTGGAAGGGCTGGAAAATAATACTTGTTTCCTGCTGGGCGATGATCAATCCGGCATCGTGGAAATAACGGAAAACGGACTTCAGTTTGCGGTTGACTTTATCGGCGGACAAAAAACAGGATTTTTCCTTGATCAGCGCAGCAACAGGGAAAAGATCGGAGCACTGAGTGGCAATGCCCATGTGTTGAATTGTTTTTCCTACACCGGAGCTTTTTCTGTTTATTGTGCCGCCGGTGGGGCCAAGCGTGTTGTATCGCTGGATATATCGAAAACCGCCTGTGGAGCTGCCCGGGAAAATTTACAGCGCAATGGCTATTCCAGTGAAGTGCATCCGGTAATCGAAACAGATGTCTTTGCTTATTTGCGCAATCAGCAGGATAATTTTGATTTGATCATCCTTGATCCTCCGGCCTTTGCCAAAAACAAAAGAGACGTTGCCCAAGCTGCCCGCGGCTATAAAGAAATCAACTTACAGGCGATGAAAAAACTTGCTCCGGGAGGGATATTGGCGACATTTTCCTGCTCCAATTTCATCGACGAAGAACTATTCAGCAAGATTATCCTTGGAGCAGCACGGGATGCCGGGATTGATCTTTGCTTGCTGTCCCGCTTAGAGGCAGGACCGGATCATCCCCTCCTGCCGGGACATCCGGAAGGAAGATATCTTAAAGGATTGCTGCTGGCGGTTTCATAAAACCATGTCATCACAATATCATCGGTGGCCTGTTATTCTCTCCATCAACGCTGTTAATAAAAACCTTGACGGTTGCTATTTTTTTAGTCAATCTGCAAATATGAATAATGAATCAGGGGAAAAAATAATGCGTTGTCCCCGCCTGGGACACGAAATTACCTTATCCTATTGTCTGCAGGAATCCATTGATTTGCCCTGTTCACGAATTGTGCACTGCTGGTCTCCGGCATTTGATATAGAGGCTTTCCTGCAAAAAGAGCTGACGCCCGAATTATGGCAGAAGTTTATTAATTTTCAACCCAAGGATAAGGTTTTAAGCATCATTGAACTGATTGCAGCAGCGAAAGCGAAAAACATCGCTAATGAATAAATTGGAGTTTCACTAATGAAGACACTGGATTTATTCAGTATGGGAACCGAAAGTGATGTAGCAGCATCGGCACCGCTGGCGGAAAGAATGCGGCCCAAGACAATTGCGGAATACGTCGGCCAGTCTCATCTTTTAGCCGAGGGAAGTCTGCTGCGGCGTTCCATCGAAGAAGATAAATTATTTTCCATGATATTCTGGGGGCCACCCGGTTCCGGGAAAACAACTCTGGCCCGCATTTTAGCCAATGAAACCAAATCACATTTTACAAGTTTCTCCGCAGTTCTTTCCGGCGTGAAAGAGATAAGGGCCGTGATAGAAGATGCCCGCGAATTGTGGGAGAGCAAAAAGAAAAAGACCATTCTCTTTGTGGATGAAATTCACCGTTTTAATAAAGCTCAGCAGGATGCCTTTTTGCCCCATGTCGAAAGCGGTTTGATCACCTTGATCGGCGCCACTACCGAAAATCCTTCCTTTGAAGTCATTGCTCCTCTTTTATCTCGGACAAGAGTTTTGCTTTTAAAGCCTTTTTCAGAGGAAGATTTAATAGCTATTGTGAAACATGCTCTGGAGGATGAGCACAAAGGTTTGGGGAAACTTTCGATCAAGGTTGATGCCGATGTCATTCGTTACATTGCAGGATTAGCTGACGGCGATGCGCGCAGTGTCTTAAATAATCTGGAAGCAATTACAGCTATAGTACAAAATCTGCCGGCCGAAAAAAGAAAAATTACCAAAAAGTTTGCCGAGGATGCTTTGCTGAAAAAAGCTCTTCTCTATGACAAGGATGGCGAGGAACATTACAATTTAATTTCCGCTTTCCACAAAAGTCTGCGTGGCAGCGATCCGGATGCCGCCCTGTATTGGCTGGGGCGGATGCTGAATGCCGGAGAAGACCCTCTTTATATTGCCCGCCGTATGATCCGCTTTGCCTCCGAAGATATTGGCAATGCCGATCCCCAGGCGTTGACAATTGCCGTTGCCGCCCAGCAGGCTTTCCATTTTATCGGTCTGCCGGAAGGAGAGCTGGCACTGGCTCAAGCCGCTACCTATCTGGCCACAGCCCCAAAGAGCAATTCACTTTATAGCGGATATGGCCGGGTCAAAGAAATAATTAACAAAACAGGATACTTGCCGGTGCCGCTGCATATTCGCAACGCTCCCACAAATTTAATGAAGGAGCTGGATTACGGCAAAGATTATAAATATGCCCATGATTATAGTGATGCTTACATCCCTCAGGAATATCTGCCGGATAAGCTGCAAGGACAAAAATTTTATCACCCGAAAGCCATCGGCCATGAGATAACTATCAAAGAAAGAATGGATATCTGGCAGCAGAAGAAGATAGCAGCTAAAGATGGCAAGTAAATTGCTTTCCAAGAAGAAAATAACTTCGACAAAAAGCTGCAGAGACAAGGCGCGCAAGTTATGAGGAGAGAGGCGTACTTCTTAGCGTACGTCGCAAGGACGAATAATCCAGCGCATCCGGCATACCCCGGATATACTCAGATATTCATAGCCCGGCGCGTTTCGGGGACTTTTTTCGAAGTTATTGAAAAAGGAAAAGGGGTGCTTGGTTAGTGCACCCCTTAGTCTGAAGAGTGAAGGCCTTTTGCCTTCCCGGTTATTTTGCTGTCGGCCAATCATGCCCGTTATGTTTAGTCGACAATAATTAACATTTGATATTATGTTAAGCATGTACTGTGCCACATCTACGCACTATAATCTAAGTAATTGTATTTAATAATAAATAATTAATAGTCGACGTTTTCGGTACTCAACGGTTCACTTATTCTACGGCAATAAATGTCGGAACTAATTTTTACCTAATCAAAAAACAACAGTAAAATCAATCATTAACAGAAAACAGCATTTTGTCAGACATTCGACAAAAATGTCGATCCTCTTGCGCAATAACCGTTGACTTTTACTCGAAATCGCTTAAGATACTTAAACAAAATCAGTTTCTTGAGGACATAAATGTTTTTCTCCAGAAAAAAAGAAGTGGGCATTAATCGGCAAAAATCTAAATATAACGGCACTTTTTTACAACCTTGGGCCGTCGCCATTGTTTCTGCAATCCTGGTTATTTTAATCCTTATCATGGGCTTTTTTGAGCTGAGAAGAAATGACTCGAGCCTGGTTGGCTTTATGGAAGATCAGGCGTTAAGTACCATTAGCGTATTACAGCGATTAACGGAAGAAAATTTGAAAAGCATAATTGCCGTAACCGATCAGAAGGGTTCAAACATAAAAACAGCCAGCCAGGAAGAAGCAACTTACTCCAAAAGATGGGTTATAGAAGCATTGACCGAATTTGGCAGCCAAATAGATAAGGAATGGAAAAAAGGAAAGATCAATAATAGTCATCTCCAGAAACTGGCGGCGGAAAACAGGTTCTGGTATCTGGCCGTTCTCGATCGCCGGGGACAAGCTGTTTATTCAAGCGGTCATTTACAGACGAATATGCTGGACAAAAATGAACTGGAAAAAGACGGACGGAAGTTAACAACTATTGATCTGATAGAAAAAATTCGTGCCAAGCAGGGAATTGGTTTTGTTGCCCTGCGGCGCAAGGACGGTAGCGGCACCGTTGTCATCAACCTGGATAAACCGGGTTTAATTTACTGGAGTTTAAAGGTTGCCGTGGAAAGAGGTATCAAGAAAATCGGCGAAGGCCATGGTATAGTCTATCTCCAGATAATTAATGATCAGAACAAATTGCTAAGCGGCATCGGTCCTTTGACAAAAGGATTAAACAGCAGTGATTTTAACATTCAGGAATTTATGTCCGGTAAAGTAAGAATAATCAGCCGAAAAGTTGATTCCGGCGACAGCAAAATTCTCGATATGGCCGCACCCTTGTATATCGATAAAAAAATTGTTGGTATTGTGAGAATCGGTCTCGATCGCGGCTCGATGGATAGGATTATTGCCGAAAACCGTCAGAACATCTTTATTTTCATGATCTTTGTCGTCATCATTGCGATATTATCCATGTGGCTTTTGTATCACGATCAAAACAGGCATCTATCCGGTATCATTGAAATGGAACGGCGGCTGGAAAAGGCCGAAAGGCTTTCATCACTGGGGCAACTTGCCGCCGGCGTTGCCCATGAAATTCGCAATCCACTAAATGCCATCAGCATGGCCACACAAAGATTAAAAATGGATTTTGTCCCTGCCGACCAGAACAAGGCCGATGAATTCCGGAACCTCTCAGGTGTTATCCGGGACGAAATTAAGCGCCTCAACGGAATAATCGAAGAATTTCTTTCCTTTTCCAAAAGCCGCCGTTTGCAGCTCAGCGATTTCTCGATTGTCGAAGTTTTACAAAAGATTGTGAGCCTTATCCGCGAAGAAGCATCAACCCGCGGCATAACTATTGAAACTAATTGGCGGCTGGAGAAGTCTATAATTCCAATGGATGTTAATAAACTTCAGCAATCTTTTCTTAATCTGATTAAAAATGCTCTGGAGTCCATGCCCGCCGAGGGCACAATCACCATCACTGTGGATAAAGAAGGGAAGAATTATATTGTTGTGAGCATTTCCGACACCGGTTGTGGCATGACCGCAGAAGAAATCGAAAAGATTTTCAGCCCCGAATATACAACTAAAGAAAAGGGTGTAGGCCTGGGAGTACCCTTGGCCAGTGAGATTATCCGTGGACACGGCGGAGAGATCCGGGTGATCAGCCGGAAAGGGGAAGGAACAACTTTTGAAGTTGTTTTACCCCGGGAAAGGCTCAGCGAAAAGTCTTAATCAAAAGGAATAAAAAAGCTAATGCGCAAATTAAGCATTCTTATTGTTGATGACGAAAAATCCCAAAGAGAGTTATTACGAGATTTTTTGCGTTCTAAAGGCCACACACTGGCAGAAGCGGAAAATGGTGAAACTGCCATTAAAGTTGTTCACAATGGTCATTTTGATCTTATCCTGCTGGATTACAAAATGCCCGGGATGGATGGATTGCAGGTGCTCAAAGAAGTAAAACGCATCAACCCGGAAATTGACGTTGTTATTATTACGGCTTTCGGCACGATTGAAACGGCAGTGGAAGCCATTAAGGTCGGAGCAATCGATTACATAACCAAACCGGTAGATCTGGAAGAAGTGTTGCTGATCCTCGACCGGGTAGTGGACAGAAGAAAGCTGATTCGGGAAAACGAACTATTAAAAGAAGAATTGGGCAAGAAGGGTGTGACTGCCGAGAAGATTATTTATAAAAGCCCGCAAATGACGGAATTGATCAACATAGCCAGCCGGGTGGCGGCAAGCCAGGCATCTGTTTTGATTTCCGGGGAAAGCGGAACCGGAAAAGAGCTGCTGGCCAGACTGATTCACCAATTGAGTCCACGCGCTGCCAAACCGATTATCGTAGTTAATTGCGGCGCTTTGCATGAAAATTTACTGGAAAGCGAATTATTCGGCCATGAAAAAGGATCTTTTACCGGGGCAACTTCCCGCCGCATAGGTCGATTTGAAGAAGCCGACGGCGGCACTCTTTTCCTCGATGAAATAGGAGAATTGAGCCCCACCGTGCAGGTTAAATTGTTACGTTTTCTGCAAGAAAGAGAAATCCAACGCCTGGGCAGCAATGTAACTATCCATGTTGACGTCAGGGTTATCAGTGCAACCAACCGTGACCTGGAAGCACAGGTAAAAGAGGGTAATTTTCGCGAAGACCTTTTTTATAGATTAAAAGTTGTAACTATGCTGCTACCGCCGCTTAGGGAAAGAAAAGAAGATTTGCCCCTTTTAATTCATCATTTCCTGGGGAAATTCTCTCAAGAAAACGGCAAAAACATTAAAGAATTGACTGCCGAAGCGCGCGACCTGCTTTTGAAATACAATTACCCGGGAAATGTCCGGGAGCTCATCAACATCCTGGAGAGGGCTGTGGTAATTACGCGTAACGAATATATTACCTCTGACGATTTACCCTTCAAATCATCATCGCTTCCTGAATCTGCCGACAAAAAAATAGCCGGCACACTGCGCGACTCGCTGGAAGATCTGGAAAAACAATTAATTGATGAAGCAATGAGCAAAGCCGCTGGTAATCAAACTAAAGCTGCCGAGAATCTCGGTATGTCAGAGCGGATGCTCCGCTACAAATTGAAAAAGTACAATCTAAAAAACTAAATGCCTGCCGGTCTCTGCCTGGCGTGCTGCTCAGACCACAACATTCCTGCTATTTGCAAAAAACTTTGAGTTTCATAAATTCCGTAGGACAAAGTTTTCTTGACAGCAGGTATAAAGATCGAGTGCAAGACTTCGATCAGTCATCAATGCTGTCATTTCCCCGGCATGTATGATATAAATAAAATCTCTGTGATGGACGCTAACTCGAACCAACGATTGTATCATTGAGATAATGCGGCACCACCGCGAAACCAGGCTAAAACGGAGAACTCAACATTGATCTGAAGCATTGGAAAAAACTGTTCTCCTCGACTAAATCAAGCAACACAAGATATTGGGGCGACCGTAGCTAATGCCCCATCCATTAAGGTTAAAGTATAACCAACTATTCGAGAGCGAGGGCAAGTTATTTGGAAGAGATTATTTCACCGAGTTTTCTGGAATTATCCTCAGAAGGCGCCTTTGTAAACCTGGAAGTGATTCCCGAAAGCAGTCTTTTTCTTTCTTTCGTTACCGAAGTTTTTTCCAAGGGCTATTACTTCAGCGGCTTGCATTACCAGAACTTCAGCAACATTCTCTACAACTTCAACAATTTCAAACTCAAAAACAAAAAAGCTTTTCTCGCGAAAGTAATCATTGCCCTGTCGGTGGAGAAAAATCATTTGTACGACAGATTTAAAATCAGGGAAGATACAGCTTTTTACGAATTCGGATCGGGAAGAGAAAAGGAACCGGGCAGCGATGTAAGTGGCATCACCATTGATGAATTTGTCGCCGCCGCCTGGAACAAACAAATCCGTTTTGGACTTAACATAGAAAGCATCACCCAAAAACTAAGCAGCCGAAGTACCGGAATGGGAGAAATTGCACAATCCACTTCACCGGTGAAAGGCGAAGACGCCAAGTTAACCTATCTGACAAAAGTTGAAAGAGATCTGTCACCGGTGGAAGACACCAAAACCGGACGCATTGATTTAAAGCGCTATAAATGCATATACCCGCAGATACTTGATCTACAGAAAAACAGAATTATCTGTAAGGTCAATGCCACAGATGGTGATCCCGGATATTCTCTCAGCGGGAGGCAGCTTCCTGCAAAGCCCGGACGTGATCTCGATTTGAAAGCACTGGTTGGAGAAAGCACACGCATAATCATGGAAAATGAGATGGAGTATCTCATCGCCGAACGGGTCGGATATATCATCATCAATCCCAAAAACAATAAAATATCAGTAACCGCAGAAGCGCATAACTATTCACCGATCGGCCCGGAAACAGGAAGTCTGGAAATCAGTGCCAGCCATTTCATCCAGCATAACGACATCCTGAAAGGTTACTCCATAAAGTGCAATAACATAAATGTCGAAGAGGGCAACGTTAATGGCGAAATAATTTCCGAACGGGGAGACATAGAGATACAGGGCAATGTCAACAATGGCAGGCTTATTGCCCGTAAGGGTATCGTAAGGGTAAAAGGAATAGTGACAATGAATTCCTATCTGAAAAGCCTGCAGGGTGATATCATTCTGAATGTTGTGGAAAATTCCACTCTGGTAGGGAAAAACATTTCCGTCACTACCGCGGTCAATTGCAATATTAGCGGTGAAACTATAAAGATAGCCTCATTGCAATCATCAAAGGTTGTGGGTTTATCCGTGCACATAGCAAATTCGGCGCCATCCAGCCACAAAGGCGAAATTTCCGACATCATCATCCCTGTCCTGGAACTGACCGACAAGAGAATACGCGTAATCAGCCATATCTTGGAAGAAAAAAAGGAAAAACAGCAGAAGATCGATGAAAAGGCAACAAAACTAAAACATAACAAGATACTGCTAGAGTACTTACAAGCCGTCAAAGCATCGAACGCCCCCGTGATAAACGTTCTGCTTCGCAATGCCACACCAATCTTAAAAGAATTAAACAAAGTATCTCGTGAATCGGAAGCCTGTAAAGAGGAAGTTGAAAATATCGAGAAGGAACTCAATAGCCTCAAGGAAGAGCAAGACCGCAGACTAAAGACGCTGCAGGAAATCCAGCAGTGCACATTGGAGAATGCACCCGGGGAAAAGATCAACTTGAAGCTTTACGGCGGACTGGATTGGCCTCTGGAGATAGAGCGAGTCGGCGAGGATGATGTTTCTTACAATAATTTCATGGCGCTTGTGGACAGCCTTACACACGGCATGAGCAGTTATAAAAGGAAAGGATATATTCAGGAGTTGACGGCGGCCTGTAGTTTTGACCATTTGTCCCTGCTGAAGATGTATGAAAGCGCAAACATTATCGATCCCATGAAAAAAAGCGATAGATCTCTTGATAAAGGCGCATCCGGAAAGGATGAGCATAGGGAAAACCGCGTCAGCGTAATTAACGAAGAGGATTTCAAATATTTTCTGAAGGAAAAGAAGTGGCGATCGGGGAGACGTAGCGAGGAGGTGCTGATCGACGGCATTTTCAAAGGATATCTCCATGAATTCAATTCCAGTGAACTATCAATTCTCCTGGAAAAAGCACAGAAGTGGAAACCTTTTTTTGAAAAAGGGGAAAGGCTGAAGCTGGTTGCCAATATATTCGGCAACGAACTGAAACACGACTTAATTGTCGCATACATTGGCGAAAAACCGGACTATTTGAGAATAAGCGGCTATTTCATCAATATTAACAATGATGATGTGAATAAGATATACAAACTCAAAAGCAGATATGAAGTCCTGCAGAAATCATCGGGCCGAGGTAGCTGAATGCCGGCGGCATCATCAGCCGAGTCGTATCGAACTGCTGGGTTATGGCTGGCAAGCACCAGGCCATTATTCTAACTGCACGTGATGTCTTACATATATTAATTTTTTGTAATCCGAAGTTGACGTGCGTCATAGCGCAATTTCCCGTCCTTTCCCTTGACACAAAAAATCCTTTAACTTATACTCCGACCCGTTCATTAAAATTAATTTGACTTTTTTCAAAAGGGATTTTTATCAAGTGTCATTAGATATTCTGACTACCGGCAGCAACACAACTACAGGAAATACGCCCTGTCCACAGCCTGCAGAATTATTGCACCAATTCATCGATTTTTTTAAAATTAAAAAGATAAAATACTCACCGATTCAGAAATGTGCACCTTTGCATCGACAGAACCCAGCGCATAAGACTGGTTGCGCTGCCTCAACGATAATTATTTTGAATTAATCTGAAAGGCTTTTATTATGAAAATAATTGTATCAGGATCATTGGCCTATGACAGGATTATGGATTTCCCGGGACACTTCTCGGATCATATCCTGCCCGAAAAAATTCATGTATTAAATGTCTGTTTCCAAGTCAATGGCATACAAGAAAAATTTGGCGGAACTGCAGGCAATATTGCATACTGTCTGACCAAAATGGGTTATAAGCCGATTATTTGCTCTGCTATTGGTCATGATTATCGAAGATACTTTGATTGGCTCAAGGCAAATGGCATATCCACTGATAATATCCGTATTATAGAGAACGAATTTACAGCAGGAGCCTATATCACCACCGACCAGACGGACAACCAGATTACCGGTTTCAATCCGGGGGCCATGAAATATCCCTCTTCCTTGGATTTCGATAAACTTAATCCCATGGAAACAATTGTAATAGTTTCTCCGGGTAATCTTCAGGACATGATAAATTACCCCCGTGCCTGTAAAGCCAGAGGAATTGATTATATCTTCGACCCGGGGCAATCGCTGCCAATGTGGGAGGCAAAAGATCTGTTGGAAGCTGTTGAGGGATGCCGAATTCTGATCGTTAATGATTATGAACTGGATTTAATCATCAGCAAGACAGGTTTAAACAAAAGAGATCTCCTGAAGTTGACCGGGATAATCATTACCACCTTGGGAGAGTCTGGT
This sequence comes from uncultured Smithella sp., assembly GCA_964469905.1. GTDB lineage: Bacteria > Desulfobacterota > Syntrophia > Syntrophales > Smithellaceae > MVRV01. Next base: position 73,199 of record CAYXZW010000009.1, read on the forward strand.
TCAAATGTTTCAACTCCGGATGGGGAAATTGGCATTCCTGTTATACAGGCAGCAAAGGTTGAAGACCCTACAGGCGCAGGTGATTCCTACAGAGGAGGTCTGATCAGCGGTCTTGTCCGGGGCCTGGACATCGAACAGTGCGCCAGGATGGGGAGTGTATGCGCTTCCTTTGCCGTAGAGTGCTACGGTACGCAAGAATATAGTTTCACCCTTGAAGAATTCAACGCGCGACTAAACAACGGCTGATCCAAGTTTTGCTTGTACGAGTCTTTCAAGGTTTAAACTTGGCTCCTCCCGCGGATGTAGAAAAAAGTTTTTCTGCAAGCCGGACCAAGGCTGCCGGGATTACGGGCAAGTCCGATCGAATGCTTCACCGTAAATTACTGAACTAAATTTAAAGCCCAACAGTCATAAATACTTAGCAAAACAATTACTATTCAATTAATTAGTAAAATGCACCGGAAGCATGGCAAGCGAAGTTATAGGAAATATACCTGCTTTTGAGTGGAACACAGTGACACTAATCCGCGTTCGCTCCGCTGCGGGGATAGTTCGACTAGCGAATTTCGACTCCTGATCTTTAGTTATGAGTGTCACTTTCGTAATTCGAGTCTCACAAAAAAGCCCCGCTGAAAAATCAGCGGGGCTTTCGTGTATTAAATCCGGCAGCACCTACTCTCCCACACAGTCGCCCATGCAGTACCATCGGCG